>NZ_JBEUJO010000005.1:0-432822 GCF_043356435.1 Salmonella sp. SJTUF15591 | reverse complement strand
AGCCAGGCCCGGTGGCGCCACGCCACCGGGCCGTCAGGGTCTTATTTCTCCTGCGCCAGCCGGATACTGCGCTCTATCACCGCCCGCCTGGCGTCACCCGCCGGCAGCAGCTTCAGCATCATCTCCCAGGCCGCCACCGCCTCGCCAAAGCGCTGCTGCTCAAAGGCGCTGAACGCATACAGGCTTAACACCCGGATATCCGTGTGGTCGCGGCTCACCAGCCGGCGCAGCAGCTCCCCGCCACGGCGGTTATCCTCCGGGTCGGACGAGCGCGTCAGCGCCTCCGCGTAGCCCAGCGCCGCATCGCGGTTTTTCGGGTCCAGCCGGTACGCGTTCGCATAGGCCCCGGTGGCGGTACCGGCATTACCCAGTACCATGCCAATGCGCCCCAGCATGAGCCAGCCCTCAACATTGCCGGCATCATTCTGCAGGCGGGTGCGCAGCCCCAGCGCCAGCCGCGCCATCTCCTCCTCATTCAGCGGCTGCGCCTGCGGGTCCAGCGCCCGCGCCAGCAGCCCGGGCGTCTGCGCCGTCGCCTGCTGCCAGGCCCTCACCTGCGGATAGCTGCCGGTCAGGGCGTAGCTGCCGGCGCCGACCGCCAGCGCAATGACGGCCCCCGGCACGTAAACGCCCCACCCGGCGCGCGCGCCGCAAACCGGGGTGTCCGCCGGCAGCGGCTCCCGGCGCAGGCGCACCCGCCGGCGCGTGCGGGCGACGATTATCCACCCGCCCGCCACGATGGCGGCCAGCGGCAGCACCCACAGCAGCACCGTCAGCGGGGTCAGCGGCGGGTCGTAGGTGACAAAGTTGCCGTAGCGCGCCACCATATAATCGATGATTTCCTGGCGGCTCTTCCCCTCCTGCATCAGGTCATACACCCTGCGGCGCATGTCGGTGGCTATCATCGCGTTCGAGTCCGCAATGCTGTTGTTCTGGCATTTCGGGCAGCGCAGCTGCTCCGTGAGCTGGCGGAACTGCTGCTCCTGCGCTTCATCTTTAAACGGCATCACGTCGGTGGTCGCCCGCGCTGACCCGGCGATAACCAGCGCCAGCATCAGCATCACCATGCCCGGTAACAGTCTCATTGCGCCGCCTCCCGGCTGTATCTGTCCCACAGCGGTTTCAGTTCACTTTCCCATACCCGGGCATTCAAATCGCCCGCATGGCGGTAGCGGATAATCCCCCTGCCGTCGATGAGGAAGGTTTCCGGCGCGCCGTACACGCCCAGGTCCAGCCCCAGCATCCCGTCGCTGTCCGATAAACTCAGCGCATACGGGTTACCCAGTTCTTTTAACCAGGCCACCGCCTTCGCCCGGTCATCCTTATAGTTCAGCCCGACCACCCGGATACCCTGCGCGGCCAGCCGGTTCAGGTACTGATGCTCGGCGCGGCAGGTCGGGCACCAGGTGGCCCAGACGTTAAGCAGCACCGGTTTCCCCTGCGTCAGCACCTCCGCCTGGTAGTACTGACCCGGCGTCTCCAGCGATTCCAGGCGGAACGCCGGCACCGGCTTTCCGGTCAGTGCCGATTCGAGATTCGTCGGGTCATCCCCCTGCGCGTTGCGCGCCAGCTGCCACAGCAGCGCCGCGGCAATCAGCAGAAAAATCAGCAGCGGTAATAACAGTACGTTGCGTTTCATCCGGCCTCCGGCAATGGTTTACGGCGGCGGTAGCGCGGGTCCGCCAGGCACAGCAGCCCGCCCAGCGCCATCAGCAGCCCCCCGGCCCATATCCAGCGGACAAACGGTTTGTAGTACAGGCGCACGGCCCACGCGCCGTTGTCCAGCTCCTCCCCGAGCGCGGCGTACAGGTCGCGGGTCAGCCCGCCGTCAATCGCCGCCTCGGTCATCACCATCCGGCTGGTGTTGTAGAGCCGTTTCTCCGCGTGCAGCACCGCCTCCGGCTCGCCGTGGCGCGTCACCCCGATGAGGGCCACCCCGCCGCGGTAGTTGGGGCCGGTGATGTCCCGCACCTCCCGGAAGGTGAAGCGGTAGTCGTGAATGGTCACGCTGTCGCCCGCCCGCATCCGCACGTCACGCTCCACGCTGTAATTCTGGCTGAAGGCGATGCCGGTAATCGTCACCGCCAGCCCGAGGTGCGCCGCCACCATTCCCCAGTAGCTGAGAGAGGTTTTCGTGCCGCGGGACACGCGCTGTACGGCTTCGGCCACCGCCAGCACCGCAATCCAGCAGGCCATCGCCATCCCCACCGCCGTCATGGCGATGATTTTATCTTCCAGCAGCCATGGCAAAAGTACCGACAGCACCAGGGTGGAGACCAGGGCGGTGAGCAGCAGTTTCCTGATGTTACGCGGCCGGTCCCGGCCCCAGCGCACCAGCGGCCCCACCCCCAGCAGCAGGGCAAAGGGGACCATCAGCCAGGTGAACATGGTGTTAAAGAACGGCTCCCCCACCGAAATGCTGCCCAGCCCCAGCTGTTTGTGCACCAGCGGCAGCAGGGTGCCCAGCAGCACCACCAGCATGGCGGCCATCAGCAGGACGTTGTTGCCGAGCAGCAGCGACTCGCGCGACCACAGCGTGTTGTTCACCCGCGAACGCACCCTGTGCCCGCGCACGGCGAACAGCAGCAGCGAGCCGCCGGTGACCAGCACCATAAAGGCGAGGATAAACATTCCGCGCGCCGGGTCGGAGGCGAAGGCGTGCACCGACACCAGCACCCCGGAGCGCACCAGGAAGGTGCCCAGCAGGCACAGCGAGAAGGCGCAGATGGACAGCAGCAGCGTCCACGCCTTAAAGCCGGCGCGCTGTTCCGTGACCGCCAGCGAGTGCAGCAGGGCGGTACCCGCCAGCCACGGCATAAAGGAGGCGTTCTCCACCGGGTCCCAGAACCACCAGCCGCCCCAGCCCAGCTCGTAGTAGGCCCACGCCGAGCCGAGCACGATGCCCAGCGTCAGGAACACCCACGCCGCCAGCGTCCACGGGCGGGCAAAACGGGTGAACGCGCTGTCCAGACGCCCGCTCAGCAGCGCGGCGATGGCGAAGGCGAAGGCCACCGAGAAGCCGACATAGCCCATGTACAGCAGCGGCGGGTGGAAAATCAGCCCCGGGTCCTGCAGCAGCGGGTTCAGGTCGCGCCCCTCCACCGGAAAGGCCGGCAGCGTGCGGGCGAACGGGCCGGAGGTGAACAGGATGAACGCCAGAAAACCGGCGCAGACCATCCCCATCACCGCCAGCACCCGGGCGACGATATCCGCCGGCACCCGCCGGCTGAACACCGCCACCGCCAGGGTCCAGCCGCTCATCAGCAGCACCCACAGCAGCAGCGAGCCCTCGTGCGCTCCCCAGGTGGCGGCCACCCGGTACCACACCGGCAGCTGCGTGTTCGAGTTGCCGGCGACATAGGCCACGGTGAAGTCGTTAACCACAAAGGCGTGCACCAGCACGAAAAACGCGCCCGCCACGCAGATGAACAGCAGCCAGGCGAACACCCCGGCCGACGCCATCATCCGCGCGTCGCCGCGCGCCACGCCCCACAGCGGGTAAACGGACAGCAGCAGCGCCACGCCGAGCGCCAGGCACAGCAGTGCGTGGCCGTATTCAGGCATCATGATGAGGTGTCCTTATCAGCGCGTTGCGGGCGGCGGTGGTTTTCCTGCATCGCCTTTTCCACTTCCGGCGGGGTGTAGTTCTCGTCATGCTTGGCCAGCACCTCGTGCGCCAGAACGTGGTTGCCCTTCTCCAGGGTGCCCTGCACCACCACCCCCTGCCCCTCGCGGAACAGGTCCGGCAGTATCCCCTCATAGCTCACCGTCACCGACCCTTCGGCGTCGTAGAGGCTGAAGTTCACCTTCAGCGAGTCCGGGTCGCGCCTGACGCTGCCGGGCATCACCATCCCGCCGACGCGCAGGCGCTGGCCCACCGCCGGCAGCTGCTGCGTCTCGCGCTTGCCGTAGAGGATTTCGCCGGGGGTATAGAACAGGTCGATATTCGCGCGCAGCGCGTACAGGACCAGGGCGGTGGTCAGCCCCAGGCCCGCCAGCACCGCGCAGACCACCCGTAACCGGTTTTTACGTCGCAGGTTCACGCGGCCTCCTGTTGCGCCTGTGCGGCACGCATCCGCGCCTCGCGCGCCCGCTGCTGCGCCACGCCGCGCAGAATGGCCCGGCGCTGCAGCACCGTGTGCAGCGCCAGCAGCGCCAGCGGCGCCACGGTCATCGCCACCGCCAGCCAGACAAAAAAGGCGTACCCGCCCATGGCGAAAAAATCGCTCCACGATGAAAATGCCGGACTCACCGGTGCCCCCTTTTCAGTATCAGTTCGCTCACCCACGGGCGGCGTTTTTCCATCAGTAAAATCAGGTTGCGCATCCGCATCAGCGCCAGCGTCATAAAGAGCAGCAGGTAGCCGGCGATGGCCCAGCGCAGCGGCGAGCGCATCGCCGGGTCGATGCTCTGCTGCATCCGCGTCGAGCCCTGGTGCAGGGTGTTCCACCACTCGACGGAATAGTGGATAACCGGCAGGTTCACCACGCCGACCAGCACCAGAATGCCCGCCGCGCGCCCGGCCATTTTACGGTCGTCAAAGGCGTGCCACAGGGCGATGACCCCGGCGTAGAGAAACAGCAGCACCAGCTCCGAGGTCAGGCGCGCGTCCCACACCCACCAGGTGCCCCACATCGGTTTGCCCCACGCCGCGCCGGTGACCAGCGCGATGAAGGTGTACACCGCCCCCACCGGCGCCATCGCCGCGACGGCAAGGCTGGCCATTTTCATCTGCCAGACCAGCCCGGTAAACGCCGCCACCGCCATCGCCGCATAGATACCCATTGACCAGATGGCCGCCGGGACATGCAGGTACATAATGCGGTAGCCCTCCCCCTGCTGGTAGTCCGCCGGGGCGAAACCAAAGCCCCGGACCCAGCCGGTGGCCAGCGCGATGATGCCGGCCGCCGCCAGCCACGGCACGAGCCTGCCGCAAATCTGATACAGCCGGGGCGGCGCCGCCAGCTGATGAAGGGTTTTCCACATAGTCGTCACCTGACCTCCTGAAACCAGTAAAATGTCCGTCGTGCCGGGGCGCTACTGCGTACTGATGCGCAGCGCCGCCGCGGTGGCGAACGGGCTTAACGTCGCGCTGCCCGCCAGCAGCGCCCCCAGCACCGCCAGATAGCCGTCAGCGGGTAAATGCATCGATGCCGCGTCCATCGCCGCAGCGGCGAAAATCAGCACCGGAACACTCAGCGGCAGCACCAGAATGCCCAGCAGGACGCCGCCGCGCCGCAGGCCGGCCGTCAGCGCAACGCCCGGCGCGGCGAGAAACCCCAGCGCCGGCGTGCCGAGCAGCAGCGTCAGCGCCATGATTTTCCAGCCGTACACGTCCATCCCCAGCAGCAGCGCCACCAGCGGGGAGAGCATCATCAGCGGCAGGCCGGTCACCGCCCAGTGGGCCAGCACCTTCGCCAGCACCACCGCCGGCAGCGGCACCGGCAGCAGCATCAGCTGCTCCAGGCTGCCGTCCTGCAGGTCGTCGCGAAACAGCCGCTCCAGCGCCAGCAGCGAGGCCAGCAGCGCCGCCACCTGGATGATGCCCGGCGCGATACGCGCCAGCAGCTGCGGCTGCGGCCCGACGCTTAACGGAAACAGGGTGATGACCATCAGGAAGAACCACAGCGGGCCGGCGATGTCCGCGCCGTGGCGGAACGCCACGCGCAGCTCGAGACAGAAGACACGCCACATCACAGCCCGGCCCCCCCGCCGGTCAGCGCCAGGCGGCGGACGGTGTCCGCGGTCCCCGGCAGCGGCTGGTGGGTGGTGAGAATGACCATCCCGCCCTGCGCCGTGTGTGCCGCCATCCGCCGGGTGAGGCGCGCCACGCCGTTAACGTCAATGGCGGTGAACGGCTCGTCGAGCACCCACAGCGCGGCGCGGGTCAGCCACAGGCGGGCCAGCGCCACCCGGCGCTGCTGCCCGGCCGAGAGCCGGGCGACCGGCACGTCCTCAAATCCCGCCAGCCCGGCCTGCGCCAGCGCCTCCGGGAGGCGCGCGCCGTCACCGGGGTGGAAGAAGTGCAGGTTCTCCCGCGCCGTCAGGCGGGATTTAATCCCCGGCTGGTGCCCTATCCACAGCAGACTGCGATGGAAGCTGTCGCGCACGCGGCGCAGGGGCTCGCCCTGCCAGTACACCTCCCCGCCGTCCGGGCGCGCCAGCCCGGTCAGCAGGCGCAGCAGGGTGGTTTTTCCGGCGCCGTTGCCGCCGGTGACCTGCACCCACTCCCCGGCCTCCACGGTGAACGACAGCCCGCGAAACAGCGTCCTCTCGTCCCGCTCGCAGTACAGATCTCTGGCTTCAAGCATTCCCACTCATCAACGTCCTGTCAGAAACCTGGTTTAACATCACGCATATCCGGCAGTTTATGCGCGATCCCTTTGTGGCAATCGATACAGGTCTGTCCATCTTTTACCGCCTGATCGTGCATTTTCGCCGCGACGCCTTTTTGCGCGGTCAGATCCATAAAGTCGAAATTGTGGCAGTTACGGCATTCCTGCGAGTTGTTGTCTTTCATGCGCCGCCACTCATTTTGTGCCATTGTCAGGCGATGAGCTTCAAATTTCTGCGGTGTATCTATCAGCCCAAATACCTTCGCATACAGCTCTTTACTGGCTTTGATCTTACGGATCATCTTCGGCCCCCACTCATGCGGCACATGGCAGTCAGGACAGGTGGCACGAACGCCGCTACGGTTGTTGTAGTGGACGGTTTCCATATACTCCTCATACACCGTGTTGCGCATTTCATGGCAGCTAATACAAAACTCTTCGGTGTTAGCTTTTTCCATTCCGGTATTGAAGCCGCCCCAGAAGATGATGCCGCCGATAAAACCGATTAACAGCAGCGTCCCCAACGCCAGGCGGCTGGGGCTGCGCCACCATCGCCAGACGCGCTTTATCCAGCCGGGTTTACGGTTAGAATTTTCCATAATGACCTCTTATTTCCCGTAACCTTGCGAGGGGGTAAAGGTATTGTCGATAATCGGCGCGGTATCAGACTGCGGTACGTGGCACTGCAGGCAGAAATAACGACGCGGCGCGACGTTGCCCGACACTTTACCGTCGCTGTCCATAAAGTGCGTCGGACTGATACGCGGCGCGCCCGTCGTACGATAACTTTCCACGCCGTGGCATTGCAGACAGCGGTTGGTATTGGTCGTCACCTGGTAGCCCTCGACGCTGTGCGGGATCATCGGCGGCTGGTTGACGTAATTTAGCGGCATACGTTCCTGCTCTTTCGGCATACGAATCGCCCCTTCCTGCGTCCCGGATACTTCCGGCGACTGGCTCAGATCCACTCCGTTTGCCGCCCAAACCGCACCACTTACCACCAGGGCAAGCGTGGCCATCCATTGACACAGCGCTTTCATCAGGTCATGGCTTTTCATTGTTTCGCTCCCGAACTCCATCGCATTTACACTTCATCCTTCGAGCTGCCTCTTTGTTGGCTGCGCTCCAAAATCCCAGTCACATCGTTATCTATGCTCCTGGGGATTTCCTCGCTTACCGCCGCGATGCATCCCGAATGATGTTGTGTATCGTTATTGTAAAAACATCCTCAGAACAGACATCCACGCAGCGACCGCAGGTCATGCAGTCGCGGTGAGTGACCTGCGCCGGGCTTTGCTCATCCAGCACCGGCGCACGTAGCACATGCGGTTCCGGGCAAACATGAAAACAATCCATACAGCGATTACATTTCTCACGTTTTTTGGCCGTCACGGTCACTACGCCTTTACTGCCCAGCACGCCATACAGCGCGCCCATCGGGCAAATATGACCGCACCAACCGTGCTCAACGACTAATAAATCAAATAAAAACAAAGCAATAATCAGCAACGCGCCGCTACTAAATCCCATAACCAGACTACGGCCTAACAGCGACACGGGATTAATCCATTCCCACAGCAGCGTGCCGGTCAAGGCCGAACCGATTAACACCACCACCAGAAGGACGTACCGTATATGGCGTGGAATCGTCGCAGACTGGTTCAGGTCAAATTTCCTGCGCATCCAGTTAGCCAAATCGGTAACGGGGTTTAGCGGGCAAACCCAACTGCAAAATAATCGCTTTCCCGCCAGCGCATACAGCACAGCGATAATCACTGCTCCCGTCAGCGCCACGGTAGCGGGAAGATGCCCACTGGCGAGACTTTCCAGGGTAATCAGCGGATCGGTCAACGGGAGGGTATCGAACAGCAAACTACTGCTGTAGTTGCCATGCAAAACCCAAAAGCCCAGCCACGGGCCGCTGAGAAACATCCCCAGCACCATAAACTGGCTGATACGGCGTAACACCAGCCAACGGTGGCTACGCCACCAGCCTTTTTTCGCCCGCGCTTCTCGCCCGGCGTCGCGTTTACGATTTGCCATCTTTCCCCTCCAGCCAGCCGAAGCGGTAATGGTGTCCTAACTCCCCTTTCGCCAATGACAACGGCAACACTTTTATCGCTGGTTGCTCCAGTACGCAGACTTTTTCGCATTTGCCGCAGCCGGTACAGGCGTCGCTGTGTACGGTGGGCAGAAAGCGCGCATGTTTGCCAGTGCGCATGTTGCGATCCAGCTCCAGCGTGATGGCCTCATCGATTTTCGGGCATTCGCGGTAGCAAACGTCGCAGCGCAGCCCCTGAAAGTTGAGGCAGTTTTCCTGATCCAGCAGCACCGCCAGCCCCATACGCGAGTCATCAATGGAGGCGATATCTTTATTCAGCGCCCCGCTGGGGCAGACTTTGGCGCACGGAATGTCTTCACACATTTCGCAGGGGATGTCGCGAGCGACGAAATAGGGCGTGCCTGCCGATAGCCCGGAGGCCAGCGTCGCCAGTTTTAGCGTGTCGTATGGACACGCCTGAACGCACTGCCCGCAGCGCACACAGGCGCTGGCGAAGACATTTTCATTCAGCGCGCCAGGCGGACGCAGCCGCACGCCCGTTGCGCGCGCGGTTTGCTGTTGCAAGCCCAGCGCCACGCCAACCGCCGCCAGCCCGCCCGCAGTGCGCACAACATCACGCAGGAAGCGGCGGCGGCCATTTTGGGGTTTCGCTGTACGGGACATAACGCGTTACACCTTCGCCAGCTTAACGGCGCACTTCTTGAAGTCCGTCTCTTTAGAGAGCGGGTCCGTCGCATCCAGCGTCAGGTTGTTCACTAGCTGAGCGGCATCGAAGAACGGCATATACACCAGTCCCTGCGGCGGACGGTTACGTCCACGTGTTTCGACAATCGAAATCACTTCGCCGCGGCGGGACGACACTTTAACCTTATCTCCGCGACGCAGATCGCGCGCTTTCGCATCCAGCGGGTGAATAAAGACCACCGCTTCCGGGAAGGCGCGATGCAATTCAGGCACGCGGCGCGTCATACTGCCGGTATGCCAGTGTTCCAGCACGCGACCGGTGGAAAGCCACAGATCGTACTCGTTGTCCGGCGACTCCGCCGCAGGTTCAAATGGCAGCGCGAAGATCACCGCTTTGCCATCCGGTTTACCGTAGAATTTGTACCCTTCCCCCGCTTTTACATACGGGTCGTTGCCTTCGCTGTAACGCCATTGCGTCTCTTTGCCTTCGACGACCGGCCAGCGCAGACCGCGCGCGTTGTGGTAATCGTCGAACGGCGCCAGATCGTGCCCGTGGCCACGTCCAAACCAGGCGTATTCTTCAAACAGTCCTTTTTGCAGATAGAAGCCCAGCTCACGAGACTCATCGTTTAACTGATCCTCTTTCAGCTCGCTCAGCGGGAATTTGCTGACCGCCGGCGTGGCGAACAGAACGTCATACAGCGTTTTACCGCGCAGCTCCGGCTTCTGGGCCAGCAACGCCTCCGGCCAGACCTCCTCGGTTTTAAAACGACGGGAGAACTGCACCAGTTGCCAGAGGTCGGATTTAGCTTCGCCCGGCGCTTTAATTTGCTGACGCCAGAACTGCGTGCGGCGTTCGGCGTTGCCGTAAGCGCCTTCTTTCTCAACCCACATGGCGGTCGGCAGGATCAGATCCGCAGACAGCGCGCTCACCGTCGGGTAAGGATCGGAGACAATGATAAAGTTACGCGGATCGCGCCAGCCCGGCATCCGATCTTCATTGATGTTCGGCCCGGCCTGCATATTGTTATTACACATTACCCAGTAGACGTTCAGCTTGCCGTCTTTCAACGCGCGATCCTGCGCCACCGCATGTAAACCCACTTTTGCCGGGATAGTGCCAGCGGGGATCTGCCAGTGTTTTTCGCAGATATCACGGTGTTTTTCGTTCGTCACGACCATGTCTGCGGGCAGACGGTGTGAGAAGGTTCCCACTTCACGCGCCGTACCGCAGGCGGAAGGCTGGCCGGTCAGCGAGAAAGGACCGCAGCCAGGCTGGGAGATTTTTCCGGTCAGCAGATGGAGGTTGTAAACCAGGTTATTCGCCCACACGCCGCGGGTATGCTGGTTAAAACCCATCGTCCAGTAAGAGATCACGCGCTTATTCGGATCGGCGTAGAGCTGTGCCAACTGTTCCAGTTGATCTTTCGGCACGCCGGTCATTTCAGCGGTCTTGTCCAGCGTATATTCCGCCACGAAGGCTTTATACTCGTCGAAGCTCATCGGCTCGGAAGCATCGGAGCCCGGATTCTTCGCCGCTTTTTCCAGCGGGTGCGTCGGGCGTAAGCCGTAGCCGATATCCGTCGCCCCTTTACGCAGGTTCACATGCTTTGTGAAGAAATCCTGATTTACCGCGTTGTTCTGAATAATGTAATTCGCGATATAGTTAAGGATCACCAGATCGCTTTGCGGGGTAAAGACAATACCGTTGTCCGCCAGCTCAAAGCTACGGTGCTGGAAGGTGGAGAGGACAGCGACTTTCACATTCGGGTCGGACAAACGGCGGTTAGTGATGCGCGACCATAAAATCGGGTGCATCTCCGCCATGTTGGAACCCCACAGCACAAACGCATCGGCCTGCTCAATATCGTCGTAGCAGCCCATCGGTTCATCCATGCCAAAGGTACGCATAAAGCCCACCACCGCCGAGGCCATGCAGTGACGCGCGTTCGGGTCAATGTTGTTAGAGCGGAAACCAGCCTTGAACAGTTTCGCGGCGGCATAGCCTTCCCAGATGGTCCATTGACCCGACCCAAACATGCCGATCGCTTCTGGTCCTTTCTCTTTCAGGGAGGTTTTAAACTTCTCTTCCATCACATCGAAGGCCTGTTCCCAGCTCACCGGCGTAAACTCGCCGTCTTTGTGATAGCTGCCGTCTTTCATGCGCAGCATCGGCTGCGTCAGACGATCTTTGCCGTACATGATTTTGGGCAGGAAGTAGCCTTTAATGCAGTTCAGACCACGGTTGACCGGCGCGTCGGGGTCGCCCTGACAGGCGACCACACGGCCCTGCTGCGTGCCCACTAACACACCGCACCCCGTTCCGCAAAAACGGCACGGCGCTTTATCCCATTTGATGGCTTCCTGCTGCCCGACAACGGCGCGGGCGACGCCCGGCACGCTCAGACCGGCAGCCGCCGCAGCGGCCGCAACGGCGTTAGCTTTCATAAAGCTACGACGACTGAGTTTCATGGTGTTTCCTCACCTTGCTCATCCTGCTGGTGATAAACCAGCGACACCGCCAGTACGCCCTCGACATTGCGTACTGACTCAATTGTTTGCATCAGCGTTTCACTCTGATCTGCTTCCGCCACCACGATCAGTTGCCCGCTTTCAACGTCGCTTAACGCGACTTCGCAACCCGGCAACGTGTTCAACTGTGTGCCAATGGCGGCGATGTTCTGACTTTTGGCCTGCACGACCAGGCTACAGACCTGCCAGTTAGTGCGCATGGTGGTTCTCCGCTTTGATGGCTGACACGGGACAGATAGCCACACACGCCCCGCATCCGTTACAGGCCTGCGAGTCAAGCTGCGGCTGGTAAATGCCGGATAGCGTGGGACGAAAGGTAATGGCCATAGGTTCACAACTGTCCTGGCAGCGATGGCATTCAACCGATTGCCTGGCGAGGCAGTTTTCCGTGAGCGTAAAAATCAGATCCCAGGCCCTGGTGTGGCGCGGAAGAAAAAGCGATTCAGTACAGGCCTGCGCACAGGCATAACAAAAGCTGCACTCGCCCCGTTTGAAATCTACGCTCGGATATCCCCCCGCCCCTCGCTGCAGGATGTCGGCCTCACACGCCTGGATGCAGGCGTCGCAACGCAGACAATGTGCGAGAAAATAGGTTGTTTCTCTGGCCCACGGCGGAAGAATCCCATTGCTGGCGTTGCGCCAACTGCCGGTCAACATGCTTCGACGGGATAAATCAACCATGATATCGCCCTTCCATAACGACACGCTTCCATAGGGAGTGAATACCAATAAAAACCGTACAATTTATGAGTAGTTGTTTTTGTAAATAAGATATTTCAGGATGTGTAAGAGATGCATACCCCGATAGAGGTAAATGCTGTTGCCGGATCAAAAGAGTGCCGGGTAAAGACCCGTAAACGTGCTTTTTCTCACATTTCAATGAGTTATATAGATATTTATATAACGAAAACCACTAATAGCTGATAATTTCATTTACATTATCAATATCAGAATATTCCACTATATAAAAAGACGCTATTTTATTAATAATCTTGAAAATATGAGTAAATACAGATTAATAGATAATATGAATGTGTTAATCTGTTGCCCGTGCATACCGAAAACAGCAGAAAGGAAATACTGTGAACAATCAAATGAAGATGTTTGTCCCTGCCGTCGTCTTCGCCGCCCTCGCCAGCGCCTCTGCCTGGGCTAACAATAGCGATACCGCCCAGCCGCTGGAGAAAATCGCCCCCTATCCGCAGGCGGAAAAAGGAATGAAGCGGCAAGTGATAACCCTTGCCCCTCAGCAGGATGAATCTACCCTCAAAGTGGAACTGTTGATTGGCCAAACGCTGAATGTGGATTGTAACCAGCATCGCCTCGGCGGCACGCTGGAAACAAAAACGCTGGAAGGCTGGGGCTATGACTATTATGTCTTTGATAACGTCACCTCTCCGGTATCAACCATGATGGCCTGCCCTGAAGGTAAGAAAGAGCAAAAATTCGTCACCGCCTGGCTGGGTGAAGACGGGATGCTGCGCTACAACAGCAAGCTGCCGATCGTGGTGTATACCCCAGCGAATGTGGACGTGAAATACCGCATCTGGAAAGCGGACGCTAACGTACAGAACGCCGTCGCGCGATAATGTTACGCTGCCCGGTCACACTTACCGGGCATCTGAACACGCCGACTCACGCAGCGCTCCGGGGTTCTTTTTAAAACACGTCTGGAGCCCCGCTCGTCCGCCGCAAAAAATACCCCGATGCCTGGTGGCGACGCGTGGCATTTTATCAGGCCTACCCGCGTGCGAACGTAGGGCTGCCATCAGGTGGTTCATCCGGCGCCATAGTCCATTACGCAGTACGCGCAACCGCATCACGCGAGGCGGCGTCACGTTCGTCGCCGGTGAGTTCGGTTAGCTGTCCGTTACGCATTTCAAGCAGACGATCGGCGTGAATAAAATAGTGATCATCATGGCTGATGGCGAAAATGGTTTTGCCCATTTCCTGCATTAACGGCAACAGTACCTGATAAAATTCCCGGCGGAAATGCGGGTCCTGATCGGCGGCCCACTCATCCAGCAAAATAATATCGCGCTCTTCCGCCAGCGCCAGCAGCAGCGCAATGCGCTTTTTTTGCCCTTTCGACAGTTTAAGATTCAAAATGCGCCCATCGTTTAGCTCCAGCTTGTGCGTCATTTTCAGGTGCTCAAGCCACTTTTCGACCAGCGCGGGATTGGCGGGTTTCCCCTGCGGCCCCAGCAGGCGGTCGAATAACCACACATCGGTGAACACCGCAGAAAACAGTTTGCGATAATCTTCCGGCTGCCCGGCGGCAATAGGTTGACCGTCAAGTAAAATCGTTCCCGATTGCGGCTGGTATAAACCGGTCAATAACATGGCCAGCGTCGATTTCCCGCTACCGTTGCCGCCAATTAAAAACAGCAGTTCGCCGCGGTGAATCGTCAGGTTGATGGGCCCCACGGAAAACGCGTTATCCTGATAGTGAAAAACCACGTTGCGCAGCTCCAGCGTCTTCCAGTCGGGAAAGGCTTTCGGCTGCGGAAAATCAGGCTTATACGGGGCGAGCGCGAATTTATTCAGTTTATTAAACGCCACCTGGGCGGTCAGTAGCGTTGGCAACGCCCCCACCGCAGACAGCAGCGGCGTGCGCAGGAACAGCAACGTCAGTGAATAGGTCGCCGCGACGTTGGTATCCGCCCAGCCGAGACTATTCGCCATCCAGAAGACCAGGCCTATCGCCCCCAGCATCATGATATTCGACCAGTTGACGGCGCTCAGATGAAAAGTATCGGCACGGATAATGTGATGACGGTACTCTTTGGCGTCCGGAATATAGCATTGCTGAAAAATCTGCTCCGCACGCTCGCGGTTTAGCGTCAGCTCTTTGCGTCCTTCCAACACCGTCTGATAGTCGTTGTACAGCTTATCTTCGGTCTCGCGCAGGGTCGCCATATGCTGGTAAACCCGCGCCACCAGCACGAATCCGCCCCAGATAGTGACCGCCATCCAGATAGCCGTAACCAGCAGCATTTTTGTCGATAGCATCGCCAGATACGCCGCCGAGCCGACGGTGAGGATAATGCCCTGCACCAGCTCAGGCAGACGCACAAAGGCGATAGTAATATTGCGAATATCGCTGGTCAGACCGGCCAGTAAAGAGGCGCTGCCCAGTTGCTCAATGCGTTCAACGTGCGTATCCAGAATGCGCTTGATAAATTCGCTGCGCAGGCGGTAAACGAAATGGTGTCCCAGAGTGGTGAGCGCCAGTTGGGAACCTAATGTGACGACCATTAGCAACAGGAGCAGACCGAGAAATTCCGGCAGCACCATGACGGTGGTGTCCACCGTTTCAATCAGGCGCTGATTGATAAACGCGATCAGGCCAATCCCCAGCGCCGCGCTGGCGAGGCTCAGCGCCATCACGCTAATAAATGGCCAGCGGTACTGCCGCCAGACAAGAATAAGAAGTTCCATGCATACAACCCGGACCGATAATAACAGCCCGCAGTTTAACTAACTCCACCCGCACAGCAATAATAATTCTTATTTTTATTCTTTTTCAGCCGCCTGACGGAAGGTGAGATTGTAACGAAATTCACCGGTCATGGGATGAAAGCCCGCTTTAAGCGGCTGGATGCCGTGATAAAACAGCCGGGACTCGCCGCCCCAGACCACGATATCGCCATGCTCCAGTAAGATCCGCTGGAGCGGATCGCTGCGACGCAGGCCGCCAAACTGAAAAACCGCCGGCACCCCCAACGAAACTGAGACGATAGGCGCGCGCAGATCCGGCTCGTCTTTATCCTGATGCAGCGACAGTTTAGCGCCGGGCGCGTAGCGATTGATCAGGCAGGCGTCCGGTTGGAAGCTCGCATACCCTGCCGCGATTGCCGCCTGACGACATACGCTGGCAAACGATAACGGCAGCGCAGGCCAGGGTTTATCGGTCAACGGATCGCGCACGGCATAACAATAACCGTGACGATCGGTAGTCCACCCTAACGCGCCGCAGTTGGTCATCGCCACCGACATGGTGTAGCCGCCCGGCGTCACCATCTGACGAAACGGAGACTGACTGGCGACAAAACCGATATCGTCTAATAGCGACTGCGCCGCGCGAAACGCAAAGCGGCGCAACACCACCGCGCCAGGCGCCAGGGGCTCTTGCCAGGGCGCTTCATCAGCAAATAGATCCAGCATTGCTACTCCTCTTTTTGCGCTTCTCGCTTTAATAGCTGCGCTTTTCGACGCACGCCCCAACGATAACCGGAGAGCGCGCCATCGCGACGCACGACCCGATGACACGGGATCACCATCGCCAGTTTATTCGCGCCGCACGCGCTGGCGACCGCGCGTACCGCCGCGGGTTTGCCGATAGTCGCGGCAAGCTGTTGATAGCTTACGGTTTCGCCGCAGGGAATTGCGCATAACGCCTGCCAGACCTGCTGTTGAAACGCGGTTCCCTGAATATCCAGCGGCAACGAGAGCAGCAAATCGCGTGTGTTGATAGCCGCGACAACCTGCCGCACCCGTTGCTGAAAAGGCGCGTCAGCAGGTTCGTGGCGGGCCGCCGGGAAAAGGGTGTGTAATTCAGCCAGTAGCGCGTCGTCGCTATCACCGGGGAGAATCGCGCAAATCCCCCGCTCGCTCTCCGCCACCAGGCACCGTCCGTAAACCCAGTCCGTCAGCGCATAGCGAACGGAGACATTATCGCCGCCTTTGCGAAACTGTTTTGCCGTCATGCCCAGCGTCTGGTCGGCATGACGATAGTAGCTACTGCTATCCGGGAAGCCGGCGCGGTAAATAGCCGCCGTGATCTGCTCTCCTTTCGCCAACGCCTCACGCAGCCGCCGGGCGCGCCACGCCTGCTGCCACCCTTTCGGCGTCATACCGGTGCTCGCTTTAAACAAACGGTGCAGATGAAACGGGCTCATCGCCACCGCCTGCGCCAGAGACGCCAGCGTTACCGGCGTCTCCTGCTCAAGTAAACGGCAGGCGCAGGCAATCTTATCCAACCGCCGTTGCTGCGCGCGCGCATTATCCGGCTGACAGCGCTTGCAGGGGCGAAAACCGGCGTCCAGCGCCTGCTGCGCGTTGGCAAAAAAGCGAACATTTTTACGTAATGCCCGCTTCGAGCGACAAGAAGGGCGGCAAAAAACGCCGGTAGTTCGCACCGCAAAAACGAAACGCCCATCCGCGCTGGCATCGCGCGCCTGCACCCGCAGCCAGCATTCATCATCGGTAAGTAACGCTTTTTTCATCATAGACTCCTTCATTAAGCATAGTGCTTGCTTACATGCAGTGTGTCCGTAAATCCGCCCACAAAAACCCGTAATCTTGCGTTTTAATTCTTATCGCTCACCAGGAACGTTTTGAACTGCGGCGACATCCAGGTTTTAAAGCCTTCACCTTCTTTCATGATCATAAAGACCGCCAGCCCTTCCCGCCGCACGACCTCTTGCGCCTTTTGCGTACCAAGCACCATCAGGCCGGTGTCCCAGCCGTCCGCTTCCAGCGCCGTTGGCGCGATAACCGTAACCGATACCAGATTGTGTTCAATGGGGCGCCCCGTTTGCGGATCGATAACGTGCGAGATACGCTTGCCATCCAGCTCATAATAGTTGCGGTAGCTGCCGGAGGTGCTGATGCCATGCCCGTTGATATCCACAATCGCCTGCACCGCATTTTCCCGGTCGGTCGGCTTCTGAATCGCGACGCGCCACGGCTGCCCCTGCGCATTCATCCCGCGACTGCTTAATGCGCCGCCCACCGAGACCAGATAACGCGCAATGCCCTCCTGCTCCATCAGACGCGCCAGATGATCCGCCGCATAGCCCTCCCCGACCGTGGAGAGATCAACATAAAGATCCGGCAGATCTTTTTGCAAAAACTGATGTCCAGCCCTGTCGATAACCTGCAAATGTTGCAGGCCTGTTTTCGCTTTTGCCGCATCGATTTGTGCTGGTGTTGGGATATGCAGCGGCTGCCGATCCGGTCCAAACCCCCACAGATTGACCAGCGGGCCCACGGTGATATCCATCGCGCCATCCGTCTTCGCGCCAATACGCAGCGCCGAGGTCACGATATCCGCCATGGCTTCGCTGACCGGCCAGGGCGCAAGACTGCGTGAATGGTTAAAACGCATCAGCGCGGAGTTATTTTTATAGGTAGAAAGCAACCAATCATCAGCATCAAGCTGAGTCTGGATTTTAGTCTGTAACTCTGCGGCGCGTTTCGCATCGATACCAACCACGCTCACCCGCCAGAGGGTCCCCATCGTTTTACCTTCCAGCACCTGAGCGGCAGGTGACGCTGTTGTCGTTTCGGGAGCCTCATCGCAGCCCATAAGTAAAAAAGCCGCCGCCAGACACACGGCCCGGCAAAAAGTCATTTTCATCGCTGTTTATCCTCATTCGAATGGACGCAAGCGTATATCAAAACGTCGTATTTGTACGCCGGAATCAGGCATGAAAAAAGGGCCCGCAGGCCCTTTAGCAACATCTTTTGCTGATTAGAACTGGTAAACCAGACCCAGCGCTACGATGTCGTCGGTGTTGATGCCCGCATCGCGGGTAAAGTCGTTTTTATCCAGCAGGTTGATTTTGTAATCAACATAGGTGGACATGTTTTTGTTGAAGTAGTAAGTCGCGCCGACATCAACATATTTTACGATGTCCTGGTCGCCATAGCTGGCGCCGTAGCCGTTGCTGATGTCCTTACCTTTAGACTGCAGGTAAGCCACAGACGGACGCAGACCAAAGTCGAACTGGTACTGAGCAACCACTTCAAAGTTCTGCGCTTTGTTGGCAAAACCGTAAGAGGTGGACTTATTGTTGCCGTTAGAGGTACCAAAACGGGTTGCGTTATAGGTCTGAGAATACTGCGCTGCCAGATAGATGTTGTTCGCATCGTATTTCAGGCCGCCGGTGTAGACCGTAGCGCGATCGCCGTTACCATACAGGCGAGCGTCAGCTGTGTTGTTCTGATCGGCAGTACGTTTAGACGTGGTGATAGCGCCACCGACAGAGAAGCCTTCGCCGATTGCATAAGTCAGCGATCCGCCGTAACCGTCGCCGTTCTGGTTCAGCAGGCTGCGACCGTTGGTGTTTTCACCGCTCACGCTGCCGTTTTTGCCCTGATACTGTAACGCGAAGTCCAGACCATCCACCAGGCCGAAGAAGTCGGTGTTACGGTAGGTAGCATAGCCGTTACCACGCTGCTGCATAAAGTTGTCAGCGCCGTAGGTGTCGCCGCCGAACTCCGGCAGAACGTCGGTCCAGGAGGTCACGTCATAGGTTACGCCGTAGTTACGACCATAATCGAAGGAACCTGCATCAGCGAATTTCAGACCCGCAAACGCCACACGCGTCCAGGAGTCGTTGCTGCCTTCAGTCTGGTTGCCCTGAATCTGATATTCCCACTGGCCATAACCGGTCAGCTGATCGTTAACCTGCGTTTCGCCTTTGAAGCCGATACGCATGTAGGTCTGGTCGCCGTCGCTGCCTTTGTCGTCAGAGAAGTAGTGCAGGCCATCAACTTTACCAAACAGGTCTAATTTGTTGCCGTCTTTATTATAAATTTCAGCCGCATTCGCTGCGCCCGCCACCAGCAGAGCTGGTACCAGGAGGGACAGTACTTTAACTTTCATGTTATTAACCCTCTGTTATATGCCTTTATTGCTTTTTTATGCCACTGCTTACTGGTTAACCCTCATTAACCAGTCGGCAAGTCCATTCTCCGCAAAAATACAGAATAATCCAACACGAATATGATACTAAAACTTTTAAGATGTTACAGTTATCTACATAGATGTTTCAAAATATGAATTTTACGGAACTTTTTTAAAGCAAAAATCAAGTAAAAATAAGCACAAATAGACAAAATATATTCACGAGACTTTTAAAATCAATGGGTTAAATTGATGAAATTCATAGCACTGAATGATAAAACAGAATCTTCATTCGCAACTAAAATAGTGACCGCTATCATCATTAACTTTATTTATTACCGTCATTCACTTCTGAATGTCTGTTTACCCCTATTTCAACCGGATGCTTCGCATTCGGTTTTTTTTAGCCTTTTTCAGACACTCCCGGCTGATTTATGCTACCTGCCTAAAACTATCACGGTTATTCACTACACTCCCCTGCTCGACCGTTCGTAAGACATTAGCAAATAATTTCTTGATATTTAGTGCTAAACATTTATAAGTAGTCTTTATATTTGTACCGTTCTGCGAAGGTTGTACGCTTTTCCCGTCCCGCCGACGGAGCGCGTGTTAAGTTGCCCGGCATGACGTAAGAGTCTGGAAATTCATTCATTACCCTTTATACTGCCCTTCACCTTCAGCGTTGCTTTTACAGGTCGTAAACATAAATGAGTCAGTCTGACACAACGGTCTCTACCCGATTCTCCCTTCTACCGGGAAGCATTACCCGTTTCTTCTTATTGCTGATCATTGTGCTGCTGGTAACGATGGGCGTTATGGTACAGAGCGCCGTCAACGCCTGGTTGAAAGACAAAAGCTATCAAATTGTCGATATCACCCACGCTATTCATAAACGCGTGGATACCTGGCGGTATGTTACCTGGCAAATTTATGACAACATCGCCGCGACCACTACGCCATCGACAGGTGAAGGACTTCAGGAAACGCGTCTGAAGCAGGATGTGTATTATCTTGAAAAGCCGCGACGTAAAACTGAAGCGCTGATTTTCGGTTCCCATGACAGCGCCACGCTGGAAATGACGCAGCGTATGTCAACCTATCTGGATACGCTGTGGGGCGCGGAAAACGTGCCGTGGTCAATGTATTACCTCAACGGACAGGATAACAGCCTGATTCTTATCTCTACCCTACCGTTGAAAGATCTCTCTTCCGGCTTTAAAGAGTCCACTATAGGCAATATCGTCGATTCCCGCCGGGCAGAGATGTTGCAGCAGGCGAATGCGCTGGATGAGCGCGAAAGTTTCTCCTCATTGCGAAAACTGGCCTGGCAAAACGGTCACTATTTTACGCTGCGCACGACCTTCAATCAGCCAGGACATCTGGCGACCGTGGTGGCGTTTGATCTGCCCATTAATGATTTAATCCCGCCGGGAATGCCGCTGGACAGTTTTCGGATAGAGCCTGACGCAACCCAGGCGACGGGGCGAAGCAGTGAAAAGGAAGCGCCTGATAGCGTCACGATTAGCTTTAACGGTTCAAAAATTGAGATCTCCTCAGCGCTTAACTCTACCGGAATGCGCCTGATCTGGCAGGTACCGTTCGGTACGCTTTTGCTTGATACGCTGCAAAATATTTTGCTGCCTTTACTGCTGAACATCGGGCTGCTGGCGTTGGCGTTATTTGGCTACGCCACGTTCCGTCATCAGCCGGGACGGTCGACGGAATCGACATCCGGCAACGCGGCGAATAACGAGCTTCGCGTCTTACGCGCCATTAATGAAGAGATCGTTTCTCTGCTGCCGCTGGGTCTGCTGGTCTACGATCAGGAAGGAAACCGCACCGTGATCAGCAATAAAATCGCCGATCATCTGTTGCCGCATCTTAACCTACAAAATATTACCAGCATGGCGGAACAGCATCAGGGCGTGATTCAGGCGACAATTAATAACGAACTGTATGAGATCCGTCTGTTTCGCAGCCAGATCGCCCCCCGCACGCAGATCTTTATTATTCGCGATCAGGACCGGGAAGTGCTGGTGAATAAGAAGCTTAAACAGGCGCAGCGTTTGTATGAGAAGAATCAGCAGGGCCGCGCCGCCTTTATGCAAAATATCAGCAACACGCTTAAAGAGCCCGTACGCCAACTGGCGGTTAACGCCGCGGCAGTCACCACGCCGGAAAGCCTGAAACTGGCGGATCAGGCGGATGTATTGGTACGTATGATCGATGAAATCCAACTGGCGAATATGCTGGAAAATGACGCATGGAAGAGCGAAGCAACGCTGTTCTCCCTGCAGGATCTTATTGACGAAGTCGTGCCGGAAGTGCTGCCCGCCATTAAGCGTAAAGGGCTGCAACTGCTGATTAATAACCATCTTAGCGGCAACGATGAACGCTGGGGCGATCGCGACGCCCTGCGCCGAATTTTGCTGCTGTTGATTCAGTATGCCGTCACAACGACCGCTATAGGTAAAATTACGCTTGAAGTCGAGCAGGATGAATCTATCGCGGAACGTCTGACTTTCCGTATTCTGGATACGGGCGAAGGTGTAACGTTAAACGAGATTGATAATCTGCATTTCCCGTATATGAATGAAACGCAGGGCGATCGTTACGGCAAAGCGAATCCGCTCACCTTCTGGCTGTGCAATCAACTGGCGCGCAAACTGGGCGGTCATCTCAACATTAAAGCGCGAGAAACTCTGGGCACGCGCTATACCGTTCATGTCAAAATGCTTCCCCACGATCAGCATACTCAGGTCGAAGAGCGCCTGCTGGACGACGTGAGCGTGATGGTCGATGTGACGTCCAACGAGGTTCGCGCGATTGTACTGCGTCAGTTAGAAAACTGGGGCGCTACCTGCATCACGCCGGATGAAAGGCAGATAAGTCAAGAATATGATCTCTTTTTAACGGATAATCCGTCTAATCTTACTGCCTCGGGCTTGCTTTTAAGCGATGATGAGTCAGGCGTGCGGAAAATTGGCCCGGGTCAGTTGCGCGTCAACTTTAATATGAGCAATGCTATGCAGGAAGCTGTACTACAACTTATCGAAGAGCAGCTGGCGCAGGAAGAGATTCCCGCCTCCCCGCTCGGCGGAGATGAAAATGCCGAGCTTCATGCCAGCGGCTATTATGCGCTATTTGTAGACACAGTACCGGATGATGTTAAGAGGTTGTATACTGAGGCGGCAACCAGCGATTTCGCTGCGCTGGCCCAAACGGCTCACCGCCTGAAAGGGGTGTTTGCCATGCTTAATCTGGTACCCGGCAAGCAGTTATGTGAAACGCTGGAACATCTGATTCGTGAGAAAGATGCTCCAGGTATAGAAAAATATATCAGCGACATTGACGCCTACGTCAAAAGCTTGCTGTAGCAAGGTAGCCCAATACATGAACAATATGAACGTAATTATTGCCGATGACCACCCGATTGTACTGTTCGGTATTCGCAAATCACTTGAACAAATCGAGTGGGTGAATGTTGTCGGCGAATTTGAAGATTCCACAGCATTGATCAACAACCTGCCGAAATTAGATGCGCATGTGTTGATCACTGACCTCTCCATGCCGGGAGATAAATACGGCGATGGGATCACCTTGATCAAGTACATCAAGCGTCATTTTCCGAGCCTGTCTATTATCGTTCTGACCATGAACAACAATCCGGCGATCCTGAGCGCCGTGTTGGATCTTGATATTGAAGGGATCGTACTCAAGCAGGGTGCGCCAACCGATCTGCCTAAGGCGCTGGCCGCGCTGCAAAAAGGCAAAAAATTCACCCCAGAAAGCGTTTCTCGTCTGCTGGAGAAAATCAGCGCAGGCGGTTACGGCGATAAGCGTCTGTCGCCAAAAGAGAGCGAAGTATTACGCCTGTTCGCCGAAGGTTTCCTGGTCACCGAAATCGCCAAGAAGCTCAACCGCAGCATTAAGACTATCAGCAGCCAGAAGAAATCGGCGATGATGAAACTGGGCGTAGAGAATGATATCGCGCTGCTCAACTATCTCTCTTCCGTCACCCTGAGTCCGACAGACAAAGAATAAATCGCTTTTATGTTACCCAGCCTGATGGCGCTACGCTTATCAGGCCTACCAGTCGACTCATCTTTTACAGGCCGGACAGGCGACGCCGCCATCCGGCATTTTTTATGCCCGCGTTTTACGTACCCGCTCGGCATACACCGCCAGCGTCTGTTTCAACACATCCAGCGTCACAGGCTTCGACAAACAGCTGTCCATACCGGACTCCAGGCAACGTTGTTTCTCTTCCGCCAGCGCGTTCGCCGTCACGCCGACGACAGGCAGCGTCAGCCCAAGCTGACGGATACGCTGCGTCAGGCGATAGCCGTCCATGTTCGGCATGTTCACATCGCTCAGAACAATATCGATAGCATTTTTACTCAGCACATTCAGAGCGTCCACACCATCATTGGCTGTCTTACACTGATATCCCAGCGATCCCAATTGATCGGCCAGCAAGCGGCGATTGATCGGATGATCGTCAACGACCAGAATCATCATGTCGTCATTTGAATCTGCGGTTTTATCCGTCGTCGGCAATGCGCTGGAAAGCGCTTCACTATCCAGCTCAATACTATAGATACGCGCCAACAGCGCGGGCAACTCATGCACCGACGCCACACTATGCACCCACTCGCCCGGCGCTCTTTCCAACGGAATCCCGATATGACGGCGACAAAAGACGACCGCCGCCCTCCCCTGCCAGGTATGCTCCAGCGCGTCATCGACAATCAAAATATCGTCCGCAGCGGGTTCTTGCCCTTCATAACGCTGCGTATGAACGCCGCTACGCGCCAGACTGGTCTCAATAAACTGGCACAAAGAAGTATTGCGCACCGCCAGCCAACAGCAGGTTCCGGCGAGTCCTTCCACGCTCTTTTTCACAGGGTATTGCGCGCCATAAAGCGGGATGCGCAGTGTAAACTGGCTTCCCATGCCCGGCTCCGAATCGACGGAAATATCGCCGTCCATCATACTGATCAATTTTTCGCAAATCGCCAGCCCCAGACCGGTCCCCTGAAAGTTACGCTGTACGCCGGTTCCCACCTGGAAGAAGGGATCGAACAGGCGAACCACCTCTTTTGCCGGAATACCAACCCCGGTATCCCGCACGCGAATGCTGAGATAATCCCCATCACAGCGCACATGCAGCACGATGCAGCCAATATCGGTAAACTTAATGGCGTTGCTCAACAGGTTTGAAATGACCTGCTGTAAACGCATCGGGTCGCCGTTCAGCGATACCGGCACGTCAGGCTCAATAAAACAATACAGGCCGAGCTGCTTACGCACCACCAGCGGCAGATAATTGGCGGTGATATGGTTCATCACCTCTCGCGGTGAAAATTCGCGCGGCTCAATCTTTAGCTGTTCCGACTCAATTTTCGAGAAGTCGAGAATGTCGCTGATAATTTTCAGCAACAGACTGGAGGAGTTATTCATCGCCGTGACCAGACGATCCACGCCTTTTGGCAGCTCTTTGGTTTGCAGCAGATCGAGATTGCCGATGATACCGTACAGCGGTGTGCGCAATTCATGGCTGACCGTTGCAAGGAACATGGATTTAGACTGGCTTGCCTGTTCCGCCGCCTGCGCCATCTCCTGCAGCGACTCTTCCATTTTGACGCGCGTACTCACATCTACCAACACGCAAATCGCGACGTTTTCATTGCGATAGCGGGAATGGACGAAGCTAATTTGCAAATTGGTATTATTGCTGGTCAATACATCAACAAAGTTGACCTGCTGGCCGCAAATGATTTGCGTCAGGCGCTGTCTGTCTTCATGCGTGAGCATGTTCAGGTAGGTGTGCGCCAGTTCGTTACTCAGAATATTGACACCATCAATAGTGCGCAGAATACAGATCCCCACCGGCGCGGAGGCGACGATTTTACGGTTGAACTGTTCATGTTCTTCCAGGCGCTGAGCATCGCTCTCCGCCGGAATGAAAATTCGCCGCTCATACATCCGCGCAAGCGTAAACAGCCCTGCGCCCACCAGCACGTTCAGCAGGATAGCGTTCAGGATAAGAATACGAATACGCTCCAGGACTAAATCTACAGGCACAGAATAGACAATACTGAGCGAGGATGGCGGCAGGCTTTTTTTGAGTACCAGTTCACGAAAACCTGGCGTATAACCAAACCAGGAGCGCTCCTGCATCCAGCGCGGCTCCGCTTTAATATTGCCGTCAGGACCGGTCAACGAAATCAGCGAATGGCCGTTCTCATCAATAATAGTGACGCCCATCGGCAAACTGCCGGGCGTGAAAAAATTTTCCATACGGATGGACTGCTCGACGCCCAGCAGCGCCTGCAGACGATTGGCCAGATACACCGGCGTCAGCGCATAAAAGTAGCCCACGCCCTGACGCGCGCCCTGGCTTATCCAGAAAAGGTTATTCCCACTTTCTTCCTGCGGCGCGTTGCGGTATTTCATAATCCGCTCATGTAACGCTTTTAACGCATCATCGCGCTCCACGGGCATTTCACGCAGGCCGAAATTCGCCATACAGAGGTTATCGCTGCCAATCAGGAAAACGCGGTTAAGATCATACGCCGCTGAAAAGTTGTCGCGCCAGTAACGCATAAACCAGGCCAGCGACTCCAGCGATCCGCGCCAGGCGGAGCCCATCGCCGCACAGTCTGAGTCGGCAAATAGCGGTTCAAAGTCCGGCACCACCATTTTGTCATCACGCGCACGCGACGACATGACGCCGTTTTCCGCCGTTAAACGGTTCTCGGCGATATATTTGAGCTCTTTCATCACGTCCGACGTGCGCTGGATAAAACGCTGCGCCTGATCGGAGCTAAGGTTGAACTCCTGACGAATTTCAGATTCCCGCTGGTGCAGGGCATTGACGATGTAAAACACCGAAACAAAGGCGATTAAGAGCCAAATGAGTAACGCTAACGCTCTGAATAAGTAGCGCGAGACTTTCAGCGTAGTTCGAAAGGAAGCAAGGTATTTCAAAGGGGCGAAGCTCCGCCTCAGGATGTAAATAGAGTGTGACTAAGGTAGCGGTAAATGACGTAGCCCGCAACGGCAAAGAAAAAGGGCCGGATATCCGGCCCTCGCACAGCAATAACATTACTCGTCAGCGTCATCCGCAACGTCGTCATCGCTTTCCGCTTCCGGGGCGATATCCTCATCCCCTTCCGCCACGCTGCCGTCGATAGCGTCGAGTTCTTCGTCATCTACCGGTTCAGCAACGCGTTGCAGACCCACCACGTTTTCATCTTCCGCCGTGCGGATAAGGATAACGCCCTGGGTATTACGTCCCACTACGCTGATCTCGGACACACGGGTACGCACCAGAGTACCGGCATCCGTGATCATCATGATCTGGTCGCAATCGTCTACCTGTACCGCACCGACAACGGAACCGTTGCGCTCGGTCACTTTGATAGAGATAACGCCCTGCGTCGCACGAGACTTGGTCGGGTACTCGTCCGCTGCGGTACGCTTCCCGTAGCCGTTTTGCGTTACGGTCAGAATAGCGCCTTCGCCGCGTGGGATGATCAGAGAGACGACTTTATCGTCTCCCGCCAGCTTAATACCGCGCACACCGGTCGCGGTACGCCCCATCGCACGGACGGCGTCTTCTTTGAAGCGCACCACTTTACCCGCGGCCGAGAACAGCATGACTTCGTCAGAGCCAGAAGTCAGGTCAACGCCAATCAGCTCGTCGCCGTCGTTGAGGTTCACCGCGATAATACCGGCGGAACGCGGACGGCTGAATTCGGTCAGCGCCGTTTTCTTCACGGTACCACTGGCGGTCGCCATAAAGACGTTCACGCCTTCTTCGTACTCACGAACCGGCAGAATAGCGGTGATACGTTCGTTGGCTTCCAGCGGCAGCAGGTTGACGATCGGACGACCGCGCGCGCCACGACTGGCTTCCGGCAACTGATAGACCTTCATCCAGTACAGACGGCCCCGGCTGGAGAAGCAGAGGATGGTGTCATGGGTGTTGGCCACCAGCAGGCGGTCGATAAAGTCTTCTTCTTTAATACGCGCGGCAGATTTACCTTTCCCACCACGACGTTGCGCTTCGTAATCCGTCAGCGGTTGATATTTGACGTAACCCTGGTGAGACAGCGTCACGACAACATCTTCCTGGCTAATCAGATCTTCGATATTAATATCGGCGCTGTTGGCGGTGATTTCGGTACGACGCTCATCGCCGAACTGATCGCGAATTAACTCCATCTCTTCGCGGATCACTTCCATCAGGCGATCGGCGCTGCCCAGAATGTGCAGCAGTTCAGCAATCTGCTCCAGCAACTCTTTGTATTCGTCGAGCAGTTTTTCATGCTCCAGGCCGGTCAGTTTCTGCAAACGCAGATCCAGAATCGCCTGCGCCTGCTGTTCAGTCAGGTAGTACTGACCGTCACGCACGCCAAATTCTGGCTCCAGCCATTCCGGACGCGCGGCGTCATCACCGGCGCGCTCGAGCATCGCAGCAACGTTGCCCAGATCCCACGGACGCGAAATCAGCGCCGCTTTTGCTTCTGCCGGCGTTGGCGCGCGGCGAATCAGTTCGATAATCGGGTCGATGTTAGCTAGCGCAATCGCCAGAGCTTCAAGGATATGCGCGCGGTCACGGGCTTTACGCAGTTCAAAAATAGTCCGACGCGTCACCACTTCACGGCGGTGGCGCACGAACGCTGAAATGATATCTTTCAGGTTCATGATCTTCGGCTGGCCGTGATGCAGCGCCACCATGTTAATACCGAAGGAAACCTGTAGCTGGGTCTGGGAGTAGAGATTATTAAGCACCACCTCGCCCACCGCATCGCGTTTTACTTCAATCACGATGCGCATCCCGTCTTTGTCGGATTCGTCACGCAGCGCGCTGATGCCTTCCACGCGTTTATCTTTCACCAGCTCGGCGATTTTCTCGATCAGGCGCGCTTTGTTCACCTGATAGGGAATTTCATGGACGATGATGGTTTCACGGCCCGTTTTCGCGTCAGCTTCAACTTCCGCGCGGGCGCGGATGTACACTTTGCCACGACCGGTACGGTAGGCTTCTTCGATACCACGACGACCGTTGATGATCGCGGCGGTCGGGAAGTCCGGACCCGGAATATGTTCCATCAGCCCTTCAATGCTGATGTCTTCGTTGTCGATATACGCCAGGCAGCCGTTAATCACTTCCGTCAGGTTGTGCGGCGGGATATTCGTCGCCATACCTACTGCGATACCGGAAGAACCGTTCACCAGCAGATTCGGAATTTTGGTCGGCATGACGTCCGGAATTTTTTCCGTACCGTCATAGTTATCCACGAAATCCACCGTCTCTTTTTCGAGATCGGCCATCAGTTCGTGGGCGATTTTCGCCAGACGGATCTCCGTATAACGCATTGCCGCCGCGGAGTCGCCGTCAATAGAACCGAAGTTACCCTGACCATCCACCAGCATGTAACGCAGCGAGAATGGCTGCGCCATACGAACGATGGTGTCATACACTGCGGAATCGCCGTGGGGATGGTATTTACCGATTACGTCACCAACGACACGGGCAGATTTTTTATAGGCTTTGTTCCAGTCATTGCCCAATACGTTCATGGCGTAAAGTACGCGACGGTGTACCGGCTTCAGGCCATCTCGGACATCCGGCAGCGCACGGCCAACAATGACCGACATCGCATAATCCAGATAGGAGCTCTTCAGCTCTTCCTCAATGTTGACCGGTGTAATTTCTCTCGCAAGGTCGCTCATCTAACCGCTATCCCTCTACTGTATCCCGGATTCAAAGGTCGCAAATTATAACACATTCGCCCACGTACTGGTAAACGGAATGCAGCCAGACAATGCTTTATTCGGGTGCCGCATGCTCTCTTCATTTATAAGCGTGGTCTCGGCGTTTATTGGCGATCGGCTTCAGAGGCGACACAGGGGAGATCGGGGCCTGGCCAGCAAGAGGTTAGAAAATCAATACCTCCCGTGTATACCCGTCATACTTCAAGTTTCATGTGCGTTGGCGGCAAGTTACTCGGCCCATCCCTGGGCCTCGCCCCGTCGGGGTTAGCGCAAGCGCTGTTCAAGACGGTTAACCATTTTATCCTGCACCTCGAATTATTTAGGGGATATGCCGGGAGGCATAAACCATAATCAGTATCACCAGATGCTATTTAATCACATAGGCCAGGTATTCTTTCACTACCTCATCGTTTAATTCCTGACCCAATCCGGGCTGTTCCGGCGCGACATAATAGCCATTTTCCGGCTGATAATCGTGGGTACAAAGTTCCCGAATAGATGCTTTCATCGCATTGGTATGATGCTCATGAATAATAAAGTTGGGAATTGCTGTTTCCATATGCAGCGCGGCTACCGTGGAAACAGGACCGCCGCAAACATGCACCTGTACAGTGGTGTCATAAATATTAGCATAGTCACAGATTTTCTTTCCTTCGGTAATTCCGCCGCAGAGACACAAATCAGGTTGCGCTACGGCAATAGACTGCTTCTCCAGTAATTCCCTGTATCCCCATCTTGTGTAGGAACGCTCGCCAGTGGCGATTGGAATCGTTGTTGAACGGGAAACTTTCTGCATATTATCAGAATTTAATGGATGAATCGGTTCTTCATAAAGAAAGATACGATACTTTTCTATCGCCTTCGCAAATTGAATAGCTGAGTTTGTACCGAGAAGAGAATGGATTTCCACAATAATATCAGCATCATCCCCCATTGCTTCACGCATAGCGGCAATTCGCGCTTCCCCCATTTTTAATTGTTCGGCCAGTAACAATCCTGAATAGTTACGATTTTTATTCTGAAAAACACAGTCATCGCCATTACGATCGATTTCGAGTGGATCCACTTTAATCGCATCATATCCATCGTCAAGAGCCGCACGCGCCGCCTCAGCATATTCATCAGGTGTCACTAATATCTGGCGTTTATCCCCCCAACCAAATTGTAACTGACTAGCATAGGTTCTTAATTTTTCATTAGTTTTCCCGCCAAGGAGCTGATAAACAGGTACACCTAAATATTTACCTTTGATATCCCAAAGAGCAATATCAATAGCGCTCATTCCGGCATAAAAAACGTTCCCGCCCCCCATCCCCCAAAAAGTCTTTCTGAAAAAGAACTCCCAAATTTTTTCGATATTTAGTGGATCTTCACCCACAATCAATGGCGCCAGATCTCTGATGATCCCTACGCCAGCTTTAGCGCCTGCGCCATAGGCCAGTCCTACTTCGCCAATACCACTTAATCCTGAGTCGGTATTCACCCGGATAAGTACTGGATTATAGGAGGACATCGTTTGATCTCTTTTTTTTAATTCACAGTCAAAAAATTCAATAGACGTAATTTTCATAATTTCTCCATTTATCAGGTTCGTGATACAACATTTGTTTGTTGGCTTTTTTCTTTTTTCACATCAATTTTCATTAACGCCAGAACGGCTACCGCAGCGAAGCAAAGTATTGCCTCTACAATAAATATTCCTGTCGCACCATAATGAGTAGAAACGAATCCCAGTGACTTATTAATCAGGAATCCGCCAAGACTTGAACATGAGTTAATAAACGCAATGCTGATAGCCAACCCTGACGGCGACAATAATGCAGAAGGCAGCGCCCAGTAAGGTCCGTAATAGCTGAGGATCCCAACACCATAGAACGTTAGCCCCAGCATTCTCAGCGACATTGAGGGGACAAGAGCAATCATCAGAAAACCACAGCCTGCCAGAAACATGGGTAATGCAGCATGCCATTTTCGTTCATTCTTTTTATCGGAATGCCAGCCCCACCAGGGCATGCTGAACATAGCGAAAATAAACGGAATACTCATGATTAAACCAACGTCAGTATCCGTAAAATCAGCTGAAAATCCCTTCACCAACCCCGGCAACCAGTAGTTTGCCGCCAGAGCAGCCGCCTGAATCAACATGTAGGCGAAAGAAAGCTGAAGCAAAACTGGATTTTTGATTACGGAAAGAAAGGATGAGTTGGTATTTTTATTTAATGCAGCTGCGGTTTCATTGTCAGTGCGTAATTTATTAACTAAGGCCGATATCTGCTGTGGCGTAAGCCATTTAGCCTTTTCTGGACTGTCAGGCAGTAAATAAAATGTCAGGATGCCAAGGAATACGGTAGGGATACCTTCAATAGCAAAAAGCCAGCGCCAGCCTTCATAATCCGGGATATTCAAATGCTCGATGATCCAACCAGACATCGGCGCAGCCAATACCGATGCAACAGCAATAGATAACATGAAGAAACTATTGACTTTTCCGCGTTCACGAGCCGGGAACCAGCATGCAAGATAATAAACCATGCCCGGGAAAAAGCCAGCTTCAAATACCCCCAAAAAAATGCGAGCCAGCAAAATATGTTGGGTATCTTTAGCAAAAAAAATCAGCCCTGTTACCGCTCCCCAGCCGATAATAATGGAACTAATCCATTTTCTTGCACCAAGCTTTTGCAAGCCAATGCTACTCGGAATTTGAAAGATTAAATATGATATGAAGAATATAGAAGAAATATTAGCGAAATCCTCAGGCGTAATACCGAGAGATTCATTCATGCGTAATGCAGCAAACCCAATATTGACACGATCCATATAGTTAAAAAAGTAAAGAATAAAGGCCAAAGGAATGATTTTCCTTTTTACAATACGAATTGCATCGTATAAATTTTCTTGTGGACTACTCATTTTGCATCACCTTTTATGATTCAATGAATAAGGGTATTGACCGGAATCGATGTTACGTAAAAAACAATACAATTCAAAAGCTAATGTGTCATATCTGATATATCAGCAAGCAAACTTAATGAAATATACAATAACAACAATAAAGTATGTAAATTTTCTTATATCTGATATATTAGATCCGTTAATTTTGAATAAATTAATTACAATGGAGCCGGGTTTAACCATGGAGGAGAAGAAAATGAAAAATAGATTAAAGCGTGACTTTAGTCACATATCAATTGAAATACCCAAATCCATCACCCAGGTGATTAAAGAGAAAATAAGGGAGATGATTATCCATGGCGATTTCGATCTTGGGCAAGCGATCAGTGAAAATGAACTATCAAATATTCTGATGGTAAGTAAAACACCAATTCGTGAAGCTTTTATTTGGCTGAGCTATAATGAGAACCTGGTCAACATCATTCCCCGCAGTGGGACATTTGTTTTTTCTGTCACCGACGAGGATATCAATGATCTCATCAAAATGAGGGTTATCCTTGAACAGGGCGCAATTCGTGAAGCGATGGAGAAAAATGCTAACAATGTCATAGTCGAATTAAGCAATATTTTATCGAAGTCAGCAAAAATTAATGCAGAGCGAGATACGCAAGCTTACCTCAAACTGGATCATGATTTTCATTATGTTTTTGTGAAATATGCCGATAATAAATACATTTCACAAGCACACCTGTTGATCTCAGCACGTTTATTGGCAATTCGCTACAGACTGGATTTTACCGCTGAATATATCACCAGCTCTAACCGTGGACATGCCACTATTTTGGATATGTTAAAAAACAACAACGTCGAGGGCGTCTGTAATTTTATCACGCACCACATCGGTAGCGGTTTTACAGAACGCGCAAGAAAACTTCTTGCGCTGAAAGCGTAATAAAGACGGCAGTAGATATAACGCAGCGACTTTGCACCTGCTATACTGCCCCGATAGATCAATAGCGGAATCTCATGTACTCATGAACACTGAAAAACCGTCGGTAGCTCACAACGTTGACCATAATGAAATCGCCAAATTCGAAGCCGTCGCGTCGCGCTGGTGGGATCTGGAGGGCGAATTCAAGCCATTGCATCGCATCAACCCTCTACGCCTTGGCTACATTACTGAGCGCTCAGGCGGCCTGTTTGGTAAAAAGGTACTCGACGTCGGCTGCGGCGGCGGCATTCTGGCGGAAAGTATGGCACGCGAAGGCGCAACCGTCACCGGGCTGGATATGGGCTTTGAGCCTTTGCAGGTCGCCAAACTGCATGCGCTGGAAAGCGGCATTGAGGTAGAGTACGTGCAGGAGACGGTTGAGGAACATGCGGCAAAACACGCCCAGCAATACGACGTCGTCACCTGTATGGAAATGCTGGAGCACGTTCCCGATCCGCAATCGGTCGTCCACGCCTGCGCCCAACTGGTTAAACCCGGCGGCGAGGTGTTCTTCTCAACGTTGAACCGCAATGGGAAATCCTGGCTGATGGCGGTCGTCGGCGCTGAGTATATTCTGCACATGGTGCCAAAAGGCACGCACGACGTGAAGAAATTCATTAAGCCTGCTGAACTGTTAAGCTGGGTAGATGAAACCGTCCTGAAAGAGCAACATATCACCGGGCTGCACTACAACCCGATAACCAATACTTTCAAACTCGGTCCCGGAGTAGACGTTAACTACATGTTGCATACCCGCGCTAAAAAAGCCTGACATCAAAGAATTTTCCTATAAGGGTTGCGTTAGATCATCGGGCGCAACCTTTCCCTTCGATGAAGAAATCAGCATTCGATCAAATTTTGATTTTTTTTTATGAATTGTTGACATCCTCTCCAGGCCTTATCAGACGCGCATTTAGCGATTCTTACGCTTTTGCAACCGCAATTTAACGCCAAAATCAACTCTTGTACTCAAAAGAATCCCTACTAGAATACTCACCATATAGCGTTTCACTTATCGATTACCCCCTATATATAGTATTTATCCACAGAGTTAGTCACAACGTGGCGTTGTGGATAAGCGGGGGGATATTTTTCTTTCACGGACAGGTAAACAGGTAGAAAACCACATGAATCAGAGTCTGCTGGTGACAAAGCGTGACGGCCGTACTGAGCGCATCAATCTCGACAAAATTCATCGCGTGCTTGATTGGGCGGCAGAAGGACTGAATAACGTATCGGTTTCTCAGGTCGAGCTACGCTCGCATATTCAGTTTTATGATGGGATTAAGACCTCCGATATCCATGAAACTATCATTAAGGCCGCCGCAGACCTGATCTCTCGCGATGCGCCGGATTATCAATACCTGGCTGCGCGTCTGGCGATTTTCCACCTGCGTAAGAAAGCCTTCGGCCAGTTTGAGCCGCCCGCACTTTACCACCATGTGGTAAAAATGGTTGAGCTTGGCAAATACGACAATCATCTGCTGGAAGACTACACGGAAGAAGAGTTCAAGCAGATGGATTCGTTTATCGTTCACGATCGCGATATGACCTTCTCCTACGCTGCCGTTAAGCAGCTGGAAGGGAAATATCTGGTGCAAAACCGCGTGACCGGCGAAATCTATGAAAGCGCGCAGTTCCTCTACATTCTGGTAGCGGCCTGCCTGTTCTCGAACTACCCGCGTGAAACGCGTCTTGACTATGTAAAACGTTTTTACGATGCGGTCTCTACGTTCAAAATCTCGCTGCCGACGCCCATCATGTCCGGTGTGCGTACCCCAACCCGTCAGTTCAGCTCCTGCGTACTGATCGAGTGTGGCGACAGTCTGGATTCCATCAACGCCACCTCCAGCGCGATTGTGAAATACGTTTCTCAGCGCGCCGGTATCGGCATCAACGCTGGCCGCATTCGTGCGCTGGGCAGCCCGATTCGCGGCGGCGAGGCCTTCCACACCGGCTGTATTCCGTTCTACAAGCACTTCCAGACGGCGGTGAAATCCTGTTCGCAGGGCGGCGTGCGCGGCGGCGCGGCGACACTGTTCTATCCGATGTGGCACCTGGAAGTGGAAAGCCTGCTGGTACTGAAAAACAACCGCGGCGTGGAAGGCAACCGCGTACGTCACATGGACTACGGCGTACAGATCAACAAACTGATGTATACCCGCCTGCTGAAGGGCGGCGACATTACGCTGTTCAGTCCGTCCGACGTGCCGGGGCTGTATGATGCGTTCTTCGCCGACCAGGACGAATTCGAACGCCTGTACGTGAAATATGAAAACGACGACAGCATCCGCAAACAGCGTGTGAAAGCGGTCGAACTGTTCTCGCTGATGATGCAGGAACGCGCCTCTACCGGTCGTATCTATATCCAGAACGTTGACCACTGCAATACTCACAGTCCGTTCGATCCGGTTGTCGCCCCGGTACGCCAGTCTAACCTGTGTCTGGAGATTGCCCTGCCAACCAAACCGCTGAACGATGTCAACGATGAAAACGGCGAAATTGCGTTGTGTACGTTGTCTGCATTCAACCTGGGCGCCATTAAAACTCTGGACGAGCTGGAAGAACTGGCTATTCTGGCAGTACGCGCTTTGGATGCTCTGCTCGATTATCAGGATTACCCGATTCCGGCTGCCAAACGCGGCGCAATGGGCCGTCGTACGCTGGGCATTGGCGTGATTAACTTCGCCTACTGGCTGGCGAAAAACGGTAAACGTTATTCCGACGGCAGCGCCAATAATCTGACGCATAAAACCTTTGAAGCCATTCAGTACTATCTGCTTAAAGCGTCCAACGAACTGGCGAAAGAGCAAGGCGCCTGCCCATGGTTCAACGAAACCACCTATGCAAAAGGCATTTTGCCGATCGACACCTACAAAAAGGATCTGGATGCGATCGTCAACGAACCGCTGCACTACGACTGGGAACAGCTGCGTGAATCGATCAAAACCCACGGTCTGCGTAACTCCACGCTATCGGCGCTAATGCCGTCGGAAACGTCGTCCCAGATCTCCAACGCCACCAACGGCATTGAGCCGCCGCGCGGCTACGTCAGCATCAAGGCCTCGAAAGACGGTATTTTGCGTCAGGTCGTGCCGGATTATGAGCATCTGAAAGACGCTTACGAACTGTTGTGGGAGATGCCGAACAACGACGGTTATCTGCAACTGGTGGGTATCATGCAGAAGTTTATCGATCAGTCGATTTCCGCCAATACCAACTACGATCCGTCACGTTTCCCGTCAGGAAAAGTGCCGATGCAGCAACTGCTGAAAGATTTGCTCACCGCGTATAAGTTTGGCGTGAAAACTCTGTACTATCAAAATACCCGCGACGGCGCGGAAGATGCGCAGGACGATTTGGCGCCTTCTATTCAGGACGATGGCTGCGAAAGCGGCGCTTGTAAGATCTGATGAATAGTGCCGGGTAGCGCTATGCTTACCCGGCCTACGATTGTACGGTTTGTAGGCCGGATAAGGCGCTTGCGCCGCCATCCGGCGCTCATCCCATAAAGGATTCACTTCAATGGCATACACCACTTTTTCACAGACGAAAAACGATCAGCTCAAGGAACCCATGTTCTTTGGCCAGCCGGTCAACGTTGCACGCTATGACCAGCAGAAATATGACATCTTCGAAAAACTGATCGAAAAACAGCTCTCTTTCTTCTGGCGTCCGGAAGAGGTCGACGTCTCCCGCGATCGTATCGATTATCAGGCGTTGCCGGAGCACGAAAAACATATCTTCATCAGCAACCTCAAATACCAGACGCTGCTGGATTCCATTCAGGGACGTAGCCCGAACGTCGCCCTGCTGCCGCTCATTTCCATCCCGGAGCTGGAGACGTGGGTAGAGACCTGGGCGTTTTCTGAGACGATTCACTCACGATCCTATACCCACATTATTCGTAACATCGTCAACGATCCGGCGGTCGTGTTTGACGATATCGTGACCAATGAGCAAATTCAGAAGCGCGCCGAAGGTATCTCCGCCTACTACGACGAACTTATTGAGATGACCAGTTACTGGCACCTGCTCGGTGAAGGCACCCATACCGTTAATGGCAAAACGGTTGTCGTGAATCTGCGTGAGCTGAAGAAAAAACTGTATCTGTGCCTGATGAGCGTGAACGCGCTGGAAGCCATCCGCTTCTACGTCAGCTTCGCCTGCTCTTTCGCATTTGCCGAGCGTGAACTGATGGAAGGCAACGCCAAAATTATCCGTCTGATCGCCCGTGACGAAGCTCTGCATCTGACCGGCACGCAACATATGCTGAACCTGTTGCGTAGCGGCGTGGACGACCCGGAGATGGCGGAAATCGCCGAAGAGTGTAAACAGGAATGCTATGACCTGTTCGTGCAGGCGGCGCAGCAGGAAAAAGAGTGGGCGGACTATCTGTTCCGTGACGGTTCGATGATCGGCCTGAATAAAGATATCCTGTGTCAATACGTTGAATATATTACTAATATTCGTATGCAGGCGGTAGGGCTGGATCTGCCGTTCCAGACCCGCTCCAACCCAATCCCGTGGATCAATACCTGGCTGGTGTCCGATAACGTTCAGGTCGCGCCACAGGAAGTGGAAGTTAGCTCTTATCTGGTCGGACAAATCGATTCGGAAGTCGATACCGACGATCTGAGTAATTTCCAGCTCTGATGGGACGCGTCACGCTGCGTATCACTGGCACACAGCTGCTGTGCCAGGATGAACACCCTTCTCTGCTGGCCGCGCTGGAATCGCATAACGTTGAGGTGGAGTATCAGTGCCGCGAAGGTTATTGCGGCTCCTGTCGTACCCGGCTGGTTGCCGGTCAGGTTGACTGGATTACGGAACCTTTAGCGTTTATCCAGCCGGGAGAGATTTTGCCCTGCTGCTGCAGGGCAAAAGGCGATATCGAAATCGAGATGTAACTCAGTGCAACTCGCTGGTGGAAACCAAAGGCATCACGCCACGTTTTTTCATCTGCACGGCATACAGTGCGCCAGCGAGTACCACCAGCACCGCGCCAGCGACATAAATCATACGATAGCCAACTGACTCAACCATCATTCCCATGATAAAGGCGCCAATCGCCATTCCGGCGTCCATCGCGTTAAAGAACAGTGAATTCGCCACACCGATTTTATGCGGTTCAACCGAGCTGATAATTTGCGTCTGGAAGACCGGCGTGACCGAACCGTAGCCGATACCGATGAGACCGCCGGAAATAATCATCATGATGCTGCCATTGGTGTAGCCCAGCGCCACCAGACCGATGGTAAAAGCCAACAGACATGGATAAACAACATATTTCGGCCCTTTTTTATCACAAATATTCCCGGTGAAGGTACGGCATATCATCAGTAAAATCGCGTAGCACAGCAGGAAATTACTGGCCGCCGCCATTAAATCCAGCTCACGCGCATACAGCGCCAGGAAAGCCGACACGCCGGCATAGGAGAAAGTCATAAAAAAGGTGACCAGCGCAAAAGGCAAGGCGGCGCGGTCAAACATCGCGGAAAAACCCAGATTCGGTTTCGAACCATCGGCATGACGAATTACCGGAGGAACCGTCACAATCAGGGAAAGCACAATCCCTAACGCCGCTACAGCGGAACAAAGCCAGAATGCGGCAGTGAACGCGTCCCAGCGGGCCATATTCAAACCGATCCACGGTCCTACGACCATCGCCAGGCCCATCGCTAAAGAGAAAAAGCTGATGCCCTCTCCACGTCGGGAGGCCGGAATTAACCGCGCTGAAATAGTTCCTTTTACCGTGGTAATAACACCAAACGTAATCCCATGAAGTACGCGGATAAAGAGCAGCGACTCGATAGAATGGCAAACCGGATACAGCGCAGTAATCACCAAAAAAGCCAGAGAAGAGAGCACCAGAATCTTTTTATTCGAATATTTTCCCACCCACTGTCCGGCAAATGGCCGAATAACAATTGCCGCGGCCAGGAAACATGTCACTAACAGCCCGGCCTTATCTGCAGAAGCATGCAGGCGGTCAGCGATATAAATGGGTAATAAAGTTAGCAGTACATAAAAAACAAAAAAGATAATAAAACTGACTATGGTGATTGCCCAAAAATCCTTCGTCCATAATTTTTCTTTCATTCTTAACGACCCGCTCAGATGGCGCACGCAGGCAACGCTCAGCTCAACTGAACACCTATCAGGTGCGTCAAAATGTGATGTATTCGATAGAATCGCAGTATAAACAAGTGCACTCTATTAGAAAAATTAATCGTTTTAATTATATTGATTAGGTTTTACTAATGACGCTAACCCAAATCCACGCCCTGCTTGCCGTACTGGAGTACGGCGGATTTACCGAAGCCAGCAAACGGCTATACATGACGCAATCCGCCGTCAGCCAGGCCATCTCCGCGCTTGAGGAGGAGCTCGGCGTTGACATATTGATTCGTGAGCGTCGTAAAGAGATTGAGCTTACCGCCGCCGGTAGCCGCATCGTCAGGCACTTACGCGCGATCCAGCGCGACGTCAACGCGGTAAAAGAGATTGCCGAACAAGAAAAAAAGAACCCGGCCCGTACGCTACGGATTGGCTGTTTTCCCAGCGCCTGCGCCTGCATTTTACCCGGCGTCATTCGCTATTTTGAAAGCCATCATCCAAATGTAAAAATTATCCCTTATGAAGAGAACAGTACGGCTATTATTGATTCGCTGCAGGACGGAAGTATTGATGCCGGTTTCGTTCCTTTTCCGGTCAACGGTATGTATTGCGTCCCCATTTACCGGGATAAATTCACCGTAGTGGTGCCTGAAAATCATCCCCTGGCGGCCAATAGTACAGTCACGGTCGAAGAACTGATGGACGAACCACTTATTGTCAGTAAAGGTCGTTATGAATTAAGCATTATGGCGTTGTTTAAAGAAAAGGGTATTGAGCCGATATTTAAATATGAATTTAACCATCCCGATACTGCGCTGAATTTTATTCGCCAGGGATTAGGTATCGCCTTATTGCCAGAATTAACCTTAAAAGCCACGACAGGAAAATTATGCTCCGTGGCGCTGGAACCCACCTTTTATCGACAAATTTCCCTGTTAGCAAAAGAACCGCCGGTAGAAGGAAGTCCGCTATTTTTATTACAAAAATGTATGGAAACACTGACCGATGAGGGGTTGCTATAAAACAACCCCGCCTGATGGCATTGCGTTTACCAGACTTACGCTGGCAAACGTTGCGCCAGGCCGGATGAGGCGTTTATGCCCTCATCCGGCGCGTCACTTCGACTATGGCAAACCTTTAGTCATTTTTTTGCAGGAATATGACCGCTTTATCCGGGAAGTCAGTGAACAGCCCGTCGACGCCCGCCTTGTTATACAGGATGTCGTACAACTGATTGACGTCTGTGGCATAGTCCGGCAATTGATCGGCACGCACAGTGTAAGGATGCACTACCATCTTATTCTGATGCGCGTCTTGCACCATTCCAGTCAGCTTGATATTCCCTTTCGTTGAGCCTTCCGCGACCAGCATATGGTAATCCGGACCAATACCGTCCGCATATTCCGCCACCTGCTTCATAGCGCCCGGCTTAAACATCCAGTCGTAGTTGTAATTTACCCAACGACCGTCCGGCTGTTTCTGCTGTGTTTCATTCCAGTCGGTATACGCAATAAGTTGAACCAGATTGAGATCCATCCCCATTTTGGGTTCCAGTTCATTCTTAATACGTTTCAGCTCAGCGACATCAAAACACTGCAAATAGACATTGTCCTGCTTGCCGGTGTAACCATACTTCTTCAGCACTTCCAGCGTTTTCGCGGCAATATCTTTCCCTTCCTGATGATGGAACCACGGCGCTTTAATTTCCGGATAAATACCGATATTTTTACCGGTAGAGTGATTTAATCCCTGAACGAATTCAATTTCCTCTTCAAAGGTATGAATGCGGAAATCAGATTTTCCCATCGGGAAACGGCCCGGATAAGTTTGTACTTTTTTGCCGTTTTCAATATCAAACCCTTCGGTAAACTTCAGGGATTTAATTTCATCCAGCGTAAAATCGATAGCGTAATAGCGCCCATCTTTACGCGCCCGGTCCGGAAAACGGTCAGCGACGTCAGTCACCCGGTCAAGGTAGTGGTCATGGAGGACGACCAGATGGTCGTCCTTTGTCATCACTAAATCCTGTTCCAGATAATCTGCCCCTTGCGCATACGCCATCGCTTTCGCCGGTAGCGTATGCTCCGGTAGATAACCGCTGGCGCCACGGTGGGCGATAACGACTTTTTCAGCCGCCACGGCGCCGCTTCCGATAGTCATTCCTGCCAACATTAACGCCACGCTAAGGTTTTTCAGTGTGGTTTTCATGTTATTAGCCTCCGTTGCGTTTTAACTGCAGCTCATCATGATGGCGTTTTTCACCAATCATCACGACTACCAGCAGGATTACCGCCAGAATGCTGCCGCCAATCATCACCATAAAGCCGCCATCCCAACCGAAGAAGTCAACGGTATAACCCACAATGGCGCTTGCAGCGACAGAACCGCCCAGGTAACCAAACAGACCGGTAAAGCCCGCCGCCGTACCCGCCGCTTTTTTCGGCGCCAGTTCCAGCGCGTGCAGACCGATCAACATTACCGGGCCGTAGATCAGGAAGCCGATGATAATCATACAAGCCATATCAACGTTCGGGTTTCCTGCCGGGTTCATCCAGTAAACGATGGTCGCGATAGTCACCAGGGTCATAAAAAACACGCCGGTCGCACCGCGGTTGCCGCGGAAGACTTTATCCGACATCCAGCCACACAGCAGCGTGCCCGGAATACCCGCGTATTCATACAGGAAGTAGGCCCAGGAGGATTTATCCAGTGCGAAATGCTTCACTTCTTTCAGGTAGGTCGGCGACCAGTCGAGGATACCGTAGCGCAGCAGGTAGACGAACACGTTGGCGATAGCGATATACCACAGTAATTTGTTCGGCAGTACGTACTGCATGAAGATCTGCTTCGCAGTCAGCTCTTCTTCCGCTTTTTCGTTGTAGTCGTCCGGATAGTCGTTTTTATACTCTTCGATAGGCGGCAGACCGCAGGATTGCGGCGTATCGCGCATCATTGCGAAAGCGAACAGCGCCACCACAATCGCGCCAAAGGCTGGCATATAGAGCGCCGCTTTCCAGTCGTTAAACCACGCCATCCCCAGCAGGAACAGCAGTGGCGGGATCCCGCCGCCGACGTTATGCGCACAGTTCCAGACCGACACAATGCCGCCGCGCTCTTTCTGCGACCACCAGTGAACCATCGTACGTCCGCACGGCGGCCACCCCATCCCCTGGAACCAGCCGCAAAGGAACAACAGTACAAACATCACGGCGATGCTGGATGTCGCCCACGGTACAAAGCCCATAAACAACATGACTGCTGCGGCCAGAATCAACCCTGCCGGCAGAAAAACGCGCGGATTCGAGCGATCGGACACCGAACCCATTATAAATTTCGAAAAACCATAAGCGATGGAAATCCCGGACAGCGCAAAGCCCAGATCGCCGCGTGAAAAACCCTGTTCTACCAGGTAGGGCATCGCGAGGGCAAAGTTCTTGCGCACCAGATAATACGCGGCATAGCCAAAGAATATCCCCAGGAAAATCTGCCAGCGTAATCGGCGATAGGTCGGATCAATCTCCGCCGCTGGCAAGCGCGCTTTATGCGGCGCTGGTTTAAAAATACTCAACATATTGTAGCCTCCGTGGCCCGTATTTTATTTAGAGGTAAACACCGCAGTTCGTTCAAACAACCCCGCTGCTCCCAGTGTGGCCGGGATGTTAAGTAAAGATACGTCACGTTAATGTGAATTACAGCACATATTGTTACAGATTTATGACTAATGTTCAGAAAGGCGCACGAAATCACGTTTCATTTTCGAATAGTGAGCGATTATGCGCGAAATCAAACATTCCATATGATTTGTATGGCTAAATGATAAAAAACGAACTGTGAGGAAAAACAATGAAAACTCGCGACTCGCAAGCAAGTGACGTGATTATCATTGGCGGGGGAGCAACAGGCGCAGGGATCGCCCGCGACTGCGCGCTGCGCGGTTTACGTGTCGTTCTGGTGGAGCGGCATGATATAGCGACCGGCGCGACCGGGCGTAACCACGGGCTGCTGCACAGCGGAGCTCGTTATGCGGTTACCGACGCGGAATCCGCGCGCGAGTGCATTAGTGAAAACCAGATTTTAAAACGGATCGCCCGCCATTGCGTCGAACCGACGGATGGTCTGTTTATTACGTTGCCGGAAGATGATCTTGCGTTTCAGGCCACCTTTATTCGCGCCTGTGAAGCGGCAGGCATTCGCGCTGAAGCCATCGATCCGCAGCAGGCTCGCATCATCGAACCTTCCGTTAACCCTGCGCTCATCGGTGCGGTAAAAGTGCCGGATGGCACCGTGGACCCTTTCCGCCTTACCGCCGCCAATATGCTGGATGCCAGAGAACATGGCGCAATCGTGTTAACGGCGCATGAAGTGACCGGGCTCATTCGTGAAGGCGCAACGGTCTGCGGCGTCCATGTGCGCAACCATCTCACTGGCGAAACCCAGACGCTTCACGCGCCGGTGGTGGTCAATGCGGCAGGTATCTGGGGGCAACGGATCGCCGAATACGCCGACCTGAGTATTCGCATGTTCCCGGCGAAAGGCTCGCTGTTGATCATGGACCATCGGATCAACCAGCATGTCATTAACCGCTGCCGGAAACCATCGGATGCCGACATTCTGGTACCTGGCGATACGATTTCACTGATCGGCACCACCTCTACCCATATTGATTACAATGAGATAGACAGCAACCGCGTCACCGCAGATGAAGTCGATATCCTGCTGCGTGAAGGGGAAAAACTGGCCCCTGTCATGGCGAAGACGCGTATTCTGCGCGCGTATTCCGGCGTCCGCCCGCTGGTGGCCAGCGATGACGATCCCAGCGGTCGTAACGTCAGCCGCGGTATTGTGTTGTTCGACCACGCCGAACGCGACGGGCTTGATGGCTTCATTACCATTACCGGCGGGAAGCTAATGACTTACCGCCTGATGGCGGAATGGGCGACCGACGCCGTGTGCCGCAAGTTGGGCAATACTCGCCCCTGCATCACGGCGGATACGCCGTTGCCTGGCTCAAAAGAGTCTACGGAACATACGCTGAAACGCATTATCTCGCTTCCCGCGCCGCTACGCGGATCGGCGGTTTATCGGCATGGCGATCGCACGCCGGGGTGGCTGAGCGAAGGCCGCCAACACCGTAGCCTGGTCTGTGAATGCGAGGCCGTCACGGCGGGGGAAGTGCAGTATGCCGTCGAAAACTTAACCGTGAATAGCCTGCTGGATCTGCGCCGTCGCACCCGCGTAGGGATGGGCACTTGCCAGGGCGAGCTATGCGCCTGCCGCGCGGCCGGGCTATTGCAGCGTTTTAATGTGACGACCGCGGCGCAATCTATTACGCAACTCTCTGAATTTCTGAATGAGCGCTGGAAAGGCGTACAACCTGTCGCCTGGGGAGACGCGCTGCGCGAAAGCGAATTCACGCGCTGGGTTTATCAGGGATTATGCGGTCTGGAGAAGGAGCACCAGGATGAAATTTGATACGGTTATTATGGGCGGCGGTCTCGCCGGTTTGCTGTGCGGACTGCAACTCCAGCAGCATGGATTACGCTGCGCCATCGTCACCCGCGGACAAAGCGCGCTGCATTTTTCCTCCGGCTCGCTGGATCTGCTCAGCACCCTGCCCGACGGCCAACCGGTGACCGACATTACCGCCGGGCTTGATGCGCTGCGCCGCCAGGCGCCTGAACATCCTTATTCGCGTTTAGGCGCGCAAAAAGTCCTTACGCTGGCGCAACAGGCGCAAACGCTACTTAACGCCAGCGGCGCGCAGTTATACGGCGACGTACAGCAGGCGCACCAGCGTGTCACGCCGCTTGGCACATTGCGTTCAACCTGGCTTAGCTCGCCGGAAGTACCGGTCTGGCCGTTATCCGCACAGCGAATTTGCGTCGTCGGCGTTAGCGGATTACTGGATTTCCAGGCGCACCTTGCGGCAGCGTCGCTGCGCCAACGCGACCTCAACGTGGAAACCGCAGAAATCGACCTTCCGGAACTGGACGTACTGCGTGATAACCCGACGGAATTTCGCGCGGTCAATATTGCGCGTCTGCTTGATAACGAAGAAAAATGGCCGCTGCTGTACGACGCGCTGTCGCCAATAGCGACAAACTGCGACATGATCATCATGCCCGCCTGTTTCGGGCTGGCGAACGATACGCTGTGGCGCTGGCTTAACGAACGTCTGCCCTGCGCGCTTACGCTGCTGCCGACGCTGCCGCCATCGGTGCTCGGTATTCGTCTGCACAATCAGCTCCAGCGCCAGTTTGTCCGTCAGGGCGGCATCTGGATGCCGGGCGATGAAGTGAAGAAAGTCACCTGCCGTCGCGGTACCGTGAGCGAAATATGGACCCGCAACCATGCCGATATCCCACTGCGCCCGCATTTTGCCGTACTTGCCAGCGGTAGCTTCTTTAGTAGCGGTCTGGTTGCCGAGCGCGAAGGGATCCGCGAACCTATTTTAGGGCTCGACGTACAGCAAACGGCCACCCGCGCCGAATGGTATCAACAACATTTCTTCGACCCACAGCCCTGGCAGCAGTTTGGCGTCGTGACGGATGACGCTTTCCGCCCCTCCCTTGCGGGCAACACGGTAGAAAATCTGTATGCAATAGGTTCTGTGCTGGCGGGATTCGATCCTATAGCTGAGGGATGCGGCGGCGGCGTCTGCGCAGTCAGCGCCCTCCAGGCCGCGCACCATATCGCTGAGCGTGCAGGAGAACAGCAATGAGCGACACACGTTTTGAAAGTTGTATTAAATGTACGGTGTGCACCACCGCGTGCCCGGTCAGCCGCGTTAATCCTGGCTACCCTGGCCCTAAACAGGCCGGACCGGATGGCGAACGCCTGCGTCTGAAAGACGGCGCACTGTATGATGAGGCGCTGAAATATTGCATTAACTGCAAACGGTGTGAGGTCGCCTGTCCGTCGGACGTGAAGATTGGCGATATCATCCAGCGCGCCCGCGCGAAATACGATACGACGCGCCCGTCATTGCGTAACTTTATTCTCAGCCATACCGATCTGATGGGCAGCGTTTCAACGCCGTTCGCGCCGGTGGTCAATACCGCCACCGCATTAAAGCCAGTGCGCCAGTTGCTTGATTACGCGCTCAAAATCGATCATCGCCGCACCTTACCAAAATACTCTTTCGGCACCTTCCGCCGCTGGTATCGTAGCGTGGCGCAGCAGCAGGCTAAATACAAAGATCAGGTCGCCTTTTTCCATGGCTGTTTTGTGAATTACAACCATCCGCAGCTCGGAAAAGATCTGATTAAGGTGCTGAACGCAATGGGTACCGGCGTACAGCTGCTGAGTAAAGAGAAGTGTTGCGGCGTACCGCTGATCGCTAACGGTTTTACGGATAAAGCTCGCAAACAGGCTATCAGCAATGTGGAGTCGCTACGCGAGGCGATTGCCGTCAAAGGTATTCCGGTCATCGCCACGTCATCCACCTGTACGTTTGCGTTGCGCGATGAATATCCTGAAGTGCTGGACGTGGACAACGCCGGCCTGCGCGAACATATCGAGCTGGCCACCCGCTGGCTATGGCGCAAACTGGATGCCGGGAAAACGCTGCCGCTTAATCCTTTGCCGCTGAAAGTGGTCTACCATACGCCGTGTCATATGGAAAAAATGGGCTGGACGCTTTACACGCTTGAATTATTGCGGCAAATTCCGGGGCTTGAATTGACGGTACTTGATTCACAGTGCTGCGGCATTGCCGGTACGTATGGATTTAAAAAGGAAAACTATCCGACATCACAGTCCATCGGCGCGCCGCTGTTCCGCCAGATTGAAGAGAGCGGCGCCGACATTGTCGTCACCGATTGTGAAACCTGTAAGTGGCAAATTGAGATGTCTACAAGCAAACGCTGCGAACACCCCATTACGCTACTGGCCCAGGCGCTCGGCTAAGTAAAAAGCGCCGGAGCCCCTCCGGCGCTATTACCCTACTCACCAGGGCCGATTTTCCATCAGATATATATCCTTCATACTTCAAGTTGCTTATGTGTTGGCTACGGATTATTTTGGGTATAAACGCGGATGTCTCTTTGCAATAACCTGCCCTATTTGGTTAACCATGACCGCTAACCCATGGTGGCATGACAGATAACGACGTTACTGTGTATAGAGCAATATCTCTTGTATCGACGCGTTACCAGCCCCCTTTAAAGAGGGGGATAACTGAATATCCCCAATAATAATTGAGTGTTATGTGAATAATAAGAAAATCAGGTCTATGCCTGATTTAATATATCCCCCACTAATAATAATATTTTTACAAATAATTATACATGACATCATATTCGCTACTTTCACCTATCAGGAAACAGAGCAAAATGAATATATGTGTAAATTCACTTTACCGATTGAGCATATCGCAATTTCACAGCCTATATGCAGGAGAGGTGAGCGATGAGACGCTTGCGTTGTTGCTTAGCTCAGTAGAGAACGGTGATCAGAATTGTATTGATCTGTTATGCAATCTTGCGTTACGCAACGATGACCTGGGACATAGAGTTGAGAAATTTCTTTTTGAATTCTTTAGCGGAAAAAGATCGGGCTCACCAGATATAGATAAAAAAATCAATCAGGCTTGCCTTGTATTACATCAAATTGCCAATAACGATATAACAAAAAATAATACTGAGTGGAAAAAGCTACATACCCCTTCCAGATTACTTTATATGGCCGGTTCCGCGACAACCGACCTTTCTAAAAAAATAGAAATAGCACATAAAATTATGGGCAACCAGTTCGCTCAGACAGATAAAGAACAGGTTGGAGTTGAAAATCTTTGGTGTGGTGTGCGAATGATGTCGTCAGATGAGCTGGCAGCTGCAACGCAAGGTCTGGTTCAAGAATCACCTTTTCTCTCGGTAAACTATCCCATTGGGCTTATTCATCCTACCACCAAAGAAAATATATTAAGCACTCAGCTACTTGAAAAGATTGCTCAATCAGGATTATGTGAAAATGAAATCTTTCTGATAAATACAGGAGATCACTGGCTTCTCTGTTTATTTTATAAACTTGCAGAAAAAATAAAATGTCTCATATTTAACAGTTATCATGATTTAAATGAAAATACTAAGCAAGAGATTATAGAAGCAGCAAAGATTGCAGGTATATCAGAAAGCGATGAGGTTAATTTTATCGAAATTAATTTACAGAATAATGTACCCAACGGCTGTGGTCTATTTTGTTACCATGCAATTCAACTCTTATCGAATGCCGGACAAAACGATCCTGTTACCACATTACGAGAATTTGCGGAAAATTTCTTAACGCTTCCAGTAGAGGAACAAACACTATTTAACACCCAAACCCGGCGACAAATATATGAATACAGTCTCCAGTAATGGTGAGTACTTAGAGCCTATCCCATTAGGCTATTTTATTCGCCATTTTGGGACCGGGCAGTGCTCAAAATCCTCACGTACTACGTGTACGCTCCGGTTTCTGCGCGCTGGCCGGCCCCAAACTGGCTTCAACAATTACGCCTGGTGGGATAGGCTCTTATCCTGAAATGATGCTCTGCGAAGAATTTATAAGTATATAAGGGTGGGAAGGCCAGGCCTTCCCACTAAAAGTTCTATGCCGTCAATGATTCAACCACGTCTATCCAGCCATGCTCGCTGATAATGTCCTCGCCATTAAGCCAGCGGCGCAGCATATTTAGCGCCATCATCGCACAGACCTCCTGACGTATTGCCAGACTATACCGATTGGCGCTAAAACGCACGCGTAAGGCATACGTGCCATCCGGCATTTTTCTCAATAACTACGTTTTGCCGTGCTTACTGACTGAACAGATTTAAACATCGCCAACCTGCTGTCCAGCGCCTCGGTGTAGAGCATCGTATCTACCCCGACCGCGACAAAATTCGCGCCCCACGCCAGACATTTCTGCGCCATTGCCGGATCGACCGCCAAAAAACCCGCCGCTTTTCCGGCGGCGCGAATACGATAAATACACGCTTCAATGATCCGCTGCACTTCCGGGTGTCCGGCATTATCGGGGTAACCCAATGAAGCAGAGAGATCTGCCGGACCGATAAAGACGCCATCAATGCCTTCAACCTCCAGAATCGCGTCAAGGTTTTCCAGCGCCACTTTGCTTTCAACCTGCACCAACAGGCAGAGCGACTCATTGGCCTGTGCCATATAGTTGTCGATTCTCCCCCAGCGCGCCGCACGCGCCACGCTCGCGCCAACGCCTCGTTGCCCCAACGGCGGGTATCGGGTAGCGGAAACGACCTGGCGCGCCTGTTCTGCGGTGTCAACCATCGGGATCAGTAGCGTTTGCGCCCCGATGTCCAGTACCTGTTTAATGAGCGCTTTACTTCCCTCGATCGGGCGAATCACCGGCTGGCTGGCATATGGGGCGATGGCCTGTAACTGATGATACAAGTCCTGCACCGTATTAGGCGCGTGCTCGCCATCTATTAACAACCAGTCATAACCCGACGTCGCCGCAATCTCCGCCATATAAGAGGTGGTTGAACTGAGCCACAAACCAATTTGCGTATCCCCTTTACGTAATCCTTCTTTAAAAGGATTTGATAACAATGCGTTCATAGCGATCCTTACAACGTAGATAAGATTAATGATGCGCAGCGCCGGATTGCGCCACCGGACGATTAACGCTCAGCGTGAAGATAATTAATGAGCCAATGATGGCGACTCCGGCCAGCGTCAGCAGGCCCGCCGCATCGCTGGCAAACAACGTTTCCGCTTTTACGCGCAGAATTGGGGCAATAAAACCGCCCACAGCGCCAAACAGATTAACGAAACCAATTCCTGCCGCCAGAGCCGTACCGGAAAGTAGCTGCGTCGGCATAGTCCAGAATACGGGCTGAACGGCAATAAATCCTACTGCTGCAACACAGAGCGCCAGAATAGCGAGCACCGGAGAAACCAGACCTGACAGGCCAATGCCAATGCCCGCAGCCAGTAGCGTCACTGCCGCAACGTTACGGCGATCGCCGGTACGGTCGGAGTAGCGAGGAATAAGCCATGTGCCAAGCAAAGCCGCCACCCAGGGAACCGCTGTTACCACCGAAGCGGTAAAGCCCACTTTAGTGCCCAATAGCGCGGCAACCTGGGTCGGCAGGAAAAAGATGAGTCCGTATACCGCCACCTGAATCGTCAGATAAATAATAGCCAGTTGCCAGACGCGTCCATTACGCAGCGCATCCGCAAGCCTTGACGTGACCTTTTTCTCTTCTTCGCTCGCCAGTTGCCTGATAAGCGCGTTCTTTTCTTCCAGGCTAAGAAAACGCGCCTGCTGCGGAGTGTCATCAAGCCAGAAAAAGGTGAATATCCCTGCGCCAATCGCCAGTAGGCCTTCGATAACGAACATCCAGAACCATCCCGGGTGCCCCATAAAACCATGCATCTCCAGCAGAGCGCCGGAGAGCGGCGAACCCAACGTTAACGCCAGCGGCGCGCCCATATAAAATAGCCCCATAATGCTGGCACGGTTACGCTGCGGGAACCATTGTGAAGTGAGATAGATCATGCCGGGGAAAAATCCAGCCTCCGCCGCGCCCAATAGCGTGCGGATTATCAGAAATTTTGCTTCACTATCCGCCCAGGCCATCGCAGCAGAGAGAAAGCCCCACAGCAGGGTAGTCGTGCCGATCCAGGTTCTTGCGCCAAATTTGCGCATCAGCAGATTAGCCGGTACGCCAAGGAAAGCGTAAACCACAAAGAAAATACCGGCCCCTAGCGCGTAGGCTTCATTACTTAGCCCGGTATCTATCTGATAGGTCTCTTTGGCAAAACCAATATTTGAACGATCCAGAAACGCCAGTACATACAGCGCCAACATAAAAGGAATTAAACGTGCGCGGTTTTTCTTCACTACGCCGTCAAGTAAAGTGATGCTCATAGCAATATCCTCAACAGGATGAGGGCGTTGCCGTACAAAGGCAACGCACGAGTTATTAGTGGCTATAAGGGCGTTTCAAGTGACAGTCACGGTTAAGCTCGACGCCGAAGCCCGGCTTATCCAGCACTGATTTATGGATGCGTCCATTCATCGGCACCGGCTCATCCAGGAGAATCGGGTCAAATTGCGGACGCAGGGTGGAGCAGTCCGGGCTGGTCATCAGGAACTCGCTGAAAGGGGTATTAGTGAAAGTAATAACTGCATGGTGCGAATAGACAGACGAACCGTGCGGCACCACCAGTTGCCCGCGCGATTTGGCAAGCGCGGCGATCTCAACCAGCGTGGTTAATCCGCCGCACCAACCAACATCCGGCTGCATAATATCAATGCCGGTTTCTGCCAGAGTGCGGAAGGATTGCAGCGTACCATGGTGTTCGCCGCTGGTAACCATCATCCCTGCAGGCGCGTTGCGTTTTAATTCGCGATAGCCTTCATACTGCTGCGGCGGCAGACACTCTTCAATCCATTTGAGATTAAATGGCGCACAGGCGTGAGCCAGTTTAGTCGCATAGTTCACATCCTGACTCATCCAGCAGTCGAGCATCAGCCAGAAATCCGGCCCGCACTTTTCACGCATATCCGCCACCATCGCGGCATCTTTACGGATCCCCGCATCACCATCGTGCGGTCCCCAGTGAGTCGGCATTTTACCGCCGATAAAGCCCATTTCTTTAGCCAGATCCGGGCGTGCGCCGGTGGCGTAAAACTGAATTTCATCGCGTACCGCTCCGCCCAGCAATTTATAAACCGGCAGCCCAACCACCTTGCCAAACAGATCCCACAGCGCCAGATCCACACAGGAAATCGTGTTCATCACCAGACCGCCGGAACCGGAGTAGTACATGGTCGCGCCGAGCATCTGATCGTGAATAAGTTTGATATCGCTTACGCATTTGCCTTCAATAAACCGGTTAAGATGTTTTTCTACGATAAAACAGCCCATCTCCCCTGCTGTCGAAACGGCGAACCCCGTCTGTCCATTTTCCGCCTCTACTTCGACGATCAGCGTCCCTAACACGTTGATCCCAAAAGACTGACGAGACTGCTCATAGTCGCGATATTTGCTCATGGGAGTGGCGATATGGTCATCAATCCAGTGATTTCCTCCCTGGTCGTGATAATCCCCGCCGCCAGCCCCTTTCTCTGCGGTAGCGCCCCCAATAAACCAGGCTCGAACGTGTTTAATTTTAGGAAGAGTCATAATATTCTCCATTTTAAGATGCGAGTGAGTCGAAGGGACTTTTCCATCCCAACAGGCGTGAAATATCTTTGGCACAGGCAATAGCTTTACCGGCCAAATAATCAAGATTCTCTTCGTTGATTTGCAGGCGTGTGCCGACCACTGAAATTGCCGCGGTCAGTTCGTTTCTGGCATTAAATACCGGTGCGGCAACGCAGCGGACATCCGGATAATCCTCCCCGTTATCAAAGCTCCATCCACGCTGGCGAATGCGTTCCAGCTCATCATTCAATTGTTGCGGCTCGGTGATGGTGGTCAGCGTGGCTCGCTCCCATACCATTTTTTCAATAATGGCTTTGCGTACGGCGGCCGGCTGCCATGCCAGCAGGCATTTGCCGATGCCGGAACGATAAAGAGAGAGGCTTTTCCCCTCATGCGAGCGCACGCTGATAGTGGATGAAGATTCCACTTTCAGTATGTAATACGCATTTTCGTGGTCGATGATCCCCAAGTGACACAGCAGCCCGGTTTCATCCATCAGTTGTGTTAGACGAGGACGCGCCAGCTCCCGCAGATCCATCTTGCTGAGCGCATGACCCGACAATTCAACGAGCTTAGTCCACAGGCAGTAGTTCTCCTGATGATCGAGGCTAATAAATCGCTGACATTTTAATTCATTCAACAGCAGGTACGCGGTGCTTTTTGGAATACGCAACGTTTCAATAATGATTGCCGCGCTGCATGGGCCAATACGCGCGATCAAATTGAGGATGTCGATTGCGCGAGTAAGAGCCGGGACTTTACTTGATTCCAACATATTGGACTCCAGTCTGAGACACTGGAATCAGTGTGAAAGGTCAGCAGGGAAAAAATTGTGAAGCGCGTCAAAGCTTATCCGCCTTCCAACGGAGTGGAAGGGTTAACCATATAAATGTGAATTAACGCACGTATTACTTTGTATTCAGTACAATTGGCTGGACAAAAAAGCAGATAATATTGCCGGATAATGGCATAGCGGCCTTATCCGGCTCACGATGTCGTTCCCATCGCAGATAAGAGAAAGGGATTATGATGTCAATGATTCAACCACGTCTATCCAGCCATGCTCGCTGATAATGTCCTCGCCATTAAGCCAGCGGCGCAGCATATTTAGCGCCATCATCGCGCAGACCTCCTGACGTATTGCCAGACTATACCGATTGGCGCTAAAACGCACGCGTAAGGCATACGTGCCATCCGGCGTCGCCAGCGCGAAATTAAGATGTTCGTTTTCCAGCCCCGACACGGCCAGCGCCAGACCGGCATAATGATTGCTGCGCCGTTCTGTCGTCCAGTGTGCCGTTTGCGCCAGCGTCTCTTCCTGAGAAGGAACGACTTCGCTGGCAAGAACAGGCGCCCCGGCTCGGGAAAGCTGTAGCGCCAGTAAACCGCTGGTGTATTGCTCGCTCAACGTCAGACTCAACTGCCTTTCCTGCAGGCGGCGGGCTATTTGCGCCGGCAGGTTTTCCGTACCTTCAAAAATCAGGTTCTGCCCGGCAACCCGTTTGACCTCTGGCCATAACGCCAGCATCGCCTCCCGTTGCGTCGCCGGGCCGGTCAACTTCAGTTCAATGATCGGCATTGATGAGCGATACCCCATCGTCACGCCGGGCGGCAACGGCAGTGAATCGAGACGCTGCGCGAGGTCGCTTTCTGAACGTCCAAAAGTCGTTAACCGCAGGCAAAGCGGCGGCTCCGGCAGCGAAAAACGCGCGCGTAACCGCGGTAAGATTTCCTTCTCCACCATAACCTTAAATTCCGACGGTACGCCGGGGGTGAAAAACATCAGGCAGCGGTTGAGCTGTAGCGCAAATCCACAGGCAGTGCCGACCGGATTATTAATAAACTCCGCGCTGGCAGGCAGTTCCGCCTGTTTACGGTTGCTCGGCGCCATCACGCGACCGCGCTGCTGAAAGTAGCGTTCCATTTCGGTCAGCCACGCCTGGTGCAGTACTAATCCTTCGCCTTTTGCCGTTGCCGCGGCGAGCGCGCTTAAATCATCGCTGGTCGGCCCTAACCCGCCATTAACAATCAAAACATCAGCATGTTGACTGCGTTCACGCAAGATAGCGACCAGACTGTCCAGATTATCGCCTACCGTATTTCGCCGTGATAACGGAACGCCCTGATGAAAGAAAAAATCAGCCAGCCAGGCGGCATTGGTGTCAACGATTTGTCCGTGCAACACCTCATCCCCGGTGGATAGCATTTCCACATTTAGCATTGTGTTCTCCTGCTCTTATGATGAAAACACTATAACGCAAAGACGAATATGACGTGGAAAGAAGAATGACGGGAACAGGAGGAATATGGCGCGACGATTGCCGCGCCGTTAGCATCAAAAGCTGGCGTTTACGCCAACATAAGGGCCGTCAGCAATCGCATTATCGCGGTTGCCGTCTTTACCCGCCAGGTTCAGGTAACGATAACCGGCTTCAATGCTCAGCGGGCGCATAATGGTGAAACGCGCGCCTGCATTCGCTTCTTCATAACTGTCGATACCGCTGGACAGCGAATCTGGTGAATAATAATACTCGCCGAACAGACGGAAGCTGTTGCCGATTTTCCATTGTAGCCCACCGCCGACAGCCGCCGCATAGCCTTCATCGCTGTCTTTCGGATTGGTATAAATACCTTTACCGCCGACCGTCGCCAGCAGCGGTCCCACCGGAATGTTCAGCCCCAGACCCACGCCCGCAGCGTCGCCATCATCATCGTTGTGCATCCAGTTGCCGCTTAGCGCCAGTCCCGTCGATTCCGTACCAAAACCCACGCCAATGTTGGTGTAATCTTCGCCCGCCTGGCCGCTAATACTGATGGCCTGCGCCGATGCAGAAACAAACAGCATTCCGGCAAAACCTAATAATATGCTTTTTTTCATTTTTACCCTTTCCAGCAAGCACATAAAGAAAAACTCCCCAAAACGGCAGAATTGTACTGCCAGACGCTGAGGAATCAATGCACTAAGAAACCATTCCAAAAACATATTGTAACGAAATACTACTTTCGCCATGACGCATCATTGCGCCATCACATGGCGACGCCTGCATCAACAAAATTAACAAAAAACGCAGTCTGCGTTATCGCTTCCATATTTCACAAAGAATTTCGCAGAATGATTTGTTAAGCTGATGGCCTGGTGGTTTAAGGAAGCGACTTATGCGTCAACGAACTATAGTTTGCCCATTAATTCAAAATGATGGCTGTTATCTGCTGTGCAAAATGGCCGACAACCGCGGCGTCTTTCCCGGTCAGTGGGCGCTGTCGGGCGGCGGGGTCGAGCCAGGCGAACGCATTGAAGAGGCGCTGCGTCGGGAGATTCGGGAGGAACTCGGCGAACAACTGATTCTGAGCGATATTACGCCGTGGACCTTCCGCGACGATATCCGCGTTAAAACCTACGCTGATGGCAGACAAGAAGAGATTTATATGATTTATCTCATCTTCGACTGTGTTTCCGCTAACCGCGATATATGTATTAACGACGAATTTCAGGACTACGCCTGGGTCAAGCCAGAAGAACTGGCGCTGTATGATTTGAATGTAGCGACACGCCACACATTAGCATTGAAAGGGTTATTATAATGACGACAGCCGCTTCAGGCTGTCTTTACGCTTTTAACATGCGGCTAGCCGGGAACAAATTCACCATCTAAAAAGAGTTTTCCGTTTTCCGCATGCATAACGAGCGCATTAAGATAGTCCGGATCAAACTTTACGCCGCGCTTATTTTTTGCAATATACGTCAAACAATGATTATGGGTAAAAATGACTATATTTTTATTCTGCGACTTTTTCAGTAACGTATTGATTGAAGCATAAATACCGCTGCCGCAATCCATCATTTTTTTATCCACCGTAAGCGACCTGCCCGCAGAAAACCAGGTTGCCGACTGGATGGTGCGCACCGTATTACTGGAATAGAGATTGTAATTTTGTATATCGGCACTGAAGGCTTTACCCAGCGCTCTGGCATCTTGCGCACCGTTGACCGTAATCCCCGTGCTGTCTGACAGGCAGGTATTATCGGAACGATCGCACCGCTCGGCATGGCGGAATAACACGACTACCGGATGCTGCTTCGCCAGCGCCGCCAGCGCTTTACCGTTAATCTGCGGTAGACCGTTACCACTCCAGGCATGTTGTGAGGTCAACCCGGCGATAATAACCAACGCCCCCGCCAGAGTCGCGAGATAGCGTTTGTTTTTAATAAAGCGTAGGGTAAATGCCAGCACATTAACCTCTCAGGCAGACAGTGCAGCTAACTTAATAGCAATACGATTAAAATGAAATTCCGCAACGGAAGACCAGGCCAGAAACATAAAAACAGCTTTTGGGCATGCATAAAATGCCTTAAACTTTCGGCGAAAGCAAAGCATAATTCCGTTAAAAATTATCTTTTTACTTCACCTTAATTTCTTAATGTTAATTTAATATTCATCCAGTAGGGTTCAGCTAAATGCGTTAAAAAATAAGCCCTTTTCTATTGCCGAAATATTTGAAAAGCGGCTTTCAATGGCTGAAGGAAAAATGATGTCGGACTTTTTGCCTTTCTCCCGTCCGGCGATGGGCGCGGAAGAGCTTGCTGCCGTTAAGACCGTACTGGACTCAGGTTGGATAACAACCGGCCCGAAAAATCAGGAACTGGAAGCGGCGTTTTGTCGGCTAACTGGCAATCAATATGCCGTTGCCGTCAGTTCAGCCACTGCCGGTATGCACATCGCGTTGATGGCGCTGGGCATTGGTGAAGGCGACGAGGTCATTACACCGTCAATGACGTGGGTTTCTACGCTAAATATGATCGTTTTACTCGGCGCGAACCCCGTCATGGTCGATGTCGATCGCGATACGCTGATGGTCACGCCTGAACATATCGAAGCCGCGATTACGCCACAAACCAAAGCAATTATCCCCGTCCACTACGCTGGCGCGCCCGCCGATCTGGACGCTATTTACGCTCTTGGCGAGCGTTATGGCATTCCAGTGATTGAAGACGCGGCGCACGCGACAGGAACCAGCTACAAAGGTCGCCACATTGGCGCCCGGGGCACCGCGATTTTCTCCTTCCACGCCATTAAGAACATTACCTGCGCTGAAGGCGGTATCGTCGTCACGGATAACCCGCAATTCGCCGATAAACTGCGCAGTCTCAAGTTTCACGGGCTTGGCGTTGATGCCTGGGATCGACAGAGCGGGGGACGCGCGCCACAAGCGGAAGTCCTGGCGCCGGGCTACAAATATAATTTGCCCGACCTCAACGCCGCTATCGCGCTTGCTCAGTTACAGAAACTGGATGCGCTTAACGCTCGCCGCGCCGCCATCGCAGCGCAGTACCACCAGGCAATGGCAGACCTGCCTTTTCAGCCTCTGAGCCTTCCGTCGTGGGAGCATATTCACGCCTGGCATTTATTCATTATCCGGGTCGATGAAGCCCGCTGCGGTATTACCCGGGATGCTCTGATGGCATCGCTGAAAACGAAAGGCATCGGCACAGGGCTGCATTTCCGCGCCGCGCATACGCAAAAATATTATCGCGAACGTTTCCCAACGCTCACGCTGCCTGACACCGAGTGGAACAGCGAGCGGATCTGCTCACTGCCGCTCTTCCCGGACATGACCGAGAGTGACTTTGATCGAGTCATTACCGCCCTTCATCAGATAGCAGGACAATAAGCATGTTTGACGCCGCCCCCATAAAAAAAGTCTCGGTGGTTATTCCTGTCTATAACGAACAGGAAAGCCTGCCGGAATTGATAAGACGCACCACCACCGCCTGCGAGAGCCTGGGCAAAGCGTGGGAGATTTTATTGATAGATGATGGTAGCAGCGATAGCTCGGCGGAGCTGATGGTTAAGGCGTCCCAGGAGGCCGATAGCCATATCATCTCTATTTTACTCAACCGTAACTACGGTCAACATGCAGCGATTATGGCGGGGTTTAGCCATGTAAGCGGCGATCTTATCATTACGCTGGATGCCGATCTGCAAAACCCGCCGGAAGAGATCCCGCGCCTGGTGGCGAAAGCCGATGAAGGGTTCGATGTGGTAGGCACCGTGCGCCAGAACCGACAGGACAGCCTGTTTCGCAAATCGGCGTCAAAAATCATTAATCTGCTGATCCAGCGCACAACGGGCAAAGCGATGGGCGATTACGGCTGCATGTTACGCGCCTATCGCCGCCCTATTATCGATACCATGTTGCGCTGCCATGAACGCAGCACCTTTATCCCTATTCTGGCCAACATTTTCGCTCGTCGGGCTACCGAGATCCCGGTGGATCACGCTGAACGTGAATTTGGCGACTCTAAATACAGTTTTATGCGTCTCATTAACCTGATGTATGACCTGGTGACCTGCCTGACGACGACGCCGCTGCGCCTGTTAAGCCTGCTGGGCAGCGTTATCGCCATCGGCGGGTTTAGCCTGTCGGTATTGCTTATTGTACTTCGCCTGGCGCTGGGACCGCAGTGGGCGGCGGAAGGCGTATTTATGCTCTTTGCCGTTCTGTTTACCTTCATCGGCGCGCAATTCATCGGTATGGGACTGCTGGGCGAATACATCGGTCGCATTTATAACGATGTCCGCGCCCGCCCCCGCTATTTTGTTCAACAAGTTATCTACCCGGAAAGCACGCCGTTTACTGAGGAAAGTCACCAATGAAAGCCGTTATTTTTGCCTATCACGATATGGGATGTCAGGGCGTGCAGGCCGTACTGGATGCCGGGTATGAGATTGCCGCGATTTTTACTCATGCCGACAATCCTGCGGAAAACACCTTTTTTGGCTCCGTCTCCCGGCTGGCGGCAGAATTAGGGATTCCGGTTTATGCGCCGGATAACGTAAACCATCCTATCTGGGTCGACCGCATCGCTGAGCTTGCGCCGGATATTATTTTTTCGTTCTATTACCGCAACCTGTTAAGCGAAGAAATTCTGCACCTCGCCCCGGCTGGCGCGTTCAATCTGCACGGTTCTCTATTGCCTGCCTATCGTGGCCGTGCGCCGCTAAACTGGGTTCTGGTTAACGGCGAAAGCGAAACGGGCGTAACGCTGCATCGTATGGTCAAACGTGCCGACGCCGGAGAGATTGTCGCCAGTCAACGCGTCGCTATTGCGCAGGACGATGTTGCGCTTACCCTGCATCATAAGCTATGTCAGGCCGCGCGCCAGTTGCTTAATAGCATCCTGCCCACCATGAAATGCGGCGATATACCTTCTGTTCCTCAGCGTGAGTCTGACGCTACATATTATGGTCGCCGCAGGCCGGAAGATGGCCTTATCGACTGGCACAAACCGGTTTCCACTGTGCATAACCTGGTGCGGGCGGTAGCCGCCCCCTGGCCCGGCGCGTTCAGCTATAACGGCTCGCAAAAATTCACTATCTGGTCTTCCCGAATTTATCCGGATGCGCAGGGCGCGCTTCCCGGCTCGGTAATTTCGGTCTCTCCGCTGCGGGTCGCCTGCGCCGATGGCGCGCTGGAGATTATTACCGGCCAGGCCGGAGACGGTATTACTGTACAGGGCTCGCAGCTTGCACAGACGCTTGGTCTGGTGGCGGGCGCGCGTTTGAACCGTCCACCAGCGACCAGCGGTAAACGTCGCATTCGCGTTCTCATCCTCGGCGTCAACGGTTTTATCGGCAATCATTTGACCGAACGGTTACTGAATGAAGAGAATTACGAGGTCTACGGTATGGATATCGGCAGCAACGCCATTAGCCGATTCCTGCTCCACCCTCGCTTTCATTTCGTGGAGGGAGATATCAGCATCCACTCAGAATGGATCGAATATCATGTCAAAAAATGCGATGTCGTACTGCCGCTGGTAGCGATTGCTACCCCGATTGAATACACCCGCAACCCGCTGCGCGTCTTTGAACTTGATTTTGAAGAAAATCTGCGGATTATTCGTTATTGCGTGAAATACCGTAAACGCGTAGTTTTCCCGTCTACCTCTGAAGTGTACGGCATGTGTACGGACGCCTCTTTTGACGAGGACAAATCGAATCTGATCGTCGGACCGGTGAATAAGCCGCGCTGGATTTACTCCGTTTCCAAACAGCTTCTCGACCGGGTAATTTGGGCTTATGGCGAAAAAGAGGGATTGCGCTTCACGCTTTTCCGTCCCTTTAACTGGATGGGGCCGCGGCTGGATAGCCTGAACGCGGCGCGTATCGGCAGTTCACGCGCGATAACGCAGTTGATTCTGAACCTGGTAGAAGGGACGCCGATCAAGCTTATCGACGGTGGTCAGCAGAAGCGCTGTTTCACCGATATTCGCGATGGTATCGAAGCATTATTCCGCATTATTGTGAATGATGGCGATCGGTGCGATGGCAAAATCATTAATATCGGCAATCCTGACAACGAAGCCAGTATTCAGGAACTGGCGACGCTGTTGCTCGACAGTTTTGATAAGCATCCGCTGCGCTGCCATTTCCCACCGTTTGCCGGTTTCCAGGTCGTCGAAAGCCGTAGTTATTACGGCAAGGGTTATCAGGATGTCGCACACCGGAAACCCAGCATCGACAATGCCAGGCGCTGTCTGGGCTGGGAACCGTCTATTGCGATGCGGGATACGGTTGAAGAAACGCTGGACTTCTTCCTGCGCAGCGTAGATGTCGCGGAACGCGCATCATGACGAAAGTCGGTTTACGCATTGATGTTGATACCTTGCGAGGAACGCGTGAAGGTGTTCCCCGGCTGCTGGCGACATTGCATCGCCACGGCGTTCAGGCCAGCTTTTTCTTCAGCGTCGGGCCGGACAATATGGGACGCCATCTTTGGCGTCTGATAAAACCGCGATTTTTATGGAAAATGCTACGTTCAAACGCCGCCTCGCTCTACGGTTGGGATATCCTGCTGGCCGGCACCGCCTGGCCGGGAAAAAATATCGGCAACGCTAATGCCGGGATTATTCGTGAAACGGCAACATACCATGAGACGGGACTACATGCCTGGGATCACCATGCGTGGCAGACTCACAGCGGCCACTGGAGTATCCGCCAGCTTGAAGAAGATATTGCGCGCGGCATAACGGCGCTTGAGGCCATTATCGGAAAACCCGTCACCTGCTCAGCCGCGGCCGGCTGGCGAGCGGATGGGCGCGTTGTTCGTGCGAAGGAGCCGTTCAACCTGCGGTATAACAGCGATTGCCGTGGAACCACCTTATTCCGTCCGCTACTGATGCCGGGCCAGACAGGGACGCCGCAAATCCCCGTCACCTTACCCACATGGGATGAGGTTATCGGCCCCGCCGTTCAGGCGCAGTCGTTCAATACCTGGATTATCTCCCGTATGTTGCAGGACAAAGGCACGCCGGTATATACCATCCATGCGGAAGTCGAAGGTATTGTCCATCAACCGCTGTTTGAAGATTTGCTCGTTCGTGCACGCGACGCGGGGATCACCTTTTGTCCTCTGGGCGAACTGCTGCCGACATCGCCTGAGTCTCTGCCGTTGGGGCAAATTGTACGTGGACACATCCCTGGCCGTGAAGGTTGGCTGGGGTGTCAACAGGCAGCGAGCGCCTCATGATGAAATCGATACGCTATTATCTGGCTTTCGCCGCATTTATCGCGCTCTACTATGTTATTCCTGTCAATAGCCGCCTGCTCTGGCAGCCGGATGAAACGCGCTATGCCGAAATAAGTCGGGAGATGCTGGCGTCTGGCGACTGGATCGTGCCGCATTTTCTGGGATTACGTTATTTTGAAAAACCGATAGCCGGTTACTGGATAAACAGTCTGGGTCAGTGGCTTTTTGGCGCTACCAATTTTGGCGTGCGGGCTGGCGCTATTTTAACGACATTGCTGGCCGCAGCGCTGGTGGCGTGGCTGACGTTCCGCTTATGGCAGGATAAACGTACCGCGTTGCTCGCCTCCGTGATCTTTCTCTCCCTCTTTGCCGTTTACAGTATCGGGACGTATGCGGTACTCGACCCGATGATCGCGCTTTGGCTTACGGCCGGGATGTGTTGTTTCTGGCAGGGGATGCAGGCCACGACCCGAACGGGCAAGATTGGGATGTTTTTGCTACTGGGCGCAACCTGCGGTCTGGGTGTATTAACTAAAGGCTTCCTCGCCCTGGCCGTACCGGTAGTGAGCGTGCTGCCGTGGGTCATTGTCCAGAAACGCTGGAAGGACTTTTTGCTATACGGCTGGCTGGCGGTCTTGAGCTGCTTTGTGGTTGTCCTTCCCTGGGCGATCGCCATTGCGCGACGCGAAGCCGATTTCTGGCATTACTTTTTCTGGGTGGAGCATATCCAGCGATTCGCCATGAGCGATGCCCAGCATAAAGCCCCTTTCTGGTACTATCTGCCGGTACTGCTCGCGGGAAGTTTACCGTGGCTGGGGTTACTGCCTGGCGCGCTTAAACTGGGCTGGCGCGAGCGAAACGGCGCATTCTATTTGCTCGGATGGACGATCATGCCGCTTCTCTTTTTCAGCATTGCGAAAGGGAAACTGCCCACCTATGTTCTTTCCTGTTTCGCACCGATAGCGATACTCATGGCGCGATTCGTCCTGCATAACGTAAAAGAAGGCGTTACCGCGCTGCGTGTCAACGGCGGGATCAACCTGGTGTTCGGGTTAGTCGGGATCGTCGCAGCGTTTGTCGTCTCCTCATGGGGCCCGCTGAAATCGCCGGTGTGGACGCATATCGAAACCTATAAAGTTTTTTGCGTCTGGGGCGTCTTTACTGTTTGGGCGTTTGTGGGCTGGTATAGCCTCTGTCATAGCCAAAAATACCTATTACCCGCGTTTTGTCCGCTGGGACTGGCGCTGCTGTTCGGCTTTTCCATCCCCGACAGGGTGATGGAGTCCAAACAGCCCCAGTTTTTTGTCGAAATGACCCAGGCGCCTTTGGCATCAAGCCGCTATATTCTTGCCGACAACGTCGGCGTCGCCGCCGGGCTGGCCTGGAGTCTGAAACGAGACGATATTATGCTCTACGGACACGCGGGCGAACTCAGGTATGGCCTTAGCTATCCTGATGTGCAGGATAAATTCGTTAAAGCCGACGATTTTAACGCCTGGCTCAACCAGCATCGTCAGGAGGGCATTATTACGCTAGTACTTTCAATAGCCAAAGATGAAGACATCAGCGCTCTTTCCCTTCCCCCTGCGGACAATATTGATTATCAGGGGCGTCTGGTGTTAATTCAGTATCGGCCTAAATGATCGGCGTCGTTCTGGTGCTTGCCAGTCTGCTCAGCGTTGGCGGTCAGCTCTGCCAGAAGCAAGCGACACGGCCATTGACGGCGGGCGGACGCCGCCGTCACCTGATGCTGTGGCTGGGCCTGGCGCTGATATGCATGGGCGCAGCGATGGTGCTGTGGCTGCTGGTGCTACAAACCCTGCCGGTGGGAATTGCTTACCCGATGTTGAGTCTGAATTTTGTCTGGGTCACGCTGGCGGCATGGAAAATCTGGCATGAACAGGTTCCGCCCCGCCACTGGTTGGGCGTCGCATTGATTATCAGCGGCATTATCATTCTGGGGAGTGCGGCATAATGGGCGTAATGTGGGGACTGATAAGCGTTGCAATTGCCTCCCTCGCCCAGTTGAGTCTGGGATTCGCCATGATGCGGCTGCCATCGATAGCGCATCCGCTGGCGTTTATTTCCGGACTGGGCGCATTTAATGCCGCGACCCTGGCGCTATTCGCCGGTTTAGCGGGGTATCTGGTTTCCGTCTTCTGCTGGCATAAAACATTACACACGCTCGCGCTCAGCAAAGCCTATGCGCTACTGAGTCTCAGCTATGTGCTTGTCTGGGTAGCCTCAATGCTGTTACCCGGTTTGCAAGGCGCTTTCAGCCTAAAAGCGATGCTCGGCGTATTGTGCATTATGGCGGGGGTAATGCTGATTTTTCTGCCCGCCAGATCATGATGGCTTGCGCGTCAACCGCTGCCATTCGTCGCAGGAATAACAGCGTGCATCAACGATTTTTAAGGTCTGGTGTTTTTCCCGATTAATACAATACTGCGCATCCTGTAAAGGCGACAGGATATCGCCGGGACTCAGTAATATCATGGAATTCGCCTCGGCGATCATTTTTAGCGAACCGCCGCTATCGCACAGCACCAGAACATGGCACGCCCTCTTTTTGACATAATGCGATTTCTTAACCAACCATTCCATAGCGCCCCCGTTTCACGCTGATTGTTCATAACACGTTACACATCAACGGATAAACAAAACGGCAATAGCGATGGAATGGTTGTATATTAACCTAACATTAATTTTTACAGTTCTCACACACCCACTGCTGGAGCGCACGGCGAGATATTTTAATCCCTCCGTTTTTCAGTTCTGACGGCAGCGTCAACCAGCGAACCGGCTGTTGAAAACGCGCCAGCTTATCGCGAACCCATTCAGCGAGGTTCACGTCTCCGGCCTGCGATGCATACTCCACAACCGCAACGGGACGATGGCCAAACTCTTTATCTTCTACCGGCACGACAAAGGCTTGTTGCACCAGCGGATGCGCGTTAATAACGCGTTCGACTTCCTCCGGCTGAATGCCTTCGCCGCCGCTAAAGAACAGGTTGTCCAGCCGCCCGGCGATGGTTAGCCTGCCGTGGTTCAGCTCGCCGCGATCGCGCGTGGCAAACCAGCCTTCGTCATTAACCAGCGGGATCAGTTTGCCATCACGCCAGTAACCTTCCGCCATACTGGCGGCGCGCAGCCAGACTTCATTATCGACGATTCTGATCTCTCTGCCGGGAAGCGGCGCGCCAACATCATCCGAACCATCGGCCTCTTTGGCGCATACCGTAGACGCGAACTCCGTGAGCCCATACCCGCACCAGCAGCGAATCCCTTGTTTGCTGGCCTGGTCGGTGAGTTCAACCGGAATCACCGCGCCGCCGAGCAAAACGGCTTTCAGCGTCACCGCCGCCCGATTCGCCAGCAACCGCCATAGCTGCGTCGGCACCAGCGAAGCATGAGTACACCCTGCCAGCATCTGCTCCAGCGGTTGCTTATCGCGTACCGTCATGCGCGCCCCGGCGAAGAGCCAACGCCACATAATACCCTGCCCGGATACATGAAACAGCGGCAGCGATAGCAGCCAGTCATCCTGCGGGCCAAACGGCATTAGCGAAAGCACCCCCTGCGCGCTGGCAAGATGCGCCTGGCACGTATGTACGGCCGCTTTTGGCAATCCTGTGGAACCCGATGTCAGCGTCATGGAAACCAGACGCTGCGATTGCCAGGCCACAGCATACGCCGCTGTACTCTTTTGTATCTGCAACGCGGTTAATCCGGAAAACGCATTTTCGCCTTCCAGTGTCAGCGCAAAACGCAGCGTTAACTTCGGCACCAGCGCCTCCAGCAATGTCTGGGGCAACTGCGGGTTGACGGGCAGAACCCGCGCGCCGCACTGCATCAGCGCAAGCCATGCCAACAGAGTGCGCGGCTGATTCCCGGCGCGCAGCAGGACACCATCGCCCTCGCGTACGCCCTGCGCGGCAAACCCGCCCGCCAGCGCATCAATACGCTCACAGAGGGCGTGCCAGCTTAGCACTTCATCGTTCAGGCGCAGAGCGGGCGCCTGGCTGCGAACCTGACGCCAGTGGCGCCACGGCCAGTCCGTGAATGTCATAACAGTCGTTCCAGCTCATCACGCTTCAGACAAGGCAACGCGCTACCGGGCCAGGGGCGAACCTGTTGCGCCTGCATCAGATGCAAGGTATCCAGTCCGGGCAGCGTTCCCGGCGTCAACCAGGCGGCAATCCGCGCCAGTTGCGTCAGGCCGAGGCTGGACTCGATTGAAGAGCTGATGACCGCCGTCAGTCCCAACGCATGGGCGGCAGCGACTTGCTCACGCACTTTATCAAGCGATCCGGTCAGCGTAGGTTTGATAACCACAGCCTTGACGCCCTCTTCGGCTTCAAAGGTGAAATCCGCTTCGCGCAGACTTTCGTCCCAGGCAATCGCGATGCCGGTTTCACGGGCAAAGGCGCGGGAATCATCCCGCGTCTTACATGGTTCTTCGAGAAAGGCGATACGAGCGCGGTAGTCTGGATTAACATACTTTGCGAACTGTTGGGCTTTTAGCGGCGTCCAGGCGCGATTCGCATCCAGACGCAGATGCAGATCCGGGATCGCCTCCAGCAGCAAATTAACCACCATGCCGTCGCGTACCGCTTCATAGAGACCCACTTTGACCTTAGCGATTTTCTCGCCGGGCATATCGGCAAGCCGCAGCACCAAATCGTCAGGATCGCCAGTGCATAACGGCGCGGCGCGATAGTCCGCCGCCTCCGGCAATACGCCTGTCAGTTCCGCCAGCGCGCAGCTTGCGCCAAACGCGACCGAAGGCATCTCGGGTAATCCCTCGCTCCCCTGAAGCCAGTCGTTCACCCATGTTAGTAGCGCCGTCTGCGCCTCTTCCCACGTTTCCTGACTGAAGCCCGGCAGCGGAGAGATCTCTCCCCATCCCTCACGCTCGCCGTCACGCAGACAAACATACAGCCCGTCGCGAGTTTTTAACCGCCTGTCGCGCAGAACCACCCCCGCGTCCATGGGGATCTGCCAGCGGTATACCTGCGCGCTACGCATTATGGGTTCCGTTTGAATTTGCTGAAGTCAGGCTGACGCTTCTGGTTAAAGGCGTTACGGCCTTCCTGCCCTTCTTCGGTCATGTAGAACAGCATGGTAGCGTTGCCGGCCAGCTCCTGCAGCCCGGCCTGACCGTCACAATCGGCATTCAGCGCCGCTTTCAGGCAACGCAGCGCCATCGGACTGTTTTGCAACATTTCGCGGCACCAGCGCACGGTCTCTTTTTCCAGATCCGCCAGCGGCACAACGGTGTTAACCAGCCCCATGTCCAGCGCCTGTTGCGCATCGTACTGGCGGCACAGGAACCAGATTTCACGCGCTTTCTTCTGACCAACGATACGCGCCATATACGAAGCGCCCCAGCCGCCGTCAAAGGAGCCGACTTTCGGACCGGTCTGGCCGAAGATGGCGTTTTCCGCCGCGATGGTCAGGTCGCACATCATGTGCAGCACATGCCCACCGCCGATGGAGTAACCCGCGACCATCGCGACAACCGGTTTCGGACAGGTGCGAATCTGGCGCTGGAAGTCCAGCACGTTCAGGTGATGCACGCCGGAGTCATCCTGATAACCGCCGTAATCGCCGCGCACCTTCTGGTCGCCGCCCGCGCAAAACGCTTTATCGCCTTCGCCGGTCAGAATAATCACGCCCACGTTGTCGTCGTAACGGGCATCCGCCAGCGCCTGAATCATCTCTTTGACGGTCAACGGACGAAATGCATTGCGCACCTGCGGACGATTAATGGTGATTTTTGCAATACCGTCGGTGGATTTTTCATAACGAATGTCGGTGTAACCCTCCGAGCAGTCGTGCCATTCTACCGGTGCGTAAAGCATTGTTTCATCAGGATAGATCATAGTGTGTCCTTTAGTCAGAGACGCAGAATCTGAGCCAGACTGTCTACCACGCCAGCGGGGTTTTCCCGATGCGCGTTGTGTCCGGCGTTACGAATAACATGGCATGTCGCCGCCACTTCCTGCGCCAGGGCGCGGAATTTGCTGTCGCGTTCGCCACATAAATAATAAAACGGAAATGCCAGCGCGTTGAGCGCCTCGCGTAAATCCGGCTGGGCGGCAAGCGATGTCGCCTCCAGCATCGCAGCCAGCGTTTCGCCGTTATTCTGGCTACGCAGCGCCGTCAACGTCTGCCTTTGCTGCGCCGTCAGCGAGGCGAACACCGGCTGCTGATACCAGTCGTGAAAAACCTCAGTCAGGGGTTCACGACGAAAACGCTCTGCCCAGCGCCCGTCGGACAATCGTCTTTCAGCGCGCGCCTGTTCATTTTGCAGCCCCGGATGACCGCCTTCGACCACCAGGCCGCACAGGCCTGGTATTCCCTGGCAGGCTGCCATCATCGCCACCCGGCCGCCAAGGGAGTATCCCACCAACCAAAACTTTAGTATGTTGTAACTAATTAACGTGGCGCGCAGTAATCTGATGACATCGGCAAATCCGCCGACCGGAATAGCCGTAGATCCGCCATGTCCCGGTAAGTCAATATAAAGCCGCGAACAGCCGTGAAACTGTTCGCCAACCGGCTGCCATTCGCGGCAATCGCCAGAAAAACCGTGCAGGAAAACCAGCGAGGGCGCCCCAGGCTGTCCGGGCATGTGCTGCGCGTGCAACATCATAGATGGCTTACCTGAGCCAAAAGTTGCTGCAGCGTCTGCGCGCCATCCGTATCGTTTACCACCAGCTCAATCACCGTTGTCGCCGGGGTTCGCCACGCGCCAGCCAGCGCAGACTCCAGCTCTTCCCAGTTTTCCGGGCGATGATAGCGTAGGTTAAACATGGCGGCCGCATGGTCAAAATGGACGTTTTGCGGCATCAAATAAAAGCGCTCACGTTTGCTTTGCGGCGTCGGCAGCAGGGAAAAGATCTGTCCGCCGTTATTGTTAACCACAATCAACACAAACGGCGCGGATACCTGACGTAGTAACGCCAGCGCGTTAAGATCGTACAGCGCGGATAAATCGCCGACGATAGCCAACGTCGATTTGGCGCTGGCGCGCTGCACGCCCGCCGCCGTGGAAAGCAGACCGTCAATGCCGCTCGCCCCGCGATTGCTGTATACCGGATAGCCAGCCGGCAACTGCGACAGCGCGTCGATCAGACGCACCACCAGACTATTGCCCACGAACAATTGCCCCTGCTCCGGCAGATAGTCGCGGATACGGTGCGCCAGCTGCGCTTCGCCAAAGGTGTCTCGCTGCGCGACCACCCGTTGCCACGCCAGTTCCGCCAGACGCGGGATCTCTACACACCACGGTTTACGTTTTTCCGCCGGATGCATCTCCAGCCAGTCGGCGATTTTCGCTACCAGTCTGCGTCCACGATGGTGCGCCGGGTCCAGACGACCTTCAATATTGTCGATTACCCAGTACTCTTCCGGCTCGCAGGTTGCCTGCCATTGCAGTAAGCGTTTTCCGGTAAGGCTACTGCCAAGCTGGACGACAATCTGCGCCTGCTGCAGTTCGGTCACCGCTTTGGCGTTGCCGAGCCACAGGTCGGCGCATGGCAGCGGCTGCCCGGTTTGCGACAATACGTCGCCAATTAATGGCCATCCCAGAGTTTGCGCCCACTGCGCCACTTTTTTGCCTTCTTCCGCGCTCATACGCCCGGCGACAACGACGCCGCGTTTTTGTCGCCAGAAGAACCAGTCGCGCTGTTTGTCGCTTTCCAGTCGACGCGCTTCGCGCAGCCAGGGCTTTTCATCCTGCCACCAGTCGCCGAGACGCTGCTGCCAGACCAGACCGGTATCATTCATATCGCCATACAGCGGTTCGGCAAAAGGACAGTTAATGTGCAGCGCGCCCGCATGAAGCATGGCGAGCGCATTGTCGATGGTCGACACCAGCCAGCGCGCCGGAATATCCTGCGTGGGACGCGGCAACGACAGAGTTTGGGAGGGGTGCGAGGCAAACATCCCCGCCTGACGGATCGCCTGGTTGGCGCCGCAGTCAATCAGCTCCGGCGGGCGATCGGCGGTAAGTAAAATGAGCTTCTCGCCCGTCAGACCCGCCTCAATCAGCGCCGGATAGAGGTTCGCCACGGCGGTACCTGAAGTGACAATAACGGCAACAGGCTGTTGGCTGACTTTCGCCAGCCCTAACGCCAGATGACCAAGCCCACGCTCATCAAAGTGCGTATGGTGAATAAAAGCAGGATTCTCTGCCGCCGCCAACGTGAGCGGCGTGGAACGGGAACCAGGGGCGATACAAACATGCCTGACGCCATGACGGGTTAAGGCTTCCAGGATGACCGCCGCCCAGCGCCGGTTAAATGCACTTACTGACATGAGTTTGTCCGGTATCAATCATTGGGACTAAGTATAAAGAGCTGCAAAAATGGATTATTGATATGGGTCGGGAATATGTGACTCATTACGCATCCATCTGCAATAAGGTACGTAACCCGGCCGCTTTATTATCTATTTCCTGCCATTCCTGTTCCGGATCGGAGCCGCGGACGATTCCCGCGCCGGCATACAATCGCACCACATTGGCCGTCACTTTGGCTGAACGTAACGTCACGCAAAACTCACTTTGCCGCGTGGAGAGATAGCCTGCCGACCCGGCATACCATTCACGTTCGAACGGCTCATGTTGTTCTATAAAACAACGCGCGGGTTCACGAGGGATCCCGGCGACCGCTGCGGTAGGCTGTAACTGGTGCAGGCAGAGCGTGTCATCCGCCTGATTAAGCGCCGTCCAGATACAGCGGCGCAAATGCTGTACCTTGCGCAGTCTGAGCACCTGCGGCGGCAGCACATCCAGCGAGTGGGTGCAGTTTTGCAGTCGCTGGCAGATGTCTTCGACAACCAGCATATTTTCTCGCTGGTTTTTATCGTCTTTCATTAACCATTCGCCAAGCTGCCAGGCTTTATGGTTATCCGGATGGTTCGCCACCGTCCCGGCCAGCGCTTCGGTACGCAGCGCCGTTTCACGCCGCCGCCAGAGCCGCTCCGGCGATGATCCCAAAAAGGCGGTATCGGCGGAAAAAGCCATAAAAAAGTGGTAGCAGTTGAGATTTAAACGACGACTGGACGCCATCATCGCGGCGGCATTGACCGGACGGGAGAATTGTAAGTCGGTGGCCCGCGCCAGCACAACTTTATCAAACGCCTCTTGCGCAATGGTGTGGGTGGCCTGCTGAATCAGCTTCACCCAACCGTCTTTGTCCGGCCAGTGTTGTTCGCTCGTGAGCGAAAGGCGTAGCGCCGGAACAGGCTTAATGCCGACCAGAGAAGCGAGAAACGATTTCGCCTGGCGCGCATCATCGCGTAGCGAAACGTCACTGTACAGATGTAAGCGTAAGGTCGCCGTACCCCCGCTACGTCGCCACTCCAGCCGTGGCAGCAATAAGTAGCCCTCTTTCGGCTCGAACGCATTCAGCCCCCAAATACGCAGATCAGGCTGCGCGTGCTGACGTAAAAACCGTTGCGCCAGATCGAGCGATGAAAAGACGGAGATTGCCCCGAGAACGGCAGCTTCTTCGTCGCCATTGCGCTGTTGCCAGTAGAATTGCGGAAAGGATGACTGGCTGGCCAGCCAGCTCAATGCATCGAAGGCATCGTTTAAAGGGAAAGGCGCATCGAAAACGCAAAGCCCTGGCGTCGCCGGTATCTCTTGCGATAGCTGACGCGTCAGATTTTCCAGCGCAGTAGTAATAGAATGCACGCGGACCCTCCCTGTTAAAAACCCCACATTATACGGGGTACTGCCCTAAAAAAGCAGTACCTCATTTAGGGAGGGTTGCAATTCTGTTCAGTGGGGGGATTTAGCGCCGCGCCAGCAGCAGTCCAAGTACCAGTCCTACCGCCGCGCCTACGCCAATACCCTGCCAGGGTTTTTCATGAACGTAGTCATCCGCTTTATAAACGGCCTGCTTTGCCCGGTAATAATAGCTATCCGACGCATGGCTTACGCGGTTTTTCACCTCTTCCAGCGCTTGTTCCGCGCGGGCTTTCAGCTCAATGTATTTTTGATCGGCGGGATCGCCTGAGGAACGTAAAACCTCTTCCAGCGTTTCGCTGAGCAAAGTCAGATCATCATCAACACGTGATTCACCAAATTGATATGACATTCTCATTCTCCGTTGTGTTAACACCTGCTCCTAACTATAGTCAACGGTTTCGGTTTATGCCTGATGAACCTCCCGCGCCATTCCCCGGTGCGGAATGCCGTCTTCGTCATAAACATCGGTGACGGGAATAAAACCAAACCGCGCATAAAAAGGTTGCAGATGCGCCTGCGCCCCCAGATATAGCGGCTTATCCGGCCAGTGCCGCCCACAAGATTCCAGCGTTTTCGCCATTAATTGCTGGCCCAGTTTCGCCCCTCGCCAGGCATCGCTGACGATCACCCGGCCAATGACAACCGGGTCTGATTCGTTATCGCTTTTCAGAATCCTCGCATACGCCACCAGCTCATCCTGATGCCAGCCCAGAATATGCCGATTGTCGCCGACTAAATCATCGCCATCCACATCCAGGTAAGGACAGCGCTGTTCTACCACAAAGACTGCGCAGCGCAATTTGAGTAACGCGTAAAGTTGAGGAACGGTAAGTTCGCTATGGTGGAGATCCTGCCAGTCAATCATGATGCGCTCCTGTGTTGTGGTAATCTTGGGTTAAACGATAACCAAACGTGTATGGACAAGATGGAATTAATTTTTTTAGGTACGTCCGCAGGCGTTCCCACGCGCTCACGCAATGTAACGGCAATTTTATTACATCTGCAACATCCAACGCAGCCGGGAGTATGGCTTTTTGATTGCGGCGAAGGGACACAGCATCAAATGCTTAATACCGCGTTTCATCCCGGTAAGCTTGAGCGCATTTTTATCAGCCATCTTCACGGCGATCATCTGTTTGGCCTGCCGGGTCTGCTATGCAGCCGGTCGATGGCGGGGAACCCCCATCCGCTAACCGTATACGGACCTCAAGGCGTGCGTGAGTTTATTGCAACCACACTGCGCCTTAGCGGTTCATGGACCGATTTTCCGTTGCAAATTGAAGAAATTAGCGCAGGCGATATTCTTGACGACGGTCTGCGTAAAGTGACCGCGTTCAGGCTGGAGCATCCACTGGAGTGCTACGGATATCGCGTTGTTGAACATGACAAGCCTGGCGCGCTGAATGCCAGGGCGTTAAAAGCCGCAGGCGTTACGCCCGGCCCGCTGTTTCAGGCGTTGAAGGCAGGAAAAACCGTCACGCTTGCCGATGGAAGGCAGATCAATGGCGCCGACTACCTTGCTCCCGCCGTGGCCGGGAAATCAGTGGCGATTTTCGGCGATACCGCGCCCTGCGAGGCCGCCCTCGCGCTGGCGCAAGGCGTGGATGTGATGGTCCATGAAACCACGCTGGATGCGTCAATGGAGGAGAAAGCCAACGCTCGCGGACACAGCTCCACCCGTCAAACCGCGACGCTGGCGCGGGAAGCTGCCGTCGGTCGGCTGATCATGACCCATATTAGCTCACGCTATGACGATAAAGGCTGTCAGCGCTTACTGGCGGAATGCCGTGCTATTTTCCCGGCGACGGAGCTGGCTTACGATTTTTCTGTTTTCCCGGTTTAGCGCTCCATTTTTTGTCCTCATTGCCGATAACACTAAAAAAGGCAGGCTTTCATAATGAGGTTAGGATGGACAATTTTCAGAAAGATATTGATGACAGGGCCAATTTAACCCTGTCCAACCGTTTTGAACTGCTGTTATTCCGTCTTGGTACATCGCTGCATGAACAGAAATCAGAGCTGTTCGGCATCAATGTATTTAAGCTGCGCGAAATCGTACCAATGCCCGCCTTTACGCGCCCGGCAGGCATGAAAGCGCCGCTATTGGGCATGGTCAATATTCGGGATCAGGTCATTCCGGTGATTGATTTGCCAGCGGTAGCGGGCTGCAAGCCGGAAACCGGGCTGAATATTTTGCTGATCACCGAATATGCGCGCAGCGTACAGGCATTTGCCGTCGAGTCGGTGGAAAATATTATGCGTCTTGACTGGCAACAGGTGCATACCGCCGAGAAAGCCGTCAACGGTCGCTACATCACCAGTATTGCCTGCCTGGATGACAACAAAGAAACCAACAACCTGGCGCTGGTGCTCGACGTTGAGCAGATCCTTTATGATATTGTCCCCTCCAGCCACGATCTGCGCGCCACCAATCTGAAGACCAATAAATTTTATATTACCCCTGGCGCGGTAGCCATTGTGGCGGAAGATTCCAAAGTCGCCCGCGCGATGCTGGAAAAAGGGCTGAACGCAATGGGAATTCCGCATCAGATGCATGTGACCGGCAAGGATGCATGGGAGAGAATCCAGCAACTGGCGCAGGAAGCGGAGGCCGAAGGTAAGCCAATTAGCGAGAAAATCGCGCTGGTCCTGACAGATCTTGAGATGCCGGAGATGGATGGCTTTACGTTAACGCGTAAAATTAAAACCGATGAACGGCTGAAAAAGATCCCGGTCGTTATTCACTCTTCCCTTTCCGGCAGCGCCAACGAAGATCATATACGTAAGGTGAAGGCCGACGGCTACGTGGCCAAGTTTGAGATTAACGAACTCTCTTCGGTCATTCAGGAAGTGCTGGAGCGCGCAGCAACAAACAGCCAGGGACCACTGATCAGCCGCAAAAGCGCCTGACGTAACAGGGGATGCCTGCAGTACAGGCATCCCCTGACGCTTAGTGAGACAAGCCTTCCGCCAGTTTTACCAGTTTAATAAACTCCGCGCGATAGCCTTGTTTATCTTCTCCGCGCGCCTGTTCACCCCATTTAATAATTTGCGGCCAGGTCGTATCTGCCAGCGTTTCTGAGCCACGCAGTTTTTGCCCGAAAGCCGCTACCGCCGCGCGGAAACGAAAATCTTCAGAGGCGTCAGCAAAGCTCGGCATCTTTCCCATAACGACCGGGAACTCGGCTAATGTACTTTCGCTGCCCTGCGGCGCTTTCCAGCGCAATTTGATCCACGCCAGCTCGCTTGATTTTGTTGGCTTTGAGGCGGCTTTATCCTGAGCGTAGCGCAGTTTATCCACCGAGGCTTTCTGCCCGTTAAGCGTCAGTTCAAAGAATAGCGTGACGTGTTTACCCGCGCCGATATCACCGGCATCAACCTTATCGTTATTGAAATCCTCGTCGCGCAGTTGGCGTTTTTCATAACCAATCTGCCGGTACTCAGTCACCCACTGCGGATTAAATTCGATTTGCGATTTTACATCTTTGGCAACGGTGACCAGCGTTTGATGCATCTCATCTTTGAGGACTTTTTGCGCCTCGGAGAGGGAGTCGATGTAGCTGTAATTACCGTTACCCACATCAGCAATTCTCACCATCATGGCTTCGTTGAAATTGTCATCGCCGACGCCCAGCGTAGATAAAGTAATACCTTTCTCGCGCTCTTTTTTTACCAGCGCTTCGATGTCTTTGGGATCGGTAATACCGAGGTTAAAATCACCGTCGGTGGTCAACAAAATGCGGTTAACGCCGCCTTTGATAAACCCTTTTTCGGCCTGCTCGTAGGCTAGTCGTAATCCCGCTTCACCACCGGTACTCCCGTAAGCATCCAGATTATCAATTGCCGCTTTAATCGCGGTTGTGTTATTTCCCGCTGTAGACGCCAGCGCAACGTGAGTGCCGCCCGCGTAGGTCACAATCGTGATGTTATCCTGCGCACGCAGATCGTTCACCAACAGTTTTAGCGCCGACCGGATCAACGGCAGGCGTTCCGCTGGCTGCATAGAGCCGGAAGTATCAATGAGAAAAACCAGGTTGGCAGGTGGTAGATCTCTGGTCTGCATGTCCCGGGCCTGAACATCAACTTTTAATAGCGTACGCTGCGCGTTCCACGGCGAGGGAGCCAGTTCGTATTTAACCGCAAATGGCATCGGTATACAGGCCGCAATAGGTTTAGTGTTATCCTGCTTATCCGCAACGGGCTGAGGCGCGGGAAAATAGTTGAGCATCTCTTCTACCCGCACGGCTTCCGGCGGCGGCAGTTGTCCCTGATTCAGAAAGCGCCGCACGTTAGCGTAGCTGCCAGTGTCTACATCCAGACTAAACGTGGCGAGCGGCGCCTGACTTACCTGTTTAATCGGATTTTCGTCGTAGTGTTCGTAACGCGCGGTCCCCATTACATTACCGCCTTGTGCAGCGAACGCTTTTGATGCCACGGCACGTGTCCGCATTTCATGTTGCGGTGCTTCGGCTGTTGCCAGAGATCCCGCTTTGGCATCTGCCAGAGATGCCGCTTTGGCATCTGCCAGGGCTTTGGCTTCAGCTTTCGCTTTATATTCGGCTGCTTTTTTCGCAGCCTGTTGGGCGGCCTCGGCTTGTCTTTTCTGGACAGTGTCATCCCCGGCCTGAGCGCTATTTTCTTTCTGGATAGCCTGCTCCTGTTTTAACTCAGCCGGATTATTTCCCTGCGGGTCGGAGGGCTCCGGCCCACAGCCCGAGAGAACAACCCCACCCAACAACAGCATTAATGTTTTTCCATTAAGCATACAAATTCCTTTTCAATTATATTCGGGTAACTCTCTGCAGATGTCCTGCATTATATTCCGCTTTACTTTTATTATCTGCATGGCGAAAGTAGAAAATAACATTACCTGCGTTAATAACCACCAATAATAAAAAACATAATTATATTTTTGAGGCAAATAATATTTATGTTTAAGATGAACAACTTAATCAGTTGCTGGCGTTCGACCCACAGATTCTGCGTGAAGAACATTATTTACAGTGACCGGTTTACCAAAAGTGAATATATAAGATGGGGGACAATCTGCACTGTGCCCTCGCCGATACTTCCTTTTACAACCCGCCAGACACCAACCCATTAAGCCGTGCCGTTGCTCACGTTATTGATGGAAAGAGATTATATGCCGCCGTCACATGAAATAATGAACTGAGCGCGATCGGACGCCCTGAAAAACGCTGACAGAAATACGCTTCAGATCAAATTTTTCCCATTGAAGTCGATGAATAAACATTTATCCGGGAAACGGGTCACGAAAACAGTTGGGAGAGTTGTTCCACTGCTTGCGGAACCGGATACCGAATGTTGCGCTGCGCTCTACCCAACCTACGCCTGATGGCGCTTTGCTTATCAGGCCTACGAATTATCACATATTGATAACCCTATAGGCCGGATAAGGCGTAGCCGCCATCCGGCATAAATGTTGTACTAAGCCTGGTCAGCAACCTACCAGTTATAGCGCATGTTCAGGCTAAAGCTGGCGTCGCCGTAGTCGTTCTTTCCCTTCTGACCGGCGGCCTGAGCGTAGACGCTTAGCCGTTCGCTGACGTTTGCCTGAATCCCCACTTTCACTTCCACGCGGTCGTTCGGCAAATCCTGCGATACCTTCGTGTCGCCAAAGGTGGCCGAGGCATTGTCGCTGGCGTGCAGCCAGTTGACCTCCATAAACGGCTGGATCCTGCCGCTCTCTTTGTACAGTTTACCGTCCACACGCACGCCTAAGCGCGTCGTCCAGCTATCATCGTTCTGGCCGCTGATGCGGGTACCGCCATCGTCAATAACCGTGTCGGCGCTGTAGCGCTGCCAGGTGACCTGCGCCTGCGGCGTCAGGCTGACCGTGTTGCGGTTGCTTAACGCAATATCATAACGATAACCCGTTTCCAGCGAGACGGCGTGCGCGGCGGAGTCGTAACGGCTGGCGCTGAGTCCGTCGTTATCCACGCTGTTGTTGTAAGCGCCGTACTGATACCAACTGTCGATGTAAGCCCCGCGATGGCTTTGCGCATCGGCAAACCAGGTGGCGTAGAGGCCGAGGTTGTAGCCGTCCACGCTACCGTTGGCGGAGAACTGGCTGCCGTCCGCCCCCCGGTTGCCGGTGCTGTCGGTGCTGGCGTTGATGTAGCTGCCCATCAGGCCAACGGTGACGCTCTGCGCGCCGTCGCTCCAGGTCAGGATGTCGCCGCCGAGCTGGAACTGCGAGTAGTCGCTGTCGATATCTACATTGCCGTTAACCGCCTGCGATTCGGCTTTACCGGCCTTAAAACGCATCCAGATGCTGCCGTCGGCGGAACGGTACTGGCTGCCTTCCCGGTCGTAGAGGGTCTGCATTTGCAGGTTGCGCGCCATCCACTGGTTGCCGAGATAAACGCCAATGTCGGCGCGGTACTGCGGCGCCACGGGCGTGACGTCGCCGCCGTCAGGTGGAGTGATATCGCCGCCATCGTCCGGCGGGGTGATATCGCCGCCGTCGTCAGGCGGAGTGACCTCACCGTCATCGTCCGGCGGAGTGACCTCGCCGCCATCGTCCGGCGGGGTGACCTCGCCGCCGTCGTCAGGCGGAGTGACCTCGCCGCCATCGTCCGGCGGGGTGATATCGCCGCCGTCGTCCGGCGGAGTAACCTCACCGCCGTCGTCCGGCACGTCATCAGACTCGGAGCGCAAGTACCAGTCGCCGCCGTCTTGTTTCAGCGTGTAGGTCCAGGCGTTAATATCAACATGCCCTTTGTAGAGCGTAAAATCACCGTCGGACTGGCCGCCCACCTCAATGACTTCAATACCGTTAACCGTTTTTGCGCCCAGGCCATTAACGTTGGTGATATGCAGCGTGGTGCTACCGGCGGTGTCGCCGGTGACGATCAGTTTATCGGTGGGCGAGCTGTCATCGCCCAGTTGGGTATTGAGATAGAGATGACCGTCGTTGCCGGTATAGTTTCCCGCGATCGTCAGCGTATTGTTGGGCTGGTCGCTGCCGCTTATCATCGCGCTGCTGTTGACGACATCGCCGTTGACGGTGAACGTATCGACAAAGTACAGGTTGCCCAGATTGTTAACATGGCCGTTCACCGTGGCGTTATGGCCGCCAAAGGCGGCGTTCGCGGCGATATTAACCGCCTGCGCGCTCCCCGCAGAGCCGATAGTCGCCGTTTCGGCCAGCCATAGCGCGCCCTCCTGCACGTCGGTGTCGCCGCTGTAGGTGTTTTGCGCCCCCAGGGTCAGCGTGCCAGCGCCCCGTTTGATGAGCGATTTGCCGTCCCAGTAGGTGGCGCTGTCGGGATTGAGCGTGGCGTCAACGTCCGTCAGCGCGGTGTTCAGCGTGAAGCTGTGACCTTGCTCGCTCAGGGTGAAGGTGCCGTGGGCGTTGGTGGCGGCGTTGTCGCTGTCGGCATACCAGGACAGCGAGGCGGTTACGTCATAGCGGGTGTCGTCGTCGGCGTTCACGCGCCCATCGACGGTGAGAAAATCCACCTGTTTGGCGTCTATACCGGCTACGGTGAATTGCGCAAAATCGCTATCGATGGCGCTGTCCGTGTCAATCAGCGTGTAGCTGTACGCGTCGCGGGTCCAGGATTTCGTCACGTTGCCGATGCCGGTAATATCCAGCGTGCCGCCCAGGTTGGCGCGGTCGGCGGTGACGATGGCGCCGCTGTTGCTGTCGGTCAGGTGTACGGCCAGGGTGCTGTTCGCCTCCTGCGTTAGCGTATTTGCCCGCAATGCGCTGCCTGCGCCGATTGCGGTGGTGGCGTTATCGTGAGTGGTGAGATTTGCCGTAACGAACTGGCCGCTGGCGTTCAGTTGCAGGCTGGCGTAATTGTCGATATCGCCGCTGCCCAGCGCCTCAACGTTACTGGCGACCAGCGTACCGCCGCTGATGGTGGTGCCGCCAGTGTAAGAATTGGCGCCGGAAAGCGTGAGCGCGTCGTCGCCGGATTTCACCACCTGGCCGCTGCCGCTGATGACGTTATCGAACGTACCGCTGGTGTTCAGCTCCAGCGTGGCGTTGTCGGTGACGTCGCCGCTGCCCAGCGCATCAACGCTAGTGGCAACCAGCGTGCCGTCGTTGATGGTGGTGCCGCCGGTGTAAGAATTGGTTCCGGAGAGCGTGAGCGTCTTGTCGCCGGATTTCACCACGCTGCCCGTACCGCCGATGTTGTTGGCGAAGTCACCGCCGGTGTTCAGCTCCAGCGTGGCGTTGTCGGTGACGTCGCCGCTGCCCAGCGCATCAACGCTAGTGGCAACCAGCGTGCCGTCGTTGATGGTGGTGCCGCCGGTGTAAGTATTGCTGCCGGAAAGCGTGAGCGTCTCGTCGCCGGATTTTTCCACACGGCCCGTACCGCCGATGCTATTGATGAAGTCACCGCCGGTGTTCAGTTCCAGCACGGCGTTGTCGGTAACGTCGCCAGTACCCAGCGCGTTTACATCGTTGGCGACCAGCGTGCCGCTGCTGATAAGGGTACCGCCGGTATAAGTATTGCTGCCGGAAAGCGTGAGCGTCTCGTCGCCGGATTTCACCACCTGGCCGCTGCCGCTGATGGCGTTGTCAAAATCGCCGCCAGTGTTCAGTTCCAGCGTGGCGTCGTCGGTGACGTCGCCGGTACCCAGCGCCTCAACGTTGCTGGCGACCAGCGTGCCGCCGTTGATAAGGGTGCCGCCAGTGTAAGTATTGCTGCCGGAAAGCGTGAGCGTGTCGTCGCCGGATTTTTCCACCTTGCCGCTGCCACCGATGGCGTTGTTAAAATCGCCGACAGCGTTCAGCGCCAGCGTGGCGTTGTCGGTAACGTCGCCAGTACCCAGCGCGTTCACGTCGTTGGCGACCAGCGTGCCGCCGCTGATGGTGGTGCCGCCGGTGTAAGAATTGGCGCCGGAGAGCGTGAGCGTCTTGTCGCCGGATTTGACTACCTGGCCGCTGCCGCTGATAGCGTTGGTAAAGTCACCGCCGGTGTTCAGTTCCAGCGTGGCGTTGTTGGTGACGTCGCCAGTCCCCAGCGCCTCAACGTTGTTGGCGACCAGCGTGCCGCCGCTGATGGTGGTGCCGCCGGTGTAAGAATTGGTTCCGGAGAGCGTGAGCGTCTTGTCGCCGGATTTCACCACGCTGCCCGTACCGCCGATGTTGTTGGCGAAGTCACCGCCGGTGCTCAGCTCCAGCGTGGCGTTGTCGGTGACGTCGCCGCTGCCCAGCGCCTCAACGTTGCTGGCGACCAGCGTGCCGCCGCTGATGGTGGTGCCGCCGGTGTAAGTATTGCTGCCGGAGAGTGTGAGCGTCTTATCGCCGGATTTCACCACGCTGCCCGTACCGCCAATGTTGTTGGCGAAGTCACCGCCGGCGTTCAGCTCCAGCGTGGCGTTGTCGGTAATGTCGCCAGTGCCCAGCGCCTCAACGTTGCTGGCGACCAGCGTGCCGCCGCTGATGGTGGTGCCGCCGGTGTAAGAATTGGCGCCGGAGAGCGTGAGCGTCTCGTCGCCGGATTTCACCACCTGGCCGCTGCCGCTGATGGCGTTGTCAAAATCGCCGCCGGTGTTCATCTCCAGCGTGGCGTTGTCGGTGACGTTGCCGGTACCCAGCGCCTCAACGTTGGTGGCAATCAGCGTACCCTCGCTGATGGTGGTGCTGCCGGTATAGGTGTTTTCCGCATTCAGGATCAGCGTGCCTGCGCCGGTTTTGGTAAGCGACTGGCCGTTCCAGCCGCTGTTGGCGTCAACGTCTTCCAGCACCGTGTTGACCGTAAAGCTGTCGTCGGCATCCGCCAGGTTGAAGGTGCCGTGGGCGTCGATGGCGGCGTTGTCGCGATCGGCATACCACGTCAACGTCTCGACCAGATCATAGTGTGTGTCATTGACGTTTTTCTGCCCCACGACGGTAATGAACGCGTCCGGGTTCATGGCGTTGCCGTTGATAGTGATGTCGTCAAAATCGCCGCTAATGGCGTTGTCCGATTCGATAAGCGCCAGGGAGATCAGATCGTCGGTGCTGCGTATCGGCTCCTGGCTGGCTGGCGAGGCGACATTGAGCGTACCGTCCAGATTCACGTTTTTTGCGCGGATGACGGGGCCGCTGGTCTCCGTCAAATCGGCCGTTAGCGTGCTGCCGTCCTGCTGGGTCAGGGTATTGGCCTGTAGCGTGCTGCCCGCGCCGATTTCAACGGTGGCGCCGCTGTGGGTGGTGAGATCCGCGACGATAAAGGGATCGCTGGCGCTTGCCGCGTCCAGTTTGAGGTAAGCGCGGTTGTCGATATTGCCGCTGCCCAGCGCGCCGCCAGCGGTGGCGGTCAGCGTTCCCTCTGCAATGGTGGTGCCGCCGCTGTAGCTGTTGTTGTTACTGAGCGTCAGCTCGCCGCCGCCCTGTTTTACCACGTTGCCGCTGCCGCTTATGACGCTGCCGTAGGCGGCGGCATCGCTGCGGTTAAACGTCAGCGTGCCGTTGTCAACGATGTCGCCGTTAAACGCGCCCAGCGTGCCGCCGTTGCCAATCTGCAGCGTCGTGCCGCTATCGACGGTCGCGCCTTTGGCGGTCATCGCGCCGTTCAGTATCAGCGTGCCGGATTTTACCCAAAGCGCGCTGTTGGTTGTTCCCGAGAGGTTCATCGTCGCGCCCGACAGCGTCCAGTCGCCGCTGCTGGTCACGCTGTTCAGGCCGCTGATGCTGCTGCCCAGCGTACCCTCCCCATCCAGAATCAGATTATTGTTGGCGCTGGCGCTATTGTTGTCGTCGGTAATGCTGCCGGATATCTCCGTACCGGTATTGAGGGTGAGGGTGTTGTTCTTGCTGCCGCTATTGATGAGAATGGCGTTGGTTCCGCCGGTTATTTTCCCCTGACTGGTCAGGGTGTTGCCGGAGCCGTTGATGGTTACGCCATTGGTGTCGCCCAGGATTGCTCCCGCATTAGCGAGCGTATTGTTATTGCCGTTGAGCTGAACGGCGGTATTTGCCGTGATGGAGCCGCCCGCCAGGTTATTGAGCGTGTGGCCTGTGGTGACGTAGACGCCGAATACCGAGGAGTCCATCGTGCCGCTGTTGTTAATCGTGACGGCGCCGCCGTGGGCATAGACGCTCGCGTCCCCGGCGCCTTTACCCGTTGTGGTAATGGTGCCGGTGTTGGTGATAGTGCCGCTGGTGCCGCTATAGTAATGGATGCCGTAAGAGATACTGGAGCCGGTCGCCGTGATGCTGCCGCCATTGGTGACGTTGTTGGCACCGCTGTTAATCAGGATGCCGTTGTCTTTGGCGACGATAGCGCTTCCGCTTTCGGTCGTTATCTGGTTATTGCCGCCAGCGATACTGATGCCGGTGCTGGTGGTGGTGATCTTACTTCCACTTTTGGCCGTGATCTGGTTGCCGCTGCCTTTACTGACGCGGATACCATTTTTGCCTGAAATTTCACCGCCTGAGGTGGTGACGATATTGTTATTGCCGCTGATAAGGAGGCCGTCGCTTACGCCGGTCATCTTCCCCTGGTTGGTGATGGTATTGCCGTTGCCATTAATCGCCACCGCCGTGTTGGCCGAGATTGCGCTCCCGGCCTGGTTATTGAGCGTATGGCCTTTGGAACGTGCCGAGTCGAGATAGACGCCATAGACGGTGGAACTCATGGTTCCGCTGTTGTTGACGACGGTGCCGTCGCCGTTGCCGTGGACATAGACGCTGGCGTCTCCCGCGCCGCCGCCCGTGGTGGTAATGGAGCCGGTATTGGTGATAACGCCGCCGGAGGTACTTTCGCCATAATGGATGCCGTAAGTATTGGCGGTGCCATATGCGGAAATCGTGCCGTCATTGGTGACGAGGTTGTCGACGCCCACTTTAAGTTCCATGGCGGTGGACTTGATGCCGACGAGGCTGCTGTTTCCCGCCGTGATCACCCCGCCGACACGGTTGACCACTTCAAAATGAGAACCGTGATAGAGCGCAACGGTAATAAAATCAGACTGCATAAGGCCGCTATTATCAACAGAAACAGAACCACTCACCGCCATATCATTCAGGGTGTGGACATAAATCGCCGCATCCTCGATCTTGTTTGAACCATCGCTGGCCGTGGTGATAATGGTGCCGGTATTGACAATCGTACCGTAAGTACCGTCGCGAAACTCGACGCCATAAGAGCGCCAGGAGCCATCGGAGTTAATCATCCCGCCGTTGGTGATGTGGGCCTCGCCGCTCTGGACGATCACTCCGGAAACGCCCTCCAGCACCCCGCTTTCGCTGCTGACGTAACTGCCGCCATTGAGCATATAAACGCCGGCATATTCCTGGGGGATATCCTCAGGATCATGCTCATACGTTGCGTTGTTTTCGATTAGGGCATCGTTGATCACGCTGCCGCCGTTTTGAAGCATTATCGTTCCATCTTCGTTGGAACCGGTGATCGTCCCCTGGTTATGTACGCTGGTGGCGCCCGTTGACGAATCCAGGTTCATCGCCTGGCTGTCGGTCAGGCTGCTCCCCACGACAGCGCCGCTTTCAATCAGCAGATCCCAGTCGTTGCTGTTATCGCCGACGATGGCGGCGCTGGTCGCTGTGTCGGTGGCGACGGTATTGCCCGTTTCCACGACAAACGGCGTAGCGCCTGACAGGGTGTAGGTGGTGGTCTGGGAGGGAATAGAAACTCGCGTTTCCTCTGCGACGGCGGGGGCAGCATCCATCGCCAGCAGAGTTACCGCGCACGAGGCGCTGACGCTGACGATAGCGCGGCTACCGCTGCGCGCCAGTTCGGAGGTGACAATATATATGCCGCGGGCGGCGTTCCATATAATATTGTAGGTTTTGTTCACTTACTATGTCCTTATTTTCTTTTTGTCCTTTTTGTTTACCTCCGTGGAGCAGCACAAAACCCGGCTATATCGGAGTAACGTTTACGACATAATAAATCGGAATTTGTCATTTTATTAAAATTTATAAATGAACATTAGCATGACATGGTGTGTAAATAAATTTATTTAACGATTATATGTACTTAGAGGTTGCGGTAATAATTAGTAATTCTACCGTTTGGATTCATGTAAATTAAATAAATCAAAATAACATTACTGCGAATTATATTAACAAAGCTGACTGGTTTTGAATTTTATCGCTTCGATCTATTATTCAGGGGGAATATAGAAGAGGTGTGAATATAATAGCGCCTGGCGGCGCTGTCGGATGGCTGACAAAGGGGAATACAACGTTGATGCCGGATGGCGGCTACGCCTTATCCGGCATCTGGTTCTGTGTTCGTTGGAAAAGTGTTGGGTTTCGGCTACGCCTCACCCAACGAGTCTATGGTCTCTATGCGTCACAGGTTTTCATAAGTTGGATGCAATCCAACATTTAGAGGCTCCGGTGTTGGTCATCAGCCTCAACCGCCGATAAATCGGCGGTTATTGACATCATCAACGCGGCATTACATCAGCGGCATCGCCAGTTGCACAAGGCTAATCAGCGGCTGCGGCCAGACGCCCAGTACCAACACCAGCAACGCGGAGATCAGCACCACGATACCGCCTGCGCTGTACTGCCAGTTTGTCGGCGCGTCGCGTCCCGGTTGCTGCGGCGCGTGCAGGTAGAGACTCACCGCAACGCGCAGGTAGTAGTACAAACCAATCGCGGAACCCACTACCACGGCGGCGACCAGCCACCACAAGCTGGCCTGAACGCCGACCGCCAGCACGTAGAATTTGCCGATAAAGCCCAGCGTCATCGGGATACCTGCCAGCGACAGCATCATCACCGTCATCACTGCGGCAAGAACCGGACGGTGCCAGAACAGACCACGGTAAGAGTACAGAGAATCCGCATCCGGGCCGCGGAACGGGCTGGACATCAGGCTGACCACGCCAAACGCGCCGAGGCTGCTGAACAGATAACCGGCCAGGTAAACGCCTACCGCTTCCATCGACATCTCGCCGCTCTGCAGGGCAATCAGCGCCACCAGCAGATAGCCGAGGTGAGAGATAGAAGAGTAACCGAGCAGACGTTTGATGTTGGTCTGGCTCAGCGCCATCAGGTTACCAAAGATGATAGAGGCAAAGGCGATAATGCCCAGCACCACGCGTACCGCTTCGCTATCGCCTACCGGCGCATAGAGGAACAGACGCATCACCACGCCGAAGATAGCAATTTTGCTCGCCGTCGCCAGGAAGGTGGAAACCGGCGCAGGCGCGCCCTGATAAACGTCTGGCGTCCACAGGTGGAACGGCACCAGAGAGAGTTTAAAGCCCAGACCAACAATCATCAGGCCAAAGCCCGCCAGCAGCAACGGCTCGTGCAGCATACCATCGCCGAGGCTCTTACCGAGCGCTTCGAAAGACAGGTTGCCGGACTGCGCATAGACCAGCGCCATCCCGAACAGCAGGAAAGACGAGGCGGCAGCGGAGAGGATGGTGTATTTGATACTGGCTTCCAGCGAGCGTTTCTGGCGGAAAGCATAACCAATCAGGCCGAACAGCGGCAGTGAGATCAGTTCAATACCGAGGAACAGCGCCGCCAGATGGTTGGCGTTCGCCAGCAGAATTCCGCCCAGGCTGGCGATTAACACCAGCAGGTAGAACTCTTCCTGGTTATCGTTATAGCCTTCCAGCCACGGGTAGGCAAAGGTACAGGTGGCGAGGCTCGCCAGCAGCACCAGCCCGGTGTAGAGCATCGCAAAGCCGTCAACGCGCATCAGCGGCGTGACGTCCATTGCCCCGGCCTGGCCGACAAACCAAAGCGAAACCAGAGCAGCGTTAAGCCCAATGACCGATAGCGTGGCATTGAGGAAGTGATTGCGTCGCCACGCAATGGAGAGCATCACAACCACCACCGTCAAGCCGACGATCAGCAGCGGTAGCAGCGCAATCAGGTGTTGTGGAGTTATTGTCATGGCGATTTACGGCCTTGTAGTAGTAACGGAATTAACAAACCACTGCTGGATGTTGCTCATCGCAGAATGCGAGGTATCCAGAATCGGCTGCGGATAGAAGCCAAGCAGTACCAGAAGCACCACCAGCAACAGAATGATAAACAGCTCGCGCAGCGACATCCCTGGCAGTTCCTGGCTGGCAATCTGGCTCTTCGCTTTACCGAAGTAAGCGCGATGCAGCATCGCCAGCGAGTATACAGAGGCGAATACCAGCCCAAAGGTGGAGATCACGGTAATCATCGGCACCACCTGGTAGCTGCCGAACAGAATCATAAACTCGCCGACAAAGTTACCGGTGCCCGGCATACCGAGCGTCGCCACCGCAAAGAACATGGACAGCGCAGGCAACCACTTCATCTTGCCCCACAGGCCGCCCATCATACGCATGTCACGCGTATGCAGACGTTCGTACAACTGGCCACACAGAATGAACAGACCGGCTGCGGACAAACCGTGCGCAATCATCTGAATCACCGCGCCCTGGTACGCCAGTTGGCTGCCGGTGTAGATAGCGATCAGCACGAAGCCCATGTGGGAAACGGAGGTATAGGCAATCAGGCGCTTGATGTCGTATTGGGTAAAGGCCATCCACGCGCCGTAGAAAATGCCGATAACGCCCAGCCACATGGCGATAGGCGCAAACTCCGCCGACGCGTTCGGGAACAATGGCAGGGAGAAACGCAGCAGACCGTAAGCGGCGGTTTTCAGCAAGATACCGGCCAGGTCGACGGAACCGGCGGTCGGCGCCTGGGAGTGCGCATCCGGCAGCCAGCCATGCAGCGGCACCACCGGCATTTTCACCGCGAAGGCGATGAAGAAGCCCAGCATCAGCAGATATTCCACACCGTGGGACATCGGCGTGTTCAGCAGTTCTTCATAGTTGAAGGTCCAGACGCCGGTCGCTTTATAGTGCACAAAGACCAGCGCCAGGATGGCAATCAGCATCACCAGACCACTCGCCTGGGTGTAGATGAAGAACTTGGTCGCCGCCGTGATACGCGTTTTCCCGTCAGAAGCTTTGTGGCCCCACAGCGCGATCAGGAAGTACATCGGCACCAGCATCATTTCCCAGAAGAAGAAGAACAGGAACATGTCGATGGCCAGGAACACGCCGATAACGCCGCCTAAGATCCACATCAGGTTCAGGTGGAAGAAGCCCTGATATTTTTCGATTTCTCGCCAGGAGCAAAGCACCGCCAGAACGCCGAGCAGGCCGGTCAGCACCACCATTAGCAGCGACAGTCCGTCGAGCGCCAGATGGATAGAGATGCCAAAACGCGGGATCCACGGCAGGACAAATTCAGATTGCCACTGCGGAATACCGGCGGATTGCGTCAGTGAGTAGCCGCCCTGCAACCACAATTGCAGACCGAGCGCCAGCGTCAGCCCCATGGTAATCAGCGCTATCCAGCGCGGCACCTTCACGCCAAAGCGTTCGGTCTGCCAGCACAGAAAGCCGCCGATAAAGGGAATCAATATTAGCCAGGGTAGTAACATGGCGATTTTTATTCCTTTTTAAGGCCTCTGACAGAGGCCTGATTTTCAACGAATTTGGATAAAATTCACTTTACGATCAACGCAGTACCATCAGCAGCGCCAGCACCACAACCGCGCCAATGCTCATGGATGCCACATACCAGCGCAAATAACCGTTCTCGCTCAGTACCAGGCCTTTGCCTGCAAAACGGGAAAGGATAGCCGGAATGTTCATCAACGCATTAAGCGGGTCGCGCTTCAGCAGCCAGGCGATACCGAGGAATGGCTTGACGAATACTTTGTCGTACAGCCAGTCAAAGCCCCAGGCGTTATACCACCAGGTACCCAGCAGACGGCCCGGCGCGCTGTTGGCGATCGACGTCACCAGCGTGCGTTTACCCAGCCACAGCCATGCGGCAATCAGGATGCCGGCAATCGCCACTACGCCAGAGGTAATTTCCAGCGTCATGACGCGACCATGCGCCAGTTCAGTTGTCTGCGGCAGCACCCCCTGCAATGGCGGCACAATCAGCGCGCCAACAAAGGTAGACAGGATCATCAGGACAATCAGCGGCAGATGATGGGTAATCCCCTTCCCTGCATGAGCATGAATTTGTTCTTTCCCGTGGAATACGATGAAAATCATCCGGAAGGTGTACAGCGAGGTCATGAACGCGCCGACCAGACCCGCCACCATCAGATTGATATGACCGTTCGCCATCGCGCCAGCCAGGATCTCATCCTTACTGAAGAAGCCCGCAGTGACCAGCGGCAGCGCCGACAGCGCCGCGCCCCCCACCAGGAAGCAGGCATACACCAGCGGAATGGACTTACGCAGACCGCCCATCTTAAAGATGTTCTGTTCGTGATGGCAGGCCAGAATTACCGAGCCGGAGGCCAGGAACAGCAGCGCTTTAAAGAAGGCGTGCGTCATCAGGTGGAAAATCGCCGCATCCCACGCCTGCACGCCAAGCGCCAGGAACATGTAGCCAATCTGGCTCATGGTGGAATAGGCCAGCACGCGTTTGATGTCGGTCTGCACCAGCGCGGCGAAACCTGCCATTACCAGCGTAATCGCCCCGATAATACCCACCAGATGCAGAATTTCCGGGGTCATCAGGAACAGGCCATGCGTGCGTGCAATCAGGTAGACACCGGCGGTAACCATGGTGGCGGCGTGGATCAGCGCGGAGACCGGCGTCGGACCGGCCATCGCGTCGGCAAGCCAGGTCTGCAACGGTAGCTGCGCAGATTTACCGACCGCGCCACCCAGCAGCATCAGCGTCGCCCACATCAGCATGTTGTTGCCGTCAGCAAAGTGCGCTGGCGCCAGCTCGACCATTTCGCGGAAGTTCAGCGTGCCCAGTTCGTTGTAGAGGATGAACAGCGCGAAGGCGAGGAACACGTCACCGACACGGGTCACCACGAAGGCTTTCATTGCCGCTGCGCCATTCTTCGGATCGCTGTAATAGAAGCCGATCAACAGATAAGAGCACAGGCCCACGCCTTCCCAGCCGAGGTACATCAACAGCAGGTTATCGGACAGCACCAGAACAACCATGCTGGCGATAAACAGGTTGGTATAAGCGAAGAAGCGGGAGTAACCCTCTTCCCCACGCATGTACCAGGACGCGAACATGTGGATCAGGAAGCCGACGCCGGTGACCACAGAGAGCATGGTCAGCGACAGGCCGTCCAGCACCAGGTTAAAACCGATGTTGAAGTTACCGACCGACATCCACGTCCACAGCGGCTGGCTGAACGCCTGTTTGCCGTTGGCGAAGAAATCCATCCCGACAAACGCTGTCACCAACGCCGCCAGACCAACGGAGCCCACGCCAATGGTCGCGGAGAGATTTTCCGACCAGCGTCCGCGAGAGAACGCCAGCAGTACAAAGCCAATCAATGGCAGAATAATGGTTAAGGCAAGCATGTTCATCCACGCATCTCACTTACTGAATCGATGTTCAGGTTCTGGCGACGGCGATGGAGTTGCAGCAACAGCGCAAGTCCAATACTCGCTTCCGCAGCCGCAAGGCTGATGGCGAGAATGTACATCACCTGACCATCGGTCTGGCCCCAGTAGCTCCCGGCGACCACAAAGGCCAGCGCGGAGGCATTAATCATGATTTCCAGCCCGATCAGCATAAACAGCAGATTGCGGCGGATAACCAGACCGGTTAAACCCAGGACGAATAAAATCGCAGCGAGGATCAGTCCGTGTGTTAAGGGGATCATGCGCGCTCCTCCGTTTTTCTTTTCGCGCGGTCATCGGCGCGGTTGCTTAGCACTTCGCCCGCACGCTCTTCACGACCGACGTGGAACGCCACCACCAGGCCTGCCAGCAGCAGCATCGACGCCAGTTCGACCGCCAGAACATAAGGCCCGAACAGCGTGATGCCCACCGCTTTCGCGCTAATCGGCGTGCCGTCGATGCCCTGGTCGTTAACGCCCAGAATGGCGTACACAATGACCGCCAGCATAATGGCCGACAAAACCGCCGGACCAATCCACACCTGCGGCTTCAGCCACTGGCGTTCCTGTTCGATTTCGCTGCCGCCGAGGTTGAGCATCATCACCACGAACACAAACAGCACCATGATGGCGCCTGCGTAGACGATAATTTCCAGCGCACCGGCAAAATAAGCGCCCAGCGAAAAGAACACCCCGGAAATCGCCAGTAGCGATATCACCAGATACAACAGCGCGTGTACCGGATTGGTATGGGTGATCACTCGCAGGGTCGCGAGGATGGCTATCAGGCCACAGATATAAAAAGCGAATTCCATTGCCCTCTCCTTACGGTAACAGGCTCTTGACGTCGATAGGCTTGGCTTCGTTCTCTGCTTCGCCTTTATCTTTGCCGTCGATTGCCATACCCGCCATCCGGTAGAAGTTATATTCCGGGTATTTGCCCGGACCGGAAATCAGCAGATCCTCTTTTTCGTACACCAGATCCTGACGTTTGTATTCGCCCAGTTCGAAGTCCGGGGTCAACTGAATCGCCGTGGTCGGGCACGCTTCTTCGCACAGGCCGCAGAAGATGCAGCGTGAGAAGTTAATGCGGAAAAATTCCGGATACCAGCGGCCATCTTTGGTCTCCGCTTTTTGCAGAGAGATACAGCCTACCGGACAGGCTACCGCGCACAGGTTACAGGCAACGCAGCGCTCTTCGCCGTCCGGGTCGCGCGTGAGCACGATACGACCACGGTAACGGGGCGGTAAATAGACCGGCTCTTCCGGATACATCCGCGTTTCGCGTTTGGCGAACGCATGCAGGCCGATCATCCAGATACTGCGTACCTGAGTGCCGAAACCTACTAATAATTCTTTTAAGGTCATGGTCTTTGTGTCCCTTATTGCGCCTGCCACAGAATGACAGCCGCCGTTACCAGCAAGTTGATGAGCGTCAGCGGCAGGCAAACTTTCCAGCCGAAGGACATTACCTGGTCATAACGCGGACGCGGTAACGACGCACGAATCAAAATGAACATCATCATGAAGAACGCGGTTTTCAGCGCGAACCAGACGAATGGCGGTAAGAACGGGCCATGCCAGCCACCGAAGAACAACGTTACCATCAGCGCGGATACGGTGACGATGCCGATGTACTCCCCCACGAAGAACAGACCGAATTTCATACCGGAATATTCGATGTGGTAACCGTCCGCCAGTTCCTGCTCGGCTTCCGGCTGGTCAAACGGGTGACGGTGACAGACCGCTACGCCCGCGATGGCGAAAGTAACAAACCCAAAGAATTGCGGAATCACGTTCCACAGATGCGCCTGGTTATTGACGATATCGGTCATATTAAATGAACCGGCCTGCGCCACCACGCCCATCAGGGAAAGACCAAGAAACACTTCGTAGCTCACCGTCTGGGCAGACGCGCGCATCGCGCCCAGCAGCGAGTATTTGTTGTTGCTCGACCAACCGGCGAACAGCACCGCGTAAACCGCCAGACCGGCCATCATCAGGAAGAACAGAATCCCGATGTTTAAATCGGCCACCACCCAATTAGGGCTAACCGGCACAATGGCGAAGGAGAGCAGCAGCGAAGTAAACGCGATCATCGGCGCCAGGGTAAAGATGACGCGATCCGAGAATTTCGGGATCCAGTCTTCTTTAAAGAACATCTTGATCATGTCCGCGACCAGCTGGAGCGAGCCGCCCCAGCCAACGCGGTTTGGTCCATAACGGTTCTGGAACAGACCCAGCAGACGACGTTCGCCAAAGCTCATGAAGGCCCCGCAGGTGACGACCACCAGCAGAATCACCACCGCTTTGAGAATGCTCAGCAGGATCTCAATCAGATCCGGTGTAATCCAACTCATTGTTGCGCCTCCCGCAGATCCTCAAGACGCGCGCCAGCCAGAACCGGCGCGATGCCAGGCATACCCATCGGCAGCCCTACCTGCCCTGCCGCTAACCCTTCAGAGATTTCAACCGGCAGCGTCACCGTATTGCCATCGTAGCTAAAGGAGACGCGCGTCCCGGCATTAACGCCCAACTTCGCGGCATCCGCCGGGTTAAGTTTGATATACGGCTGCGGCATACGGCTCTGGAAGACCGGAGAACGCTGAGACAATTCGTCGCTGCCAAACAGGTGGTAATACGGCGCAATACGCCACTGACCGTCTTGCGCCTGGAAGCTTGCCGGCACGGTAGTGAAATAATCCAGACCGCCCTCAGTCGCTTCAATCAAACGCACGCCCGGATCGCCGTGACGCAGTTTGCCGCCCACTTCATCCTGGAATTTGTTCCACGCCTGCGGGGAGTTCCAGCCCGGCGCCCAGGCGAACGGAATTTCAGATCGCGGGGCAGTCGGTTGGTTATTCCCTTCCATTGAGAAGGCGAACATGGTGTCTTTATCCTGCGGCTGACGTGGTTCATGCACGCTGATATTGGCGCGCATCGCCGTACGGCCACTGTAACGATGCGGTTCGCGCGCCAGCTTCTGCCCACGAATGCGGAAGGTCGCATCCGGCGCGGCGTCTTTAATACCGGCAAATTGCGGCATGGCGGCAATGACCGCGTCGATCACGTGGTCAAGCTGAGTCCAGTCCACTTCGCGGTTTTCGACGGTGCTGTGCAGCGAATGCAGCCAGCGCCAGCTTTCCAACATAATCGTCTTGTTATCGTAGTAGGCCGGATCATAAACCTGGAAGAAGCGCTGCGCGCGGCCTTCGTTGTTGATGACCGTACCATCGCTTTCGGCGAAGCTTGCCGCGGAAAGCACCAGATGCGCGTTTTCCATAATCGCCGTGCGCTGATGGTCAACCACCATCACCAGCGGCGCTTTGGCGAGCGCAGCGTTCACGCGCGTAGCGCTTGCATGACGGTGGAGATCGTTTTCCAGCACCACCACCGCGTCCGCGTTGCCGGTTTCCAGCTCGCCCAACGCATCGTCAAGCGAACCGCCGCCCATCATACCCAGCCCCATGCTGTTCACGGAACGGGCAATCATAGTAATACCGACGTCGGCGCCACGGCCTTTCAGCGCTTTCGCCACGTTGGCGGCCGCCTGAATCACCTCACTGCTACCGGCGTTAGTGCCGGAGATAATCAGCGGTTTTTTCGCGCCGGCCAACGCCTGCACAATGACATCAATTTTGTTTTGTAAGTCGCTGTCGATACCGTCAACCGCAGGCGCCGTATTGTCCAGCGCATGAGCAATCGCAAAGCCCAGGCGCGCCTGATCTTCCACCGGCGCGCGATAGGTCCAGGCGGCGATATCATCCAGACGGGTGTCGTCCACGTTGGTCACGAACAGCGGATGTTTGGCACGCTGGCCGATGTTAAGGATGGCCGCAATCTGCCAGTCGGCTACTTTCTGCGCCGCCGCCATTTCACGCGCTTTACCTTTCACCGCCTGGCGTACCGCCAGCGCAACGCGCGCGCCGGTCTGGGTAACGTCTTCGCCCAATACCAGTACCGCGTCATAAGATTCGATTTCCCGCAGCGCCGGGGTGTAAATTCCGCCTTCACGCAACACTTTCAGCGCCAGTTGCAGACGTTCCTGCTCGCCGCGCGCGATACCGGTGTAGAAGTTTTCCGCACCAACCAGCTCACGCAGCGCAAAGTTGCTCTCAATGCTGGCGCGTGGCGAACCGATACCGATCACTTTCTTCGACTGGCGCAGAATATCCGCCGCGCCCTGCATCGCCTGCTCGGCGTTGAGAGTAATAAAGTCATCGCCACGGCGCTGAACCGGCTGACGCGGACGGTCTTTCAGGTTCACATAGCCATAGCCGAAACGACCGCGGTCGCAGAGGAAGTAGTGGTTAACGGTACCGTTGTAACGGTTTTCGATACGGCGCAGTTCGCCATAGCGCTCGCCCGGGCTGATGTTACAGCCGATGGAACACTGCTGGCAGATGCTCGGCGCAAACTGCATGTCCCATTTACGGTTGTAACGCTCGGAGTGCGTTTTATCGGTGAAAACGCCGGTCGGGCAAATCTCGACCAGGTTACCGGAGAATTCGCTTTCCAGCGTACCGTCTTCCGGACGCCCGAAGTAGACGTTGTCATGCGCGCCATAGACGCCCAGATCGGTGCCGTCGGCATAATCTTTGTAGTAACGCACACAACGGTAGCAGGCGATGCAGCGGTTCATTTCGTGAGAGATAAACGGCCCCAGATCCTGGTTGCGGTGGGTACGTTTGGTGAAACGGTAGCGGCGGAAACTGTGCCCCGTCATCACGGTCATATCCTGAAGATGGCAGTTACCGCCCTCTTCACAGACCGGACAGTCGTGCGGGTGGTTAGTCATCAGCCACTCCACCACGCTTTCACGGAACTGTTTCGCTTCTTCGTCGTCAATAGAGATAAAGGTACCGTCGGTGGCTGGCGTCATACAGGACATCACCAGGCGACCACGCGTATCTTCCGCGTTTTGGTATTGCTTCACCGCACACTGGCGGCAAGCACCGACGCTTCCCAGCGCCGGGTGCCAGCAAAAATACGGAATATCAAGGCCCAGGGACAGACATGCCTGTAGCAGGTTGTCCGCGCCGTTGACCTCGTATTCTTTGCCGTCTACATGAATCGTAGCCATTAGCATGCTTCCAAATTAAAAATCGTTAACTCACCAGCGCTCTTTGAGCAGGTTCGGCTGAATACCATTGATTAAATGGGTATTGCTGAACGGCTGCTTGATGCCAGCTTCGAATTCTTCGCGGAAATACTTAATTGCGCTTTGCAGTGGCTCAACCGCGCCCGGCGCATGCGCGCAGAAGGTTTTACCCGGTCCGAGGAAACGACACAGTTGCTCAAGTGTCTCGATATCCCCCGGCTGGCCTTCGCCACGCTCCAGCGCGCGTAGAATTTTCACGCTCCACGGCAACCCGTCGCGGCATGGCGTACACCAGCCGCAGGATTCGCGGGCAAAGAACTCTTCCAGGTTACGCACCAGCGATACCATGCCGATTTCGTGGTCTACCGCCATCGCCAGCGCGGTCCCCAAACGGCTGCCTGCTTTACCAATGCTTTCGAACTCCATCGGCAGGTCAAGATGCGCCTCGGTCAGGAAGTCGGTTCCCGCCCCGCCCGGTTGCCAGGCTTTGAATTTCAGGCCATCGCGCATACCGCCCGCGTAGTCTTCGAGGATCTCGCGCGCGGTGGTGCCGAACGGTAATTCCCACAGGCCCGGATTCTTCACGCGGCCCGAGAAGCCCATCAGCTTGGTACCCGCATCTTTGCTTTTCGAGATGTTCTGGTACCACTCCACGCCGTTGGCGAGGATTGCCGGGACGTTGCACAACGTTTCGACGTTATTCACACAGGTCGGCTTGCCCCATACGCCGGAGGTCGCCGGGAAGGGCGGCTTGGAACGCGGGTTCGCGCGGCGGCCTTCGAGGGAGTTAATCAGCGCCGTTTCTTCACCACAGATGTAACGCCCTGCTCCGGTGTGGACAAACAGTTCAAAGTCGAACCCGGTGCCCATGATATTTTTGCCAAGCAGCCCGGCCTCGGTTGCTTCAGCAATCGCACGGCGCAGATGTACAGCCGCTTCGATATATTCGCCGCGCAGGAAGATGTAACCACGATACGCTTTCAGCGCGAACGCGGAGATCAGCATGCCTTCCACCAGCAGGTGCGGCAGCTGTTCCATCAGCAGACGGTCTTTATAGGTGCCCGGTTCCATTTCATCGGCGTTACACAGCAGGTAACGGATGTTCATGGATTCATCTTTCGGCATCAGGCTCCACTTCAGACCGGTGGAAAAGCCCGCGCCGCCGCGCCCTTTCAGACCGGCGTCTTTTACCTGGCTGACGATTTCATCCGGAGACAGGCCGGTCAGCGCCTTACGCGCGCCTTCGTAGCCGTTTTTGCTACGATATTCATCCAGCCAGACCGGCTGTTTGTCATCGCGCAGACGCCAGGTCAGCGGATGGGTTTCGGGAGTACGGATAACGTTTTTCATTTATACCGCTCCAGTAGTTCAGGAATGGCTTCCGGGGTCAGATGGCTGTGAGTATCCTCATCAATCATCATGTTCGGCCCTTTATCGCAATTCCCCAGGCAGCAGGTCGGCAGCAGCGTAAAGCGACCATCAAAGGTCGTCTGCCCCGGTTTGATGTTGAGATTTTTTTCCAGCGCGGCCTGAATCCCCTGATAGCCGGTGATATGGCACACCACGCTGTCGCAGTAGCGAATCACGTGGCGACCGACCGGCTGACGGAAGATCTGGCTGTAGAATGTGGCGACGCCTTCGACGTCGCTCGCCGGAATACCCAGCACATCGGCAATAGCGTAGATCGCGCCGTCCGGCACCCAGCCACGCTGCTTTTGAACGATTTTCAGCGCTTCAATGGACGCCGCACGCGGGTCTTCGTAGTGGTGCTTCTCGTGCTCTATCGCTTCACGCTCTGCCGCACTCAGCTCAAAAGCCTCGGTTTGTGGTTGTTGATTCTCGTGCATAATTAGCGGTCCACATCTGACATAACAAAATCGATACTACCCAGATAGACAATCAGGTCGGAGACCAGGCTACCGCGGATCGCCGAGGGAATCTGCTGCAGGTGCGCAAAGCTCGGCGTGCGCACGCGGGTACGGTAGCTCATAGTGCTGCCGTCACTGGTCAGGTAGTAACTGTTAATCCCCTTCGTCGCTTCCACCATCTGGAAGGACTCCTGCGCCGGCATCACCGGGCCCCAGGAGACCTGCAGGAAGTGGGTGATCAGGGTTTCGATATGTTGCAGCGTGCGCTCTTTCGGCGGCGGCGTGGTCAGCGGGTGATCCGCTTTGAACGGGCCTTCCGGCATGTTATCGAGGCACTGCTGAAGAATGCGCAGACTCTGGCGCAGCTCTTCCACTTTCAGCATCACGCGGGTATAGCAGTCGGAAACGCCGCCGCCCACCGGCACTTCAAAGTCAAAGTTTTCGTAGCCAGAGTATGGACGCCATTTACGTACGTCGAAGTCGATCCCGGTCGCGCGCAGCCCTGCGCCGGTGGTGCCCCACTCCAGCGCCTCTTTCGCGCCGTAAGCGGCAACGCCCTGCGAACGCCCTTTCAGAATGGTGTTACGCAGCGCGGCTTTCTCGTAAGAGTCCAGACGCTTCGGCATCCACTCAAGGAACTCTCGCAGCAGGCGATCCCAACCGCGCGGCAAGTCGTGCGCGACGCCACCGATACGGAACCAGGCCGGGTGCATACGGAAACCGGTAATGGCTTCCACCAGGTCATAAATTTTCTGCCGGTCGGTAAAGGCAAAGAAGACCGGCGTCATCGCGCCGACGTCCTGAATAAAGGTCGAGATGTACAGCAGATGACTGTTAATGCGGAACAGTTCAGAGAGCATCACGCGGATGACGTTCACACGATCCGGGACGGTGATCCCTGCCAACTTTTCTACCGCCAGCACGTACGGCATTTCATTGACGCAACCACCGAGGTATTCGATACGGTCGGTATAGGGAATGTAGCTATGCCAGGACTGGCGCTCGCCCATTTTTTCGGCGCCGCGATGGTGATAGCCGATATCCGGCACGCAGTCGACGATTTCTTCGCCGTCAAGTTGCAGGATAATACGGAACGCACCGTGCGCAGATGGGTGGTTCGGGCCGAGGTTGAGGAACATAAAGTCCTCGTTGTCAGTCCCGCGCTTCATCCCCCAGTCTTCCGGCTTAAAGGTCAGCGCTTCCATTTCCAGATCCTGCTTGGCTTTGGTCAGCTCAAACGGGTCGAATTCGGTCGCGCGCGCCGGATAATCTTTACGCAGCGGATGGCCTTCCCAGGTTTGCGGCATCATGATGCGCGTCAGGTGCGGGTGGCCTTCGATATCAATACCAAACATCTCCCAGGTCTCACGCTCGTACCAGTTGGCGTTAGGGAAAAGTTTAGTGAAGGTCGGCACGCGCAGGTCGTTTTCAGACAACGCCACCTTGAGCATGATATCGCGATTACGCTCAATGGAAATCAGGTGGTAGAAAACGGAAAAATCCGCGGCGGGTAACCCGTCACGGTGCGTACGCAGGCGTTCATCCATGCCGTGTAAATCAAACAGCATGACGTAAGGTTTCGGCAGTTTCTTTAAGAAATCGCCAACCTCCAGTAGTTGTTCACGCTTGACCCAAACAACGGGGATACCGGTGCGGGTCGCCTGAACGGTAAAGGCATCCGGCCCAAAACGGTTGCGCAGTTCGCCGATAACCGGATCATCAAGATGATCGCGGGTACTCCATGCAGCGTCTTGCGCGGTTAAGTCGGTCATATTGTTCACCATTGCAAATGGTCCGTGGTGGTCGGCAGTGCTTCGCGCTATTAAAATAGTGGTTAGCGAAGTGAAGTGCTGCTGCCGACAGGCGCAAATTAAATCTCGTCCGGGGTACGCAGGTTCGTGACGGCAATACGCTCGCCGCGTTTACGTTCGCGTTCTGGCTGCATATTGGCGCGATACACGCCCTGATCGCCCACCACCCATGAGAGCGGACGGCGCTCTTTGCCAATCGATTCTTGCAGCAGCATCAACGCCTGCATATACGCTTCCGGACGCGGCGGACAGCCAGGGATATACACATCCACCGGGATGAACTTATCAACGCCCTGCACTACCGAATAAATATCGTACATGCCGCCGGAGTTGGCGCAGGCGCCCATAGAAATGACCCATTTTGGCTCCAGCATTTGGTCATACAGACGCTGAATAACCGGGGCCATTTTGGTAAAGCAGGTACCGGCCACCACCATCAGGTCAGCCTGACGTGGCGACGCACGCAGCACTTCCGCGCCGAAACGGGCAACGTCATGCACTGCGGTAAAAGAGGTCACCATCTCTACATAGCAGCAAGAAAGGCCGAAGTTGTAGGGCCAAATTGAGTTTTTACGGCCCCAGTTAACCATGTCATGCAGTTTGCCCATGAACACGTTTTTGTTAACTTCCTGCTCCAGGGGGTCGGTTACGATCTCCTGTTTTTGCAGGGGGTAACGGTCATTCTCACCGTTAGGATCTATGCGGGTGAGCGTATAATCCATCTTAATGCCTCGCGGTTAGCGTTGACGATTAGCGATACTGTTCGTTTCCGGGTTCATACGCTCGCGGCGTGAACGCGCGGGCGTCCAGTCCAACGCGCCAATACGCGCCAGATAAACCAGACCAGCCAGTAACACAAAAATAAAAATTGCAGCTTCCACAAAGCCAACCCAGCCGCTTTCGCGGATAGAAGTCGACCATGCGAACAGATACAGCGCTTCAACGTCGAAGATAACGAAGAACATGGCTACCAGGTAAAACTTGGCAGACAGGCGTAAGCGGGCGGTGCCGACCGAGTCGATACCTGATTCAAACGGAACGTTCTTGTGCCTCGCGCGTGCGCGACCGCCCAAAAACCAACCGCCTACCAGCATCAGGCAGCACAGGCCAATGGCAACGATAAGAAAGATAGCGAATGCCCAGTGATGAGCGATGACTTCAGTGGATGTTGACATACTCATTGCTTACTCATCAAAAGTAGCGCCAGTTCCTCTGCTCTTTACGGCAGATGGACGCCACATCGATTCATGGGGAGGAATAAAAAAAACCCTACAATTACTGTAGAAAATGATAAAAACAGCTAATTGATGTGGTTTTTTACTCCTTTCTATAACCTTTTGTCAACTTTAACAAAAGTTCCTTCACATTAATTTACATCAATTCATCATCATTAACATTAAGTGCCATCCTGGAGAAAATGACTCTTCGACCAGGGGGGATTTTATGTTGTTGAATCGTGTCCGTTGTGAAGCAAAAGAAATAACACACACCTATTTTGACAGGAATTTGTGAAGATGCCTCCCCCTAAATGGGAGTATTTTCTTGATCTGTGACACGCTTTTGTTAATTCCCCCCCTAAAACAGCAACAATTTCTCTAGTTTTTTAACATGCAAATTCATAAAATGGATGTTCTGGTTATTTTTTGCCCACATTGAACTGCGAATCGCTACTGGCTGATTTACCGCAACTTTTACAATTTGTGCGGTTAAGCGCGTACAGATGGGCACAAAAAAAGAGCCACTGAGCGTTTTTTCATCGCCAGCGGCTCTTTTTTACATTTACGACTTAGCGCCTTTTGCCTGCGAGCTACTCAAAACCCCCTTCCACCATCAGCGGATCATCTCCGCCCTCTGCAGAAAACTGGTTGTAATGCCATGGGTTTTGATAGCTTTCCATCGCATGGAAAATCACCATCGCCAGCTCGTTCTGGCTATTGGGATCGCGGCACAACAGATATTCCGTATCCGGCAAAGGCGGTAATCCGTCTGCGGCGCCCAGTACGCGAAGGTCGGGACTCATCATTTCGACAGGTCGAGCCGTTACGCCAAGACCGGCTTTAACGGCCGCGCGTACCGCCGGTAATGTAGACGCCACATAGGCCAGCCGCCAGGGAATACCCGCTGCATTTAGCGTCTCCAGCACCATATCGCGGAATGGGCTGGGATCGTCCAGCAGGACTAATGGTACGGGCTCTCCCCTTTGCAAAACATACTCAGCCGCACAATACCAATGGGTGGGCGAGGTCCGCAAATTCAGACAGTCCAGCGAATGAGGTTGGTTAGTCGTCACCACCAAATCTACTTCCTGCGATTTAACCATGTCCACCATATAGGCGTTGCGTTTTACCCGTACATCAAGCGCGAGTTTCGGATAAACCGAGCTGATTCGGCTAAGCAAAAAAGGCAGGATAGTATCAGCTGATTCATCAGAAGCGCCGATTGTTAACACTCCCTGAAGATTACTGAACATTAATGATGAACACGCCTCATCATTAAAACGCAGGATTTTTCTGGCGTACCCCAGAAGCTGGATACCGTGTTCGGTCAAAAGTTTGTTACGGCCATGGCGGGCGAACAATTCCTTTCCCACGAGTTGCTCAAGACGCTGCATTTGCTGACTGACCGCAGACTGAGTACGACATACCGCCGCCGCCGCCGCGGCGAAGGTGTTCAGATCGGCAACGGCCACGAACGTTCTCAGCAGATCGAGATCGAGGTTAATTATCGGACGATTTGCATTTATCATAATTTTTCACTTACTGGCGGGTCATATCGGGCTGACCTGGTTAATGCTGTGCATTCAGAAACAAGCAATTCCATTTGTAATGTGCATCCTTCGCAGTACCGCCTGGTTACCCAGGTAAATGTTAGAATGTAATTGAAAATACGACCAAAACACTTCTCTTACTTACTGATATAATACCAAATGCAACTGATCGGGATATATCAAAGAGAATGTGTCATACCTTTAGGCGTCTACAGATTTCTGCTAATGATGGACGTGTAAATCTTGTAACAGCGTCAAATAGTTTACCGAGACGCACAGATACAAAAACAATATATTTAACAATAGGTTATGTATAAAATCGCGTCATGAAAATTAGCAGACAACGCAGACTACGCCCCCGTTTCGGATCATTATCTTAACCTAAAACCGCTATATTTATAAGTATTATTACGAATAATCTTAACCTGGGATATGTTATACTAATCGGACCAGAAAGATATTATTACGGCTTTAGTAAATGCTTTTTAAATATTAAATAATAATTAATTAAGATTTCTACCATTCATTAATTATACTTAACAATAGTTTCACACCCCCCGCCGCCGGAAAGGTCTAACCTTCTCATTTTACCTTTAATACTCAGTATTTCCGAAATAGCCGACGCGACACTAATGATGAATGCTTATCTCTCATAAAACAGATAATTTCTGACAACATAAAAAACCACATTACGCGCAATCATATAGAACAAAACACCATACATACAGACAAAAATAGAAAATACATCTAACTAAATGATTTTATGAAGTTTTAAACAGTTCGAAAGCGCGTTAAAAATAAACAAAATCTTCTTCTGTTCACTCTTCAAAACTCACCGTCGTGGGAGTACATTGTTTCGTGCTGACTTCCACGGCAGGGAGTGGCAATAACAGCTAAAAGGTCAAGATTCATGTCCCCCATTGAAAAATCCAGCAAACTCGAAAATGTCTGTTATGACATTCGTGGCCCCGTTCTGAAAGAAGCGAAACGCCTTGAGGAAGAAGGTAATAAAGTTCTTAAACTGAATATCGGCAACCCCGCCCCCTTCGGATTCGAAGCGCCGGACGAAATTCTGGTCGATGTCATTCGTAATTTGCCGACGGCGCAAGGATATTGCGACTCGAAAGGGCTTTATTCCGCCCGTAAAGCGATTATGCAGCATTATCAGGCCCGTGGAATGCGCGATGTAACCGTGGAAGATATCTATATCGGTAACGGCGTTTCCGAGCTGATCGTTCAGGCGATGCAGGCGTTGCTTAACAGTGGCGATGAAATGCTGGTTCCCGCGCCCGATTATCCGTTATGGACAGCGGCGGTATCGCTCTCCAGCGGCAAGGCGGTACATTATCTTTGCGATGAATCTTCCGACTGGTTCCCGGACCTTGACGATATCCGCGCCAAAATCACCCCACGTACGCGTGGTATTGTCATTATTAATCCAAACAATCCTACTGGCGCCGTCTATTCTAAAGAATTGTTGATGGAAATTGTCAACATTGCGCGCGAGCATAATCTCATCATCTTCGCCGATGAAATTTATGACAAGATTCTCTATGACGATGCCGAGCATCACTCTATCGCTGCACTGGCGCCTGATCTGCTGACCATCACCTTTAATGGTTTGTCTAAAACCTATCGCGTCGCCGGCTTCCGCCAGGGCTGGATGGTGCTGAACGGGCCGAAAAAACATGCGAAGGGCTATATTGAAGGACTGGAGATGTTAGCCTCAATGCGCCTGTGCGCTAACGTCCCGGCGCAACATGCTATTCAGACCGCGCTCGGCGGCTATCAAAGCATTAGCGAATTTATTCTGCCGGGCGGTCGACTGTATGAACAGCGTAACCGCGCCTGGGAGTTGATTAACGATATCCCCGGCGTTTCCTGCGTAAAACCACGCGGCGCGTTGTACATGTTCCCCAGGATCGACGCTAAACGTTTTAATATTCACGACGACCAGAAGATGGTGCTGGACTTCCTGCTACAGGAAAAGGTGCTGCTGGTGCAAGGTACCGCCTTTAACTGGCCGTGGCCGGATCACTTCCGCATTGTGACGCTACCGCGTGAAGATGACCTGGAGATGGCCATCAACCGTTTTGGGCGTTTCCTCTCAGGTTACCATCAATAATCTTAAATTCAGGCTACTTCGGTAGCCTGAATTGCATCTTCATCCCCCTCCCCGCACAATGAAGTCTGCCGCAGTGAAAACAAAAGGTAATCTATGAAGCAGAGCCATTTTTTCGCCCATCTCTCCCGCATGAAGTTGATTAACCGCTGGCCGCTGATGCGTAACGTGCGTACGGAAAACGTCTCCGAACATAGTCTGCAGGTGGCGATGGTCGCCCATGCGTTGGCGGCGATAAAAAACCGTAAATTTGGCGGTCAGCTCAATGCTGAACGCATCGCGCTTCTGGCGATGTATCATGATGCCTCGGAAGTACTGACCGGCGATCTGCCGACGCCGGTAAAATATTTTAATTCCCAGATAGCCCAGGAATATAAAGCGATCGAAAAAATCGCCCAGCAAAAGCTGGTTGATATGGCGCCGGATGAATTACGCGATATTTTCGCACCGCTTATTGATGAGAATGCCTGGAGCGAAGAAGAACAGGCAATCGTAAAACAGGCCGATGCGCTTTGCGCCTACCTGAAATGCCTGGAGGAGCTCTCAGCGGGAAACAATGAGTTTGGACTGGCAAAAACGCGGCTGGAAAAAACGCTGGAATTACGTCGCAGCCAGGAGATGGACTATTTTATGGCGGTGTTCGTACCAAGTTTCCATCTCTCTCTTGACGAGATAAGCCAGGATTCACCGCTTTAAACGGTTTTGCCGGATGGCGACGTCAACGTCTTATCCGGCCTGGACGTAGCGTGATATCCGTAGGCCTGATAAGCGTAGCGCCATCAGGCCTTTTCCTGTCTGGGGTTAAAACGGAAACAACATCGGAATCATCACAATACAAACCGCCATCACAATAAGCGTGAACGGCACGCCAAGCTTCACAAAATCGCTAAAGCTATAGTTTCCCGGCCCCAGAACCAGAGTATTGACCGGCGATGAAACCGGCGTCATAAAGGCGGCGGATGCCGCCATCGCTACCGCCATCGCAAACGGATAGGGCGACACACCCATCGATTTCGCCGCCGCCAGCGCAATCGGCGCCATCAGCACCGCCGTTGCCGTGTTAGAAATGAACAGTCCTATGACGGCACACAGCACGAACAGGCATCCCAGCATCATATATGGCCCATAACCGCCGCCGATATTCATTAACCCTTGCACGACCAGAGAGACGCCGCCGGTTTTTTGCAACGCCTGCGCAAACGGCATCATACCCACAATCAAGATAATGCTCGGCCAGTGGATCGCTTTATACGCGCTTTCAGCATCAATACAGCGAAATTTTCCCATCAGCAGGCAGGCGATAATCGCCGCGATCGGGTTGGGAATTTCATCGGTCAACATCAGCGCCACCATCAGTACCAGGCAGAAAATGGCGTGCGGCGCCTGGCTGTGCGCAGGAGAGGCTTCGCTGACCTCGACCGGCATATTCAGCACCACAAAGTCGCGGCCTTTTTGCCCCAGCAGGCTGATTAACTTCCAGTTCCCCACGACCAGAATGATATCGCCCATCAATAACGGCTCATCGGCCAGCGCCCCTTCCAGCGCGACGCCGTCGCGTTTCAGGCCGACCACATTCAGCCCGTAACGTGTACGGAAAGCGATTTCACGCACCGACTTGCCAATCAGTTCAGACTCCGGAATAAGCGAAATTTCCGCCATCCCGACATCCAACGCCTGATCGGAAAAATATTCTCCACGCAATACCATCGGTTCCAGCAGTTGCTCGGCGCAGAACTCTCTGAGGTCAACCTCCGCCGCCGACATATCAATCAGCAGAACGTCGCGAGCGCGAAACTCCGATACGCCGTTCACATTGACGATAACCCGCCGAAAGCGCCGCCAGCGTTCAACGCCGATGACATTGGCGCCGTAACGTTCGCGCAGTTTAAGGTCGTCCAGCCGCTGTCCCACCATCGGCGAACCGGGGCGAATCGCCAGACGACGAGCGCGCCCCGTCAGACGGTACTCGCGGATAAGATCGCGGAAAGTGCGCCGCTTACCGGCCTGTTGTCCGGGCGCATCGCCTTTTAGCATGAAGCGCATCACCAGCATATAAACAATGCCGAGCGCCAACACCACTATCCCCAGCGGCGTCACGCTAAAAAAGTTGAACCCGTGCAGGCCTTCACGCAGCAGTTCACTGTTAACCACCAGGTTCGGCGGCGTCGCCACCAGCGTCATCATTCCGCTGATAAGCCCGGCAAAACTCAGCGGCATCATCAGGCGCGAAGGCGAGGTTTGCATATGCATAGAAACGCTAAGAACAACGGGGATAAAGATCGCCACCACGCCGGTTGAACTCATGAAAGCGCCAAGTCCGGCGACGGTGATCATCAGTAAAACCAGCATTTTGATTTCACTGCTGCCCGCCATTTTAACCAGCCAGGTACCAACCACCGTCGCAACGCCGGTGCGTACGAGGCCATCGCCAATAATAAATAAGGCGGCGATAAGAATGACATTCGGATCGCTAAAGCCGGAGAAGGCTTCCGGAAGGGTCAAGGTACCGCTAAGGACAAAAGCAACAATGACGAATAAAGCCACCGCATCCATACGTACTTTGCCCGTCGCAAACAACACGACGGCAATCGCCAGTAAAGAGAGAACCCAAATCAATTCACCGTTCACAACATATCCTTGTCAGATGAGAAGATAACGCGATTCTGCCATAAATATGCCCCGCCAAAGCGGGGCGATATCATGATCAGGTCTTTCTTAACACCACCACATCGCCGTTTGGTTGTTTAGCGACCGATAATTGCGTCAGGCTATCCAACGCAAAATCAACATCCGCCAGACGCGGCGTGTCGGCCGGCGCATTGACCGCAATGACGTGGCAGCCCGCAGCCAGTCCGGACAACACGCCAGCCGGGGCATCTTCTACTACGACGCACTCCTGAGGGGCCAGGCCAAGCAGTTGTGCGCCCAGCAAATACGCATCCGGCTCCGGTTTGCCGCGTTTGACTCGTTCGGCGGTGACAAACACCTCTGGCGCTGGAAGGCCCGCGACCTGATGGCGCGCACGCGCGACCGGCATTGAACCGGAGGTGACGATAGCCCACGGAATGCCCGCTTTATTCAGGTGATTGAGTAAATCGACTGCCCCCGGCAACGCGGTGATCCCTGCGGTTTCAGTGGCTTCTATTTGCTCCAGGCGCGTAAACTCAGCGGCAATTTCCGCCTCCGATTTACCCGCCATAAAATGCCGCAACGAGGTGATCGCCTGTTTGCCATGAATAAAGCCCAGCACCTCATCATGAGCAAGGTTAAAACGATCGGCCCAGCTACACCACGCGCGTTCGACGGCAGGTAATGAGTCAACCAACGTTCCATCCAGATCAAACAGAAAACCTTTACACTGCACGCGAGCCTCCTCAGGCATTAATGATTTGATTGATTTCATTCGCGCTCAGGTGGTACTGACGCGGGCAGGCATGCCAGACATTCAACATCCGCTGGTATTTTTCCCACATCGGCGTCTGGGCATTAAAGCCGTGCGTCCCGGCGTCAAAGTGAGTGTAGCGTCCTTCTATATTCACCATAAAACGGACATAGCCGAGGTAACGCGCTTCCGTCGCGGCGTCAAACCCCAGGAAGGTGACGCGACGTTCGTCGATGGCTTGCGTATCTTTGAGGTTGGTCCAGGAGACGTGCAGCGCATGGTACATCTCCATAATATCGATGATGGTACGACAGGTCTCTTCCGTCAGCTCGCCAAACTCGCGATCCAGCTCGCGCATCTGCAGGCCGTAGCCGCGTTCAATAATTGTTTGTAAGCGACGGTAACGCTCGGCGTTGGTGGGATCGAGCATCGTCATCATTTTGTACTGGTTAGACAAAATCAGACGTTGCGCGTTGGTCATTTCCATTTTGAACTCCTGTATCACGCTATGGCGATGAAAAAAAGAAGGCATTGGTATGCCTTCTTTTATATGCGTAATCCGGGGTCAATTACAAATCATCCAGGAAAGTTTTATCCAGTTGTTTGAAGGCGCGCTTAAGCGTGTCAGCTAATGCCTGGTAATCCGGCTTTCCTTCTACCGGCGCCAGCGCTTGTCCAGCCTCCTGCAATTTACCGCGAACTTCGTAAAACCAGTTAAGGATTGAAGGCGGCAACGGCGTCACGGAACGTTTCCCTAACCACCATAATCCCTGCATAGGCAAGCTCAGGGCGAACAGGGCGGTCGCCACGGCCGGACCTAACTGACCGCCCAGCGCTATCTGCCAGCATAATGTAAAGACGGCGACAGGCGGCATAAATCGTATGGCATAGCGCGTCATACGAATGACGCGGTTTTCGACGAAAACGGGCGCCAGCCGCTTTTCCATCGGCCACGTCTTCGCGTAGTGCTGCCCCCGGCGAAATAAGCTAAAAAAATTTACGGAGCGATTATCCGGTGTCGACATGGCCTACCTCAACTTCACATATAAAATTTAAAAAATTTGTGCAAAACAACAACTGCGAGGGACAACGTTCAAAACATTTTGTCTTCGATACCCACTATCAGGTATCCTGTGTCGGCCTGTCAAAGGCCGGTAGTTTAAAATCATTGAGTCGTCAATATTACACATAGTATGCCATTGGCTGAAAAATACGCAAAATGGCATAGACTCAAAGGTATTTCTTCCATCATGCCCAAAAAAACTCCTGCGCATGATGTTAATCATAAATGTCAGGGCTATCATGCGCTACGCTCTATGGCTCACTGACGTTTTTTTAGCCACGTATCATAAATAGGTACTTCCATGTCGAGTAAGTTAGTACTGGTTCTGAACTGCGGTAGTTCTTCACTGAAATTTGCAATTATTGATGCAGTTAATGGTGATGAATACCTTTCTGGTTTAGCCGAATGTTTCCATCTGCCAGAAGCACGCATCAAATGGAAAATGGACGGCAGTAAACAAGAAGCGGCTTTAGGTGCAGGCGCCGCTCACAGTGAAGCGCTGAACTTTATCGTTAACACTATTCTGGCACAAAAACCAGAACTGTCTGCGCAGTTAACTGCAATTGGTCACCGTATCGTACACGGCGGCGAGAAGTATACCAGCTCCGTAGTCATTGATGAGTCCGTCATTCAGGGCATCAAAGATTCCGCCTCTTTCGCACCGCTGCATAACCCGGCTCACCTGATTGGTATCGCCGAAGCGCTGAAATCTTTCCCGCAGCTGAAAGATAAAAACGTTGCAGTATTCGACACCGCCTTCCATCAGACCATGCCGGAAGAATCTTACCTGTATGCCCTGCCGTACAGCCTGTATAAAGAACACGGCGTTCGTCGCTATGGCGCACACGGCACCAGCCACTTCTATGTAACTCAGGAAGCGGCAAAAATGCTGAACAAGCCGGTAGAAGAACTGAACATTATCACCTGCCACCTGGGCAACGGCGGTTCTGTTTCCGCTATCCGTAACGGTAAATGCGTGGATACCTCTATGGGTCTGACCCCGCTGGAAGGCCTGGTCATGGGTACCCGTTCCGGCGATATCGACCCTGCGATTATCTTCCACCTGCACGACACTCTGGGCATGAGCGTGGATCAGATCAACAAAATGCTGACCAAAGAGTCCGGTCTGCTGGGTCTGACTGAAGTGACCAGCGACTGCCGTTATGTTGAAGACAACTACGCCACCAAAGAAGACGCAAAACGTGCGATGGACGTTTACTGCCACCGCCTGGCGAAGTACATCGGTTCTTACACCGCTCTGATGGACGGTCGTCTGGATGCAGTCGTGTTCACCGGCGGTATCGGTGAAAACGCCGCGATGGTTCGCGAACTGTCTCTGGGTAAACTGGGCGTACTGGGCTTTGAAGTCGACCACGAACGTAACCTGGCGGCCCGCTTCGGCAAATCTGGTTTCATCAACAAAGAAGGTACCCGTCCGGCGGTGGTGATCCCAACCAACGAAGAACTGGTTATCGCGCAGGACGCGAGCCGTCTGACTGCCTGATTTCACACCGCCAGCCTCGCTGGCGGTGCTGTTTTGTAACCCGTCCCCAAAAGACGGTAACGAAAGAGGATAAACCGTGTCCCGTATTATTATGCTGATCCCTACCGGAACCAGCGTCGGCCTGACCAGCGTCAGCCTCGGCGTCATCCGTGCTATGGAACGCAAAGGCGTTCGTCTGAGCGTCTTTAAGCCTATCGCCCAGCCTCGCGCTGGCGGCGATGCGCCTGACCAGACCACCACTATCGTTCGCGCGAACTCTACCCTGCCGGCGGCTGAACCGCTGAAGATGAGCCACGTTGAATCTCTGCTCTCCAGCAACCAGAAAGACGTGCTGATGGAAGAGATCATCGCGAACTACCATGCGAATACCAAAGACGCGGAAGTGGTGCTGGTTGAAGGTCTGGTTCCGACCCGTAAACATCAGTTCGCTCAGTCTCTGAACTATGAAATCGCGAAAACGCTGAATGCGGAAATCGTTTTTGTCATGTCTCAGGGGACCGACACGCCAGAACAGCTGAACGAGCGTATCGAATTGACGCGCAGCAGCTTCGGCGGCGCGAAAAACACCAACATCACCGGTGTTATCATCAACAAACTGAATGCGCCGGTTGATGAACAAGGCCGTACTCGCCCGGATCTGTCGGAGATTTTTGACGACTCTTCCAAAGCGCAGGTGATCAAAATCGATCCTGCTAAACTGCAGGAATCCAGCCCGCTGCCGGTTCTGGGCGCAGTGCCGTGGAGCTTCGATCTGATTGCGACCCGCGCTATCGATATGGCGCGTCACCTGAACGCCACCATCATTAACGAAGGCGATATCAAAACCCGCCGCGTTAAATCCGTCACGTTCTGCGCGCGTAGTATTCCGCATATGCTGGAACATTTCCGCGCAGGATCGTTGTTAGTGACCTCCGCTGACCGTCCGGACGTACTGGTCGCAGCTTGCCTGGCCGCGATGAACGGCGTAGAAATCGGCGCCCTGTTGCTGACCGGCGGCTATGAAATGGACGCACGCATTTCTAAACTGTGCGAACGCGCATTCGCTACCGGTCTGCCGGTCTTTATGGTGAACACCAACACCTGGCAGACTTCGCTGAGCCTGCAAAGCTTCAATCTGGAAGTCCCGGTTGATGACCATGAGCGCATCGAGAAGGTTCAGGAATACGTCGCGAACTACGTTAACGCTGAGTGGATCGAGTCGCTGACCGCCACTTCCGAGCGTAGCCGTCGTCTCTCTCCGCCGGCGTTCCGCTACCAACTGACCGAGCTGGCGCGTAAAGCCGGTAAACGCGTAGTGCTGCCGGAAGGCGACGAACCGCGTACCGTCAAAGCGGCGGCAATCTGCGCTGAACGCGGCATCGCCACTTGCGTTCTGCTGGGCAACCCGGATGAAATCAACCGCGTCGCGGCATCTCAGGGCGTTGAGCTTGGCGCAGGTATTGAAATCGTCGATCCGGAAGTGGTGCGTGAAAGCTATGTCGCTCGCCTGGTTGAGCTGCGTAAGAGCAAAGGCATGACCGAACCGGTTGCCCGCGAGCAGCTGGAAGACAACGTGGTGCTCGGCACGCTGATGCTGGAGCAAGACGAAGTCGACGGCCTGGTTTCCGGCGCGGTTCATACCACCGCCAACACCATCCGTCCGCCGCTGCAGCTTATTAAAACGGCGCCGGGTAGCTCCCTGGTCTCTTCTGTGTTCTTTATGCTACTGCCGGAGCAGGTTTACGTTTACGGCGACTGCGCAATCAACCCAGACCCGACCGCAGAGCAGCTGGCAGAAATCGCGATTCAGTCTGCGGATTCCGCCATTGCCTTCGGCATCGAACCGCGTGTGGCAATGCTCTCCTACTCCACCGGCACCTCTGGCGCGGGCAGCGACGTAGAGAAAGTACGTGAAGCGACGCGTCTGGCGCAGGAAAAACGTCCTGACCTGATGATCGACGGTCCGTTGCAGTACGACGCCGCGGTCATGGCTGACGTAGCGAAATCCAAAGCGCCGAACTCGCCGGTTGCGGGTCGCGCTACCGTGTTCATTTTCCCGGATCTGAACACCGGTAACACCACCTACAAAGCGGTACAGCGTTCTGCCGACCTGATCTCCATCGGGCCGATGCTGCAGGGTATGCGCAAGCCGGTGAACGACCTGTCCCGTGGCGCACTGGTTGACGATATCGTCTATACCATCGCCCTGACGGCGATCCAGGCTTCCCAACAGCAGCAGTAACAGTAAAAGCTAATGCCGGATGGCGGCGTGAACGCCTTGTCCGGCCTACAGGTGAGATACCGTTGTAGGCCGGATAAGACGCGTTAGCATCGCCATCCGGCATTCTGCTATTTACCCTGCAAAGCGGAATTTTTTGCTTAACTGCGCTGCATCAATGAATAACTATTCCCTTCTTCTCATACTTAGCCTCTTTGCTTTGCAACAGGGATAGTCTGTCATGTCTGTCGTTACAGAATCAAAAACAGCCAGAAAATGGGCAATGCCCGATACGCTGGTCATCATCTTTTTTGTCGCCATTTTAACCAGTATCGCCACCTGGGTCGTACCCGTTGGGATGTTTGATAGCCAGGAAGTGCAGTATCAGGTCGATGGTCAGACAAAAACCCGCAAAGTCGTCGACCCGCACTCTTTTCGCATTGTGACCAATGAGGCCGGGGAAGCGCAGTATCATCGCGTACAATTTTTCACTACCGGCGATGAAAGACCAGGGCTGATGAATTTTCCGTTTGAAGGGTTAACATCCGGATCGAAATTCGGCACTGCCGTCGGCATCATTATGTTTATGTTGGTGATTGGCGGCGCATTCGGCATCGTGATGCGTACCGGCACCGTGGATAACGGCATTCTGGCGCTTATTCGCCACACGCGGGGCAACGAAGTCCTGTTTATTCCGGTGCTATTTGTCCTCTTTTCGTTAGGGGGCGCCGTATTTGGCATGGGCGAAGAGGCGGTCGCCTTTGCAATTATCATAGCCCCGCTGATGGTCAGGCTGGGCTATGACAGCATTACCACCGTCCTGGTGACCTATATCGCCACCCAAATTGGCTTTGCCAGTTCGTGGATGAACCCTTTCTGCGTAGTCGTCGCCCAGGGGATTGCCGGCGTGCCGGTACTTTCCGGCTCCGGGCTGCGTATTGTGGTCTGGATTGTTGCCACGCTGATTGGGCTGGTTTTTACGCTGGTCTACGCCTCACGCGTGAAAAAGAATCCGCTGCTTTCCCGCGTCCACGAATCCGATCGCTATTTCCGAGAACAGCAGGATGAAGTCGTCCAGCGCCCTTTCACCTTCGGTGACTGGCTGGTACTGCTGGTCCTGACCGGCGTAATGATTTGGGTCGTCTGGGGCGTGATTGTCCACGCCTGGTTTATTCCGGAGATCGCCAGCCAGTTTTTCACCATGGGCGTGGTGATCGGCCTCATCGGCGTTATCTTCCGCCTCAACGGTATGACGGTCAACGTGATGGCGTCCTCATTCACCGAAGGGGCGAGAATGATGATCGCGCCCGCCTTGCTGGTGGGTTTTGCCAAAGGCATTCTGCTGCTGGTCGGCAACGGCGAAGCCGGGGAACCCAGCGTGCTCAATACGTTGCTTAACAGTATCGCGCATGGCATCAGCGGGCTTAATAATGCTATCGCCGCCTGGTTTATGCTGCTCTTCCAGGCGGTATTTAATTTCTTTGTCACGTCCGGTTCGGGCCAGGCGGCGTTAACCATGCCATTACTGGCGCCGCTCGGCGATCTGGTCGGCGTTAACCGTCAGGTGACTGTTCTGGCCTTCCAATTTGGCGATGGCTTCAGCCATATTATCTATCCGACATCGGCCTCGCTGATGGCCACGCTGGGCGTGTGCCGGGTCGATTTTCGCAACTGGCTGAAAGTGGGGGCGTCGCTGCTGGGACTACTGTTTATTATGTCCAGCGTGGTCGTCATTGGCGCGCAGATGATGGGATATCATTGATCCAAAATGCCGGATGAGCATCAGCGCCATCCGGCAATATCTCCATGATTAAAGCAGTGATTTCGCGGCTTCTACAATCGCTTCGGCGGTGAGTCCGTACTCTTGTTGTAAGAAATCCTGCGTTCCTACCTGCCCATAACGCTCTTTGACGCCAACACGGCGCATCGGCACCGGACAGTTTTCCACCAGCACTTCCGCCACCGCTGACCCCAGTCCATTATGGATGCTGTGGTTTTCACACGTGACGATACGCCGCGTTTTTTCCGCGTAGTTTTTCACCAACATGCGATCGATAGGCTTTAAGGTGAACATATCAATGACCGCGGCGCTCACGCCTTCCTGCTCCAGTTGGCGCGCCGCCTCCAGCGCCTCCGCCACCATAATGCCGTTGGCGATAAGCGTAATATCATCGCCCTCGCGCAGTACGTTGCCCTTGCCAATGGTAAAGGTAGAGCCTGGCGCATAGATACTCGTCGCCTGCTTACGGATGGTACGCAGCCAGTAAAAACCGTCCAGGTCCATTAGCTGGCGTAAAATATCCGCGAACATCACCGCATCCGTCACCTCCAGTACTACGGAGTGCGCCAGCCCGCGAACAATCCCCATATCTTCAAAAGACATATGGGTGCCGCCGTTATGGCACGCCGTCACTCCGGCATCGGAGGCGATCACTTTGACGTTGTTACGCTGATAATCCAGCGCCATAAAGAGCTGATCAAAACAGCGACGGCTGGCAAAAGCGGTAAAAGTATGCACAAACGGTTTACGACCGGTCAGCGCCAGCCCCGCCGCAGTGCCAATCACATTCGCCTCCATAATACCGCAGTTAATGACATGCTGCGGGTAGTCACGCGCCACGCTGTCCATCGCCATTGAGCTCATTAAATCAGCCTCAAGCGCAATAATTGGGCTTCCAGCCTCAATCTGCCCGGCGACAAAACCGGCGTAAACTTTGCGCATTTCGATATCGTCTTTAAGCCCTGCGGGCGCAAGCTTAATCATGCATGACCTCCAGTTGATGAATGGCCTCATTGAGCGTCTGCTTCATGCCATCCGTCAGGCGTAAGTGGTGAGAATTCGTTAACTGCTCCAGGCATGGCACCCCCTGCCCTTTAATGCTGTCAAGGATCACTACCCTTGGCTGGGCATCGGCGGGCGGCACAGGCTGAACCACCGCCAGTAGTCCGGCGATATCATCGCCTTTGACGGTGACGACATCGAAACCAAACGCACGGAATTTCCCTTCCAGATCGAATGGATTGATAATCTCCTCCAGCTCGCCGTCAAGCTGCTGTTTATTCCAGTCAATGAAAACGGTCAGATTATTCAGGCGGTGGTGGGCAATAAACTGAAACGCCTCCCAGCACTGCCCTTCATTGAGCTCGCCATCGCCGACAATGCAAAATACCCGGTTGGGTCGCCGCGCCAGTTTATGCGACAACGCCATTCCGCCCGCAATAGAGATGCCCTGTCCCAGTGAGCCGGTCGTGGCGTCCACGCCGCGCGTTTTTAGCCGATCCGGATGACTGGGAAGACGGGTGCCGTTCTGGTTAAGCGTATTCAGCTCTTCGAGCGGGAAATAGCCTTTAATCGCCAGGGTACTGTACAACGCGGGGCCCGCATGGCCTTTCGACAGCACGAAGTAATCGCGCTCCGGCCAGTCCGGGTCGGCAGGGTCGATTTTCATCACCGCGCCGTACAGAACCGCCAGAGTTTCCACTACCGACATGCTGCCGCCATAGTGACCAAAGCCAAGATGGTTTAAGGATTTGAGCGTGGCGACGCGAATGTCGCGCGCCAGTTGGGTGATTTCGGTTACGTTCATTCTTTCGCTCCGCTATTTTCCTGCACTTCGGCATTCGCTTTTTTGTTTTTGGCCAACACGTTGTACGCCACCAGTAGCGCGAATAGCGCCACCACCAGCCCCGTGATAGCCATCGGCGACAGATAACGCGCCAGGTTGCCCAGCAAAATACCGATTACGCCAAAGTCAGCATCCGAGAACGTGGTATTGGCGAAGCCGATCGCGCCGAGAACCGGCAGTAACAGCACTGGCAGGAAAGTGATTAATAGACCATTAGCAAATGCGCCGATCATCGCCCCGCGGCGACCGCCGGTGGCATTGCCAAAGACGCCTGCGGTCGCGCCGGTAAAGAAGTGCGGCACAACGCCAGGCAGGATTAACACAAGCTTCATCTGTCCCAGCAGGAACAGCCCCACCAGCCCGCCGAGAAAACTGAACAGGAAGCCAATCAGTACCGCGTTAGGGGCATAGGGATACACCACCGGGCAGTCCAGCGCCGGACGCGCGTTTGGCACCAGTTTTTCTGAAAAGCCGGTAAAGGCCGGAACAATTTCCGCCAGAATCAGACGGACGCCTTGCAGAATGATGAATACGCCGGCGGCGAAGGTGATTGCCATGATGATGGCGTACACCAGATAGTTTTGCCCACCGCTAAACGTCGCTTCGACATACTCACGCCCTGCGCTGACTGCCATGATCAGATAGATAATCATCATGGTCAGCGAAATCGAGATAGAACTGTCGCGTAAAAAACTGAGGTTTTTCGGCAGGTTCATCTCTTCCGTGGAGCGGGAACCTTTACCACACAGGCTGCCAATCCAGCCGGAAAGCACATATCCCAGGGTACCGAAGTGACCAAACGCAATGTCATCGGTACCGGTAATCCGCCTCATATAACGTTGGGCCAACGCCGGGAAGAAGGCCATCACCAGCCCCAGGATCAGCGATCCGGTGAAGACCAGCCCTACGCCCTCAAACCCCGCCACGGTCAGGATTACGCCAATCATACAGGCCATGTAAAAGGTGTGATGCCCGGTCAAAAAGATATATTTAAGGCGCGTAAAGCGCGCCACGACAATATTGGCCACCATACCAAATGCCATAATTAACGCCGTGGACGCGCCATATTTTTCCAGCGCGATTGAGACTATCGCTTCATTATTAGGAATAATGCCCTGAATATTAAAAGCGTGTTCAAACATACCCCCTAGCGGATTTAATGAACCCACCAGTACGGTTGCGCCGCCGCCAAGCACAATAAAACCTAAAATGGTTTTAATCGTGCCTTTTACCACATCGGAAAACGCTTTTTTCTGCGCCACCAGACCAATCAGCGCAATTAACCCTACAAGCACCGAGGGCACTTTTAAAATATCAACAACAAAATTCAGCGTTTCAAGGATAAACATATCCACCTCGCCAGCAATAATTATTGTTTAGCGAACCATGCGCGCAGCTGCGTTTCCAGTTCGTTGATGTCGATGATGTTATTGATCACCACCAGTTGGCTTTCCGGTACGCTGGCGCTGGCCGCGATATCTTTGGCCATTACAAAAAGATCGGCAGCCCCGGGCGTGGCCGATGAAAGATCGGAGTGTTCCACCTCGGCGTCAATATTGAGTTTCTTTAATACTTTTTTAATGTTCATTTCTACCATAAAACTACTACCCAGGCCGGAACCGCAAATTGCCATGATTTTCATTATTGTCACCTTTTAAAAGTAGAGTTGGTCTGCATCACGCACGGGCGTAATGTTATTTACCGCAAGAAAATGGAATAAAATCAGAAACGGTCAATAATCGTTTTAATGTCCTCCAGGTTTTTTGCCTGATGTAATTTTTCCATATCTACATCACTGGAAAATAATTCCGCCAGCGCCGATATCATTTCGATATGACTGTGCTTATCAGGCGCCGCCAGCATAATAATGATGTCAACCGGATCGAATTCGTCTGCGCCAAATGAAACGCCGCGCTGTAGTTTCAGTAACGATAAACCTAACCCTTTCGCCCCCTCTTCCGGCCTCGCATGCGGCATCGCTAACCCTGGCGCTAATACATAATACGGCCCAAGCTTTTGGTGCTGCTGAACAATCGCCGTAATGTATTCCGGTGCGATAACACCTGCGTCCAGCAGGGGTTTGCCGCAAATTTCCAGCGCCTGCGGCCACGTTTCCACGCTCTCCTGTAGCGTGATGGTTGCGTCAGATAACCAGGTTCCCAGCATGTTATTCGCCCCCACGGTGTATGAAATTATGAACAAACTTTATTCAAGCCATTCGATATTAGCTGCGATCGTTATCACAAAGATAGCGCTACCAGCGACTATTACTCAGAATTGTGATAGCGCTATCAAATTAAAATCATGGTGTGAAATCACAGCAAAAAAGCGGATTTAAGGCGTATACTGCCAGTCATGCGAAGCAAAGAACGACAATAAAAAAGCATCTCAACATGTTGTAATGACGCAGGAATTTGTATGTCGATACCCCGTAAACGGCGCAGTACCGGTAAAGTGACTATCGCCGATGTAGCCCAACTTGCCGGTGTAGGCACGATGACCGTATCACGAGCCTTACGCACGCCGGAACAGGTCTCTGATAAACTCCGGGAAAAAATCGAAGCGGCAGTGCATGAGCTGGGCTATATGCCTAATCTCGCCGCCAGCGCGCTGGCGTCTGCCTCCTCGCACACCATCGCGATGGTCGTACCAAACCTTGCGGAAGCGGGGTGTTCTGAAATGTTCGCCGGGCTGCAACAAATTTTACAGCCCGCAGGCTACCAGATAATGCTGGCGGAATCGCAGCATCGCGTGGAACAAGAGGAGAAGCTGCTCGAAACACTGCTGGCCTCCAACATTGCCGCGGCGATTCTGCTTAGCGTCGAACATAGCACTACCGTGCGCCAGTGGCTGAAAAATGCCTCTATCCCGGTGATGGAGATGGGCGCGATTCGCAGCGATCCTATTGATATGAATATCGGTATTGATAACGTTGCGGCAATGTATGAGCTGACGGAAATGCTGATTCAGCGCGGTTATCAGAATATCGGGCTGCTATGCGCCAATCAGGAGCAGTGGATTTTTCAGCAACATCTGCACGGCTGGTACAAAGCGATGCTTCGCCACCATATGTCGCCAAACCGGGTGATTAATGCCGCCTTGCCGCCCAATTTTTCTACCGGCGCGTCGCAACTGCCGGAGTTTTTACTGGCGTGGCCGGAGCTGGACGCGCTGGTATGCGTATCGGATGAGCTGGCCTGCGGCGCGTTATACGAGTGCCAACGACGGCGGATCAAAGTTCCGGACGATTTAGCGGTGGTCGGGTTTGGTGATAGCGATGTCAGCCGGGTCTGCCAGCCGCCGTTAACCACCATGGCCGTACCGCACCGTAAGATTGGCAGTGAAGCCGGACGGGCGCTGTTGGAAAGGTTAAATCAGGGAAACTGGAGCGATCGAAAATCCATCGCCTCCAGTTTATGTATGCGGGAAAGCTGCTAAAACGCTTATTCCGTCTCTTCCGGTTTCTCCTGGAGCGCGGCTTCGTTTTTGGCGTTGCGGGTCATCCACAGCGCCAGCGCTTTGAGCGAGTCCGGCGTAAACTCATCACAGTGCGCGGTGATCTCCTCCGGAGTCAGCCAACACACTTCGCTGACTTCATCTTCCTGAAGCGCGAAAGGCCCGTGGGAAACGCAGCTAAACAGAGCGCCCCAAACCCGGCAATGTGGGTCTTCAAAGTAAAACAGACCGTGTTCGGCAAACGGCACGCCTGCAATACCCAACTCTTCTTCCGCTTCGCGGCGGGCAGATTCCAGTAGCTGCTCATCAGCCTGGACCACGCCGCCTGCGGTAGCATCTAACATACCGGGCAAAAAATCTTTTGTTTCGGTACGACGCTGCACCAGAATTTTACCCATACCATCATGAACGACGATATACGTCGCACGATGCCGTAAGCGTTGCGCACGCATCTGTTCCCGGCTGGACTGTGCAATGACTTCATTGTCTTCATTCACAATATCCACCCATTCCGTACTTGCCAAACGACGCTGTTCCACCATCAGGAAACCTTCTTATTTCTGGCGCTCTTACGGCGCATTTACGTTTGTGAGGTAAATTACGAGTTAATTGCAACCTGCGCAATGATACTTTGATCATTGAGTGCGATTACGCTCAACACATTATCATCCAGAATACCGTAGCTTGCCGCATACCCGCCTTTCGGGATGCTCACTGACCCAGGATTAAAGTGATACAGTCCTTCCTGCTGTTGCGCCACCGGCAGATGCGTATGACCATAGACCAACACATCGCCAGTATGCAGAGCGGGCAGACTCGTCGGCCCGAAGAGGTGCCCATGCGTTAAAAATAGCCGCCTCTCTTGCGTCAATATTTGCTGCCACGGCGCAGTTATCGGGAAATGCAGCAGCATCTGATCCACTTCGCTATCGCAGTTGCCGCGCACGGCAATGATTTGCGTCGCCACCGCGTTCAGGCGTTCGGCGACCTGGGCGGGCGCATAGCCTTCAGGCAGCGCATTTCGCGGCCCGTGGTTAAGGACGTCGCCTAATATCACCAGCCAACGCGCGCCGCTTTGCGCGAACCGCTCAAGCACCCGTTCCGTGGCGGGTAAAGAACCATGAATGTCCGATGCGAACATCAGTTTCATCGCTCACTCCTCGTTGTGAAAAACGGCGTTATGATACTGGAATATGAATAGATTTTCAGCCTGAACGCTTCGAGGAAAGCGCAATAAAACGCTGTACGGAAGCACGCTGCCACTGGAATGTCGCATACGCCGCCAGCGACGCCGGCACGTCATCGCCATGCAGCGCCAGACGATTGATCATCAATGCCAGATCGGTATCGGCAATGCACCATTCACCAAATAAATTTTGCGTCCCCTGCCCCAATAGCGCTTCAGCCGTCGCAAACAGTTTTGCCGCGCTGGCTTTTCCAGCCTCGCTTAGCGGCGCTTTTTTCGCCCCGGCAAACACCACGTCGGTAGGCCGTTCTTCGCGAAGCGGCAGTAAATCGCTGCGTAGCCACGCCTGAATCTGTCGCGCGCGGGCGCGTTTTTGTAAATCGTGCGGGTAGATACGCTCCCACTGCGGCGGTGCGAAACGCTCCTCCAGGTATTCCGCAATAGCGGACGACTCGCTCAGCTCAAAATTGTCGGCCTCAAGCACCGGTACGCGCTGCGTCAGCGCATATCCCCGCCAGCCAGGTTGCAGATGTTCTCCCTGGTCCAGATCGCGGGTTTTCAGAGTAAAGGAAAGCCCTTTTTCTTGTAATGCCACCCAGGCGGACAAGACGTAGGGAGAGAAAAAGTTCGCATCCGACCACAGCACAATAACAGGCTTACTCATAATGTCCTCTTGAGGGCGTATTAAGTTTCTTCCCAAAATATAGCGTCTTTCGCCTGCTGTCACCTGATGAAAACTCACACACATCAGGAGGCTTTCTATACTTAATTCAGCCCAGACTCTTTACGCACATGCAGGAGCCAAAATGATTGACCTTTACTACGCCCCCACGCCCAACGGGCATAAAATAACGCTGTTTCTGGAAGAGGCGGAGCTGGCGTATCGTTTGCTAAAAGTAGATATCAGCAAGGGCAATCAGTTTCGCCCTGATTTTTTGGCTATCTCTCCCAATAATAAAATTCCTGCCATCGTCGATCACGCCCCGGCAGACGGCGGTCAACCGCTTAGTCTTTTTGAATCCGGCGAAATTCTTCTCTACCTGGCGGAAAAAAGCGGCAAACTGCTTAGCGGGGAGCTGCGTGAACGCCATACCACGCTGCAATGGCTGTTCTGGCAGGTCGGCGGGTTAGGGCCGATGCTGGGCCAGAATCATCACTTTAACCATTTTGCGCCGCAGGCCATCCCCTATGCGATTGAACGCTATCAGGTTGAAACGCAACGCTTATACAACGTCCTGAATAAACGCCTGGAAACCTCCCCGTGGCTGGGCGGCGACCACTACAGTATTGCGGATATCGCCAGTTGGCCGTGGGTTAACGCACATCAGCGTCAGCGAATCGATCTTGATACCTACCCGGCGGTGTATAACTGGTTTGAACGCATTCGCACGCGTCCTGCGACAGCGCGCGCACTGTTACAAGCGCAACTGCACTGTAACAGTACGAAAGCGTAACGCGGTAGCATACATCATGTATGATGTAGAGGTGTATACACGGAAAAAACCTGCGTCCGGCACCCTTATTCGTATTAAAAACCTGACATTAGGGAAGAGGAAATCCTCCCTACTCTGGAGGTCATATGCAGATTCTGATTACCGGCGGTACGGGCCTGATAGGGCGTCATCTCATTCCCCGGCTGTTAACACTGGGGCACCAGGTGACGGTTGTTACGCGCAATCCCGATAACGCGCGTCAGATTCTCGATTCCAGAGTGACATTATGGAAAGGGCTGGCGGAACGTGAGCACCTCAATGAGATTGATGCCATCATCAATCTGGCGGGCGAACCGATTGCCGACAAGCGCTGGACGTCGCAACAAAAAGAACGGTTGTGCCAAAGCCGCTGGGCTATCACGCAAAAGTTGGTGGATTTAATTCATGCCAGCGCTACGCCGCCCTCGGTGTTGATATCCGGCTCCGCCACGGGCTATTACGGCGATCTGGGCGATGTTGTCGTCACTGAAGATGAGCCGCCGCACAACGAATTTACGCATAAACTTTGCGCCCGCTGGGAACAGATTGCCTGTCGTGCGCAGAGCGACCAGACCCGCGTCTGCCTGCTGCGTACCGGCGTTGTCCTGGCGCCGCAAGGCGGGATTCTGGGGAAAATGGTTCCGCCGTTTCGCCTCGGACTCGGCGGTCCGGTGGGTAATGGTCGGCAATATCTGGCCTGGATTCACATCGACGATATGGTCAACGGCATCCTGTGGCTGCTGGATAACGATCTTCGCGGTCCCTTCAATATGGTCTCGCCGTATCCCGTCCATAATGAGCATTTTGCTCATGCGCTGGGTCGCGCGCTGCGCCGCCCGGCGATTATTCGCATTCCGGCGACGGCAATTCGCTTATTGATGGGAGAGTCGTCAGTGCTGGTGCTGGGCGGACAGCGGGCGCTGCCAAAACGGCTTGAAGCCGCCGGATTCGCATTTCGCTGGTATGATTTAGAAGAGGCGCTGGCGGATGTGATTCGCTAGTTCCCAAAACGCCGTATCCTGCCCGGTAAGCGATGCGCCGCCGGGCTTCTTTTATTTCAGCGAGCCTTTCAGGAATTGCTGTAAACGCGGGCTTTGCGGATTGCCGAACACCTGCTCCGGATCGCCCTCTTCTTCAATTTTCCCCTGATGCAGAAAAATAACGTGCGAAGAGACATGGCGGGCGAAGCCCATTTCATGCGTGACCACCACCATCGTTTTGCCTTCTTCCGCCAGTTGTTGCATGATGCGCAACACTTCGCCGACCAGTTCAGGATCGAGCGCCGATGTGGGTTCATCGAACAGTAAAACGTCAGGTTCCATCGCCAGCGCGCGCGCAATAGAAACGCGCTGCTGTTGGCCGCCGGAGAGATGGACGGGATATTTGCCCTGAGCGCGCTCATCAATCCCCACCTTCGCCAGATATTTCAACGCCCGCTCGCGCGCGTCGTGCTTGCTTAATCCCAGTACCTGAATCGGCGCTTCCATCACATTTTCCAGCACCGTCATGTGGCTCCAGAGGTTAAAGTGCTGAAACACCATCGTCAGACGGGTACGCAACAAGCGTAGCTGATTTTTATCCGCCACTTTGAGCTGCCCGTCTTTGTCGCGCACCAGATTAATGTTCTGACCGTTCACGATAATCGCGCCTTCGCTCGGTTTTTCGAGGAAGTTAATACAGCGCAAAAAAGTGCTTTTACCGGAGCCGGACGAGCCGATGATGCTAATCACATCTCCGGCGCGGGCCTGCAGCGATACCCCTTTCAGCACTTCATGACCGCCGTAGCGTTTGTGCAAATCGATAACGTGTAATTTATTTTCTGACATCATGTTACTCGAATTATTTAGAGGACACGTGCTGCAACCAGCGTCTTTCCGCCCGACGGAACAGGCTTATCAGGACATACGAAATGAGTAAATACAACACGGCGGCAATGCCAAACGCGGTAAACGGCTGGTAAGTCGCTGAGTTAATATCGCGGGCGATTTTCAACAAATCCGGCACCGTCGCGGTAAACGCCAGCGCCGTAGAGTGCAGCATTAAAATCACTTCGTTGCTGTAGGCAGGCAAGGCGATGCGTAATGCCGACGGCAAAATAATGCAGCGATACATTTTAAATGACGAGAAGCCATAGGCCCGTGCCGCTTCAATTTCACCGTGCGGCACCGAACGAATCGCCCCCGCGAAAATCTCCGTGGTATACGCGCAGGTATTCAGCGTCAGCGCCAGTACGGTACAGTTCAGTCCGCTGCGGAAAAACGCGTTAAGAAGATCGGTGCCTTTGACTATCTCCAGCGTATACATCCCCGAATAGAACACCAGTAGCTGTACGTACAGCGGCGTGCCGCGAAAAATATACGTAAACAGCCAGATGGGAAAACGGATGAATTTATTACTGGAAACGCGACCCACCGCCAGAATCACTGCCAGAAGACCGCCCATCACCACCGACGAAATTAACAACCACAGCGTAATCGCCACGCCGGTAAAACGATAGCCATCCGTCCACAGCAGGGATTTCCAGTACTCCTGAATGATCTCAATCACAAATCGGCCCTCTTCACGCCCACGGAATAGCGACGCTCAAGTAAGAGCAGCACACCATTGGAAACGGTGGTGAATACCAGGTAGATAAGTCCACAGACCACAGCAAAATAGAAAGGCTCCCAGGTGCTTTTACCGGCAAGCTGCGTGGCTTTGACGACATCTTCCAGGCCCAGCAGCGACACCAGCGCCGTCGCTTTGAGTATCACCTGCCAGTTATTGCCGATCCCCGGCAGGGCGTAACGCATCATCGCCGGGAACATAATCCGCCGGAAGGTTTGCCCGTGGGTAAAACCAAAAGCCGTCGCCGCCTCGATATGGCCTTTCGGCACCGCCATAAACGCGCCGCGAAAGGTTTCGGTAAAATAGGCGCCGTAGATGAAACCAAGGGTGATAATACCGGCCACCATCGGATCAATATCTATCTGGTCGATACCCAGCGAATCGGTCACCACGTTAAGCGCGATTTGCAATCCGTAAAATATCAGCAGCATTAAGACCAGATCCGGCACCCCGCGAATCAGGGTGGTGTACCCTTCAAAAATAAGCCCCGTTACCCGGTTTTGCGAAAGCTTCGCCCCCGCGCCGACGAGACCGATAAGCACGGCCAGCACCACGGAACTGAGCGCCAGTTCCAGCGTGACGATCGCGCCCTGTAAAATTACGCCTGAAAACCCGTACAACATGCAGCCTGTCCTGTTGTGTGTGGTGAAGTAAGAAGCCTCTTTTGCATTTTTGCCTCACATCACGCCGGATGGCGGCTGTGCCTTGCCCGACCTACGATGCTCCGTAGGCCTGACATGCACAGCGCCATCAGGCAATGCAGACAGTCAACATTCTTTGGGCTTTATCTGCACCGACGGTGATTAACCGCCATAAACATCAAAATCAAAGTACTTTTTCGCCAGCTTTTCGTAAGTACCGTCAGCACGCATTTCAGCAAAGGCTTTATTCAGCGCTTCGCGCAGCTCGTTATCCTCTTTGCGCAGCCCCATACCGGTTCCTACGCCGAATAACTTCTCATCTTTCACCGCCGGGCCGCCGAATTTATAGTCTTTTCCGACGGGCTGTTTAAGGAAACCTTCGCTGGCCGCGACCTCGTCCTGGAACGCTGCATCAATACGGCCAGCCGTCAGATCGGAATAAATGTTGTCCTGCCCCTGGTAAGAGACGATCTCAATCCCTTTCGGCGCCCAGTGCTCATTGCCGAAGGTCTCCTGCGTCGTCCCCTGTAGCACGCCGACGCGCTTGCCTTTCAGCGACGCGACGGTCGGCTGAATATCAGAGTTCTTCGCCACCACCAGACGGGAATCAGCGGCGTAAAGCTTGTCGGTAAACGCGATTTCCTGCTGGCGCTTTTCAGTGATGGACAGCGAGGACATGATGGCATCAATTTTCTTCGCTTTTAAAGACGGAATCAGCGCATCCAGCGGGTTTTCCACGAACGTACACTGTGTGTTGATACGTTTGCACAGCTCTTTGGCCAGATCGATATCAAAGCCGACCAATTCACCTTGTGCATTTTTGGATTCAAACGGTGCGTATGTAGGATCGGTACCGATACGAATCTTTTGTGGAATAGCGGCAAATGCTGCGGTAGCGCTGGAAAATGCCAGCACCAGAGAAAGGGATAACGCCAGTTTTTTCATAACTATCCTCAACAGACTGTCTTTCCAGGAGATCTTTACAGATCCGATGCGACTATCGTGCCATTAATCAGGCCGACAAGGCAAAGCATTCTACCTTGTCAGCCGGTTTATTTTGCATAAAAATCGATTAAGTATGCATTTATGCGCCTGTTCCGCAACGGCTTATGCACCAAAAAGGTGCAAAACATCTATTTTGCACCGTGATAGTTCCCCAGCGCGGCGCGTTATCCCCTTCCCTCAATCGCCGTAGACATTAAAATCGAAGTACTTTTTGGCCATTTTGTCGTAAGTTCCGTCCTGGCGCAGTTCGGTCAGCGCTTTATCAAACGCGGCTTTTAGCTCGGTATCGTCTTTGCGCAGCCCAACCCCCGTCCCGTCGCCAAAATATTTTTTATCCTTCACGGAAGGACCGGCAAACGCATACTCTTTGCCCGCTGGCTGCTTCAGGAAACCTTCGCTGGCGGCGACTTCATCCTGCAATGCGGCATCCAGACGACCGGCGGTTAAATCGGAATAGATAAGATCCTGGTTGGCATAAGCCACCACATCCACACCTTTAGTGCGCCAGTTATCATTGGCGTAAGCCTCTTGCGTGGACCCTTGCAGCACGCCGACATGCTTGCCTTTCAGCGATTCCAGCGTCGGCTGAATGGGAGACCCTTTTGCCGCAATCAGGCGTGAATCCGCCGCGTAAAGTTTGTCGGAAAACGCGATTTCTTGCTGGCGTTTATCAGTGATAGAGAGCGATGAAATAATGGCATCAATTTTTTTCGCTTTTAGTGAGGGAATAAGCGCATCAAAGTCGCTGGCGACCCAGGTACATTTCACCTGCATACGCTTACACATTTCATTACCGAGATCGATATCAAAGCCAATAAACTCGCCTTTGGCATCTTTTGATGAGAAAGGCGCGTAGGTGGTATCTGTTCCAATACGAACCGTTTGCGGGAGCGCGGCGTAACTGGCCGCCGTCGCGCCCAGACCTATCAGCAAAGACAAAGCGAGAACGGTCTTCTTCATACATACCCCTCAAGTGGCGTCATTTTCTTATGTTTTACGTGGTGTTGTGTGTTTGCAGACTTTTTCATGCAGGTCTTATGCCATTTTCACGTCAGCAAAACGATTCGACGTTAAATTTGTTAATAAAACGTTGCAATATTGTCCTGATGTTGAAGATAGCAGGTATGACGGTTGAACCGCAGCGTTTCGGCGGCTTTTAACGAATTAAATGTTGAGGATATGATCGCGGTTACAAAATTGCCCTGAAACAGGGCAACAGGGACAATAATGCACGCTAAACAGACAACGCTATGCGCCCTGCCAGCGAACAAAAAGATCGTGCGGAAGGGGGATATCAAACTGATCCAAAACTCGGTTAACCGTTTGATTTATAATATCATCTAACGTCTGAGGAAGATGGTAAAAAGCCGGAACCGGCGGCATAATCACCGCGCCTATCTCAGCGGCCTGGGTCATTAAACGCAAATGCCCGATATGCAGCGGCGTTTCGCGCACACACAGCACCAGAGGTCGCCGCTCTTTTAATATCACATCCGCCGCGCGGGTAAGCAGTCCGTCAGTATAACTGTGGACAATCCCCGACAGCGTTTTAATCGAACAGGGCAAGATAACCATTCCCGCCGTCGGGTAAGAGCCCGAGGAAATGCTGGCGGCAATGTCGCGCGCATCGTGCGTCACATCGGCCAGCGCCTGCACCTCGCGCAGCGAAAAATGGGTCTCCAGCGCCAGCGTTTGCCGGGCCGCCTGGCTCATCACCAGATGCGTTTCCACGCTATCGACATCGCGCAAAATTTGTAATAAGCGCACGCCATAAATCGCTCCGCTGGCGCCGCTAATTCCTACAATGAGTCGTTTCATGTTCTCTTACCGTTTACGAGCGCCGTTCATCCCACTGTGTTACGTAATCGGCTCAAAGTGGGTCTGAAGAGATACCATGACAAAAGAATCCCTATCATAAAAGCCAGCTCAACCAACATTATCACTACCCCTTGCTCACTAAACCAGGTGCCGACCATAATGGCAAAATTGGTGATAATGACAAATCGGGCCGTCCAGGGGAAAAGCGGCGATCGATAGCGTAGCAAATCGCTGGCGTACGTTCCATTACGCACCGATTGTCGGAAGCGATACTGGCACCATCCGATGGTTATCCATGCCAGGCAACCCACCTGCCCGGTACTGGCGATCAGATATAAATAAAATTGCTGTGCGGGAATATAGCGGGTCAGCAACGACACCAACGCCAGCAAGGCCGTGATTAAAATAGCATACACCGGCACGCCGCCGCCGTTCGTTTTACCAAAGCAGGCTGGCGCAAAGCGATCGCCCGCCATAGACCACAGCATACGCGAACTGGCGTAAATGGCCGAGTTAGCGGCAGAAACCGCGGCGGAAAAGATCACCAGCGTCATCAGCGTATCCGCCCCCGGAATGCCCGCGTGGGAGAATACCCATACAAAGGGACTTTGTCCATTTGGCGTCAGTTCATGCGGATAGACCAGCGCCAGCACCGCAATCGCCAGGCCGTAAAACAAAATGATTCTGAGACCGATCCCCAGGATCACTTTCGGTAAAATAATGTGCGGCGATTCGGTCTCCCCTGCCGCATTTCCTACCAGTTCCACCCCCTGGAAGGAGTAAATCACGATCGTCATACAGACCACAATTTGCTCCCAACCGTGGGGAAACCACATTCCGTCTGTTTTTAACGTCGGGTGCCAGTCACTATGGCCCATTAGCGAGTAGATCATGACCCCGCCCGCGCAGATAAACAGCACGATCGCGAAGACCTTAATGGCCGAAAGCCAGTATTCGCATTCGCCAAAACTTTTTGCGGAGGTGAGATTGATGGCCGTCAGGATGAGCAGAATCGCCAGACAGAACATATATACCGGAACCGCGGGGAAAAACTGGTGAGCAATAAACCCTGCGGCAGTGAGGTCGGCCGCCAGGGAAAAGACCCAGCTAAACCAGTAAAGCCAGCCAATGGTATAGCTCCAGCAAGGTGACGGCATAAACATCAGCGCGTAATGTTGAAATGAACCGGAGTGAGGAAAGGCGCATGATAATTCGCCAAGACACATCATCGTTGCCAGCATAATGGTTCCGGCAAACAGATAGGCCAGTAAGGTTCCCGCCGGCCCGACGCTGCTTAACGGTTCGGCAATGCCGATAAATAAGCCGGTGCCAATCGTGCCGCCCAGCGACATCATCAGCAGGTGCCGCTTCTTCAGGTTACGCCGCAGACCGCCTTCAGGCTCTGCTGGCGGAGATTGTTGCAGGGTATCCATCGTTACTCCCTGTCTTTCGTGAGGTCAAAGATGCCGCCGCGACATAGCCGCGGCGGTTATGCGTTAACGCGTAAACCTCCAGGCGACGCCTTTGGTCTGGCAGGCCATTAACAGGCCCGTATAATCCAGCTCAAAGCGAACCACATCGCCTACTTTTAGCGACTGACGACAATCTTCAATATCCACCAGCGTATGATCGCTGGTTTGCCCTAAGATAGTGATAGCGTCGTCGCATGGCACACAGTTATCCGACGGCACATCCTGGCGGCCAAATGCCAGCAATGCGCGTCGGCGTATGCCACGATCGACAAAGGTTTTACTTTGTAAAAAGGCATCGACGCCCAGCTCCCCGACCGGGACGGTCGGTTTACTGTTCAGTTCGATGATTTCCGCTTCCAGGATATACATATCGGAACAGGCTTTATCGACCGGTTTTGCGGAGTGGTGAAATTCATTCAGGTATTTCATGTCCACATATTCAATGCCGAATTCATGCAGTCCGCCGATGCGCAGATGATTCAGCCCCTGCGGCCAGATACCTTTATCCAGCAGGTGATAGCTGGTGCAGTTTCCCGCAGAAAGCCGCCGGACAGGAATACCGCTGTCGGCTTCCAGCCGGGCGGCCAGCGCCAGAAAATCCTCGCCATTTTTTACCGTTGGCAACACGGTGCCGTAACAATTAAAGTTGGTGCCCAGCCCATATAATTCCAGACCGGGCAGACCAGTAATCAGAGTCACGGTCTCAAGAATGCGTTGATATTCACCAAACCAGATACCCTCGCGTAAATCGCCCATATCCACCATCAGTAATACCTGATGCGTTTTCCCCTGGCGTTGGGCTTCTTGCGATAATGCCCGTAATACCACCGGCTCGCTATTTAAACTAATATCCGCGTAGCGCACCACATCTTCGATTTCACTCAGACACGGGCTGCGTAACAGGCAGGTCGTACATCCTGTCTCGCGTATTTTTTTCAAATTATAGGTTCGTGATTCAGCAATAACGGTAATTCCGCCGTTGAACACCGCCTGCGCAGTTTCCACGCAGCCGTCAAAAACTTTATTGACAGCCATCACGTCAATACCGCTACTTGCCAGCAGAGCTTTTTCCGTGCGGGCGTTTTCTTCCAGCTTGCGTAGATTTATTTCCAGAACTGGCATATACATTTTATTTTCCTCCCGCCATGCTTAAACGGGCATTACGTTTCTGCGCCCGATGGTAAATGTACTCCGCGACGACAACCGCCAGCACGGCTCCGCCAATAATTTTCCCGGCGTACTGGAAATATCCGCCCATATCAATTTGAGAAGGCGGAATAAATAACAGCGCAACGGCAAAGGCGATAGAAAGAAAGCCCAGCGCGGGTAAAATAGCCGGTAAAACCTTGCCCGGAATTTTAAAACTTCTTGGCGTATCCGGCTGAGTCTTACGTAAACGCCAGAACGCCGGGAACATCACCAGGTAAGGAATAAAATAGGTGATGGTCGTTAGCGCCGTTAACATCCAGTAAGCCGCCGCAACGCTTGGCGAAATAAAAGTCGAAAAACACAGGACCGTGACAATAATCGCCTGTACAGTCAAGGCAAAGGCGGGCGTTTTCCACACCGGATGTAATTTGCCGATTCGGTCCCCCAGCAGATTATCTTCACGCGAGGCTTCCTGGAGCATATAAATCGGCCCCACCAGCCAGGAGTTAATTTGCCCGAGAGCGCCAAAAAACATACAGATGGCCATAACAGGAATTAACCACGGCATATGCAGCGTGTCCGCAGCAGCATGCATAGCCTGCATGACGCCTGCCACGATGTCAGTTTTCCCGGCGGGTAAAAGCGTGTTTAGCGCCCAGGTGCCGACCATATAGATCCCAACGATAACGGCGGCGGAGACGGCCATCGCTCGCGGAAAATCACGCTGTGGATTACGGGTACGCCCGGCAATCATCGGGGCGACCTCCAGTCCGGCAAACGCAAACATCATGCTGGATAAGAAAACGATCGTATCCCAGTGTCCGAGATCCGGAATCCAGTTTTTCGCTGTAGTGTAGTCCGTCTGCATCTGGTGTCCGGTACATAGCCATACCACCGCCAGTAAAATGAGGATGGCGGAGGGAATAAATACGCCGCACCAGGCGCTGATGCTATTAATAATTTTTGTCCATTCCATCCCGCGGATATTCATCAGCGTTAATAGCCAGAAAATTACCGCGGAACCAATACCGATAAATGCTTTATTTTCCGCCAGGCCGCCGCCGATCATATAGCCCAACGCGGTAAAGCCGAATTGCAGCATTAATGGGAAAAACAGTACGCAGGAAAAGAGAAAACAAACCACGACAATCCATGCAATACGTTTACCAAATGCCTCTTTAATCCAGACAAATATCCCGCCATCTTTCGGCCAGCCGGTTGACAGCTCGCCGCATACCATCGCTAAAGGAAAAAACAAGCAGAATGCGGCTATCACCCATAACAACATGGCCGATGCCCCGTAAGGCGCCACGTTAGGGATTTGCCGCAAACTCAGAATAGCGATGACATTCATAAAGACAATGTCTTTGATGCCAAGTAAGCCAGAATTCGTGTTACTCATGGCCATCTCCTGTTATGCATTCAGGCATCACTGCCCTCTTCTTATCATCTGACGACGGGCTTCAGCATGAAACTGAAGCCCAAAACAGTATTAATAAATGTCGTACTTGACCATATCTTCGTAACTGTCTTCCCGACGAATCAGACGCGTCTCACCATTTTTATCGATCATCACCACGCCCGTGCGCGGACGGTTGTTATAAACGGTTTGACTTTCAATGGTGTATGCCCCGGCATCAAGAAACGCGACAATATCGCCAACATGAGTCTCCTTCGGCAGTAAAAACTCTTCACCTTTCACTCCCATGTGGAAATAATCTCCGCCATCACACAGCGGCCCGGCTAATTTTATCCAGGCGTCGTGCGCTGCCGTCATGCGAGAGGCGTTATAGACATAAAAGAACCAGTCAAAATGCTGGCTGTCAGAGAGTACGCTGTAACCAGCGTCGACAAATTTCCATTCAACGTGGCATTCCACATTGCCGTTAAGATCGTAATTTGTTTTACGTTTTTCGCAGGAGACTTCCGTCAGTAAAACCGCCGCCGACCCGGTCACTTTACGTCCCGGTTCAATACATATTTCCACATCGGTACGCCATTTATGCACTTCGCGAATGACCGCATCGGCAAAATCCTGGGCGGTAATACCGGCATACATATTATCTTTTAACGGGTCGCCATTCTCGTCGTCATATTTATAGGGAACCGGAATTCCGCCGCCCACGTTGATCAAATCAAATTTAATACCGAGCACCTCTTCCAGGCGACGGGATTCATCCACCAGCACTTTAGTCGCTTTTGCGAAAGGCTCTGACTCCGGCACCTGATCGCCCACATGCATATGCAAGCCGCGCAAATGCACATAAGGCATCGCCAGAATGCGACGGCAGGTTTCTTCCGCCTGTTCCAGGTCGAGACCCGACTTCGCATGGAAAGCGGTAACCAGTTCCGCATGCGTCGCCGAGGGAACATTCGGCTCTACGCGGACGCAAACATTGGCGACTTTCTTCAGCTTGCGAGAGATGGCATCAATATGTTCCAGCTCATACAGGCTATCAACATTAATAAGATACAGATCGTTGGCGATGGCATACTCCAGATCGGCAGGCTTTTTCACCACGCCGTTGAAGACGATCTGATCGCCGCGAAAGCCTATCTCCAGACACTTGCGAACCTCATATTGTGAGTTTGCCTCCGCGCAAATTCCGGCGTCACGAATGGCTTTCAACACCCCCATGACCGAGCAGGTTTTTGACGCAAAGAAGGTTTTGGTATTTTTATGCGCCGCAAATGCCTGCTGGATTTCATGAATGTTACGAATAATCTCCGGCTCAGAAAACACATAGAACGGCGTGGGGTACTGGCGCGCCAGAGCGTCCAGATCGACCCCTTCAAAACACAAATGACCGTCTTTGTGCTGGAAACGGCGATCGCCGTTGATTACCTGCTCACGTAGCTGGTTGTAATTCTGCATAATCGAGTCAGTCATAACGCCCTCTGCTTAATGTTTATGGTAAAAATCCGCATTCTTTACAGGGATAAGGCAAAAGGCATGCCACTATTTTTTATAAAAATAACCAATTAGTTATAAAAACAAGCTATTTCTCATTTTCGTCATTGAGTTTGTTATTCATCACAACGACGAAAATTCGTCACTTTTATAATGACAACATGAATAATAGATATGAGGAATGCATGTATGGCATCCACCAATCAGGAACTGGCCTCGGCGCTCAGGATGTTTTCCCGCTTTTTCGATTTGATTCATCAGCCGTTGGCCGTCATTAATGAGCGTGGTGAATACGTTTACTACAATCAGGAAAGCGCGGATCTGGACGGCTACAGCATTGAACGGGCAATGGGAAAACATATGCTGGATGTCTATCCGGGCATGAAAGAGACGCAAAGTACGATGCTTTCATCGTTAAAAAAAGGCGTGGAATACATTGGCCATTATCAAATTTATTACAATGCGCGAGGCCAGGCCGTTGACTATCAGCACACCACCGCGCCGCTCTATGCAAGCGATGGCGGCATGGTCGGCGTTATCGAAATCGGCAGGAATATGTCCGGCGTCAGGCGGCTCCAGGAGCAGGTGGTAGAACTGAACCAACTGCTGTATGCCGATCACCATGAGAAGCACCATGCCATTATTACCGAAAACCCGGAAATGCTCAGTAATATCGCCAAAGCCAAACGGCTGGCCGCCAGTAATATTCCGGTGACGATTGTCGGGGAGACGGGTACGGGTAAGGAGCTATTTTCCCGCCTGATACATCAATGCAGCAAGCGGGCGAATAAACCCTTCATCGCCCTGAACTGCGGCGCTCTACCGCCTACGCTTATCGAAAGTACGCTTTTCGGCACCGTGCGCGGCGCCTATACCGGCGCGGAAAATAGCCAGGGCTATCTGGAGTTGGCAAACGGGGGAACGCTCTTTCTTGATGAGCTGAACGCCATGCCGATAGAAATGCAAAGTAAGCTGCTGCGATTCTTGCAGGATAAAACCTTCTGGCGGCTCGGCGGACAACAGCAACTCCACTCTGATGTCAGGATCGTTGCCGCCATGAACGAAGCGCCCGTCAAATTAATTCAACAAGAACGCCTGCGGGCGGATCTTTTTTATCGGTTGAGCGTCGGAATGTTGACGTTACCGCCGCTGCGCGCCCGCCCGGAAGATATTCCCTTACTGGCGAATTATTTTATTGATAAATACCGTAATGATGTGCCGCAGGACATTCACGGACTAAGCGAGACGGCGCGTGCTGATCTGCTCAATCACGCCTGGCCGGGTAATGTCAGGATGCTGGAAAACGCGATTGTACGCAGCATGATCATGCAGGAAAAAGACGGGCTGCTGAAACACATCATTTTTGAACAGGACGAGTTAAATTTAGGCGTACCGGAAACCGCGCCGGAAAATCCCCTTCCCTCGTCACCCGATCCGCAGTATGAAGGGTCGCTGGAGGCACGGGTTGCCAACTACGAAAGGCATTTAATAGAAACCGCGCTGGATACGCATCAGGGGAATATTGCCGCCGCGGCCCGCAGCCTTAACGTATCGCGCACCACGTTACAGTACAAAGTACAAAAATACGCTATTCGCTTCGGCGTGGTGCGTAATTGACATCGGCCAGCGGCATCGCGCCGCTGGCAAAGCCATTAGCCTTCGTTATGCATTTCCAGGTTTTCCATTTCGTTCTGGAACAGCACCGCTTTGGCGTCGTCATTACGTAATGAATCCAGGAAGTCGAGGTATTGCTGGTCTACGTCTTTGGTGACATATACCCCGTTAAATACCGAACATTCAAACTGCTGGATATCCGGGTTTTCCGCGCGTACGGCTTCGATCAGATCGTTCAGATCCTGGAAGATAAGCCCGTCTGCGCCGATGATCTGACGAATCTCATCCACCTCGCGACCATGCGCGATCAGCTCATTGGCGGTCGGCATATCAATGCCATAGACGTTGGGGAAACGAATTTCCGGCGCGGCGGACGCCAGATAAACCTTCTTCGCGCCGGCTTCCCGGGCCATCTCGATGATCTGCTCTGATGTGGTGCCACGCACGATGGAATCATCCACCAGCAGGACGTTCTTATCGCGGAATTCCGCGCGATTAGCATTGAGCTTACGGCGCACGGATTTACGGCGTAGCTGTTGACCCGGCATGATAAAGGTACGTCCCACGTAACGATTTTTGACAAATCCCTGGCGGTACGGCTTGCCGAGAATACGGGCAATTTCCAGGGCGATATCGCAGGAGGTTTCCGGGATAGGGATCACGACGTCGATGTCCAGATCTTCCCATTCACGAGCGATTTTTTCGCCAAGTTTGGTGCCCATATTCACACGAGCGCTGTAGACGGAGATTTTGTCGATAAAGGAGTCCGGGCGAGCAAAATAAACGTACTCGAACAGACAGGGGTTACTGACCGGATTATCCGCGCACTGGCGCGTGAACAGTTGCCCCTTTTCGGTAATATAGATAGCTTCGCCTGGCGCGACATCGCGCAGAAACTCAAAGCCCAGCGTATCCAGCGCCACGCTTTCAGAAGCGACCATATACTCCGTACGACCATCGCCAACGTCACGCTTGCCCAGCACTAACGGGCGAATGCCGTGCGGATCGCGAAAAGCCACCATGCCGTGGCCGATAATCATCGCCACGCAGGCATAAGCGCCGCGGATTTGACGGTTAGTCGCGGCAATCGCGGCAAAAATATTGTCGGCTTCCAGCGGATAGTGACGGAAGTTGTCGAGCTCGCTGGCGAAAATATTGAGCAGGATTTCGGAATCGGAGGTGGTGTTGATATGACGGCGCTTTTCTTCAAACAGCTTTTTACGTAGCTCGTGCGCGTTAGTCAGGTTGCCATTATGGGCCAACGTGATGCCATACGGCGAGTTAACGTAAAAAGGTTGCGCTTCGGAAGCGCTGGAGCTGCCTGCGGTAGGGTAGCGCACATGGCCGATTCCCATGTTGCCCTGCAAACGCTGCATGTGGCGAGCTTCAAAAATATCGTTCACCAGCCCGTTTGCCTTACGCAAGCGGAAGCAGTTATTCGCATCAATGGTGATGATACCGGCAGCATCCTGACCACGATGCTGGAGCACTGTTAACGCGTCATAAATCGACTGGTTGACCGGCATAACACCGGCGATACCGACAATACCGCACATACGTCATTTTCCTCGTTAAGCCACATCTCAGAACCCGTTACGTCCTGGGCAAGAAACTCGACGAGCTTTGCAGATAGTCAAAGAACCATCTGATGATGAAGCTGAACTGCGGGATGAGCTGCGATTTGCTCCAGTCTTCGCTTTTCGACAAGCCGGTAAAGGTATCAAGGAAGAACAGAATGGCGGCGACAATCAGCGCGCCTCGCAGTGCGCCGAAACAGATCCCCAACACCCGGTCAGTTCCCGACAGGCCGGTCTTTTCTACTAGCTGACCTATCACAAAATTCACGATAGCGCCGACGATAAGCGTCGCGATAAACAGTACCGCGATAGCAATCCCATTACGAACCAGTTCGTCTTCAAAGCCCGTAAACCAGACAGACAGGTAAGTGTAGTAGTGACTGGCGACAAAGAAAGCACAGCCCCACGTCACCAGCGATAACGCTTCACGAACAAAGCCGCGGATCAGGCTAACCAGACAGGAAAAAGCAATCACCGCGATAATGGCGTAATCAATCCAGACCATAGATGTCCCACGATTTTACGCCCTGTCGTCCTGTTCGGGGCGCATTCTAACAGAAAAAGAAAACGTTTGCGTAGGGATTTCCTTCCCACGCGTAAATAAAAATGGCGCTGAAAAAATATTCAACGCCATCACACTTTTTATCTCTTCGGGCACGACCAGAAGAGCTGCCATCGGCCTGATAAGCGCAGGATACCAGGTTTATTCCTTCTGCCGGATGACGGCGTAAACGCCTTATCCAGCCTACAGAACTTCGGCTATTACCAGGTGAACACCGTAGGCCTTAACGCTGCGCGCTCAGGCAAAACGCGCCTTAGTTCGGGCTATATCCCATCACCACGCCGCTTAACCCGGAAATCTGCTTGAGCTCGCCAAGCGATCCTTTCATCTTATCTTTCGACGCATCCGGCCCGACGAGAATACGGGTTATTTTACCCTGTACCGGCGTTGAGGGGGAAGTATAAACCCGGAACCCGGCGGAACGAAGCTTGCCGACTATCTCGTTGACTTTATCCGCGTTTTTCAGCGCGCCCAACTGTACGACATAGGCTTTGCCGGTCGGCGCAGGTTTATCGTCGGCGACTGGTTGCGGCGCGGGCGTCGGCGTGGAAGCGGCGACAACCGGCTGTTGCGGTTTAGGCTGCGGCTTCGGCTTTTCAACCGGCTTCGGTTTAGGCGTCTCCACCGGTATCGGATCAAGCTCAACATTGTTAGACGCCATGCGCGACGGGTCCAGAGACGGCGCTGCCGCATCTCCCGCCCGCACCTCTTCAGCCGCCCCTTCCGGCGGCTGTGTCGGCAGCGCCTGCGTTGCGGCAGGCATCATATCCGGCTCATCGCGGTCGCCAGGCTTCGGTACCAGTGGAATCGCAGCAAATTCATCCTGATAATGCTTTTTCTGTCCGTCCAGCAGACCGGGAAGCACAATAACCCCCAGCGCGACTAACACAATCGTGCCGACTAAACGATTCTGAAACTTACTCGCCACCGATTCTCCCCGCGTCTATCACTTCCATAACATGTGCGACGGTGTGGAACGATCCGCACACCAGCACGGTATCTTCTGGCTGCGCCGCGTCGATAGCGGCCTGCCATGCCTGCGCGACGCTATCATAGACATTCCCTTTCCCCAGATGTTCCAGAAGTTGTTCCGCCGTCGCGCCGCGCGGCCCCTCTAACGGAGCACAATACCAGTCGTCAACCACGCTTTTCAACCAGGCTAACGTGCCGGCGATATCTTTATCATGCAGCATACCAATCACCGCAAGCACGCGCCCGCGTTTCGGCAACATTTTCAGACGACCCGTCAGGTATTCCGCCGCGTGGGGATTATGGGCGACATCAAAGATAACGCGCGGCGACTCACTCACGATTTGAAAACGTCCCGGCAAGGTAGCCTGCGCAATACCGTCGCGAATCGCCTGCTCATCAATGTTCAACCTGCTGGCGCGCAGCGCGGCCAGAGCGGTGGCGGCATTCGGCTGAGGAACCTGCGGCAACGGCAGCCCGACAAGCGTGCCGTCGCCATCGGTAAACGCCCAGTGGGTCGCTGTCACCTCATAACGCCAGTCAACGCCGCGACGCCGCAACAGCGCGCCGGTCTCCTGCGCGACATCCGCGATGGTTGCCGGCATTTCCGGTTCGCCGACGATAGCGGTTTTTTCCGCACGAAAAATCCCGGCCTTCTCGCGGCCGATACTTTCGCGATCCGGCCCCAGCCAGTCAGTATGGTCAAGCGCGATGCTGGTAATTACCGCTACATCGGCATCCACAATGTTCGTGGCGTCCAGGCGCCCGCCCAACCCGACCTCCAGAATCACCACGTCAAGGTTAGCCTGTTTAAACAGCCACAATGCCGACAACGTACCATATTCAAAATAGGTCAATGAAATATCGCCGCGCGCCGCTTCTATTTCCGCAAAGGACGCGGTATGCGCGGATTCCGCTAATTCTTTCCCCTGCACGCGCACGCGCTCGGTGTAACGTACCAGATGAGGCGAACTATAGACGCCCACACGGTATCCCGCCGCGATTAACACCGACTCCAGCGTTCGACAGGTCGTACCTTTACCGTTGGTTCCCGCAACGGTAAAAACGAACGGCGCAGGCTTGAGGATGTCCAGACGCGCTGCCACCTGGCTTACGCGCTCAAGGCCTAAATCGATACTCTTGCTGTGCAGGTTTTCCAGATAAGAAAGCCACGAGGCCAGGGGCGACGCAGCTTGAGGTATAGATTTGTTTTTCATTGATTCCGCTGCTTCTTTACGGTGAAAAGCAAAAGGGCAGAGCCTGCGGCCCTGCCCTTTTCAGTTATCAGGCCTCAGACTCCTGATCCGGCGCCGGAGGCACCACCACGCCTTCACGCGGGGCGTCCGGGTTCGGCGCGGGCAGATTCATCAGCTTCGCCAGAATGCTCGCCAGCTTCAGGCGCATTTCCGGGCGGCGGACTATCATATCAATAGCGCCTTTTTCGATCAGGAACTCACTGCGCTGGAATCCTGGCGGCAGTTTTTCGCGAACGGTCTGTTCGATAACGCGCGGGCCGGCGAAGCCAATCAGGGCTTTTGGCTCGGCGATGTTGAGATCGCCCAGCATCGCAAAACTGGCGGAAACGCCGCCCATTGTCGGATCGGTCAATACCGAGATGTAGGGCAGACCACGTTCCTGCATTTTAGCCAGCGCCGCCGAGGTTTTCGCCATCTGCATCAGCGACATCAGCGCTTCTTGCATACGCGCGCCGCCGGAAGCAGAGAAACACACTAACGGACAGTTATCTTCCAGCGCCTGTTCAACGGCGCGAACGAAGCGTGCGCCAACGACAGACCCCATTGAGCCGCCCATGAACGCGAATTCAAACGCGGCGGCGACAACCGGCATACCGTGAAGCGTCCCTTTCATGACCACCAGCGCGTCTTTCTCGCCGGTTTCTTTCTGCGCGGACGCCAGTCTGTCTTTATATTTTTTGGAGTCGCGGAACTTGAGCACGTCTTTTGGCTCCAGCTCGCTACCCAACTCCACAAGGGAACCTTCATCTAACAGGCTATGCAGGCGATTGCGCGCCGACATGCGCATATGATGGTCACACTTAGGACAGACCTCAAGATTACGTTCCAGCTCAGCGCGGTATAAAACCTGACCGCAGCTATCACACTTGGTCCACACCCCTTCAGGAATGCTTGCCTTGCGGGTGGGAGTAATGTTGCTTTTAATTCGTTCAATCCAGCTCATTGGTGACCTTTCTGCCTGAACCTTAGTCAGCTTTATTATAAGGGGCGCATAATGCCATTTTTGCCCCCAACAGACCATGAATGTTGCACATTAAAACATAACAGCCCGAAACTTTGGATAAAAAAGTGGTCGAACCGCTGAGTTACTTTCTATTTTGCGGCACGCGACGCAGCGCGCTTATGCCGAACAATCTCAATGACGCCAGGTAATATCGAAACCACGATAATCCCCACAATCAGCAGCTTAAGGTTATCCTGAATCAACGGTATCGTACCGAAGAAATAACCGGCGTAGGTAAAGAGCAGTACCCACAGCAGCGCACCGATGACGTTATAAGCGGCAAAATGTCGATAGGACATGTGCCCCATCCCTGCCACAAACGGCGCAAAGGTTCTGACGATCGGCACGAAGCGAGCGAGAATGATAGTTTTACCGCCGTGTTTTTCATAAAACTGGTGGGTTTTATCCAGATAACTGCGGCGGAAAATTTTCGAATTCGGATTACTGAACAGTTTTTCGCCGAACAGTCGACCAATCGTGTAATTTACCGCATCGCCGACAATTGCGGCGATCAGCATTAACGCCACCATGACATGCACATTGAGATCGTTGGTTTCCAGCGAAGCCAGCGCCCCGGCGACAAACAGCAGCGAGTCGCCCGGCAGGAACGGCGTGACGACCAGGCCGGTTTCACAAAACAGAATCAAAAACAAAATAGCGTACACCCAGACGCCGTACTCCGCGACCAGCTCCGCCAGATGCACATCGATGTGCAGAATAAAATCAATAATAAAGTAGATCAGGTCCATATTTGTCTTTGCCTTTCTACCCGACACGTTTCGGGTGTACGATTCGGATTAGTCCGCCAGAAATAGCGGGCCCATTGGCGGTTTTGGAAGGTCAAACCGGTCAGGGTAATCCACCGCAACCAAATATAGCCCCTCCGCCTTCGCCGTTGCCGCCGCCAGCGTTCTGTCCCTGGCCGCTAACAGCTCTGCGATCCAGCTCTCCGGCTGGTTGTGAGCGCCTACTTCCAGCAGGCTGCCGACAATATTCCTGACCATATGATGAACAAAGGCATTCGCTTTGATATCGACCACCACATAAGGGCCGTGGCGGGTAACGTTGATGTGCATCACATTACGCCACGGCGTGCGCGACTGGCACTGCACCGCGCGAAACGAGGTAAAATCATTTTCGCCAAGCAGACACTGCGCCGCGCGATGCATCCGCTCTGCATCCAGCGGCTCATAGTAATGCGTCACGCCTTTTGCTAACACCGCAGGACGCAGTCGATGATTGTAGATGATATAGCGATAACGGCGAGCCGTAGCGCTAAATCGCGCGTGAAAATCATCCGGTACAGTTTTCACCCAACGCACGGCAATGTCACCAGGCAAATTCGCATTTACCCCCAGCGTCCATGCCGCATCTTTGCGCAATGCGGTCGTTTCGAAATGGACAACCTGCCCGGTGCCGTGAACGCCGGCATCGGTGCGCCCGGCGCAGAACACGTTAATAGGTTCATTTGCCACCTGCGAGAGCGCTTTTTCCAGCTTTTCCTGCACGCTGCGCACTTCATTCTGACGCTGCCAGCCATAATACTTGCTGCCGTCGTACTCAATACCCAGCGCAATTTTATAGACCGGCGATGATTGCTGTCCGGACATCAGTACAGATACTCCTGCACCAGCTTCTCCGCAATTTTAACGGCCATCAGCGCGCCGCCGAAACGCACGTTGTCCGCCACTGACCAGAACTGAATTTGTTCCGGCATACCGTAATCATTATGCACACAGCCAATAGAGAGCTGTGGATTGCCGGAAGCGTCGCCCACCTGCGTCGGGTAATCCGTCTCTTCTGACAGTACGATATCTTCACCGCGGGAAAATGCCTCGCGCGCCTCTTCCGCCGCCAGCGGACGGAGCGCTTCAAAGCTCACCATCTGCGCATGGCCATAGAACACCGGCGACTGCACGACACTGGCGGAGATCATCACGCCATCGTCCTGCAAAATTTTACGCACTTCATCGACGATACGACGTTCCTGGCGCACGCTGCCTTCACGATCCGGCAGCAGCGGCAGCATATTGAACGCCAACTGGCGGCCAAAGAAATCATCTTCATCAATCGGTATGCCGTTAAGCAGCTTCGCACTCTGTCCGGCCAGCGCATCGACCGCTTTTTTCCCCTGTGCGGACGCTGATAACATACTGGTGACGGCGATGCGCGACAGTCCCCCCTGATCGATTAACGGCTTGAGCGCCGCCAGCAGTTGACTGGTCAGACTATCGGCGATCGCAATCACGTTACGGTTACGGTAATCCGCCAGTACATACGGGTTAACTTCCGGCACGACCAGCGGCACATCAGGCTCCAGCGCGAACAGACCGCTGGAATCTATCACCAGGCAACCTGCATTAGTCGCGTCGTCTATCCAGGCAGCCGATGCCTCTGCGCCGGCAACGAAAAACGCCAACTGCGCCTGCGTCCAGTCAAAGTCCGCCGCATCCTGGACAATGACCGACTTGCCACCAAAACGGAGGTGCTCGCCCGCGCTTTCATGACGCGCCAACGCATAAATTTCACCGACCGGGAACTGGCGTTCAGCCAGTGTTTCAAGCAGGGCTTCGCCTACGGCGCCCGTTGCGCCCAGAATGGCAATGTTCCAGCCTTCAGACATGGTGATTTACTCCAGAAATACATAAGCGTCCCTGTCGCATTATTCGACAGGGAGCATTAAGAAGACATTAATGTGCCGGGTGATGAACAGCGTTAAAACCTAGCTTACACAGCAAGGCGGCTGCCGTTTCGTCGTCACACATCACGTATAAAGACGACCATTCACGGCGCTCAAGATAATTTTTACGCAATTTATCAAATTCACCCGGAATTCCAGCGACTTTACGCAGCGGCGCATCGTCGCGGCGCACATCATACACCAAATGCGCCAGTCTTTTCAGCGTCGGTTGATCCAGCGGGCCGTGAAGCGTAATACGACCAAACTCAGGCGCAGGCAGTAATGTCTCCAGCGCGACACGCTGCTCGCGGCCAATAAACGCGCTATACGCCTCAAAGACCTGGGTGGTGCCGCGCGCTTTGCCTTCCAGCGTATAGCCGGCAATATGCGACGTGCCGATATCCACGGCTTCCAGTAGCGCGACGTTAAGATCCGGTTCGCCCTCCCACACATCAAGCACCACGCTCAGCGGCTGCCCGGCATGGAGTCGCGCCAGCAATGCGGCGTTATCCACCACCGGACCGCGGCAGGCGTTAATGAGAATGGCGCCGGGTTTCAGTCGACGGATCAGCGTCTCATCGGCCAGATGCAGCGTTTTGTACGGTCCGTCTTTATAGAGCGGCGTATGGAAAGTCAGGACATCCGCTTCCTGCACCAGCTCATCCAGCGTACGAAAATCACCCTCGTCCCCGCGTGCGGCGCGTGGCGGATCGCACAGCAACGTGCGGATACCCAACGCTTCAAGCCTGGTCTGTAGCCGGCTTCCGACGTTACCCACGCCGACAATCCCTATAGTGCGATCGCGTAACGAAAAGCCGTCACGTTCGGCCAGCATCAACAGCGCGGAAAACACATACTCCACCACGGCGATAGCATTACAGCCGGGCGCGGCTGAAAAACCGATGCCCGCCTGCTTCAGCCATGCCTCATCCACATGATCGGTGCCTGCCGTAGCAGTACCAACGAAGTTAATCGGCGTGCCGCTCAGCAGCGATTCATTCACTTTCGTGACCGAACGCACCATTAACGCATCGGCATGGTTCAATTCTTCAACGGGGATCGGGCGACCCGGCACTGCCTTTACCTCACCCAGGCGGCTAAATAATTCGCGGGCGTAAGGCATATTTTCATCAACGAGAATTTTCACGACTGTCGTACCTGTTTGAGAACGAGAGTTAACCGGACAAGTGTGCCATAATCTGGCCGCCAGGCATATATTGCTCAGATTTATGGTTAAAGGATAATTAATTATGCATCCCATCTCCGGCGCCCCTGCACAGCCTCCAGGCGAAGGGCGTAATCCTCTTTCCGCTGCGAGCGAGCAGCCGCTTTCCATGCAACAGCGTACGGTACTGGAAAGGCTGATCACACGCCTGATTTCACTGACCCAGCAGCAAAGCGCGGAAGTATGGGCCGGAATGAAACACGATCTGGGGATAAAAAATGACGCGCCGCTACTGTCGCGCCACTTCCCCGCCGCTGAACAGAATCTTACCCAGCGTCTGGGCGTAGCGCAGCAAAATCACGCCAATCGTCAGGTACTTTCACAGCTAACAGAGCTGCTTGGCGTCGGGAATAATCGTCAGGCCGTCAGCGATTTTATCCGTCAGCAATACGGTCAAACCGCGCTTAGCCAGCTTACGCCCGATCAACTCAAAAACGTGCTGACGCTCCTGCAACAGGGGCAGCTTTCCATTCCGCAGCCGCAGCAACGTCCGGCAACGGATCGGCCATTATTGCCTGCTGAACATAATACGTTGAATCAGTTGGTGACGAAGCTGGCAGCCGCGACCGGCGAGTCAAACAAACTTATCTGGCAATCAATGCTGGAACTCTCCGGCGTGAAAAGCGGCGAGCTCATTCCGGCAAAACAGTTTACTCATCTGGCGACATGGCTACAGGCGCGGCAGACGCTGTCACTACAACACGCGCCTACGCTACATACGCTGCAGGCTGCGTTAAAACAACCGCTTGAGCCAGACGAGCTCACAGCGATCAAAGAGTATGCCCAACACACTTATCAAATTCAGCCGCAAACGGTGCTGACCACCGCACAGGTACAGGATTTACTTAACCATATTTTCCTGCGTCGCGTAGAGCGAGAGGCGGATGAGCTTGAACCGCTCTCTATTCAACCCATCTACCGTCCGTTCGCGCCGATGATTGAAACCGTGAAAAATCTGTCTGCGCGACCAGGCCTGTTGTTTATCGCGCTAATAATTGTACTGGCGCTTTTCTGGCTGGTTTCTTAACTACGCCGGAACGATAATATCGTCACCAGGATGCCAACCACTGCGGAGATCGCTCCCGCGAGGAATACGGAAGGATAGCCGCATGACGTGGCCAGCATGCCCGCCAGCGGGCCGGTAACGCCGTAGGAGATATCCTGAAACGCGGCGTAGCCGCCGAGCGCCGTACCGCGTACCTGTGCAGGTACGCGTTTCACAACCTCCACGCCCAGCGCCGGGAAAATCAGTGAACACCCTGCCCCGGTGAGCGCCGCGCCTACCAGCGCTATCCAGGCCGTCGGCGCCAGCCACAAGAGCAGCAGCCCTGCCGTCTCAACCAGCAATGAGACAACGGCGACCTTCACGCCACCAAAGCGGTCCGGCATCCAACCGAACAACATGCGCATCAGTACAAACGCACCGCCAAACGCGGTCAGGGTGAATCCCGCCATCGTCCAGCCATTGCTGACAAAATAAAGTGAAATAAACGTACCGATGACGGCAAAGCCCACGCCCTGCAATGCCAGGCCCAGGCCCGGTTTCCAGATAAGCCCGACCACGCTCCACAGTGAAGGTCGCTCCCCCGTATACGCAGGCACTTTACGCACGGTGCCGTTGAATGCCCAGGCCAGCAGCGGTAAAACCATCGTCGTCCCCGCCAGCGCCGCGAAGCCAAAGTGGCTATGGATCAGCAAGCCCAACGGCGCACCGGCCGCCAGCGCGCCGTAAATCGCCATTCCGTTCCACGACATCACCTTACCGGAACGCGTTGGGCCAACCAGCCCCAGTCCCCAGGTCAGGGTTCCGGTCAGCAGCTGGCTTTCGCCAAATCCGAGGATCAAACGCCCGACAATAAGCAGCGCGAATTTTACCGGCGCGGAAACCGGCAACAGCGCGGCCAGGAGCCAGGCGGCGCCCGCCAGCCCGCAGGCAAACATTCCCTGTAACGCCGATCGTTTAGCGCCATATTGATCCGCCAGCCGTCCGGCATAGCCGCGCGTCAGTACCGTCGCAAAAAACTGAATGCCCACGGCGATCCCAACCATCGTATTGCTATAGCCCAGTTCGTGATGGACAAAAAGCGGGATGACGGGTAACGGCAGGCCGACCGTCATATAGGTCAGGAAAACCGCAAAGGCGATGCGGAACAGCGAAAAATTCGCAGACGGGATCGTTGTTTTTTGGCTAACGGCTGTCATGCATTACTCCAGAATGCAGAGTAAGGCGGGGAAATGCCACGCCCCCCTCTACCTGAACGTCAGGATTAAGGTGCGTTGGATAACGTTAAACGCTTACGCATTATCGGAAGGATAATGTAGAGAGTGAAGTCTGCCTGTGAGACGCGAAACTTGTCAACCTTGAAATTGCGGCCAGGGTATCAACGTGGCGGCGTGTCATCAAACAGAAAGGGAAAGACCGCTTTCATTCCTCTCACCTTAAAGCGTCCGGTCACCTGCTTGCGCTGTTCTGGCGTCAGTAACCTGAACATCATCTCCCAGATATCTTCAGGCTCCGCTTCCTGTAAGGAAATGGGTTCTGGCGTCGGTTCCTCTCCGCTGTCGTCAAGATAACGATGAACATAAAGAGGGAAAACAGATATATGAAACTCCTCGGCCTTTGATTTAACACGCTTACGCCTGACACCCTCTTTCCCTTCGCTGTACTTATACAAACGTTCGCGAACCGCAGGCTCGCTTCCCGGAAACCCCGGTAAGCCAAGACATTCCTTAACCGTGAACCATTCCTTTGCCATCGGTTTCTTTCCTTTCCCCTGATGAAATAAAAATATTTCTTCTTTTGCGCGAAATTTTGCTTTCTTTCTGGCACTATTCTTAGCGTGAAAAAGAAAGTAACTTCCTTTTCCATGCGCTAATTTTCATCTAAAAAATATCGGCGCCGATAACACATCTTCTTAGGATTACAGAATGGAACCAAAAAGCCAAGACTGGCATCGTGCAGATATTAAAAGTGCACTTGAAAAAAGAGGTATTACGCTCAGAGATCTTTCTCGTCAGGCCGGTTTATCACCTGATTCACTGCACAATGTCTTTACCCGTTCCTGGCCGAGAGCTGAACGGATTATTGCGGACGCGCTGGGCATCACGCCGAAAGAGATCTGGCCGTCGCGCTATGATGATATGCAAATAAAAAATGATGCCGATACCGCAGAATAATAGTTAATGCTGAATAAATTAGCCTTAACTAATCAATCCCAACAATTAATAAATATTTAAACTTATTCTATTGGAAATAGTAATAGCACTATCTGTCATGCTTCCCGAATCAAATACTGTTAAAGCATTACGTCATTGCTATTACGTATTTTATTAACAGGAATCATTATGAGTTGGGATAAAAGAATGGCGGTTAATTATGCCAAAACGCATGCAGGTTCTCATTCTCAAGGCCGGTGTGCGGAATTTACCCGAAAGGCAATTCAGGCGGGCGGTATCACGCTGGGGCATACGTATCATGCGAAAGATTATGGCCCAATGTTAAGAAGCGCCGGATTCACCGCTATTGGCACCTATGAAATGCCGCGCGAGGGTGACGTCATCATTATTCAACCTTACGCTGGCGGAAACCCGAGCGGTCACATGGCGATATACGATGGCACAGAGTGGTATTCAGATTTTAAACAACGCGATATGTGGGCCGGCCCGGGCTACCGGGCAGCCAGGCCCTCATATACCATCTACAGGAAGAATTAATGAAAACGTTCTCCCTTGTCGCGCTTATCCTGTTGCTTTGTAGTTGCTCTGCGCCTCATCACGACAGTACGCAGGCCGTGAAGCAGTTCTATACCTCATGGATGACGACGTTCACGAACGATGTGAATCCCCCTGACGACACCACCGCCTTAATGCAACGTTACGTCGCTAAAGAGGTTATTCATCGCCTGGCGCTAATACAGTCCCTTTATGAACAGGAGATTGTGGGGGCTGATTATTTTATGTATGCGCAGGACTATGCGCCAGAGTGGATTCCACAGTTACGGGTTGGGAAGGCACACCCTTTCCTCGGCGGAGAAAAAGTGGATGTTCTGTTGGCTACAGAGTCAACGCCCATCCACCTGGAAGTTTATACCCGTTGGGAAGAGGGACGCTGGAAAATTTACCGCGTTCGGGATGCTGATAAGGGTTATGAACAGCCGATTTATGACGCAGGCGCCATCACCCAGGCTGAGGCCTGGTCAGCGAAAGTCGCGCCGGAGTATAAGAAGCATTAAAAAAGGGAATCGCCATCGGTCTCTTGTTCGTACCGGAGAGGTTAAAGCGCCTATTTCATCAGGCTCTTATTCCGTCGCTGAAAACAGTAAGCCGAAAACAACCCAGGCATTATTTAAAATATGAAGTGTTATCGGTATCATTAGCCCACGGCTTCTCATTCGAACAACGCATAATATCGATGAAAAAACAAACAGATAAACAAAAGTCACCGCAAAGAGATATTGTGTATGCATAAATGCAAAAGCGAGTGAAGTAATAATAATACCGGAAGCTCTTGAGTACCGACCCCAACCGATACTGCTGTTTAATAAAAACCCTCTGAATATAATTTCCTCCGCCACAGGAGCCAGAAAGCACATCGCCAGCGTGTTAAGAAATTTATGAAGAAAAAATTGCCTTGATAACTCGGCCATCCAGGGTTCCGGGCCACTAAAAGCATTGTAGAGAACGGTAAGGCACACCAGGGCCAGCGCCGGAAAAAAACATTCCACAAATGATAAGCGGCCCAATGATAAAAACGGATAATACTTTGAATAAATACTCCAGGCGGCAATCGCATAGACAAAAACAATACTATATATAAAAGGCGCAGCCAGACCTCCCAAATAAAGCCAGGCATAGGAAGGCGAAAATGAGGCAAAAACAAAAATGCCAAGCAAACCAAATAAAACAGCCACACAACTCAAACTATGCCTAATTTTATCTAATGTATTAGTTGGCATTTATAGAATATCCATATAATTTGTTGTTCCCTGAATGAAAAAACAGGTCGCATTAGCGACCTGTTTCATTATTGATACTACAACGTAATAGTCAGGCTTACAACTTACGCATCACCAGCGTGGCGTTGGTGCCGCCAAAACCGAAGCTGTTAGACATTACGGTAGTCAGTTCACGCTCGGTCGTTTCGGTCACGATGTTCAGACCCGCAGCCTGCTCATCCAGCTCTTCGATGTTGATACTCGGCGCGATAAAACCGTGCTCCAGCATCAGCAGAGAGTAGATAGCTTCCTGCACGCCTGCGGCACCCAGCGAGTGGCCGGTCATCGCTTTGGTTGCAGAAATTGCCGGGCTGTTATCGCCAAACACTTCACGGATTGCACCGAGTTCTTTCACGTCGCCTACCGGAGTAGAGGTACCGTGAGAGTTCAGGTAGTCGATCGGCGTGTCTACGCCGTGCATCGCCATCTGCATGCAACGTACTGCGCCTTCGCCAGACGGAGCAACCATGTCTGCGCCATCGGATGTTGCGCCGTAACCGACGATTTCCGCATAGATATGCGCGCCGCGCGCCAGAGCGTGTTCCAGCTCTTCGACAACAACCATACCGCCACCGCCCGCGATGACAAACCCATCACGGTGCGCATCATAGGTACGGGACGCTTTTTCAGGCGTATCGTTATATTTGGTGGACAGTGCGCCCATCGCATCGAACTCACAGGCCATTTCCCAGCACAGCTCTTCGCCGCCGCCAGCAAAAACGATGTCCTGTTTGCCCAGTTGGATTTGTTCAACCGCATTGCCGATACAGTGTGCGGAGGTCGCGCAAGCGGAGCTAATGGAGTAGTTCACGCCATAAATTTTAAACGGCGTAGCGAGGCAGGCGGAAACGCCGGATGCCATTGCTTTCGTCACCACATACGGGCCCACGGCTTTCAGACCACGCGGGCTACGCATGGCGTCTGCGCCAAAGACCTGGAATTTCGGGGAGCCGCCGCCGGAACCTGCAATCAGGCCGACACGCGGGTTATTCTGATAGACTTCCGGCGCCAGACCGGCGTCGGCCACTGCCTGCTCCATAGACAGATAAGCATAGATGGAGGCGTCGCTCATAAAGCGCACGACTTTGCGGTCAATGAGGCCAGTGGTATCCAGTTTTACGTTGCCCCATACCTGGCTACGCATGCCGGCGTCCTTCAGCTCCTGAGAGAAAGTGATCCCTGAACGTCCTTCACGCAGAGATGCCAGGACTTCCTGCTGGTTATTACCGATGCTGGAAACGATGCCCAGGCCAGTAATCACTGCACGTTTCATTCAATACCTCTGTAATTCGCACTATTTTTAAGTTTCGATTGGCACAATAGCGTACACTTGTACGCCGAACAAGTCCGATCAGCCATTTAGTACGGAAATTTGCGCCGTCAGGCACACATCGTTAAGATCGCGATACCGCCCGTCAGACGAGTAACTTACGTGAAACAATACGCCATACAACCCGCCACACTCGAATTTAACGCTGAGGGTACACCTGTTTCCCGAGATTTTGATGATGTCTATTTTTCTAATGACAATGGACTCGAAGAGACACGCTACGTTTTTCTTGGCGGCAATCGTCTTGCGGAGCGATTTCCCGTACATTCACATCCATTATTTATAGTCGCGGAAAGCGGTTTTGGCACCGGACTTAACTTCCTGACGCTGTGGCAGGCGTTTGACAGCTTTCGTTCTGCGCACCCACAGGCGACGCTGCAAAGGTTACATTTCATCAGTTTTGAGAAATTCCCGTTAACGCGCGACGATCTGGCGCTGGCGCACCAATACTGGCCGGAGCTCGCGCCCTGGGCAGAGCAGCTGCAGGCGCAATGGCCGCTGCCGCTCCCGGGGTGCCACCGCCTATTGCTGGATCGGGGCCGGGTGACGCTGGATTTGTGGTTTGGCGATATTAATGAACTGACCGACCAACTGGACGCCACGCTGAATCAAACAGTCGACGCCTGGTTCCTCGACGGTTTTGCCCCGGCGAAAAATCCGGATATGTGGACGCCAAACCTGTTTAACGCGATGGCGCGGCTGGCGCGGCCCGGCGCAACGCTGGCGACGTTTACCTCGGCGGGCTTCGTTCGTCGGGGATTACAGGAAGCCGGTTTTACCATGCAAAAACGCAAAGGCTTCGGACGTAAACGCGAGATGCTTTGTGGAGTGATGGAACAACACCTCATGCCGACCCTTTCCGCGCCCTGGTTTTACCGCAGCGGAAGCGAAAAACGTGAAACGGCGATCATTGGCGGCGGCATCGCCAGCGCGCTGTTATCACTGGCGTTACTGCGTCGCGGCTGGCAGGTGACGCTCTATTGCGCGGACGACCAGCCCGCCCAGGGCGCCTCCGGTAATCGACAGGGCGCGCTTTATCCGCTCCTTAGCAAACATGACGCCGCCATTAATCGCTTTTTCCCGACCGCATTCACCTTTGCCCGTCGCCTGTATGATGCCCTGCCCGTCTCTTTTGATCATGACTGGTGCGGCGTGACGCAGCTCGGATGGGATGAGAAAAGCCAGCAGAAAATTGCCCAGATGCTGTCCCTGGCGCTGCCCGCCGGACTGGCCTCGGCGCTCAATGCCGAAGAGGCGGAACAGGCGGTTGGCGTGATGACACGCTGCGGAGGAATTACCTATCCGGCAGGCGGCTGGCTGTGCCCGGAACAATTAACTCGCGCAGTCATCGCACTGGCGACCGAACAGGGTTTACAAACGCGCTTTCGCCATACGCTCACGTCGCTCGTTGCGCAGGAGTCGCGCTGGCAACTGCGCTTTGCGTCAGGTGAAACCGCCAGCCATGAGACCGTCGTTCTGGCGAACGGCCATCAGATTAACCGTTTTGATCAGACCCGGCCGCTGCCGGTTTATGCCGTCGGGGGGCAGGTCAGTCATATTCCCACCACCCCCGCCCTCTCGGCGTTGCGTCAGGTGTTATGCTACGACGGCTATCTGACGCCGCAAAATGCGCATAATCAGCAGCACTGTATTGGCGCCAGCTATCACCGGGGTGACGAAAGCACCGTCTGGCGCGAAGAAGATCAGCGTCAGAACCGACAGCGTCTGCTTGACTGTTTTCCGGATGCGAACTGGGCCACAGAGGTTGACGTTAGCGGCAACAGCGCCCGTTGCGGCGTGCGTTGCGCCACCCGCGACCATCTGCCGATGGTGGGCAATGTCCCGGATTACCATGCCACGCTGACGCATTACGCCGATTTAGCCGATAATAAAACGTCGGCGGCGCCTGCGCCTGTGTATCCGGGTTTATTTATGCTCGGCGCGCTGGGATCGCGCGGTTTGTGCTCAGCGCCATTATGCGCAGAAATTCTGGCGGCGCAGATGAGTAACGAGCCGATTCCACTGGATGCCAGTACGCTGGCGGCGTTAAATCCGAATCGGTTATGGGTGAGAAAGTTATTGAAGGGAAAAGCGGTGAAGTAATGGGCCAGTCAATAGCGGAAGGCGGCAAGCGTCGCCTTCCGGCCCACGGCGTTATTGTTTTGCCTTGTCGAACAAATTGTCCCACATCGCTTTGACTAACGCCTGATCGCGCGGCGACAGTTCGCCGGCGCCGATCGCTTTTTCCAGACTTTGGCTAACGTTGGCATAGACCGCCTCAACGGAGTGGTCATCACCGCTCTCCAGCTCGGCAATGGCTAACGTCAGGTGGCCACGCAGGTATCCACTGGCAAAAAGCTCATCGTCGCTGGCGTGCTCTACCATATCGTCAATTAATGCCAGAATGCGTGATTCAAACTCCGCGATCATCTTCTTTCCTCATTGTAAACGTGGCGCTGGCTTTAATTAAGCGCTTCCGGCCACGGGAACTGTTCCGCCTTAAGTTCGGGCGTGTGATAGTAATTCTGTAGCGCTTTGATGAAGCGGGCCGGACGTTCAGGAATGCCCTGCTCCAGATACGCCATTACCTGCGCATGAACCCGGCGCTGAAACGCCACGCGATCCGGCTCAATATCGCCTTCCAGATTGTCGCAACTGACGTTAAAGGGATACCCCGCCGCCACGCAAAACAACCAGTCGAAAGCCTGTGGCTTCACCTCAACGTCTTCGAATTGACTTTGGGTCTGCGCGTCGCGTCCGTCCGGGCAGTACCAGTAACCAAAGTCAACCAGTTCGCGGCGCGCCTTACCGGCGATACACCAGTGAGAAATCTCATGCAGCGCGCTGGCGTAAAACCCATGCGCAAAGACGATGCGGTGGTACGGTACCTGCGCGTCAGCAGGAAGATAGATCGGTTCGTCGTCGCCTTTAATCAGACGGGTATTAAATTCTTCGGCAAAGCAGCCGTTAAAAATCTCAATTAACTGTTCGTAATGGTGCGTATTGTTCATTAATTCATCCCCAACCAGTGGAGGATCTCCTGTCCGTGGCTATCATAAAGTAACCTGGCGCTCATTACCGCCGAGACAATAACGATCATCGGTCTGATAAGCTTTTGGCCTTTGCTCAACACCAGACGCGACCCCATTCGCGCCCCTAAAAACTGACCAACCAGCATCACGAAGCCCGTCGCCCAGATCACTTTGCCGCCGATGATAAATAACAGCAGGCCGCCAACGTTGGAGGTAGCGTTAAGCACTTTGGCATGTGCCGTGGATTTCGCCAGGTTATAGCCACATAAGGTGACAAACGCCAGAGCGTAAAACGACCCGGCGGCAGGCCCGAAAAAGCCGTCGTAAAACCCGACGCATCCCCCGGCTATCAGCGCGAACGGTAATCCATACAGGCGGCGCTGGCGATCTTCCTCGCCCAGCTTCGGCATCAATAAAAAATAGAGGCCGATGAAAATCACCAGGATAGGCAAGATCTGGCGCAAAATATCCGCCTGCACGTGCTGCACCAGCAGCGCGCCGCTCATCGAGCCAATGAACGTCATCAGAATATTGAGCTTTTGCTCGGCCAGGTTTACCACTTTACGGCGAATAAAATAGAGCGAAGACGAGAGGGAGCCGCCGCACGCCTGTAATTTATTGGTCGCCAGCGCGTTTGCCGGCGACATCCCGGCGGCCATCAGCGCAGGGATAGTGAGCAGCCCTCCGCCCCCGGCGATAGAATCGATAAATCCTGCCAGTACGGCGACAAAAAACAGCACCACCAGCAGCAGCGGGGAGACCATAAACAGATCATAAAAATTGTCCATCAGAGTACATGCTCATCCAGTAGCGCCTGGCAGGAAGGCGGCAGCGGCGGCGGTGTCTTCTTCTCAGGCTTTGTGGTGCCAGGTTTTGGCGGTTCGAACCAGCTTTGCAGTTCAGCGCCGCATCCATCGCCCGGCGGGGGTAAAGGTTGATCTTCGCACTCCAGGCTGTCGGCAGGGCAGCGTAAACGCACGTGCATATGCGCGCGATGCTGGAACCAGGGGCGTACTTTACGTAGCCAGTCACGATCGTTTCCGGCATCGAGGCAAAGCTGTTGTTTAATAGCCGGATTGACGAAAATACGGGTGACGTCATTGTCTTGTGCCGCCAGTTTGATCAGACTGGCGATATCCGACGACCAGCGAGACGGCACGACATGTTTACCGTCGCGGGACACCAGATCTAACGCCTGCGGGCGCAATAGCTGCGCCTGGCTCCAGCGCGTTTTCGGCAACTGCAAGAAAATATCCACATCAAGCCCGGTCTGATGACTGGCGTGTCCGCCATTAAAGCGGCCTCCGGCAGGCATCCCCATGTCGCCTATCAGGACGGTTCCTAGCCCCCGTTGCTGCGCCTGATGACTCAACCGCTGGATAAACATGACCAAGTCCGGGTGGCCGAAATAACGGCGCTGATCGGTGCGCATCACCTGATAATTATCGGACTGTACCGGCAACGTGTCGGCGCCAATGATGCATCCGTTGGCAAAGCTACCGATAGACTGGGCTGCGCCGGGGACAGGATGAGTTATTTTCTGCCACGGCGTCGCCGCCAGGCTGGCGCTACTGACAAACCATGCCAGCAGCGCAATCGCGGTTTTTTTCATTTCTTACCAGCGTGGAATCTCTGTCTTCACGTCCGCATTCTGTGCCCGATGGCGCAGCAGGTGATCCATCAGCACGATCGCCAGCATGGCTTCTGCGATCGGCACTGCGCGAATCCCCACACACGGATCGTGGCGCCCTTTGGTGATCATCTCGACTTCTTCACCCATCCGGTTGATCGTACGTCCCGGCACGGTAATGCTGGAGGTAGGTTTCAGCGCCATATGCGCCACAATGTGTTGCCCGCTACTGATGCCACCGAGGATGCCGCCAGCATGGTTGCTCTGAAAACCCTGCGCCGTGATTTCATCGCGATTCTGGCTGCCGCGCAGCGCCACCACGTTAAATCCTTCGCCGATCTCCACGCCTTTCACCGCATTGATGCTCATCAGCGCATGGGCGATGTCCGCATCCAGTCGGTCAAACACCGGTTCGCCAAGCCCTGCCGGCACGCCGCTCGCCATCACCGTCACTTTCGCGCCGATGGAGTCGCCCTCTTTTTTCAGCGCGCGCATCAGTTCGTCCAGCGCGTCAAGTTTGTCCGCATCGGGACAAAAGAATGGATTAAGCTCAACCTGACGCCAGTCTTTAATCTCCAGCGGAATGTCGCCCATCTGGGTCAGGCAGCCGCGGATTTCGATGCCGAACTTTTCCGCCAGGTATTTCTTGGCAATCGCCCCTGCCGCTACGCGCATCGCGGTTTCACGCGCGGAAGAACGTCCACCGCCACGGTAATCGCGCAGGCCGTATTTCTGCTCATAGGTGTAATCCGCGTGTCCCGGACGAAAAACATCTTTAATCGCGCTGTAGTCCTGCGAGCGCTGATCGGTGTTTTCAATCAGCAGGCCAATGCTGGTGCCGGTCGTCACGCCATCAAACACGCCGGAGAGAATTTTTACCTGGTCCGGTTCGCGGCGCTGAGTAGTATAGCGCGAGGTGCCTGGGCGGCGTCTGTCGAGATCGTGCTGCAGATCGGCCTCCGTCAACGGGATGCCGGGCGGCACGCCATCGACGATACACCCAAGCGCCAGCCCGTGTGATTCGCCGAAAGTGGTTACGCGAAAGAGTTGTCCAATTGTGTTTCCTGCCATCACGGCTCCGTTATCGTTGTTGTCGTTTGCGTGTTTTAATCTTTATAAATGTTGAAATGTTCACGGGCCGCGAGCAACTGCGCTTTGGTCAACATAAAGACGCCATCGCCGCCGTTGTCAAACTCCAGCCAGGTGAACGGCACATCCGGATACTGCTCCATCAGATGTACCATGCTGTTTCCGACTTCACAAATCAGAACGCCGTCATCGGACAGATAATCCGGCGCATTCCCCAGGATACGACGGGTCAATTTGAGGCCGTCAGTGCCGGACGCCAGCCCCAGCTCAGGTTCGTGGCGATATTCGTTCGGCAGATCGGACATATCCTCCGCATCGACATAAGGCGGGTTAGTGACAATCAGATCGTACTGAACTTTCGGCAGATCGCGGAACAGATCGGAACGGATTGGCGTCACGTGATGGATAAGACCGTGTTCTTCAATGTTATGCTCGGCGACAGCCAGCGCATCCGGCGAAATATCGACCGCATCAACCTCTGCGTCCGGGAAAGCATAAGCACAGGCGATGGCGATGCAGCCGCTGCCGGTACACATATCCAGAATATATTTCGGCTGTTGGCTAATAAGGCCGGCGAAGTGGTTATTAATCAGCTCGCCAATGGGCGAACGCGGCACCAGCACGCGCTCATCGACATAAAATTCGTGGCCGCAGAACCAGGCTTTATTGGTCAGGTAGGCGACCGGGATACGCTCGTTAATGCGACGAATCACTCGCTCGACAATGCGGTGTTTTTCGCTGGACGTCAGCCGCGCGGTTCGCATATCTTCCGGAATATCCAGCGGCAGATAAAGAGACGGCAACACCAGTTGCACCGCTTCATCCCACGGGTTATCGGTACCGTGTCCATACCAGATATTCGCCGCGCTAAAGCGGCTTACCGCCCAGCGCAACATGTCCTGAATGGTATGCAGTTCACTTACTGCTTCATCGACGAAAATTTTATCCACGTATTCCTCCAGGGCATGCTCGCATTAAATTCGGCGGCTAGTTTGCCACGAAGACAGGGATAAATCAGCATTGACGCGGCGGGAGAATACGAAAAATCCGTTTTGACCGTTCGGATATCCTCCGGGTCGGGTAAACTAAGGCAAAAGATCAGACGAGACCCACGAATGAAAAAGAAAACATCGCTCAGCGAGGAGGACCAGGCGCTGTTCCGTCAGCTGATGGTCGGCACCCGAAAGATTAAACAGGATACTATCGTCCATCGGCCACTGCGCAAGAAAATCACGGAAGTCCCTACCCGAAGGTTAATTCAGGAACAGGCGGACGCCAGCCACTATTTTTCTGATGAGTTCCAGCCGCTGCTCAATACGGAAGGGCCGGTAAAGTATGTCCGTGAAGATGTCAGCCATTTCGAGCTAAAAAAAATGCGTCGCGGCGACTATTCGCCGGAACTGTTTCTGGATTTACACGGCTTAACGCAGCTTCAGGCCAAGCAGGAACTGGGGGCGCTAATTGCCGCCTGCCGTCGGGAACATATTTTTTGCGCCTGCGTCATGCATGGACACGGTAAACATATTCTGAAACAGCAAACGCCGTTATGGCTGGCGCAGCATCCGCATGTGATGGCCTTTCATCAGGCGCCGAAAGAGTACGGCGGCGACGCCGCGCTGCTGGTGTTGATTGAAGTGGAAGAGTGGCAACCGCCCGAATTACCCTGATGCGGAATTGCCGGATGGCGGCGCAAGCGCCTTATCCAGCCTACGAACAGCCAACGCTGTCGTAGGCCTGATAAGCGAAGCGCCATCAGGCAGCAAAGATTAAATCGCTTTCGCCATTTTCAGATTGCAGGGACTCATTTGCCAGTTGAATGTCCCCTTGCCGCTTTCATCAAGCGTAACGTTGGCAATTGCGGACGTCGTGAACATCGGCGGCGTTTCGCCCGGACAAAGCTCAGATACCAGGTATCCGACCAGAGGTAAGTGAGAGATCACCAGCACCGATCCGATCTCTTCATTGGCCAGCGCCTGGAGGTAGGCGCTGACCAGACCGACATCGCCACAGGGCGTTAGCTCCGGCAGGACATCCACCTGAGCCGGCAGATTCATACAATCGCCGACCACATCTAACGTCTGTTCGGCCCGAAGAAACGGACTCACCAGAACACGTTCGATATCCACTTTTTGACCTTTCAGCCAGTTCGCCATCAGGCGAGACTCGTCACACCCACAAGGGGTCAAGGGACGAACCGAATCACTGGCGGCATCGAGGGCTGCGTCGCCGTGACGCATGATAAAAACTTGCATATTGCACCGCTTTTGTTAACCAGTTTCACCAACACGCTTACCACATGCCCCTATTGGCTGCGGCAAAAATGCGGTGGCCGGCATTGTGCCTTATCCATTCACTGAATGAAACGCTGTTTTTTACCTCAATGGCGTAAGTATAGTCAATCATTGATTATTATTTCGCCACTAAGGAGGCATTCAGTGCGGATTCATATTCTCTTTGACCTCAATTTCCCTGGTCAGTTTCCCCATTCGTCCAGAAATGCTCCCTGCGCTCCGCCATGCGCACTAATTGTTCACAAGGCGCGTAACGAGGACCGTAAAGTGCGGCCAGGCGCTGTAATGTCGCCACCATTTCACCCGGCCCGAGAGCATCCATATAGCGGAACGGGCCACCGAGAAACGGCGGAAAACCGATACCAAACACGGCGCCGATATCGCCATCGCGCGCGCTGCGAATCACTTTTTCGTCGAAACAGCGCGCCGCTTCGTTAAGCATTAACATGACACAGCGCTCTGCCACCTGCTGCGCAGATAGTCGACTCTGCCCTTGCACGCCAATAAGCTTATAAATAGCAGGGTCAACCTGTTTTTTGCTTTTACGCCCTTTTTCGCCATAAAGATAGAAACCGCGACCATTTTTTCTACCTTTGCGATCGTCATTCAAAATTGAAGCGACAACATTTGCAGGCGCGCTAAAACGTTCTCCATACGCCGCCTCAAGCACAGGAATAATTTTAGTGCCCGTGTCGATTCCTACCTCATCCAAAAGTTGGATTGGCCCCACCGGAAAACCAAATTTTACCAGGGCGGCGTCAATATGTTCGACGCGTTCGCCTTCAGTCAGCATCCGAATCGCCTCATTGATATACGGCGCAAGAATTCGGTTAACATAAAACCCGGCTTTATCGCTGACGACTATCGGGGTTTTACCCTGTTTTTTCGCCAGCTTAACGGTCGTGGCGATGGTCTGCGCGGAAGTAGACGCATGAGGAATGACCTCAACCAGCGGCATTTTTTCGACCGGGCTAAAAAAGTGCAATCCAATCACCTGTTCCGGTCTGGCCGCATTCGCCGCAATATCGCCAATCGGCAGGGAAGAAGTATTGGAGGCAAAAATGGTGTGAGCAGCGCAATTTTGTTCCACTTCCGCCACCATCTGTTGTTTTAACGGCAGATCTTCAAACACCGCTTCAATGACCAGATCACGATGACTGAAACCACGGTAATCGGTCGAACCTGATATCAACGCCAACTGTTTATCGCGTTCGCTGGCTTTGATATGGCGGCGGCGTACTTTTGTTTCAAGCAGATCCCAGCTGTACTTCAGAGCATGATTGATCCCCTGAGTATTTATATCCTTAATTCGTACTGGCAAGCCGCCTTTACAGGCCGTAACCCAGGCGATACCGCCGCCCATTAACCCGCCGCCTAAGATGCCCACGCTGTTCAGCGGGCCGGGCGGCGCATCGCTACCGGGATCTTTTTTCACCTCGGTACTGGCAAAGAAAACAGCGCGTAGCGCCTGCGATTGAGGCGTCATCGCCAGCTCACCGAAAGCGCGCGCTTCCGCGTCATAGCCGCTACTGCTGCCCTGCGCCAGTCCGGTTTCAATCACATCAATGATCCGCTCCGTCGCCGGATAATTACCCTGCGTTTTTTGCGCCGTCTTTTTACGCACCAGGCGAAATAACAGCGCACGCCCCAGCGGCCCCGCCAGGATACGTTCACGGACCGGCAATGTCCGTTGCGCCAGGCGTTCTTTTTTAGCCAGCTCGACAGCCGCTTCCAGTAAAATAGTTTGCGGCACCACATCATCAACCAGCCCGGCTTTAAGCGCCTGTCTGGCGCGAAGCTGTTTACCTGTCAGGATCATATCCAGCGCGGTACTGACCCCCACCAGCCGTGGAAGTCGCTGCGTTCCGCCCGATCCCGGTAAAAGCCCTAACTGTACCTCCGGCAGTCCAAGAACGGTTTTAACGTCATCGGTACAGATGCGCCGATGGCAGGCCAGCGCCATTTCAAGGCCGCCCCCCAGACAGGCGCCATGAATGGCGGCGATAACCGGAACAGGCAACGCCTGAATCTCCGCCATCAGTTGTTGCCCCTGACGCGCCAGCGTTTCCGCTTCCTGCGCGTTTTGGCAGTGACCTATCATGTTGATATCAGCGCCAGCAATAAAGTTATCTGCTTTGGCTGAGATAAAAACAACGCCCTGCAACGCTTTATTTTCCCGGATCTGCTTCAGGATGGCGCGTACCTGCGCGGCAAACTCCGCTTTCAGGGTGTTCACCTTTTCTCCAGGGACATCAATAGCGACAACTGCGACATTATCCAGACGCACGTTAAGCATAAACGCTGATGTGGTAGTCATTATTCCGCCTCCAGAACCATCGCCGCGCCAAGACCGCCAGCCGCGCAGGCTGTGACCAGGCCAAAACCTCCGCCCCGACGCCGTAATTCATGCAACGTTTGGGTTATCATCCGTGCGCCCGTTGCGGCAAAAGGATGCCCGTAGGCGATTGAGCCGCCGAGCACGTTGAATTTAGCGTCATCTACCTCCCCTGTCGCCTGCGCACGACCAAGCACCTCACGGGCAAATCGTTCGCTGCCCAGCAGTTGTAAGTTCGCCAGAGTCTGAGCGGCAAACGCTTCATGCATGTCAAAAAGCGTCAGATCTGCCATCGTCAACCCAGCCCGCTCCAGCGCCAGCGGCGTTGACCAGGCCGGCCCCAATAGCATGTCCTGCCAGACATCAATAGCGGTAAAGGCGTAGCTGCGCAGATAACCAAGCGGGTGCAGCCCCAGCTCTTTAGCGCGGGATTCGGTCATCAGAATAACGGCGGCAGCGCCGTCGGTCAGCGGTGTACTATTGGCGGCGGTCACAGAGCCATGTTTTCTGTCAAAAGCGGGACGCAGTTTAGCGTAGTCCGCCAGCGTGGAGGTGCCGCGAATGTTGTTATCTTCTGCAAAGGGGTTTTTATACGGCGGCACATAGGTCGTCATCACTTCTTCCGCCAATTTGCCATCCGCCCATGCCTGCGCGGCGCGCTGATGTGAACGATGCGCCAGCGCGTCCTGCTGTTCACGCGTAATACCATACGTTTTCGCCATCTGTTCGGCGGTATCGCCCATGCGCAGACCGGTGGAATACTCAGCAACGGCGGGAGGCACAGGCAGCAGGTCGCGTAAGCGCAGACGAGAAAAAAGCGTCAGCCGTTGGCGGGTCGTCCGGGCTTTATTGATATCAACCAGTACCCGCGCCAGGGCTTTACTCACGCCTATTGGCAGTACCGACGACGAATCTGCGCCGCCAGCGATACCCGCGCGTATCGTGCCGGCCACCAGGCTTTCCGCCACATTCGCTACCGCCTGAAAACTGGTGGCGCAGGCGCGGCTTACGCTATAGGCATCGGTATGAACATTCATCCCCGTACCCAGCACAATTTCGCGCGCAATATTGGGGGCTTCCGGCATTTGTACTACCTGACCAAAAACCAGTTGCTCAATGGCATCGGCTGGAATTTCACTGCGCGCCAGCAGCTCGCCTACCACCATCTTGCCGAGATCAACAGCGGGAATACCATGAAATGCAGTGGCCTGACGAGCGAAGGGGGTTCGTAACCCACTGACAATAGCAATGCGATCGCCCTGGCGGGTGACCAACGGTAAAGCCTGACGCATAGTACTCCCCTGTAAAAAATAAATTAGTGGTCTGACCTGATCACAGTCTTAACCAATTTTTTACATTTAGCCAAGCAGAGAGAAAAGAAAGTGGGAGCCAAGGCACAGTGAAGGGAAGCGACAAAAAAAGAAAACGCCTCCGCCAGATGATGACGGAGGCGTCGTGAATGAACGGATTAACGCAGGCCGAGCTGGAAGATCAGCGTTTCTGCTTCGCAGGCGAAAACAAAATCAATATCCAGACGAACGCCTTCGGATTCCTCGGTAAAGGTTGGCGTAATTTGGCAAGGTTCAGACTCCACGCTACGCGCTTTTTCGGTTAACGCCGCCAGCGTCTCTTCAGCCTCTGCGCGGGTAGCGAATACGCGGCTGTATGACGCGGTGCAATCGGAGTTGTCCATGATGGTTCCAACGTCCATACAGCAGCAAACCGGGGTTTCATCAGCACTGCATTTACTCATTGTAGATTTCCTCTGTATTTGCACCCAGGGTGCCAGATAAACGATGGGGATATTTTACGCTCCCGGCATTCGCCTCTCCAGTCGTTAATGGTGGGAAACGCGTTAAGTGACCGAAATCACACTTAAAAATGATCTAAAACAAAAATCGCGCGATCGGGTGACCGTTAAGCCCGCCGATTTTGCCAGCCAGATCTCGTTTCTAAGATCACAATTGAAAAAACTTATAAACATACTTGCAACATTCTAGCTGGTCAGACCTATACTCTCGCCACTGGTCTGATTTCTAAGTCGTACCGCAGACCCTACACTTCGCGCTCCTGTTACAGCATGTAACATAGTTTGTATAAAAATAATCAATGAGGTTATGGTCATGAGCCAGAAAACCCTGTTTACAAAGTCTGCTCTCGCAGTCGCAGTGGCAATCATCTCCACCCAGGCCTGGTCTGCAGGCTTTCAGTTAAACGAATTTTCTTCCTCTGGCCTTGGCCGGGCCTATTCGGGTGAAGGCGCAATCGCAGATGATGCGGGTAACGTTAGCCGCAACCCGGCGTTAATTACCATGTTTGACCGCCCGACGTTTTCAGCGGGCGCGGTTTATATTGATCCTGATGTTAATATTAGCGGGACATCGCCATCTCGTCGGACGTTAGATGCGGATAACATCGCGCCGACGGCCTGGGTGCCGAACGTCCATTTTGTCGCCCCGATTAACGACCAGTTTGGCTGGGGGGCTTCTATTACCTCTAACTATGGTCTGGCGACAGAGTTTAACGACACATACGCCGGCGGCTCGGTTGGCGGTACGACCGATCTTGAAACCATGAACCTGAATTTAAGCGGCGCTTATCGCTTAAATGAGGCCTGGAGCTTCGGCCTCGGCTTTGATGCGGTATACGCGCGTGCAAAAATCGAACGTTTTGCGGGCGATTTAGGCCAGTTGGTCGCGGCACAGAATCCGGCGCTGGCGCCGGTCGCGGGTCAGATTCCCAGCGACACCAAGATTGCCCACCTGAACGGTAATCAGTGGGGCTTTGGCTGGAATGCCGGTATCCTTTATGAACTGGATAAAAATAACCGCTACGCGCTGACCTACCGCTCGGAAGTCAAAATTGACTTTAAAGGCAACTACAGTAGCGATCTTCCCATCGCTATAAACCGATTTAACCTGCCTATCCCAACGGCAACTGGCGGCGCGACGCAGTCAGGCTACCTGACGCTGAATCTGCCGGAAATGTGGGAAGTGTCCGGTTATAACCGTGTGGCGCCACAGTGGGCCATCCACTATAGCCTGGCCTATACCAGCTGGAGCCAGTTCCAGGAATTGAAGGCAAAATCGACCGCTGGCGATACGCTCTTTGAGAAGCATGAAGGCTTTAAAGACGCTTATCGCATTGCGTTGGGCACCACCTATTACTACGATGACAACTGGACGTTCCGTACCGGTATCGCCTTCGATGACAGCCCGGTACCAGCGCAAAACCGTTCTATCTCTATTCCGGACCAGGACCGTTTCTGGCTGAGCGCCGGTACGACTTACGCCTTTAATAAAGATGCGTCTGTCGACGTTGGCGTCTCTTATATGCATGGTCAGAGCGTGAAAATTAATGAAGGCCCTTATCAGTTTGAATCTGAAGGGAAAGCCTGGCTGTTCGGTACTAACTTTAACTACGCGTTCTAATCTCTTTCTGAAACGGATCAAAAAGGTGAGCATTGCGCTCACCTTTTTATTTACTGCCGTTTATTCCGAGTCGATCTCTTTGAGTTCGTCCTGAATCGCCTGTGCGTTCGGGTTTTCCTGCGGCTTGAGTTTTCCGCCATTGGCGATAAAGTCATGACGCTGGAAGTACGCCTCGCGCACCATAATATAAGGATCGGAAGACTGGCGCAGCAAACCATCGGAGTCCAGCAACTGCGCGCGGGTTTCTATCCCTTCGATAGTCCATTTTCCTATGGACATTGGCCAGGTCAACCACGAGAGCACCGGATACAAGGTATCCGCCATATCCCCGCCATCTTCACGCAGCGTGAAGCTGCCGTAGAACGGAAGTTGCATATAAGGCCCATACCCCACGCCATAATGGCCCAGCGTACTGCCAAAGCGATGCGGTTCAACGCGCTGCAGCTTAGGATTCGCCATTCCCGCGACGTCAATAAAGCCGCCCATCCCTAATAAGGTGTTCAGGAAGAAACGGGTGAAATGCACCATACCCTGATAAGGATCGCCCTGCAGGAAATAGTTCACCATGATCGCCGGTTCTTCGAGGTTGCCAGTGAAATTACTTAAACCGTTACGCGCAGGCTGTGGAACATAATCACGCCAGGCGACCGCGACCGGCCGAACAACATACGGGTCCAGCACATTAAAGTTGAAGTTGTACATGGTGCGGTTAAACCCTTCAAATGGGTCTGAACGCCCCTGCTGTTCTGTACCGGAACTCGCACACCCGACCAGCAGTGTGGTTCCCAGCGCCAGCGCCGACAGGCGAAGCTTCATAGATGTCTCCCTGTGAATTATGGCTATCGCTGATTGCCATCCATGACGGAACGCTACCGTATCCGCCTGTTTAGGTGTGAGCGATTTTAACAGCACGTCAAACGATGTCTATATGCGCGATCTCATTGCTCTGAGCATAGCCTGGTAACGCAACAACGTGACGGCCCTATTCTAACGAAACAGATAAAAACGAGCGTGATCATTTTTATTTTTTCGGAGAATGCCCCGGCCTGGGTAAATGAAAAACCGCTACGCTTTATTAATATGTGTTAATCAGCAGAGATCATCATGGATAGCCTTAACGACGATAAAATTAACCGGCAAAGCAGTGACCTGGAAGTTGAAAGCGAAGAAAAACAAAGCGGTAAAGAGATTGAAGTGGATGAAGATCGTCTTCCTTCCCGCGCCATGGCGATTCATGAACATATTCGCCAGGATGGTGAAAAAGAGATGGAACGCGATGCGATGGCTTTGCTCTGGTCAGCCATTGCCGCAGGACTTTCTATGGGGGCATCACTCCTGGCGAAAGGGATTTTCCACGTGCAGCTTGAAGGCGTTCCCGGCGGCTTTTTACTGGAAAATCTCGGCTACACCTTTGGTTTTATCATTGTCATCATGGCCCGCCAGCAATTATTTACTGAAAATACCGTTACTGCCGTATTGCCGGTAATGCAAAATCCCACTCTGAGTAACGTTGGCCTGCTGATGCGCTTATGGGGCGTAGTCTTATTGGGCAACCTTATTGGCACCGGGGTTGCGGCGTGGGCATTTGAATATATGCCTATATTTGATGAAGAGACCCGCGACGCCTTTGTCAAAATTGGTATGGAGGTCATGAAAAATAGCCCAACGGAGATGTTTGCCAACGCGATTATCTCTGGCTGGATCATCGCCACAATGGTATGGATGTTTCCTGCTGCAGGCGGGGCAAAAATTGTGGTCATTATTTTGATGACCTGGCTTATCGCGCTGGGCGATACCACCCATATTGTCGTCGGTTCCGTTGAAATTTTGTATTTGGTTTTCAACGGCACGCTGCCCTGGAGCGACTTTCTCTGGCCCTTCGCCCTTCCCACACTTGCCGGAAATATCTGCGGCGGCACCTTTATTTTCGCATTAATGAGCCACGCGCAGATCCGCAACGATATGAGCAATAAACGTAAGGAAGAAGCGAGGCTACGCGGCGAGCGCCTGGAACGGGAGCGGAAAAAAGCGGAAAAACAGCGCTGAGTGGCGACGGTTTAACCAGTCAGGCGGCGCTACACTTACTCCGGCGAATAAAAAACGCTATACTGGCGCCGCGTTGTCCCCTTAGTTAAATGGATATAACGAGCCCCTCCTAAGGGCTAGTTGCAGGTTCGATTCCTGCAGGGGACACCATTGATACCCAGGACATTCTCTTCTTGCTGCATAGCCTTTCGAGCGGTTCCCCTTTCATGTTGCTTTTATTGCCCCTATGCAACATCACCGGACATGCCATACGTTCAGCAAAAAGTCGTCATCGGCCGGTTATGACCGATGACATGCTGATGTGGTCTAGAAGCGGTACTGCAACCCCGCGGTAACCGTATAGTTATTATTAGCTATACCTGCGGCATCGCCACCAAAATACGCCTTATCACCGCTGGTTTTATCTATGATTTGCGTACCGCCCTTACCTTCTTCATATTTACTGTAAGCGAACTCAGCAAAGATTTTTGCATTACTGGTAATATAATATCCGGCGTCAATAGAAGCGCCATAATATCGTGAATTTTCCGTTTTTTCACGGAAGGTAAGTTTGCGCATGTAGTGTTCGTCATTATCATGCGCATTTACCCAGTCGCTGTATTTAAACAGTACATTACACTCAAAGTCATTAATACGATAATCACCCGCCAGCCCGATATAGGGCATTTCGAAACGCTGGCTATAACCTATGCCGCGCACGCCATGAGGAAAGTTACCAATATACCGACCATTATCATAAATATAAGACCCGCCTCTTGCCGTCCAGCTAAAACGGGTTTCCTGATAGCCCGCTGTCACGCCCGCCTTGTAGTTATCGCCCTGCAATAACCAACCTTTCACGTTCAAATCGTATTCATTAGCATAGTTGGCGCTGGTGTCCGGATGAATTGAACGATCGGTCCAGCCAGGCTGCTCACTGCTCATCCAGTCATGGTCAACCATATGACCCGATCCCGACGCCAAAGACGTCCAGCCGCGGGCGTCCAGCGTCATGAACGAATAGGGTTCCCATGAGAAATCCCCCTGCAACGTGGCGACATTTTTTATTTTCCAGTCCAGTTGACTAATCTTCCGCCCGGTGTCGGTATCATAAACCAGCTCCCTGGATTTACCATTTAACACTCCCACGGAAAGGGATGTCGTAACGCTATCAGAAGAGACGTCCGGAATAAATAAGGTAGACTCCGCATAAACCGACTCAGAAAATACGGCGATCATCATTACTGCAATAGCATGTTTTTTCATTTCTCTTGTCCTCATATTCAGATGTAATCTGGAGAGGTGATGAAGTTTTCATCTTGTCAAATCGTCGGACAAGAGTACATTTATTACGCCAGAGAACTTGACGCATTTTTACCTTATATTGAAGTTAAGAAATAGAATTTGATGCTCAGGTGAATAATAAGCAATCTATAATCATGATGGAATGATTTACCATTACGGTGATGCGACGTTATCTGGCTAACGACATCGTTGTTGATGTTGTCAGCCAGATTGAAAGTAACTGTAATATCAGAATTTATAATGCTCTTTACTTAGACCATATTTTTTCATGCGCAGATAAAGTTTTTTACGGGGAATTTGCAGGTACTCCGCCACTTCATTAATTCGTCCCTGATGAATATTTAATGCTTCGGTAATGATTTGTCGCTCATACTCTTCAACGCGCCGGTCAAGCGGGGTCGGCTCCTGCAGAAGCAACTGCGGGTTGACCGTTTCCGCCAGCGGCAGCACGCCAACAGCGAAAAGCTCCGCCGCATTAGCCAGTTCACGCACATTGCTTGGCCAGGCGCGTCGCATTATTCCTTTCAGTAATTCCCCCGCGATTTCCGGCACTGGATGATTGAGTCGCAGGCAGGCTTTTCGAAGATAATGGCGAAATAAGGGCTCGATATCATCCGGTCGCTGAGAAAGAGACTGGCAGGCGATTTGGGTCATGGCGAAACAGTAGTAAAGCTCGGCCGCAATCTGGTTAGCTGCCGCCTGCTCCACCAGCGAAGCGCTGCCAACGCCCACCAAACGAAAAGGCCGATGCTCCAGGCTTTGTAAACGCGCCAGATGGTGCTGCTGTTCGCGTGTCAGATATTCGGGATGACTCAACACCAGCGTGCCTCCTTGCGCCTGGTCGATGAATGTCTCCAACTGCCCGGCATTCTCCGGCGTAAGTTCATAGCGTACAAACGGCCCTTTCGCGTTACGCCCCAGTTGATGGAGATAACGGGCGCCAGTCATACGTCCAGTGCCATGCTCACCGTAAAACCATACGGCAATGTCCGTTTCCGCCAGTTGTTGTAACCGTTGTCGAAACTGATTCATCCACTCGCTGCGCCCAACCAGTTCAACCTGTAACGTCTGCTGGCAATATTGCCGCCGTGCAATGACCGACCGGCGCTGGCGTAGCGCGTCTTCAATTAATATCAACAGCTTGCCCGGATCGACGGGTTTTTGCAGAAAATCCCAGGCGCCCTTTTTCACCGCGTCAACCGCCATCGGTACATCGCCATGTCCGGTAATCAATAAGATTGGCAGTTGATCGTCATCCTGATGAAACAGCGTCATAAGATCGATACCGGAACACCCCGGCATACATACATCGCTCAAAACGATCCCCTCCCAATCCGCTTTTACCCACTCTTTGGCCTCGAAAGGATGGGTAAAGCCACGCACGCGGTAGCCTGCCTGCTCAAGCATTTGGGTATAGGCGTCAAGTACATCAACGTCATCATCAATCAGCAAAATAGAACATTCATCATTCAACATCATCGACATCCGTTACCGAGAATTGCAGCACCACGCAAGCGTTACGCGTCAGCGTCGACGCCAGACGCAGGTCGCCCTTCATTTGCGCCATCAGCGACACGCTAATCGACAGCCCAATACCCAACCCGACAGCTTTACTGGTGGTAAACGGCTTGAGTAAAGAGGGCAACAGCGCCACAGGCCAGCCAGGGCCGTTATCTGCAATATAAACCTCCAGCGCCTCTCCCTGCGTCTGCCACGTCACCGCGATCGCCGCATCATGCGAACAGGCGTCAAGCGCATTCGCCAGCACATTCACCAGAACCTGCTGAATACGCACTTCATCGCCGCTGACCCATACGGTGTCGGTTGGCAGTGAAAGCGCTCCCTGCCGGGATTGGTGGCGCATGGCTAATAGCTCCCATGCCGCCACAAAGGTTTGGCGCAGATCAACGGGATACAATGGCGTTTCCAGCTCCGCCCGGCGGGTAAACTGCCGCAGCGAACGGATGATGGCGTCAATCCGGTTAATGAGCCCTTCCGCTTTGGTGAGCGTATTTCTCGCCTGTCCGCTCTGACCTTGTTCAATCGCGCGTCCCGCCGTAAATAAATACATTGAAAGCGCATTCAGCGGCTGGTTAATTTCATGCGCCAGCGTGGTCATGGTCTGGCCGACTACCGCCAGTTTCGCCGTCTGAATTAACTCATCCTGCATGGCGCGCAGATCGGCCTCTATCTCTTTGCGCTCGGCGACCTCTTGTTCAAGCTGCCTGCGTTGCATATTGAGCTGGCCCAGCGTATGACGTAGCAAACGGGCTATCCGTCCTAGCTCATCGCGCCCGTAAACCGGGATAGTCGAGTCGGTTCTCCCCAGCCCTATCTGTACCACAGCCTGATTAAGCGCGGTAAAACGCTTTACCAGCCGGGAACGGATAAAATAGTGGTTGAGTCCCCAGGCCAGCAGCAACGCCAGGAGCGTCGCCACTAAAATAAGCCCGCCGCTAACGCGGACAATCTGCTCCAGGCGTTGATTGAACGTCTGCATTTGCTGGTGACTACTACCTAACTGCGCCTCAAGCAGCGTGCGAAAGCGCCCTAGCGTAGCCTCTCTGGCGCGGCTGGCGTCCAGTAAGGCTTTTTGCGCCGCAACATAATCGCGCATGGTATCGGGCATCTTATTTTTTACCATCCCGATTTCCAATAGTTCGTCGATGGTTTGCCGCAGCGTGATCGTACTGGGCCAGTCATCGAGCGCACGAATATTCTCATCCGCCGTTTTTTTTAGGTTTTCCAGATAGCGAATATGGGTCTCCACCAGCATCCCGTCATTATTGCCAGACTTGAGCTCATTCAATCTGTCGCGCAGGTCGTCAACAATCTGATTTTCAATTCGCGCCAGGGTATATACCTGCTGCTGCTCGTTCTGCACCTCGCGCGAACGTTGCAAGTACTGCGCCGCGTCGCCCTGATTCGCCTCAATTTGATCGAGTAGCGTCCCCTGCTGCCAGGTAAAATCCTGTACCAGCGAATTTAGCTCCGTGGTGAAATCATCATGGAGCCAGTCAATGCGAGCGGAAAGCTCGCTGACTTTCTCCCGCACCAAAAACATGTTGTAGAGGGCGTTGTCCAGTTCCGCCAGCAAGGTCCGGCTATCCTGTAAAATGACGGCCAGTTGCCGGCGTTCAGCAAGCTGAAGCCCCTGACTGAGACGCTCAATCTTATCCAGATGCTGAATAATCTGCGTACGTAACTGCAAACGTACTGTCGTGTTCGGCGCCAGCAAAAATTCATTGAGCTGATCCACGGCCAGATTCAGGTTCCCCTCAATTAAAAAAGCGGAGTGGATGCGAGGAAAATATTCATCAAGCGAATAGCGAACCTGCGAACTTTGCTCATGCCAGGAATAAAGGCTGACCATACTGACAATCAGCGTCAGTAATGCGCCCGTTAAAAATGCGCCCCGTAAACTGTTGCTGATGCTGAGCTGACGAAGCCGTTGCAATAATCTCCCCTTCATTTCAGCTCTTCCAGTTTGTGAATCGCCAGCCGCTGATTGTTCAGAAACCAGATCTGCCACTCCATCATTTTTTGTTCGGCAAAGCTTTTATTATCAAACTGCGCCAGCCAGGTTTCATCTTCGCTGCTTGCCGCATCCACCGGGACGCTGGTCAATAAGGCTCTGATTTCAGGTAAGGGGCGTTTAAGCCGCGTTTCTGCGCTGTGCAACGCTCGCCATGCATCTTTAAGCTGCGCAAGACGAAAACTGATCGCGGTATCAAACATGCGTTGTACCAGTTGCTGACGCTTCAGGATCAGACGATAGTTCAACGGCGGCTGGGCCATCAAACGCTGTTGTTGCGCGGCGCGAGGATTATCGGCGCTAAGCGGTGCGACGGGATACTTACCGGTATTCGCGTCAGCCAGTATCCTTTGCCCTTTCGGACTTAATAAGTAATGAATAAAAGCACGCGCTTCGTCTGCATGACGGCTGTTTTTCAACACCGCGACGTAAGTGGGCGACACCGCAGAATACGGGAAATAGGTAAAAGTAAGATTAGGATCGTTAAGTAGCAAATTAGCATAGTTATCAATGACCGGCCCGGCAACGCCAAGCCCGCTTTTGATTTTATCCGCTACGCCGAAACTGCGAGAGGAAATCGTGACCAAATTACCCGAGATTGCCAGCAGCGTCGCCCATCCTGCCGTCCAGCCTTTTTGCTGCAACAGCGACTCCACCATCAAATGATTGGTGTCTGAACGTGACGGACTGCTCATTAATAGAGCGCCCTGGTAACTGGGCAGGCCCATATCCTGCCAGTCGGCAGGCGGCGGAAGATGGCGCGCAGCGAGCGCTGAACGATTGACCAATAGCCCAAATCCGGATACCGCTACCGCCACTGAAGTTGAGCGGATAGAACGCGGCACCAGCTTCTGGCTGGCGGCAGGCGCGCTATCCAATAGCGCCAGCTTTTGGTGCTCCTGAAGGTGTTGCAACAGCATGGGGGATGACGTCAGGATCAGATCGACATTTTCCGCATTCGCCGTATCAAGTAATTGCTCTAAAGAACCGCTGGTACGGTTGAGCGTACGAATCATGACGGAACCCGGCTCCGTCTGCCAGCGCTGGATAATCCAGGCGGTCGCGCTGGGTGAAAAGGTCGTTGCCATCACCAGCTCGCGGCTGTACGCCTGGCAAGAACCGAACATTGCCGCCAGCCATAGCGTAAAAGCGCCCACTCTGGCGAAACAACCACAGCATGAGAAAAGTCGATTTGTGATCCCGTTCATAAATATCGATATCACATAAAGAAAATATTGAGACAAAACTTACCCTTTTATTTCTATTGGCATCCAGAACAACGTTATTTGAATAATAACGGGTCCGTTGCTCGAAAACATCAATAAAGCGTATCAGATCACTGGCAGCAAATTTGTTAATATCCGCACATGCTAACGATAAAACGGCCATGCCAATAATTAAAGTTTCACCACCCCCTTCAGGATGGGTCAAAAATAACCTTTAAATTCACCCAATTGAGTCAATTTTGACACATTTCTTCGACTTGAATTTTATTGTCACTCCTTTCACTCTACCGACAAAACCTCCTGATGTTCATCTCACTATAAAATACAGGTGACTCCATGTTAACAATATTAAAAACAGGGCAATCGGCACATAAAGTCCCACCGGAAAAAGTCCAGGCTACGTATGGTCGATATCGTATACAGGCATTGTTAAGCGTATTTCTGGGATATCTCGCTTACTATATAGTCAGAAACAACTTCACATTATCGACGCCTTATTTAAAAGAGCAATTGGATCTCAGCGCTACGCAAATCGGCCTGCTGAGTAGCTGTATGCTTATTGCTTACGGAATCAGTAAAGGCGTAATGAGCAGTCTGGCGGATAAAGCCAGCCCAAAAGTCTTCATGGCGTGCGGTCTGGTACTCTGCGCGATTGTTAACGTTGGACTGGGATTCAGTAGCGCATTCTGGATATTTGCCGCTCTGGTGGTCTTCAATGGCCTTTTTCAGGGCATGGGCGTCGGCCCCTCGTTTATTACTATTGCAAACTGGTTCCCTCGCCGGGAACGCGGACGCGTAGGCGCCTTCTGGAATATCTCGCATAACGTTGGCGGCGGGATCGTCGCGCCTATCGTCGGTGCGGCTTTTGCGATATTGGGCAGCGAACACTGGCAAAGCGCCAGTTATATCGTTCCGGCCTGCGTCGCCGTCATTTTTGCCTTAATTGTTCTGGTCTTGGGAAAAGGTTCGCCGCGCGAAGAAGGTCTTCCCTCCCTGGAACAGATGATGCCGGAAGAAAAAGTCATACTGAAAACGAAGAATACGGCAAAAGCGCCGGAAAATATGAGCGCATGGCAAATCTTCTGTACTTATGTGCTGCGCAATAAAAATGCCTGGTATATTTCGCTGGTGGATGTCTTCGTCTATATGGTGCGGTTTGGCATGATTAGCTGGTTGCCTATCTATCTGTTGACAGTAAAACACTTTTCAAAAGAACAGATGAGCGTCGCGTTTCTCTTTTTCGAGTGGGCGGCGATTCCTTCCACGCTACTGGCAGGCTGGCTGTCAGATAAACTGTTTAAGGGCCGCAGAATGCCGTTAGCCATGATTTGCATGGCGCTGATTTTTGTCTGTCTGATCGGATACTGGAAAAGTGAATCTTTGCTGATGGTAACGATTTTCGCCGCCATTGTAGGTTGTCTGATTTACGTCCCGCAGTTCCTCGCGTCCGTACAGACAATGGAGATAGTCCCCAGCTTTGCCGTAGGTTCCGCCGTCGGATTACGTGGGTTCATGAGCTATATTTTCGGCGCCTCGTTGGGCACCAGCCTGTTTGGCGTCATGGTGGATAAACTGGGCTGGTACGGCGGATTTTATCTTCTGATGGGCGGCATCGTGTGCTGCATTCTATTCTGTTACCTCTCCCATCGCGGCGCGCTGGAACTGGAACGCCAGCGCCAGAATGCGTTACATAATCAGGACTCACTGCAGCTTGCGGACGCGCAATAAACGATTAGCCTTCCCGGGGAACAGAAGCGCCGACATTGTCGGCGCTATCTATTCGCTGACATCGTGTATACCAAAAATAATTCGAGTTGCTTAAAAGCGGCAAGGGAGTGAGTCCCCGGGAGCATAGATAACGATGTGACTGGGGTGAGCGACGGCCCGTCAGGGCGAGGCCCATCGATGGGCCGAGTAATCCGTAGCCAACACATCAGCAACTTGAAGTATGAAGGGTATCTACTGACTAACGCTTACCGTATCCCACCATAAAGCGAATAATTAACCCACATGCCGGTGCGAGAAAAAGCAATAATCCGCTAACGATGTCATCGCCATCCTGCAGCCATACATTGAGTAAATAAATCAGCGCGGCAAGGATAACCATTCCCGTAAAAGAAGAAACCGCAGAAAAAGCCCCCATCACCTGACCGATATAGCCACTCACGGCAAGTATACTTATTGCAAGAAATGTCCATAAATAGATCATCTATAATACCTCCTGTCTATGGCAAGGCTTCCATATAGCCTTACGGTCCCTCTCACTTCTCCTTTAAGATAAACCTTATCAGCAAGTCATTTCCATAACATTTATCTCACATTTTATTTTTTTAATCATTTTTCAATGACCTTCGTCTGAAATAAAATTATTACTGTAAAAACAATGCATTAAAAATAATGATTAGCTTATTTTTGCTACGGGAGAAATATTTACGCTTCTTGATAAAGAATTTCTGGGCGCGAGTAAATAACTGGTGGTACATTAGCCTGCCTGGCGTTCATGCCCTCGTGGTTTAGTACTGACTTAGTTTTACACTCCTTACGGGAACCATTGTCGTACATGATGGCCTAACTATACGTAAATCATTCAAGTTACCCTGATGAGCTTACTCAAGTAAGTGCTTCGGATAAGCGAACGCAACTTGAAGGATGATGCGTATTTCAGAGTGTACCGCTGCGGATAATGACTCTTCTGCGATACATTATTTTCGTATCTACAGAAGGTATTTTATGTTTCCTCAAAGCAAATTTTCACGCGCGTTTTTGCACCCGCGCTACTGGCTGACGTGGTTTGGCGTTGGCGTCCTCTGGTTACTGGTGCAGCTTCCCTACCCGGTTTTGCGTTTTCTGGGCACCCGCACCGGTAAGCTGGCGCGCCCCTTCCTGAAGCGACGTGAGTCGATCGCTCAGAAAAATATTGAACTCTGTTTTCCGACCCTCTCCCGGGAAGAAAGGGAAAAACTGATCGCCGAGAATTTCCACTCTCTTGGCATGGCGCTGCTTGAAACGGGCATGGCCTGGTTCTGGCCTGATAGCCGGGTTCGCAAATGGTTTGATGTGGACGGGCTGGACAACCTTACCCGTGCGCAGGCGCAAAATCGCGGCGTAATGGTCGTTGGCGTGCATTTTATGTCGCTGGAATTGGGAGGCCGGGTAATGGGTCTCTGCCAGCCGATGATGGCGACCTATCGTCCGCATAACAATCCGCTCATGGAGTGGGTGCAGACGCGCGGTCGTATGCGCTCAAATAAAGCGATGATCGGCAGAAACAATCTGCGCGGCATTGTGGGCGCGCTAAAAAAAGGGGAAGCCGTTTGGTTTGCTCCCGACCAGGACTACGGCCCTAAAGGCAGCTCCTTTGCGCCATTTTTCGCGGTTGAAAACGTCGCCACCACCAACGGAACCTATGTACTGTCCAGGCTGTCTGGCGCCGCCATGTTGACCGTTACAATGGTCAGGAAATCCGATAACTCGGGTTATCGTCTGTATATTACCCCTGAAATGGAAGGTTACCCGGCAGATGAAAATCAAGCCGCTGCCTATATGAATAAAATTATTGAGAAAGAGATCATGCGCGCCCCGGAGCAATATCTCTGGATTCATCGCCGTTTCAAGACTCGCCCGTTGGGAGAAGCGTCACTCTACATCTGAAAAAGGCCGCAAGGCCTTTTATTTTGTCATTTCGCATTGCCATAATATTCACATCGTAAATTACTCATTCCTGCTTTTAGCGATAAGTCTCCTGTTTACAGACGTTTTTTTACTGTGTCGGCGGCGTCGCTCAATAGCGATTCATCACTGTCAGAAATTAAACTGTCGCCGATTCCCGACACTTGTAAGTTACTAAAAGTAAATAAGAAAATGCCTCTTGTTTCACCTCATTTTTAGGCGTACATTAGCGCCGTCTGGAGCGATGACGCGCAGAATTCTGAGGTGATGCAGGCGGTCGAAACACGAATAATTCTCAATTTCGTATTGTCCGGCATCAACTCTCTATAATCAGGTAAGTGTAAGTTCATTTAGGCGTACGACAGGTACGCGGAGAGATGAAACGTGAAATATTTCTTTATGGGCATTTCATTTATGGTCATCGTTTGGGCCGGTACTTTCGCCCTGATGATTTAAAAGTACAATGCAAAGAAAAACAGGAGCCATGGGGCTCCTGTTTGCTTTTCTACTCCGTGCTCGCTTCAACGGGTTTTGGATGTGACGGCAGCACGCCATCGGCGCGGAACATCGCTTTAATCCCTCTGACGGCCTGGCGAATGCGGTCGCGATTCTCTATTAATGCAAAGCGTACATGGGTGTCGCCATAATCACCAAAGCCTATCCCTGGAGAAACGCAAACCTTCGCCTCATTCAGCAGCTTCTTGGCAAACTCAAGCGACCCCATCGCCGCATATTGCTCCGGGATTTTCGCCCAGACGTACATTGAGGCTTTCGGCATTTCAACCATCCAGCCCGCCTCATGCAGCCCCTTCACCAGCACATCGCGACGACGTTTATACTGCTCGGCGATATCGCGCACGCACTGCTGATCGCCTTCCAGAGCGGCGATAGCCGCCACCTGAAGCGGGGTAAAGGTGCCATAATCGTGATAACTTTTAATGCGCGCCAGCGCGCTGACCAGGGTTTTATTGCCCACCATAAACCCAATACGCCAGCCCGCCATATTATAGCTTTTCGACAGCGTGAAAAATTCAACCGCCACGTCGCGCGCGCCGGGCACCTGCATAATGGATGGCGCTTTCCAGCCGTCGTACACGATATCGGCATACGCCAGATCGTGCACCACCAGCACATCATAACGTTTAGCCAGAGCGACCACTTTTTCAAAAAATTCCAGTTCGACGCACTGGGCCGTAGGGTTAGACGGAAAACCCAAAATCATCATTTTCGGTTTCGGATAACTTTCGCGAATAGCGCGCTCCAGCTCGTTGAAGAAATCCACTCCCTCTACCAATGGAACCGAACGCACCTGCGCCCCGGCGATAACGGCGCCATAGATATGAATCGGGTAACTGGGGTTCGGCACCAGTACCGTATCACCATGATCCAGCGTCGCCAGCATTAAATGCGCCAGTCCCTCTTTGGAACCGATGGTCACAATCGCTTCGGTTTCCGGATCGATATCGACATCATAACGTTCCTGATACCAGTGAGAAATCGCGCGGCGTAAACGCGGTATGCCGCGGGACGTGGAATAACCGTGCGTATCCGGACGCTGCGCGACGGTGCAAAGTTTTTCGACAATGTGGGGAGGGGTTGCGCCATCAGGATTACCCATACTGAAATCAATAATATCTTCACCGCGCCGACGCGCAGCCATTTTGAGTTCAGCGGTGATGTTAAAAACATAGGGCGGAAGGCGATCGATACGCGTAAAGCGACGTTCAGGGCGGAAGTCAGCCATAATATCCTCAGATTAACGTTAGCGCCCGGACCGTCCGAGCGACGCTGCCACGATGGTGGCTCCTTTAGAAAATAGCCTGAAAATTTTCTTCCTGTCGAGAGGCTAATGAAAATATTTTTTAGCGACGAAAAAGAGGAACAAGCGTAAAAACTTACTTTTTAAAAGTGTCGGTTATAGCATCAAACAAATCATATTATTAACAAATTGATATCATTGAATTTACGTAACGTGGCGCAGCCGACGATAATTTCCTGTCAATAAACCTTATCTCAAATAATCCCCTTTTGATTTTGTGGTTTTTCCTCTTTAACCAAAATCCTTACTAATGATAATGGTATTCGATCATGTCATATTGCGGTATTTTTCAGGGACATTTCCCCGAAAATGAGGATCCTTTCCGGCAAGCTGCCGTGATGAAACCGTAAATAAGGCAGCGAACCGGATACGTATAGTAAAATAAATCCCTGTTTTCGCCTGACTAACCGCCATGACATGATGACTCAACGTGCTGGTGTTTGACCTTTCGCTCAGCAAGAGTAAAGTGAAATAATTCAGTCAGTTGAAGCATTCATGCACAGGAAAGGCAATGAAAAAAACCGCGTGAGGCACGCGGTTTGAGACTGGCAAGAGAATGATTAATTGCCTGATGACGCTGCGCTTATCAGGCCTACAGATGACACACTTTTGTAGGCCGGATAAGGCGTTTATGCCGCCATCTGACTTATAGAATATGGCCTAATGTCTGGCGCAGATGCGCGCCGGAGCCTAACAAGCCAGGATTATCATGGACAATCAGATAGACCGGAATTCCGTGTACATAATCTTTAAAGCGGCCTTTATCTTCAAAGCCACCACGGAAGCCGGACGCTTTAAAAAATTCCAGGAAGCGCGGGACAATACCGCCAGCGATATAAACGCCGCCAAATGTCCCCATGGTTAACGCCAGATCGCCGCCAAATCGCCCCATGATGACGCAAAAGAGCGACAACGCGCGACGACAATCGATACAGCTATCCGCCAGGGCGCGTTCGGTAATATCTTTCGGGCGCAGATTTTCCGGCAGACGGTTGTCGGACTTAACAATCGCCCGGTAAAGATTCACCAGCCCCGGGCCAGACAGCACGCGCTCGGCGGAAACGTGGCCAATTTCGGCGCGCAATATTTCCAGAATCATAGCTTCTTCTTCGCTATTAGGCGCAAAATCGACATGCCCGCCTTCGCCCGGAAGGCTAATCCAACGCTTATCCACATGCACCAGATGTGCCACGCCCAAGCCGGTTCCCGCGCCATACACCGCAATAGGTTTGCCGTCTACCGGTTCGCCGCCGCCGAACTGAATTAAATGCTCTTTTTTCAGCATCGGGATCGCCATCGACACGGCGGTGAAATCGTTGATGATTTCCAGATGGCTAAAGCCGAGATTTTTTTTCATTTCCGCAATAGAAAAAGCCCAGGTATGGTTAGTCATCGCTACCCAGTCACCGGTAATCGGGCAGGCTATGGCGATACAACCATCTTCCACGCTGACGCTATGCTCATCGAGATAAACGCGCACCACGGCCTCAAGACTGGGATAATCCAGGCCGGAATACGTTTTGGCCTGCGAGATTTCTCCACTGGCGATATCACACAGGGCAAGACGCGCATTCGTGCCGCCTACATCTCCTACTAAAGCATACTTTGTCATTCTTCTACTGCTCCGCTAAAGTCAAAATAAGTCTTTGTCACACTGTAAATTCATGGGGGCATAACAACAACGGCCATCAGGCTGACTGCCTATAAATATAGATCTTCATCACAGAATTACTTTCTTGTTTCAGCACCAATTGCAGCAATGCCGTCGGGCAGGCTGTGCAAAATAGGTATACGACCCCGTGTAAGGAAGAGATTATGTTCCACCCGCGTGCCCGAACGATGCTGCTGCTGTCGCTCCCCGCGCTGATTATTGGCGTAGCGTCAAGCCTGGTTTTAATCGCGGCGATGAAAGTCGCGTCGGTTTTTCAGCAATTTCTTTGGCAACGACTGCCCACCAGCATCGGCATCGCTTATGATTCGCCGTTCTGGATAGTGGGTATGCTCACGCTAACCGGGATCGTGGTGGGTTTGATTATCCGTTACAGTCCCGGACACGCTGGCCCCGATCCGGCCATCGAACCGTTAATCAGTATGCCAGTCTCGCCATCTGCGCTGCCCGGGCTGCTTCTCGCCTTAATCATCGGCCTTGCTGGTGGGGTAAGTTTGGGGCCAGAGCATCCGATAATGACAATAAATATCGCGCTGGCGGCGGCTTTCGGCTCCCGCCTGTTTCCGCGTATCACGGCGTTAGACTGGACGATTCTGGCCTCAGCGGGCACCATCGGCGCGCTGTTCGGCACGCCCGTCGCTGCGGCGCTGATTTTTTCGCAAACGCTTAGCGGCTCTAACGATATTCCCATGTGGGATCGCCTGTTTGCGCCGTTAATGGCGGCAGCGGCGGGGTCACTCACCACCAGCCTGTTCTTTCATCCACATTTTTCGTTACCCATCGCCCATTACACGCAGATGCGGCTGGTGGACATTGCCAGCGGAGCGATCGTCGCGGCGATCGCCATTGCCGCCGGGATGGTCGCCGTCTGGTGTCTTCCGCGTCTGCATGAGTTGCTGCACCGACTGAAAAATCCGGTCCTGATTCTCGGCATTGGCGGTTTTATACTGGGTATTCTGGGCGTCATTGGCGGGCCGCTTACCCTGTTTAAAGGACTGGACGAAATGCAACAAATGGCGTTTAGCCAGACGTTGGGCGCGGGAGATTATTTTACCTTAGCCGTCGTCAAACTCGCCGCGCTGGTCATCGCGGCGGCGAGCGGCTTTCGCGGCGGGCGCATTTTTCCGGCTGTGTTTATCGGCGCGGCGCTGGGGCTCATGCTCCATGCCCATGTTGAGGCCGTACCCGCGGCGATTACCGTCTCCTGCGCGATTCTTGGCTTAGTGCTGGTAGTGACGCGCGACGGCTGGCTCAGTCTGTTTATGGCGGCAGTCGTCGTACCGGATACCAATCTGCTGCCGCTGCTCTGCATTGTGATGCTCCCCGCCTGGCTATTGCTGGCGGGAAAACCGTTGTTGGCCGCCAACCGTCACGAACCCTAATCCGGCGCAGCGGGGGCCATTATCCCCCGTTGCGGGCTTCCAGCGCCCGGGTCACGGTACGCAGTAATTCCGGCAGATCGGCTTTTGGCAACATCACTTCAATAAATGACAGACGTTGTGGGCGCGCCAGACGTTCGAGGACCTCTGCCAGTTGGATAGCCTGCGTCACCCGCCAGCACTCCGCCTGTTGCGCCGCGTTTAGCGCCGGTGGTATCTGCGTCCAGTTCCAGCTCGCGATGTCGTTATACCGCTGGGCCGCGCCGTGAATGGCGCGCTCTACGGTATAGCCGTCATTGTTGAGCAGCAGGATGACCGGCGCCTGCCCGTCGCGTAACATCGAGCCCATCTCCTGAATCGTGAGCTGCGCCGCGCCATCGCCAATAATCAGAATCACCCGCCGATCGGGACAGGCGGTTTGCGCGCCAAACGCGGCGGGCAAGGAATAGCCGATAGACCCCCACAGCGGCTGTACCACAACTTCCGCGCCGTCAGGAAGCGACAGCGCGGCAGCGCCAAAAGCTGCAGTCCCCTGGTCGACAAGGATAATATCGCCGGGTTTGAGATACTGCTGTAAGGTTTGCCAGAAGCTTTCCTGGGTCAGTTCTCCTTTATCAATCCTCACTGGCTGTCCGGCGGAACGCGTCGGCGGCGGCGCAAAAGCGCATTCAAGGCACAGTTCGCGCAGCGTAGACACCGCCTGCGCCATCGGGAGGTTGAACCAGGTTTCGCCGATGCGCGACGCGTAAGGCTGAATCTCCAGCGTGCGTTCCGCCGGCAATTGTTGGGTAAATCCGGCCGTAAGGGTATCGACAAAACGGGTGCCGACGCAGATAACCCTATCGGCGTCCTCTACGGCCTGACGCACTTCTTTGCTGCTGGCGCCAGCGCTATAGGTGCCAACGAAGTTCGGGTGCTGTTCATCAAAAAGCCCCTTCCCCATCAGTAGTGTCGCATGAGCGATGGGCGTTTCCGCCATCCAGCGCTGCAACAGTGGTCGTAAACCAAAACGCCCGGCAAGAAAGTCGGCCAATAGCGCAATGCGCCGACTGTTCATCAGGCACTGACGGGCGTGGTAACGAAAAGCCGTCTCCACGCCGCTTTGCGCTTCATGCACGGGCAACGCCAGCGCCTGCGTAGGTGGGATGGCCGTTTTTTTCGCCACGTCGGCGGGCAACATGATGTATCCTGGCCTGCGTGCGGCAAGCATTTCACCCAATACGCGGTCAATCTCGAAGCAGGCGTTCTGTTCATCCAATATTGCGCTGGCAGCGGATATCGCCTGACTCATGCGATAAAAATGACGAAAATCGCCGTCACCGAGGGTATGGTGCATCAATTCGCCACGCTGCTGCGCAGTGCTACAGGGCGCGCCGACGATATGCAAGACCGGGACATATTCCGCGTAACTGCCCGCGATACCGTTAATAGCGCTAAGTTCTCCCACGCCAAAGGTGGTGAGTAGCGCTCCAGCGCCCGACATGCGCGCATAACCGTCCGCGGTATAAGCGGCGTTCAGCTCATTGGCGCATCCCACCCAACGCAAGGTCGGGTGGTCAATCACATGGTCAAGAAACTGCAAGTTATAATCGCCCGGTACGCCAAAAAGATGGCCAATGCCGCATCCTGCCAGTCTGTCCAGCAAATAGTCGGCCACGGTATAGGGGTTTTGCATGACAGCTTTCCTTTTTGACGTTGACATTATGTTGAGTATTAAGGAATGGCGATGGCTGTCCAGCACGACGGGGATGAAAGCCTGGAAAACAATGTTTACAGCGACGAGCAGTAAAATCCGGATACCGCCTGGCGAGTGTAACCGTATACACTATTTATTCACGCCACAGGGGGAAAGGTCATGATTTATCAGCCCGATGAGAATCGTTATCACACAATGGAGTATCGTCGCTGCGGGCGCAGCGGCGTCAAACTTCCCGCCATTTCGCTGGGGTTATGGCACAACTTCGGCGATGCGACACGGGTAGAAAATAGCCGGGCGCTGCTGCAACGCGCGTTCGATCTGGGCATTACCCACTTTGATCTCGCCAATAATTATGGGCCGCCGCCGGGCTCCGCAGAATGCAATTTTGGCCGCATTCTGCAGGAAGATTTTTTACCGTGGCGTGATGAATTGATCATCTCCACCAAAGCGGGCTACACCATGTGGGATGGCCCATATGGCGACTGGGGTTCACGGAAATACCTTATCGCCAGCCTCGATCAAAGCCTGAAACGTATGGGGCTGGAGTATGTCGATATCTTTTATCACCATCGTCCCGATCCCGAAACGCCGCTTAAAGAGACGATGAAAGCGTTAGATCACCTTGTGCGCCACGGCAAAGCGTTGTACGTGGGGATCTCTAACTATCCTGCCGATCTGGCCAGACAAGCTATCGATATTCTGGAGGATCTCGGCACGCCTTGCCTGATTCATCAGCCTAAATATTCGCTTTTTGAGCGTTGGGTAGAGGACGGGCTGCTGGCGCTGTTGCAGGAAAAAGGCGTCGGTAGTATTGCCTTCTCGCCGCTGGCGGGCGGGCAGCTCACTGACCGTTATTTGAATGGTATTCCGGAAGATTCCCGCGCGGCGAGCGGAAGCCGTTTCCTTAAACCAGAACAGATTACCGCCGACAAACTGGAAAAAGTTCGCCGGTTGAATGAACTGGCTGCGCGACGGGGTCAAAAATTGTCTCAGATGGCGCTCGCCTGGGTGCTGCGTAACGATAACGTTACCTCGGTACTGATTGGCGCCAGCAAACCGTCGCAAATCGAAGACGCCGTAGGAATGCTGGCCAATCGCCGTTTTTCGGCGGCGGAATGTGCAGAAATTGACGCTATTCTGGAGGGCCGGTTTTAGCAAAAAATGCTCTCCTTCATGATTTAAGAGTTAAGGCGATGAAACAAATCTTTACTGCTTTGTAATATTGCATTAACAGGCCGGCGACGGCTCGATCGTGAAGGAGAGAAAGTATGTTCAGGTCACTGATTCTGGCGGCAGCCTTGCTGGCTTTTACACCGCTTGCCGCGAATGCGGGCGAAATCACCCTGTTGCCCTCAATAAAATTACAGATTGGCGATCGCGATGATTACGGTAACTACTGGGACGGTGGTCGCTGGCGCGACCGTGATTACTGGCACAACCATTATGAATGGCGTAAAAATCGCTGGTGGCGCCATGACAACGGCTATCATCGCGGCTGGGATAAGCGTAAAGCGTATGAACGCGGTTATCGGGAAGGCTGGCGCGATCGCGACGATCATCGCGGGCGAGGCCGGGGTCACAAACATCATCACTAAGTCTTCTGCTGAATAACAGCCCGATGACACCCACGCATCGGGCCTGCTATCTTTCTGTCTTTATGACAATCCCATTACCGTTCCAACCAGCAACCAGATATTCAGGGCGACGACCAGCACGACAATTATCCAGCCAATCTGTTTTACCCGCCGCGTGTTCACCAGCTCGCCCATTAGCGTAGCGTTACTGGTGAAAATCAGGAGCGGCACCAGCGCCAGCGCAATACCAAAACTCAGCAGCACCTGACTCATCACCAGAATTCGGGTAGGGTCCAGCCCCATCAAAATCACAATAAATGAGGGCAGCATGGTAATGGTGCGCCGTACCCACAGCGGAATGTGAAAACGGACAAACCCTTGCATCACCACCTGCCCCGCCAGAGTCCCTACCACGGTGGAGGAAAGCCCTGCCGCTACCAGACTAAGACCAAACACCGTTGCCGCCGCATGGCTTAGTAACGGTTCCAGCGTCAGGTATGCCTGATCGAGGTCGGCGATGCCGGTGTGGCCGCTAAAATGAAACGCCGCCGCGGCGGTCGCCATCATTGCCAGATTGACAAAACCGGCAATCGTCATAGCAATAGCGACATCCCATTTCGTTGCTGAGTACCGTTGTTGCCGCGTTCCGCCGTGCAGATGCTGTGTTAATGACGAGTGCAGATAAATCACGTGCGGCATAATCGTCGCGCCAAGCACGCCGGCGGCTAAGAATACGGCTTCCGGGTTCGGTAGCGCCGGGATAACCATTCCTTTGCCGAGCTGCGCCATATTAGGCTGAGAGAAAAACAGCTCCACAATGTAAGCAGCGGCGACAAAAAGCAGTAAACCGCCGATGACTTTTTCAAGCGGTTTTTGACCGCGGCGCTGTAACATTAAAATCAGAAACGTCGCGATACCGGTCAATACCGCGCCCTGTAATAAAGAGACGCCCAGGATCAGCTTAAAACCTATTGCCGCGCCGATAAATTCAGCTAAATCGGTGGCCATCGCGATGATTTCCGCCTGTACCCAGTAAAACCAGACTACCGGGCGCGGATAATGGTCGCGAATTTGCTCCGCCAGGTTCTTGCCCGTGGCGATTCCGAGTTTTGCCGAGAGGATTTGAATCAGCATCGCCATCAGGTTCGCCCAGACCACCACCCAGAGTAGCTGGTAGCCAAAGCTGGCGCCGGCCTGAATATTGGTCGCGAAGTTACCAGGATCGATATAACCAATCGCGGCAATGAACGCAGGTCCCATTAATGCGAGCCTTAGCTTGCGCGCCGCCCGTCCGCTGCTATTCTCTACGCGATTGTCAGTCATCTTTTGCCTCAAAAACATAGCCTTTGCTATGTTTCATGCTATGTTTATTGATAATGATTATCAAGTGCATTTCAATGGGTACGGGTGATTACTTTGATAGTGTGAAACGATAGACCGATACGATGACGACCTGTATCAGAACAGTTTGGCTTAACATTACAAGATTAGCACACTGATATAACTTTTCATTTTCATATTCAGTACAGTAAAAGTGTATTACAGATCACTAATTTTGAATCTCGTCACAGGTCCTTATTATAGTGTGTGTTGGATCTCGTTTTCTTTACGGCTGTTGCATAGAATGTGCACGAAAATTAAACCTGCCTCATATTTGGAGCAAATATGGACCGCGTCCTTCACTTTGTCCTGGCGCTTGCCGTTGTTGCGGTACTCGCACTGCTGGTTAGCAGTGACCGTAAAAAAATTCGCATTCGTTATGTCATTCAGTTACTTGTTATCGAAGTGCTACTGGCCTGGTTCTTCCTGAACTCTGATGTTGGCCTTGGCTTCGTAAAAGGTTTCTCCGAGATGTTTGAAAAACTGCTCGGATTTGCCAACGAAGGGACAAACTTCGTCTTCGGCAGTATGAACGATCAAGGTTTGGCGTTCTTCTTCCTGAAAGTATTGTGCCCGATTGTCTTTATTTCCGCGTTGATCGGTATTCTCCAGCATATCCGTGTTCTGCCAGTGGTCATCCGCGCTATAGGTTTCCTGCTGTCCAAAGTAAACGGTATGGGCAAACTGGAATCTTTTAACGCCGTCAGCTCGCTGATCCTCGGTCAGTCTGAGAACTTTATCGCTTATAAAGATATCCTCGGCAAAATGTCCCGTAACCGCATGTACACCATGGCTGCAACGGCGATGTCGACCGTTTCCATGTCTATTGTGGGCGCGTATATGACCATGCTGGACCCTAAATATGTGGTCGCAGCGCTGGTTCTGAACATGTTCAGCACCTTTATCGTACTGTCGCTGATCAACCCCTATACCGTTGATGCCAGCGAAGAAAATATTCAGATGTCGAACCTGCATGAAGGCCAAAGTTTCTTCGAAATGCTGGGCGAGTACATTCTGGCAGGTTTTAAAGTGGCGATTATCGTCGCGGCGATGCTGATCGGTTTCATCGCGCTGATCGCGGCGCTGAACGCGCTGTTCGCAACGGTTACCGGTTGGTTCGGCTACAGCATCTCCTTCCAGGGCATTCTGGGTTACATCTTCTACCCGGTCGCATGGGTAATGGGCGTACCGTCCAGTGAAGCGCTGCAGGTAGGAAGTATCATGGCGACCAAACTGGTTTCCAACGAATTCGTGGCGATGATGGATCTGCAGAAAATCGCCTCTACCCTCTCTCCACGCGCTGAAGGCATTATCTCCGTCTTCCTGGTGTCCTTCGCGAACTTCTCTTCCATCGGTATTATTGCGGGCGCGATTAAAGGCCTGAACGAAGAGCAAGGCAACGTGGTTTCCCGTTTTGGTCTGAAACTGGTTTACGGTTCTACGCTGGTGAGCGTACTGTCCGCCTCTATCGCGGCGCTGGTACTGTAAGTCTGCGTTTAATGTAAAAACCGGGGAGCTATCCCCGGTTTTTTTACGCCGCTTATTTGCCTAACGGGCGCGGGCGGCCAATCAGATATCCCTGCAAACTATGTACGCCAAGCTGCAATAGCAGATCGCGCTGCGCAGGCGTTTCAACAAACTCAGCCACGACGCTCAACGATTTCGCTTTCGCTAAATCAGTGATGGATTTCACGATCATCGCATCCAGGGAGTCCGTCAGAATATCTTTTACGAAACAACCGTCAATTTTAATGATGTCCGCCTTGAGGCGTTTTAGCCGTTCATAGTTTGCATAGCCGGTGCCGAAATCATCAATGGCGATTTTTAGGCCAAACTTACGCAACTGGTTGATATTGTGCATACTGATTTCGGAATGAGAGAAGGCCTGTTCTTCAGTAATTTCGATGATGACCGAGGCAGGCGGGACGCCATAGCGTTTAAAAAGCTGCATAATGCGCGACGCCGTCTCTTTTTGCAGCAGCGTCAGCGGCATCAAATTAACCGAGAAACGCGCCCCCTGCTCCGCCGAAGGATGCGCGGACAACCATTGCAGGAGCGCTTCCATCACCTGCATATCAAACCGTACGCTCAGGTTAAACTGGGCGATAAGCGGAATGAACTGATTGGGCATCATGATACCGTCGTCGCACCGAAGCCGCGTCAGAATCTCGTCATACCCTTTTCCCTGCGCGTCGCGAATGGGTTGCGCATACAAAACCAGCGCGCCGCGCTCCAGCGCCTGACGGATTTTCTGCAACCGCAGCACCCGTTCCGTCGTCTGCCCGGAAGCGGCTTCAATACTCTGGGTCAGTGCAAGCACCCGACGATGCGAGCAGGATTGCTCCGCCAGCCAGCTTAATTGCCCCAACAGCGGTTGCAAGGTTTCCTGGCGACCATCGAATGTTCCCCACGATGCGCCGTATTCCATGTCCAGACCGGTATTGTTCCAGTAAATTTTGCGGTTATTAAGCACATTGAGCATATATTGCAGGCGGGCTTCCGTCTCCGGTCCCGTCAATACCAGCAATAATTCACTGCCCGGCAGATGGAAAATTTTCTCCTTTTCCAGCAGCAGCGGCTGCAACACGCGAAACACCTCGCGTTCGCAATGCACGCGCATCTGCATACCGTAATGACGGCTCAGAAATTCCAGGTTTTCCATGCGTAGATAACACACGCTTTGCCCGGCATCCTGTAAAAGAAACTGCTCCAGCGCACGCAGGTTAGGCAGTTGCGTCAACGGATCGGTCAATGCCTGCGAGTGCCACTGTCGATTCAACCATTCGCTACGCTGATTAATCCGCGCCATGTACAACAAACAAATACTAAAAGAAATGAGAACTGAAAGGATAAATGCCAGCGAATATTCTGAGCCCACGCCCTGCAGAAAATTGCGGTTATAGCTAAGCAGGAATAGCGCAGTGAGAGCCCAACTAAAATTCAACAGCGGATAGCTGATTTTCCCCACGCCGATGGTAAATCCAATGAACAGGACTGGCACCAGATAGCCAGCAATATACTTTGTCTCGAAAGGCGTACACAGCACCGCTAGTAGCGTCGCCAGAGTGGCAAACCAGAGAAGCGTAAACAGGCGTTTTTCTTTGGCGAGATAAGGAGCGACATCCCTCCGCCAGAAAATACGAATATAGTGCGGGCTGACTATCATCCGCAGCGGATAATAGAAAAAGAGGGTAAAAATAAGCGCGGCAGAAATCAGACTCAATAAATCAACAATCGAGAAAATAGCGGTGCCGGTGCCAAAGAAGGTAGAGATGGTCACCGGGAAAGCCAGGTAGTGCCCCGCCAGATGCATACTGATTTTTATGCCAAACGGCGTCATTAACCCTAACCAGAAAACGCGTAGCCAGATGCCTTGGTTGGGTATTCCGTAGCGCCAGCGCGCGCCCAGCTGCCAGCGTACGATAGCGCAAACCAGCAACACGGGAAACGTCTGGCAAAATAGCAGCACCATCGCCTGTGGCAGAGGTAAATGAAAATTCCATTCATTAGTCAACATCATTCCGCCTACCATCGGCGCGACGCCACGGCGGCCAAATAAAAACAGCACGGAAAACATGACGCAGAGCGGTAGCCAGGCCAGAAAGATATAGCTGGAATCAATTGTGGCGCGGGGAGAAATGAGACGAGATAGCAGAATAGCCGGAACGGTCAGGCAGAAGGCCAGTAAGAATATTTTTATATTTTTTAATACGTTACACTTATCCGGCATTGCTTTAATGCTCACATCATTATATAAGGCGCATGAATAATAAGTATATTCGCATTATGAAGCAATCTAACAAAAGCTCATATTGACCGCAAAAGCAGCGGCAAACAAACGCACCTGAAGAGCAGATCAGACGCCATGAATTTTGTGACAAAAAGCAAAAACCCCCGCTTTTCAGCGAGGGTTTGAATGTTGGTGGAGCTAAGCGGGATCGAACCGCTGACCTCTTGCATGCCATGCAAGCGCTCTCCCAGCTGAGCTATAGCCCCATAGTGCTTTTACGTATACGCCAAATTTATCGGGAGTAAATTTGGTGGAGCTAAGCGGGATCGAACCGCTGACCTCTTGCATGCCATGCAAGCGCTCTCCCAGCTGAGCTATAGCCCCACTACGTAAAGCTTGTCGAGTTGACGGGCGGCATCATATGAATTCCCTCGGCATGTGTCAACGGCAAAATGAACTTGCCGAATTCAATCGCTGAAAAAGCATTCAAATAAAGGACATTGCGGCACAACTCGCATTCAGTAGTTAAACACGTCACGGTTTCGACTAAAATGGTGCTATAAAATGAACCACTAATTAACCCCACGACTATTCAGGGAATCGTTATGTTCAAGGAACGGATGACGCCAGAAGAACTCGCTAATCTCACCGGTTACAGCCGACAAACCATCAATAAATGGGTACGGAAAGAAGGCTGGGCAACATCGCCCAAACCTGGCGTCCAGGGCGGTAAAGCCCGTCTGGTTCATGTAAACGAACAGGTTCGTGAATATATCCGCAGCGCTGAACGTTCAGTTGACCATCACGCAGACACATTCACGCCTGCCAGCAACGCATCGCTTGAAGCGCTGCTCATGACGCTCGCCAAAGAGATGACCTCATCCGAGCAGAAACAGTTTACCTCTCTCCTCGTGCGTGAAGGGATTACCGGTTTGTTACAACGCTTAGGGATACGCGATAGCAAATAATATGAAAAGATTACGCAGTAAAATGACCACTGAAGAGCTGGCTGAATGCCTCGGCGTGGCCAGACAAACCGTCAATCGCTGGATCAGAGAACAACACTGGAAAACCGAAAAATTTCCCGGCGTCAAAGGCGGACGCGCAAGACTCATCCATATTGATGCCAGCGTGCGGGAGTTTATTCTCAATATTCCGGCTTTTCGCAAACTGCCTGCGTTTTATCAGGCGGAAGAGGCTTTCGCAGAATATGCGAACGCGGCGCACAGTCACGCTTATCGCCAAATTATTGATGCCGTTGAAAATATGTCTGCTCAGGAACAGGAAAAACTGGCGCTGTTTTTATCGCGGGAAGGTATTCGCGGATTTCTGACGCGTTTAGGTATCAATGAGGCGGACTAACAAAGAATAAACGGCAGGCGTCTGCCCTGCCGTTTATTCTGTTTCAGCTGGCGTTACTGCTGACTTTCACGCTCGGCGATAAAGCCCAGCGCTTTGTTGATACGCTCAATGCTGCGGGTTTTACCAATCGCATGTACGGTGACATCCAGCGCAGGCGACTGCCCGGCACCGGTCACAGCCACACGTAGCGGCATCCCTACTTTACCCATCCCCACTTCCAGCTCATCCGCCGTGGCCTGAATCGCGTGGTGGACGTTTTCTGCTGACCAGTCCGTAATCGCCGACAGCTTGTCGCGCACCACTTCCAGCGGCTGACGCGCCACCGGACGGAGGTGTTTTTTCGCCGCATCGGCGTCAAACTCGCTGAAGTCTTCATAGAAGTAGCGGCAGCTCTGCGCCATCTCTTTCAGAGTCTTGCAGCGCTCGCCCAGCAACTTCACCAGTTCAGCAAGCTGCGGGCCGTTACGGGTGTCGATATTTTCCTGCTCGATATGCCACTGCAAATGTGTCGCCACATATTCCGGCGCCAGCGTATTGATATAGTGGTGGTTCAGCCACAGCAGTTTATCAGTGTTGAACGCGCTCGCAGACTTGCTCACCGCACCGAGGGAGAACAGCTTGATCATCTCTTCGCGGGTGAAGATCTCCTGATCGCCGCTGGACCAGCCCAGACGCACCAGATAGTTCAGCAACGCTTCCGGCAGATAACCGTCATCGCGATACTGCATCACGCTCACCGCACCGTGACGTTTAGACAGCTTTTTACCGTCGTCGCCGTTAATCATCGACACATGCGCGTACATCGGCACCGGCGCGTTTAACGCTTTCAGAATGTTAATCTGGCGCGGAGTATTGTTGATATGGTCTTCGCCACGAATCACATGGGTAATTTCCATATCCCAGTCGTCCACCACCACACAGAAGTTGTAGGTCGGCGAACCGTCGGTACGACGAATGATCAGATCGTCCAGCTCCTGATTGCTGAATTCGATCGGCCCACGGATCTGATCATCAAAAATAACGGAACCGTCCTGCGGGTTAGCAAAGCGCACCACGCATGGCTCATCGTCGGCATGATGTTCGTGACTGTGGCGGCAGCGCCCGTCATAACGCGGCTTCTCGCCTTTCGCCATCTGATCTTCACGCAGTTGCTCCAGACGCTCTTTAGAGCAGTAGCATTTATAGGCCGTTCCCGCCTCCAGCATCTCGTCAATCACCGCGTTATAGCGATCAAAACGTTTGGTCTGGAAATATGGGCCTTCGTCCCATTCCAGGTTCAGCCAGTTCATACCATCCATGATGGCTTCAATGGCTTCCGGCGTGGAACGCTCAAGATCGGTGTCTTCAATACGCAGCACGAACTCACCGCCGTGGTGACGTGCGAAAAGCCAGGAATAAAGAGCAGTACGCGCGCCGCCGACGTGCAGATAACCTGTCGGGCTAGGCGCGAAGCGAGTTTTGATTTTCATGAAATGGCCTTACGTTTATAAAGATGCCGACAACCGGCAAATCCTGGAAAGATGAATAGCCTTGTATTCTATCACTGTGGCTTGATTCCTCAATGTTGATCCGGTCAGAACGCTACGCTTTGCTATTTCCGTATAGAAATCATGCAGCGCGGAGTAATTCACGATCGTTTTGTTTAATTTTACGACGAACAAACAAAAACTTTAGAAAATGCGTTGACTCATTTTCAACTCTCCCTATAATGCGACTCCACACAGCGGGGGTGATTAGCTCAGCTGGGAGAGCACCTCCCTTACAAGGAGGGGGTCGGCGGTTCGATCCCGTCATCACCCACCAACTACTTTATGTAGTCTCCGCCGTGTAGATAAGAAATTGAGAAGTGGGTGATTAGCTCAGCTGGGAGAGCACCTCCCTTACAAGGAGGGGGTCGGCGGTTCGATCCCGTCATCACCCACCACTTTCTCGCCAGCTAAATTTCTTATTGTGAAGTACCGAAGTGGGTGATTAGCTCAGCTGGGAGAGCACCTCCCTTACAAGGAGGGGGTCGGCGGTTCGATCCCGTCATCACCCACCACTTCGGGTCGTTAGCTCAGTTGGTAGAGCAGTTGACTTTTAATCAATTGGTCGCAGGTTCGAATCCTGCACGACCCACCAATGTAAAAAGGCGCCCTAAAGGCGCCTTTTTGCTATCTGCGATTTATAAGATTCGAACCTGCCGCAGGTTCGGGTCTTGCCTGATGCGCTGCGCTTATCAGGCCTACAGACGACACCGCACACGTAGGCCGGATAAGACGTTAATCGCCATCCGGCACAGACGACACCGCACGCGTAGGCCGGATAAAACGTTAGTCGCCATCCGGCACAGACATCATACCGTCAACGCCGCCACCAGTTTCTCCAGTGCTGGCGTTGCCTGCTGCTGGTCATACACAATATACAAATCCGCCGGAATACGTTCCTCTAACGGACGGAACACCACACCCGGCCAGCTCATTTGCGCATAGCCATCAGCCATCAACGTAATCCCGATCCCCATACTGATCATCGCCAACACCGTTTGCGGCTCAACCACTTCCCGAATAATCATTGGCGAAAAGCCTGCCTGTTGGCATACACGTTGTAAAAATCCCCAATCAGAATGTACGGAAGGCAACGTAACAAAATATTCATTGCGCAACGCCGCCAACGGCACAGAATCTCTGGATGCCAGATCGTGATCTTCCGGAACTGCAACCATGAATGCAGATTCATGCAAACGTATGCTGGTAAAACCGACTGCTGGTTCGATAGCCATACGCCAGATCCCTGCATCAAGTTCCCGACGCTCTAACAACGCCATTTGCATACCTGGAGACTTTTCGCGAAAAAGTACTTCAACATTGGGATTTACTTTCAAAAAGTGACGCATCGCAGGACGCATTCTTCCCCACAGCGCCGTACCAACCACACCCAGTTCAATGCGCCCCGCTTCACCGCGACCAATCTGCTCCACTCGCGCCAGCGCCTGATTTGCATTGGCTAACAAGCGACGTGACTCCTCCATTAAAACTTTCCCGGCATGGGTTAATGCAACGCTGCGGGAATGACGAATAAACAGCAATGTACCCAGTTGCTGTTCAAGTTCTTTGATATGGATACTCAAGGGAGGTTGTGACATATTTAACCGGGCAGCAGCCCGGCCAAAATGCAATTCTTCTGCAACAGCGAGGAAATAACGTAATAGCTTTAGATCAATACGATGGGCTCGTTCCATCACTATCGCACTCCAGGAATAAGGGATAACGTCTGGAATTTACCATATTACCTAGTAAAAAATAGATTTAACGACAAGATACCCAATATACATAAATACAATAGATAATACCCCGGGTAAAACATTTGGTGCGGGAATAGGTATACGGCATAAAGTAAAAAATGCGCCAATACCAAATCCAATACCGGAGGAGAGAATAATTTCTTTCATGCTGTGTCCTTGTTCATAAAAATGGACTGGCGAACATCCTCTCGCCAGTCAAATAAAATTAATGTGCTAATGATTTGGTCGACAGTTTTTCTGGATGGTGCTGATATTTAAAGAACAATGCAAAAATAACGGCCAATGCCAGAGCGTAGGCGGCAAAGACCAGCCAAATGGTTTGCCAATCTTTTACGCCATCAATAGAAAAATAATCCACGGCCATACCGCTTAAAAGAGACCCAATCCACGCCCCCACGCCGTTAACCATGGTCATAAATAGCCCCTGCGCGCTGGCGCGAATACTTGAGTCCACCTCCTGCTCTACAAATACTGACCCTGAGATGTTGAAGAAATCAAATGCGCAGCCATAAACAATCATCGACAGCAGCAGTAGCACAAAGCCAAACGGGGATGGATCGCCAAAGGCAAAGAAGCCGAAACGCAGCGTCCACGCCAGCATACTCATCAGCATTACCGTTTTAATACCAAAGCGTTTAAGGAAGAACGGAATGGTGAGGATAAAGCCCACTTCCGCCATCTGCGAAACTGAAAGCAAGATAGAGGGATACTTCACCACAAAGCTGTCGGCAAACTCAGGATTACGGGCAAAATCATGCAGGAACGGATTACCGAAGACATTGGTAATTTGCAGCACCGCCCCCAACATCATCGCAAACAAAAAGAAGATTGCCATGCGTGGATTTTTAAACAGAACAAAAGCATCCAGCCCGAGCTTACTGGCAAGCGTGGTGTTCGCCTTCTTCTCGGCTACCGGAATTTTCGGTAACGTCAGCGCATACAGGGCCAGCAATAACGATGCGCCAGAAGCGATGTATAATTGCGCACTGCTCAGTTCCAGCCCCATCAGGCTCACCGTCCACATCGCAACAATAAAACCTATTGTGCCGAAAACGCGCACAGGCGGAAATGACGTTACCGGATCCTGACCTGCTTTCGCCAGACAGGAGTACGAAACACTATTGGATAATGCAATCGTTGGCATATACGCCATCGCATTAACCAACATCACCCAGAACATCGTCTGGGGATCGGTAACGGTGGTGGCGTACAATAACGCCCCCGCGCAAACCAGATGGCAAAGCATGTAGGCTCGCTCAGCGCGCAGCCATTTATCAGCAATGATCCCCATAATACCCGGCATGATAATCGCTGCCAGTCCTTTTGAGCTGTAGACCATACCGACATTCGCGCCGGTAAAATCCAGAGTGTTGATCATGTAAGAGCCCAGGGTAACCAGCCAGCTCCCCCAGATAAAATATTGCAAGAACGACATGACTTTTAAGCGGGACGTAATACCCATTTTTTATTCCTTGCCGTGAGATAAAGCCCCAATACGGGGCCGTAGTCATTGTGTTTAGGCCAGCTTACGTAAAAAGCCGCAAATCAGATTGATAAAGTTCTGCCGGGAAAGTTCAGCCGCCGCCAGCGTTTGCGCATGGGAGAGTTTTACATCGCCCAGCCCTTCCGCCAGATTGGTGATCGCTGAGACGGCAACAACTTTGAGACCACAATGACGTGCGCTAATCACCTCAGGGACAACGGACATTCCGACCACATCGCCGCCAATAATCTGCATCATGCGGATTTCTGCCGCCGTTTCGAAGTTCGGACCCGGATAAGAAACAAATACGCCTTCAGTGAGGGGGAATCCCTCCTCTGCCGCAACGGACTGAAGCATGGCGCGATAATCTGCGTCATAAGCATTAGCCAGCGAGAAGAAGCGATCGCCATAACGATCATCGTTTGGCCCCACCATCGGCGTACCGGGCATCGTATTAATGTGATCGCTAAGCGCAACCAGGCTACCCGGCCCCACTTCCGGACGCAGAGATCCTGCCGCATTGGTGCAGAACAACACTTCACAGCCCAGTAATTTCAACGTGCGAATGGCATCGGTCATCACCGCCATTCCACGCCCTTCATAAAAATGTCCGCGGCCTTTCATACAGGCCACCGGAACCCCCGCCAGATGGCCGAGCACCAGTTCACCAGCATGGCCGTGTACGGTGCTGACGGGAAATCCCGGCAATTTCTCGTAAGAAATGGCTACCGCATCTTCGATTTGATCCGCCAGAGCACCCAACCCGGAGCCTAAAATAAACGCGACTCGCGGGGTAAATGCCGGTTTATGTGCATGAATAATATCAACACAATACTCAGGATTATGAGAAAAAAGAGCGTGAGGCATAAGTTTCCTTGTTCTATCGGATTTAATTTGACTCCTTTTTATAACGACCATCGCCCCTTGCTGACCAATACACTTTTCACGTGTCATCAATAGCCATTTAATATCGATAGATTTAGATCGCTTCTGTATTAATACAGAGGGAAAACAGTATTGGTTTTTGCTTGCACTTCATATTAACAATATGCCGCTTTCATATTTATAAATTGCCTCTTTTTAATTAACCCATTAATAATTATCGGCATAGGGAAATATGCTATGAAAAAAATTCTTACTCTGACGCTTTCTTCTTTACTCATTATTCCCGCACTCACCCATGCGGAATTTAAAGGCGGGTTCGCCGATATCGGCCTCCATTACCTCGACTGGACATCAGACACCACGGAAAAAACCAGTAAAAAATCCCATAAAGATGATTTTGGGTACCTGGAACTGGAAGGCGGAGCGAATTTTAGCTGGGGAGAAATGTACGGGTTCTTCGACTGGGAAAATTTTTACAATGGCCGCCACGCTAAACCAGGCAGCGAACAGCGTTACACCTTTAAAAATACCAACCGTATTTATCTGGGCGATACAGGATTAAACCTCTATCTCCATGCCTACGGGACGTACGGTTCACCTCATCGCGCTAATTTCCATGATGACATGTTTCTCTATGGTTTAGGCTATAACTTCACGGGTAACGGTTACTGGTTTAAACCCTTCTTTGCCAAACGTTATACCGATCAGACCTACTACACAGGCGATAATGGTTATGTATTAGGTTGGGTGGCCGGCTATAGCTTCTCGTTGGGTAGTGAGAAATTCAGCGTAACGAACTGGAATGAGTATGAGTTTGACCGCGATGCGTCCTACGCTGCGGGCAATGGCGGGAAAGATGGCATTAATGGCGCAGTAGCGCTGTGGTGGAATGCGACTCCTCACCTGACCGCAGGAGTACAATATCGTTACGCTGATAATAAGTTAGGAGAATCCTTCCTGCAGGACGGCATTATTTATTCCATCAAATACCTGTTTTAACACACTGCCCTGTCAAAAATGGCAGGGCAAGACCGCACCTCACACACGGACAGATAGATATTTATAGCTGATACAGCGGATCTTTCGCCCTCGCGGCGGTTAATTTGCTGGCCTGAGTACGCACCACGTCCCACAACGCCTGCGCCGCCGTGGAGAGCGATCGGTTTTTTCGCCGCGCCAGCATGAGCTGCCTTTCAACTACGGGCGTCAGCCGTTTAACCTGTAAGTGGCTGCCCTGCGGGAGCGGTAACGCCAGCGCGGGCAGCACGCTGATGCCGATTCCCGCTTCCACCATTGGAAACAGCGTGGCCGGGTGACCAATCTCCTGCACGATATCCGCCTCAATAGCAAAATGGGCCAGCGCCGCATCAATCAGCGGTCGACTGCCGGAAGCATAATCCTGTAAGACCAGCGACGCCTGTTTAAGATCCTGCCAGCTTACCCATTCCTGATGCGCCAGCGGATGATCCTGGCGACACAACAGTAAAAAAGGCTCTGATAAGATGGCTTCACACTGTAAATCCACCGCTGCGCCGGGATCGATAACGATGCCAAAATCTACTTCTCCCTGGCGGATGCTCTCCAGCACCCACTGTTGCGGACGATCGTGCAATACAAAATCAATAGCGGGATAAAGTGAATTACTTTGGGCAATGCATTGCGGAATAAGATGCGCAGAAATGGTTTGGCTCGCGGCAACGCGCACGGTGCCGGTTAATTGTGTCCCTACTCTGCCTGCATCGCGCAGTATGCTGTTCAGTTCATCAAGCACCCGCTCCAGACGCGTCGCCAGCTGTTGCCCCGCCTCGGTCAGCACCACCTCACGCGTGGTGCGATCCAGCAGTCTGACGCCGGTTTGCCGCTCCAGCTCTTTTACGCTATGACTGACCGCAGACTGGCTCAGTCCAATCCTGTCCCCTGCCCGACTGAAACTTTTGGCCTGGGCGACGGTAATAAAAATACGCAGTTGACGCAGTGAATAGTTCATCGACTAGATTCATATATAGATGCAATAAATCAATTTTATTTCTCAAAGCGAAAAACGCAAAATAGCTGCACCGACTTTCAGGAGTTTTTATGAAACTTTTTCGTATCCTTGACCCTTTCACGCTGACACTTATCACCGTGGTACTACTGGCCTCTTTTTTCCCGGCGGAAGGCAGCTTTGTGCCTGTCGTTGAAGGCATTACGACAGCGGCCATCGCTCTGCTGTTTTTTATGCATGGCGCGAAGCTTTCGCGTGAAGCGATCATCGCTGGCGGCAGCCACTGGCGGTTGCATCTGTGGGTCATGTGCAGCACTTTTGTGCTCTTTCCTGTCCTCGGCGTACTGTTTGCCTGGTGGGCGCCTGTCAATGTCGACCCTATGCTCTACAGCGGCTTTCTGTATCTGTGCATTTTGCCCGCCACCGTGCAGTCGGCGATTGCATTTACTTCACTCGCGGGCGGTAACGTCGCGGCCGCGGTGTGCTCAGCGTCTGCGTCCAGTCTGCTGGGCATTTTCCTGTCGCCGCTGCTGGTCGGTCTGGTAATGAATATTCATGGCGCGCAGGGCAGTCTGGAAGAGGTGGGCAAAATTATGCTGCAACTGCTGCTGCCTTTTGTGCTGGGACACCTGTCTCGCCCGTGGATCGGCAACTGGGTCGCGCGCAACAAAAAGTGGATCGCGAAAACGGATCAGACCTCTATTCTGCTGGTGGTCTACTCGGCGTTCAGCGAAGCGGTGGTCAATGGCATCTGGCACAAAGTCGGCTGGGGATCGCTGCTGTTTATCGTCGTGGTCAGTCTCATACTGTTGGCGATCGTCATCGCCATTAACGTCTTTGTCGCCCGTAAATGCGGCTTCAATAAAGCCGACGAAATCACTATTGTTTTCTGCGGTTCGAAAAAAAGCCTGGCCAACGGGATCCCGATGGCCAATATTCTGTTTCCGACGTCAGTGCTGGGTATGATGGTATTACCGCTGATGATCTTCCACCAGATCCAACTGATGGTCTGCGCAGGGCTGGCGCGGCGCTACAAACGCCAGACCGAGAAGTTACAGGCGCAGCAGGAAAGCCGCGCCGCGAAAGCTTAAAGCGGGCGTTTCAGGGGCTGCACCAGTTGCGTCAGCCCCTCGGTTTTAATCAGCAGCGTGATTTGCATCAATTCCCCCAGTTTACCCGCCGGAAATTGATCTTTACGGGCAAACCACAGCAAATACTCTTCCGGAAGGTCGATCAATCGACGTCCCTGATATTTGCCGAACGGCATCACGGTGTTGGCGATTTCAACCAGCTGCTCTTTTTCCATCTCAGGCACCCAGTAAGCGGATCATTTCCGCTTCATCAATGACATTGATGCCCAGTTCCTGCGCTTTGGCCAGTTTCGAACCCGCCGCTTCACCGGCAATCACCAGATCGGTTTTCTTCGATACGCTGCCTGCCACTTTCGCGCCCAGCGCCACTAAACGCGCTTTAGCGTCATCGCGGGACATCTGGCTCAGGCTACCGGTTAGTACCACGGTTTTACCGGCAAACGGGCTATCGATCTCTTGCACATTAATGACTACCGGCGCGGGCCAGTGAACCCCTTCCGCCAGTAGCTGCCCAATCACGTCACGATTACTCTCTTCGGCAAAAAAGTTAAAGACGTGCGTAGCGACCACAATCCCCACGTCAGGTACTTTCTGCAACTCGTCAATCGTGGCGGCCTGCAGCGCCTCCAGCGTGCCGAAATAAGCTGCCAGCCCCGCCGCCGTCGCTTCACCCACTTCACGGATGCCCAGCGCATAGAGAAAACGCGCAAAGGTCGTCGCTTTGGCTTTTTCCAGCGCGTTTACAACATTTTGCGCGGACTTTGGCCCCATTCGGTCCAGGCCGGTCAGTTTACCCGCCGTCAGACGGAACAAATCCGCTGGCGTATGGACATACTCCCTTTCCACCAGTTGGTCGATGATCTTATCGCCCATCCCGTCTACATCCATCGCCCGGCGCGACACAAAATGTTTTAGCGACTCTTTACGCTGCGCGCCGCAAATCAGCCCGCCGGTACAACGGGTAACGGCTTCGCCTTCGACGCGCTCTACGTCCGATCCGCACACCGGACAGTGCGTTGGAAACGCAATCGGACGCGTCTCTTCAGGGCGTTCGGACAGAACCACGTTGACCACCTGAGGGATCACATCGCCTGCCCGACGGATAACCACCTTATCGCCAATGCGCAAGCCAAGCCGTTCAATTTCATCGGCATTATGCAACGTGGCATTGCTGACCAGCACACCAGCCACCTGAACCGGTTCCAGACGCGCCACCGGCGTAATCGCCCCGGTGCGCCCGACCTGAAACTCAACATCACGCACAAAAGTCATCTGCTCCTGAGCAGGAAATTTAAACGCCACCGCCCAGCGCGGCGCGCGGGCCACAAAGCCCAGCTGTTCCTGCAAAGCCAGCGAGTTGACCTTAATCACCACGCCGTCGATATCAAAACCGAGCGTGGGGCGATCTTTTTCGACGTTGTGATAAAAATCCAGTACCGCCTGGGGAGAATCGCACAGCGTCACGCGATCGCTGACCGGTAACCCCCACGCTTTAAATTGCAGCAAACGTCCCAGATGCGTATCCGGCAACTCGCCGCCTTCCAGAATACCGACGCCGTAGCAAAAAAATGTTAGCGGTCGCTTCGCCGTAATACGCGGATCGAGCTGACGCAGCGAGCCCGCCGCCGCGTTACGCGGGTTAGCAAACACTTTGCCGCCAGTGCGACGCGCGTCTTCATTGATCTTTTCAAACCCGGCCTGCGGTAAAAATACCTCTCCGCGAACTTCAAGACGCGCCGGAATATTATCGCCGTGCAGCTTTAACGGAATGGCGCGAATCGTGCGCACGTTTGAAGTAATATCTTCACCGGTGGTGCCGTCGCCACGCGTCGCAGCGCTCACCAGCACGCCGTTTTCATACAGAATGCTGACCGCCAGGCCATCCAGTTTTAGCTCGCAGCACCAGATGACATTTTCCGTGCTTTTTAGACGATCCTGCACTCGCTTGTTAAACGCCAGAAAGCTTTCTTCATCAAATACATTATCGAGCGACAGCATCGGTACTTCATGGCGAATCTGGTTGAATGCCGTCAGCGGCGCCGCGCCAACGCGCTGCGTGGGCGAATCCGGCGTGATAAGGTCCGGACGTTGCGCCTCCAGCTCTCGCAGTTCCCGCATCAGGCGGTCATATTCGGCGTCGGGAATCTCTGGCGCATCCATCACATGATACAGATATTCATGATGGCGAAGCGTGGTTCGCAGTTCTGTCAGTTGTTGTTCGATTGGTTCCATATCACACCATCAATGATAAAAAACCCCCGACAGGCGGGGGTTACGTTAAAAATGTCACACCTGCGTTAACCTCAGGCGTTAGCGTCCATTACCTCGCGGATGCGGTCCTGATATTCGCGCAGTTTCTGCGGCGTCATCATCCGACGCTGGTCATCCAGCACGACGCCACCGACCTCATCAGCGATATGCTGCGCGGATTGCAGCATCAGCTTGAAATTCTGCAGCGCATCGCCGTAAGACGGTACCTGCATAAAGATAGTGACGCCAGGCGTAGTGAAGTCCGTCATTTCAGGATCGAACGTTCCCGGATTGACCATATTCGCGAGACTGAACAAGGCCGGGCCGCTGCCGTCCGGGCTCAAATGACGATGGAAAATATTCATATCGCCAAATTTAAAGCCTGACTGCTGAATACTGTTCAGTAACACTTCACCATTAAGCTCGCTGCCATGATGGGCCGCGACGTTCATAATGATGACCGCCTCTTTACGCTGCGGTTTTTCCACAACCGGCGCTTCTTCCACTACCGGTTCCGCCTCAACCACAGGTTCCGCAGGCTGGAAGGTTTGCGCTGATGGCGGCGGCGCGGGCTGCGCAACAGGCTGCGGCGCTTGCGACGGCGGTGCAGGCTGCTGTTGCGGCGGCTGTACCGGCGGCGCAGATGGCTGAACCTGCTGAGGCTGCGGCGCAGGTTGGACCGGTTGCTGAACCGGCTGTTGCATCGGCGCTTGCGGCTGCGGCGGCGCCGCTGGACGCGGTTGCGCAGACGCATAAGGCGGCTGGTACTGGTGTTGCGGCGACTGACGAGGGGCATCATGCTCCTGCGACTGGCCGGGGGCATGATTTACGCGGTGAACACGAACTTCACCCACGCCTTCGTCTTCTTCGACATCGTCGCCATACGAGTCGTCGTCGCGTTTCGATTTCATGCGTTTTAGTGGACGATCGCGGAACATAGAAGATCGTTCTTTACGGCTGGTCCAGAAACCATGTACCAGTAAAGCGATTATGGCGATCGCGCCAACAATGATTAATATCAGACGCAAATCCTGCATCATTATATTCTCTGTTGTTCTAACACCTTGCCACCACGGCAAACATTTACTCACTAAGAGTATTTGCCGATTACGTCAAGTGCAAGTGTACTGTTGGCTTTCGCAGCATAAAGATGAAGGAAAATGTGCTTTTTGCTGTTTTTTCGAACATTTCCGAACTATCCACCGTCTGATAACCGGGTAAGATATCCCACGTTTACCCAGGGCTTTAAGAAAAAGGAGTATGTCCTGAATATGGTTTCATCATCCACAACCGTACCACGTAGCGGCGTCTATTATTTCTCGCAAGGATGGAAGTTAGTCACCCTACCGGGAATCCGCCGCTTTGTTATTTTACCTCTGCTGGTCAACATTGTGCTGATGGGCGGCGCATTTTGGTGGCTGTTTACCCAGCTTGACGCCTGGATACCTTCGTTGATGAGTCATGTGCCGGACTGGCTGCAATGGCTGAGCTATCTGCTGTGGCCGATTGCGGTTATCTCTGTTCTGCTGGTCTTTGGCTATTTTTTCTCTACCCTCGCCAACTGGATCGCCGCGCCGTTTAACGGCCTTTTAGCCGAACAGCTTGAGGCGCGGTTAACCGGCGCCACGCCGCCAGATACCGGCATACTCGGCATCATGAAAGATGTACCGCGCATTATGAAACGTGAATGGCAAAAGCTGGCGTGGTATCTGCCGCGCGCTATTGTGCTGCTGGTTCTCTATTTTATTCCTGGCATTGGCCAAACCATCGCGCCGGTACTGTGGTTTTTGTTCAGCGCCTGGATGCTGGCGATCCAGTATTGCGACTACCCGTTTGATAACCACAAAGTGCCGTTTAAAACGATGCGCGCCGCGTTGCGCACGCAGAAGGTCGCGAATATGCAATTTGGCGCGCTCACCAGCCTCTTTACGATGATTCCAGTGCTTAACCTTTTCATTATGCCTGTCGCCGTCTGTGGCGCGACGGCAATGTGGGTTGATTGCTGGCGTGCTAAGCACGCGTTATGGAAATAACGTAAAAATGTATAAATAAGAGATGGCTTATGCTGTCTCTTATTCCATACTGATAACCATTATTTCCCATCAGCATATAGATATGCGAAATCCTTACTTCCCCATATCTGGCTGGAAGGTATGCTGGGAAGGTATCCCAATTTCATACAGTTAAGGACAGGCCATGAGTAAGATTTATGAAGATAACTCGCTGACTATCGGTCATACGCCGCTGGTTCGACTGAACCGTATCGGTAATGGACGCATTCTGGCGAAGGTGGAGTCGCGCAACCCGAGCTTCAGCGTCAAGTGCCGTATCGGCGCCAATATGATTTGGGATGCCGAAAAGCGCGGCGTACTGAAACCTGGCGTGGAACTGGTGGAGCCGACCAGCGGCAATACCGGTATTGCGCTGGCGTATGTCGCCGCCGCGCGCGGTTACAAACTCACCCTGACCATGCCGGAAACCATGAGCATTGAACGCCGCAAGCTACTCAAAGCATTAGGCGCGAATCTGGTGCTGACCGAAGGAGCGAAAGGGATGAAAGGCGCTATTCAGAAAGCCGAAGAAATTGTCGCCAGCGATCCGCAAAAATATCTCCTGCTCCAGCAGTTCAGCAACCCTGCCAACCCGGAAATCCATGAAAAAACCACCGGCCCGGAAATCTGGGAAGACACCGATGGTCAGGTGGATGTGTTTATCTCCGGCGTCGGCACTGGCGGTACGTTAACCGGCGTCACGCGTTATATCAAAGGGACGAAGGGTAAAACCGATCTTATCACCGTTGCGGTAGAACCCACTGACTCCCCGGTTATTGCCCAGGCGCTGGCTGGTGAAGAGATCAAACCGGGCCCGCATAAAATTCAGGGCATCGGCGCAGGCTTCATCCCGGGCAACCTGGATCTGAAACTGATTGATAAAGTGGTTGGCATCACCAATGAAGAAGCCATTTCTACCGCGCGCCGTCTGATGGAAGAGGAAGGTATTCTGGCGGGAATTTCTTCCGGCGCCGCGGTTGCTGCAGCGCTTAAGCTGCAGGAAGATGAAAGCTTTACCAATAAGAATATTGTGGTTATCCTACCTTCATCAGGTGAGCGTTATCTGAGCACCGCGTTGTTCGCCGATCTCTTTACTGAGAAAGAACTGCAACAGTGATGCCAGCATGTTAAAAACGCGTAAAAAAGCACCTTTTTGGGTGCTTTTTTGTGGCCTGCTTCAAACTTTCACCTCACCTGGCATTGATTCACCCTGCCGGAACTGGTATTTAACCAGACTAATTATTTTGATGCGCGAAATTAATCGTTACAGGAAAAGCGTTAGCTGAATCGATTTTATGATTTGGTTCAAATCTTCCTTTCGCGGCATAATGTTTAATGACGAGCGAAACGTCAGCGGCCATAAGTTGCCAGCAACGGATTGCGTAGAACACCTTTTGTGTCGCGTCCCGTTTACGCCGGCGCTAACAATACAGGCTAAAGTTGAGCCGCCAGGCTAGACTTTAGTTCCACAACACTAAACCTATAAGTTGGGGAAATACAATGTTCCAGCAAGAAGTTACCATTACCGCTCCGAACGGTCTGCACACCCGCCCTGCTGCTCAGTTTGTTAAAGAAGCAAAAGGCTTCACTTCTGAGATTACTGTGACTTCCAACGGCAAAAGCGCCAGCGCGAAAAGCCTGTTTAAACTGCAGACTCTGGGCCTGACTCAAGGCACCGTCGTCACCATCTCCGCAGAAGGTGAAGATGAGCAGAAAGCGGTTGAACATCTGGTCAAACTGATGGCGGAACTCGAGTAAGTTTTTTTCCGGGTTCTTTTAAAAATCAGTCACAAGTAAGGTAGGGTTATGATTTCAGGCATTTTAGCATCCCCGGGTATCGCTTTCGGCAAAGCACTGCTGCTGAAAGAAGACGAAATCGTCATTGACCGGAAAAAAATTTCTGCCGACAAGGTTGATCAGGAAGTTGAACGTTTTCTGAGCGGTCGTGCCAAGGCATCTGCGCAACTGGAAGCGATCAAGACAAAAGCTGGTGAAACGTTCGGTGAAGAAAAAGAAGCCATCTTTGAAGGGCATATTATGCTGCTCGAAGATGAGGAGCTGGAGCAGGAAATCATAGCCCTGATTAAAGATAAGCACATGACGGCTGACGCAGCCGCACATGAAGTTATCGAAGGTCAGGCCACTGCCCTGGAAGAACTGGATGACGAATACCTGAAAGAGCGTGCGGCTGACGTACGTGATATCGGTAAGCGCCTGCTGCGCAACATCCTGGGTCTGGCCATTATCGATCTGAGCGCGATTCAGGAAGAAGTTATCCTGGTTGCCGCTGACCTGACGCCGTCAGAAACCGCACAGTTGAACCTGCAGAAAGTGCTGGGCTTCATCACCGACGCGGGCGGACGTACGTCTCATACCTCCATCATGGCGCGTTCTCTGGAACTGCCAGCGATCGTAGGTACCGGTAGCGTCACCTCTCAGGTGAAAAACGGCGACTATCTGATTCTGGATGCCGTGAACAACCAGGTTTACGTCAACCCGACCAACGATGTTATTGAGCAACTGCGCGCCGTCCAGGAGCAGGTTGCGACCGAGAAAGCGGAACTCGCAAAACTGAAAGATCTGCCGGCAATCACGCTGGATGGACATCAGGTCGAAGTTTGCGCCAACATCGGTACCGTTCGTGACGTTGAAGGCGCTGAGCGCAACGGCGCGGAAGGCGTTGGTCTGTATCGTACTGAATTCCTGTTCATGGATCGCGACGCGCTGCCGACGGAAGAAGAGCAGTTTGCCGCCTATAAAGCGGTCGCTGAAGCATGCGGCTCGCAGGCGGTTATCGTCCGTACCATGGACATTGGCGGCGACAAAGAGCTGCCGTACATGAACTTCCCGAAAGAAGAGAACCCGTTCCTGGGCTGGCGCGCCGTGCGTATTGCCATGGATCGCAAAGAGATCCTGCGTGACCAGGTTCGCGCGATTCTGCGTGCCTCCGCTTTCGGTAAATTGCGCATTATGTTCCCGATGATCATCTCTGTTGAAGAAGTTCGCGCGCTGCGCAAAGAGATTGAAATCTACAAACAGGAACTGCGTGACGAAGGTAAAGCATTTGACGAAAGCATTGAGATTGGCGTGATGGTGGAAACACCGGCTGCGGCGACAATTGCGCGTCATTTAGCCAAAGAAGTTGATTTCTTTAGTATCGGCACCAATGATTTAACGCAGTACACCCTGGCAGTTGACCGTGGTAATGATATGATTTCACACCTTTACCAGCCAATGTCACCGTCCGTACTGAACTTGATCAAGCAAGTTATTGATGCTTCTCATGCAGAAGGTAAATGGACTGGCATGTGTGGTGAGCTTGCAGGCGACGAACGTGCTACACTTCTGTTGCTGGGGATGGGTCTGGACGAATTCTCTATGAGCGCCATTTCTATCCCGCGCATTAAGAAGATTATCCGTAACACGAACTTCGAAGATGCGAAGGTGTTAGCAGAGCAGGCTCTTGCTCAACCGACAACGGACGAGTTAATGACGCTGGTTAACAAGTTCATTGAAGAAAAAACAATCTGCTAATCCACGAGATGCGGCCCAATTTACTGCTTAGGAGAAGATCATGGGTTTGTTCGATAAACTAAAATCTCTGGTTTCTGATGATAAGAAAGACACCGGAACTATTGAGATTGTTGCCCCGCTCTCTGGCGAGATCGTCAACATCGAAGACGTGCCGGATGTAGTTTTTGCTGAAAAAATCGTTGGTGATGGCATCGCTATCAAACCAACCGGTAACAAAATGGTCGCCCCTGTTGACGGTACCATCGGCAAAATCTTTGAAACCAACCATGCGTTCTCTATCGAATCCGATAGCGGCATTGAGCTGTTCGTTCACTTCGGTATCGACACCGTTGAGCTGAAAGGCGAAGGCTTCAAGCGTATTGCTGAAGAGGGTCAGCGCGTGAAAGTTGGCGATCCGGTCATCGAGTTCGATCTGCCGTTGCTGGAAGAAAAAGCCAAGTCTACCCTGACTCCGGTTGTTATCTCCAACATGGATGAAATCAAAGAACTGATCAAACTGTCCGGTAGCGTGACCGTGGGTGAAACTCCGGTTATCCGCATTAAGAAGTAATTCTTGCCGCAGTGAAGAATGGCGCCTTTGGGCGCCATTTTTTTTGCCTGTACTTGCGCCGCCATCCGGCGATGGTGCGGCGTACTGCCTGATGGCGCTACGCTTATCAGGCCTACAAGGTTGCGAACATTTCAGCGCCAATCCACGGGTTACAACTGCGAGGTCACCGGGCGAAAGCACTTCTCGCGCATCAGGATCTTCATCCCATCCGGGCCACTCTCCAGCATCCTGCGTTCGGAATCGGACACTTGCAACTCGCACTGATAGCCGCCAGTGATGCCAAACATCGCCCGCGCTACGCAAATATCTTCCAGCGCGTCCAGCCCGCTCGTTTCAAAATGCCCCACGATACGTCCCTGCTGGCGAACCACCAGCCGATAACTCTTCATCGCGCCTCCCCTGCCGGCGGCAGAATTAACTCATCACAGCCACACTGCTGTGTCCAGGTCATCACCTCCAGCACGCGCTGCGCCGCATCTTTTGCCGCGGTCGTCAGTTTTTTTCCCTGCACAATACCGCTGACCAGCTCGGCGCAGAAGAGATCTCCCGTCCCTTTTAACTCCGTCGCCACCCGCGGATGGGCAAAGACCTCCACGACCTGCGCGGTAACGACGGCAACCGTTATGGTCTCCAGAGATTCGCCCGGCGCGCTGGTGATAACCACCCATTTCAGCGTATCGGAAAGCAGCGATTGCGCCGCCGCCACCGCCTCTTCCAGCGTGCGACACGGTTTACCACTCAGCATCTCCAACTCAAATACGTTCGGCGTTAGCCCCTGCGCCTGCGGCAACAAATGTGTGCGATAAGCCTGCGGAATTTCCGCCTGCACATACATTCCACTGTCGGTATCGCCAATGACCGGATCAACAAGAATACACACCTCCGGATGCGAAGCCCGGATCGCCATTAGCCACTTCGAAAGCAAGACAATTTGGTCTGCGCTGCCCATGTAACCGGTGGTAATCGCTTTTAATTCACGTAGCGCATCGCGCTCATTCAACGCCGTAAGGTAGCCTGCAAACCACTCGGCGGGAATAATGCCGCCATAAAAGGTTTTATAGTGCGGCGTATTGCTGAACAGCACCGTCGGGACCGCCGTCACGCGTAGTCCCTGCGCTTTAATGGCCGGAACAGCGATACTGTTGCCTACGCTGCCGTACACGACCTGTGACTGGACGGCGACGATATCGGTCTGTAATGCCCGATGGTTGTCGTCGAAGAGCACTGACTGAATATCACTCTCTTGTCCCATAAAATTTTCCTCTCGCTGGACAGCGGGCTACCGCCTCATTATCATTGTCATATGCTAAAATTCATTTTGTCATAGGTCAATAATGATCGACGGAAAAACCGCTAACGAAATTTTTGACAGTATCCGTCAACACATTATCGCCGGCACGTTACGGGCGGAGGATTCGCTCCCGCCGGTACGGGAGCTGGCAAGCGAATTAAAGGTGAACCGCAATACCGTCGCAGCGGCGTATAAACGGCTGATAACGGCGGGGCTGGCGCAAAGTTTAGGCCGCAATGGGACGGTGATTAAAGGCAGTCCGTCTCCCGTAGCGCTGGAAGGCGGCGATCCACATACGCCTCTGCACGACCTTTCCGGCGGCAATCCCGATCCGCAGCGTCTGCCTGACCTTAGCCGTTATTTTGCTCGTCTCAGCCGCACGCCGCATCTCTACGGCGATGCGCCCGTTTCCCCTGAACTACACGCCTGGGCGGCGCGCTGGCTACGGGATGCCACCCCCGTCGCAGGCGAAATTGATATCACCAGCGGAGCTATCGACGCTATCGAAAGACTGCTTTGCGCGCATCTGCTGCCGGGCGACAGCGTCGCGGTGGAAGATCCCTGTTTTTTAAGCAGTATCAATATGCTGCGCTATGCCGGTTTTAGCGCCAGCCCGGTCAGCGTAGATAGCGAAGGAATGCAGCCTGAAAAGCTGGAGCAGGCGCTAAACCAGGGCGCGCGGGCAGTAATCTTAACGCCGCGCGCACACAACCCTACCGGCTGTAGCCTGAGCGCTCGCCGTGCCGCTGCGCTGCAAAATATACTGGCGCGTTACCCTCAGGTAGTGGTCATTATCGACGATCACTTCGCCCTGCTTTCTTCGTCGCCCTGGCAGCCGGTTATTGCGCAGACAACGCAACACTGGGCGGTGATACGCTCCGTTTCCAAAGCTCTCGGCCCCGATTTACGTCTTGCTATTGTCGCCAGCGACAGCGCGACCTCGGCAAAACTTCGGCTGCGGCTAAATGCCGGTAGTCAGTGGGTCAGCCATCTGTTACAGGATCTGGTCTACGCCTGCCTGACCGACCCTGAGTATCAGCACAAGCTGGCGCAAACGCGGCTGTTTTACGCCGCCCGGCAACAAAAACTGGCCCGCGCCCTACAGCAATATGGCATCGCCATTTCTCCCGGCGACGGCGTGAATGCCTGGCTCCCGCTGGACACCCATAGCCAGGCTACCGCGTTTACGCTGGCAAAATCCGGCTGGCTGGTACGTGAGGGAGAAGCCTTTGGCGTAAGCGCGCCGTCTCACGGTCTACGTATCACGCTGTCGACATTAAATGACAGCGAGATCAACACGCTGGCGGCTGATATCCATCAGGCGCTAAATCGCTAACAGGAGAAAATAACGTGCGAGTTCATTTTGTTGTCCATGAGTCGTTTGAATCCGCTGGCGCTTATCTGAAATGGGCTGAAGATCGCGGTTATACCATTTCATGGTCGCGCGTCTATGCCGGAGAAGCGCTACCGCCCAATGCCGATGAGTTCGATATGCTCGTGGTATTTGGCGGTCCGCAGTCGCCGCGCACCACCCGCGAAGAGTGCCCGTACTTTGACTCTCGCGCCGAACAGCACTTAATTAATCAGGCGATTACGGCCCGGCGAATGGTTATCGGCATTTGTCTTGGTTCGCAGCTCATTGGCGAGGCGCTGGGCGCCGCTGTGTGCCAAAGTCCGGAAAAAGAGATTGGCCACTACCCTATTACGCTCACTGAAGCCGGTCTGCGGCATCCGCTTATCGCCCACTTTGGCTCCCCGTTAACCGTCGGCCACTGGCACAACGATATGCCAGGACTCACCGATCAGGCGACCGTGCTGGCCGAAAGCGAAGGCTGTCCACGTCAGATAGTGCAGTACGGCAATTTTGTCTACGGCTTCCAGTGTCATATGGAATTTACCGTCGAGGCGGTTGAAGGATTAATCCAACATTCGCAGCAGGAGCTGGCCGACGCGCAAGGGAAGCGTTTTATCCGCTCGGTTGCCGAAATGCGCGCATGGGATTACCAGCAGATGAATGAAAAGCTGTGGCGTTTTCTGGATGAACTCACGCTGGCGCACTCACAGAAATAACCCCACCAGGAGTGCAACTTATTACCCGGCTAACGGTCTGAGGTGCAGTGATTCTCGCATGAAAAAGGATTTTACCATGAAGAAAATTGTCTGCGCCGTCGTTGCGCTCCTGCTGGCCCTACCCGCCTGGGCGAAGCTAAACGCCCACGAAGAAGCGCGCATTGACGCCATGCTTAATGCGCTGGCGCAGAAAAAGGATCTGACTTTCGTTCGTAACGGTGATGCGCATAACTGCGAGGAAGCCGTATCGCACCTGCGCTTAAAACTGGGTAACACGCGCAATCGTATCGACACCGCCGAACAGTTTATCGATAAAGTCGCGTCGTCGTCGTCCATCACCGGAAAACCCTATATCGTTAAAATTCCCGGTAAAGCGGATGAAAACGCGCAGCCTTATTTACATGCGCTTATTGCGGAAACGGATAAAACGCTATAACACACGGGTGCCATACGACGATGGCACCTCGTTTAAATCCCTGCCCCCTGGCTGAAATGCTCTTCACCAAACACGCCGGTCGAAAGGTAACGGTCGCCGCGATCGCAGATGATCGCCACCACTATCGCGCCGGGCGTGGCTCGTGCGACGCGTAACGCGCCCGCTACCGCGCCGCCGGAACTCACGCCGCAGAAAATGCCTTCACGAACGGCCAGTTCACGCATGGTGTTTTCGGCATCATTCTGGTGAATATCCAGCACCTCATCTACCAGCGAGGCGTTAAAAATGCCCGGCATATATTCCGCAGGCCAGCGGCGAATGCCCGGAATACTGCTGCCCTCTTCCGGCTGCAGGCCAACGATGGTGACCGGTTTTTCCTGCTCGCGCAGAAAACGCGACACGCCGGTAATGGTGCCGGTCGTGCCCATGCTGGAGACAAAATGCGTTACCCGCCCCTGCGTTTGCCGCCAGATTTCCGGGCCGGTGGTGGTGTAGTGAGCGTAGGGATTATCAGGATTATTAAACTGATCGAGCAGTTTGCCCTCGCCTCGTTCAGACATAGCGAGCGCTAAATCGCGCGCCCCTTCCATTCCCTGCTCTTTAGTGACCAGAATCAGTTCCGCGCCATAAGCCCGCATTGCCGCCCGACGCTCCTGGCTCATGTTGTCCGGCATCAACAGCTTCATGCGATAACCTTTTAGCGCGGCGATCATCGCCAGCGCAATGCCAGTGTTGCCGCTGGTCGCTTCAATCAGGACATCGCCCGGTTTAATTTCCCCGCGCTTTTCCGCCTCGACAATCATCGATAGCGCCGCGCGATCTTTCACCGATCCTGCCGGATTATTGCCTTCCAGCTTGACCCAGATTTCACTGCCGTTATCCGGCGCCAGACGTTGTAATTTGACCAGCGGCGTATTGCCGATGGTTTGTTCTAATGTATTCACGTTTTCAGCTCGTAAAAAAGCCCGGTATGCGTAGCGCCACCGGGCGATAACTATACAAATTAACCTATCAGGCCGATTGCGCCAGAGCAAGTTCCTCTTCACGCGTTTCAATACGCTGGTCGCCGTTATACAGACGCGCTTTTTGCAGTCCAACAAACAAACGCTCGCCGCGAACCGGAACATCCTCACCCGCCATCACCACCGTCAGCGGATCGTGATACCACCCCAGCGGCTGTACCACTAACTGTGTATAGTGACCTTTCGGGCTGGCCTCAATGACCTGTACTGGTAGCGGAGAATCCAGGCTGGTGCGGCGGCTAATATCCACCTCCCACGGACGCAGGAACAGATCGACCGGCCCCTGGTACGCGGGCGTATAACCCAGCGGCCAGCGATGCGCGCCAACGTGAAACTGCCCGCCGCGGATAGTGCCTGTCAGGCGGTTCACCTCGCCCATAAACTCCAGTACGAAGCGGGTTGCCGGTTCACGCCACACCCGATCCGGCGCATCAGCCTGTTCGATATTGCCCTGACTCATCACCACCACCCGATCCGCCACTTCCGTCGCTTCTTCCTGATCGTGGGTGACAAAGACGCTGGTGAATTTCAGTTCTTCATGTAGCTGGCGCAACCAGCGACGTAACTCTTTACGTACCTGGGCATCCAGCGCGCCAAACGGTTCATCCAGCAGTAGAATTTGCGGTTCTACGGCAAGCGCGCGCGCCAGCGCCACGCGCTGTTTTTGTCCGCCGGAAAGCTGGGCGGGGAAGCGATCCGCGAGGTGCGCCAGTTGCACCATCTCCAGCAATTGCGTCACTTTCGTTTTAATCGCCGCCGCAGTTGGGCGGTCGCGTCGCGGCAGCACCGTCAGACCAAAAGCAATGTTGTCAAACACCGTCATATGGCGAAACAGCGCATAGTGCTGAAACACAAAACCGACTTTACGCTCGCGCGCGTGCAGGCGGCTAACGTCCGTACCGTGGAAACGAATATGGCCGCTGGACTGATGTTCCAGCCCGGCAATAATGCGCAGCAGCGTCGTTTTGCCGGAACCTGACGGCCCCAACAAGGCAACCATCTGGCCGGAAGGAATATCCAGCGAGATATCATTCAGTACCTGAGTACGACCAAACGATTTCTTAATTCTGGCGATCTCAATGCTCATGATTTTCCTCCTGTTGCGCGCGTTTTTCCTGATTCTCCAGACGCCATTGCAACATGCTCTTCAAAAACAGGGTAATAATCGCCATTAGCGTCAACAATGCGGCGGCGGTAAAGGAGCCGACGGTGTTGTAGTCCTGCTCCAGTAATTCAATCTGTAACGGTAGCGATAACGTTTCGCCGCGAATCGAGCCGGACACCACCGACACCGCGCCAAACTCGCCAATCGCGCGGGCGTTGGTTAACACCACGCCGTAGAGTAGCGCCCAGCGAATATTCGGCAACGTCACGCGGCGAAACATTTGCCAGCCGGATGCGCCCAGTAAAATCGCCGCCTCATCTTCCTGACTGCCCTGGCTGAGCATCACTGGCACCAGTTCGCGCACCACAAACGGGCAGGTGACAAAAATAGTGACCAGTACCATCCCCGGCCAGGAGAACATCATTTGCAAATTATGCTCATCCAGCCAGCCGCCCAACGGGCCGTTGGAACCATAAAACAACAGATAAACCAGACCGGCCACCACCGGTGAGACGGCAAAGGGAATATCCAGCAGGGTCAGCAATAGCTGACGTCCGGGGAAGTTAAAGCGCGTCACCAGCCACGCCAGCAGAATACCGAACACCAGATTCACCGGCACTGCGATCAAGGCAATCAACACCGTCAGCCAGATAGCGTGCAGCATGTCCGGATCGGCCAGATTTTGCAGTACCGGCATTAACCCTTTGCTGAACGCCTGCACGAAGATGTAAATCATCGGCACCAGCAGGATAAACGCCGAAACCAGCATCCCGACGCCAATCAGAAACCATTTTCCCCAGTTAATGCGGGGGACGTCGTATCGCTTCAATTGAGTCACTTCCGCCATTAATGACCTACCACACGTCGACCAAAGCGACTTTGCAGAGTGTTAATTGAGAACAGCAGCAGCAGTGATGCCGCAAGGATCACCGAGGCAATGGCGCTGGCGGCGGGGTAATCAAACTCCTGCAAACGCACAAAAATCATCAGCGAGGTCACTTCTGTTTTCCAGGCAATATTTCCAGCGATAAAAATCACCGCGCCAAACTCACCCAGGCTACGGGTAAAAGAGAGCGCCACGCCGGCAATCAGCGCAGGCGACAGCTCAGGCAGCACGACTTTGCGAAAACTTTGCAGGCGGGTGGCCCCCAGCGTTTGTGCCGCTTCTTCATATTCCGGCCCCAGCTCTTCCAGTACCGGCTGGACGGTGCGCACCACAAATGGAATGCTGGTAAAGGCCATCGCCACCGCAATACCGAGCCAGGTATAGGTCACTTTGATATCAAACTGCGCAAGAAACTGACCGTAGAAACCGTTCACAGAGAACAGCGAGGCCAGCGTTAACCCCGCCACCGCCGTAGGCAGCGCAAACGGCAGATCCATCAGCGCATCCAGCAACGTGCGCCCTGGAAAACGGTAGCGGGTTAAAATCCACGCCATCAGCAGGCCAAACACGCCGTTAAAAATCGACGCCACAAATGCCGCCAGTAGCGTCACTTTATAGGCAGCCACCACCTGAGGGTTGGTCACGACATCCCAGTATTGCGACCAGCTCATCTGTGAGAGCTGCATCACCAGCGCGCTCAACGGCAACAGCAGGATCAGGCAGACAAACAGCAAACTGGTGCCGAGGCTTAACGTAAAGCCAGGCAGCACGCGTCGGGAAGAAACGGCAAGCATTACTTACGCCCCGCCGCCAACAGTTTGTCCAGCTCGCCGCCGCTGGCAAAGTGCGTTTTCATCACCTCAGGCCACGTGCCAAACTTGTCTTCCACGCGGAACAGTTCGGTCTGCGGGAATTTATCTGCTTGCTTGCCCATGATTTCCGGGTTATTCACGCGGTAGTAGTAATGGGTAATGATGGTCTGCGCCTGCGGGCTATACAGCCAGTTCAGGTAAGCTTTGGCGGCTTTTTCTGTGCCGTTGGCCTTCACGTTTTTATCCACCCAGGCAACCGGGAATTCAGCAAGAATGTTCGTTTTCGGGATCACCACTTCAAATCCCTGGGCTTCATATTGTTTGCGGATGTTGTTCACTTCCGATTCAAAACTAATCAGCACATCGCCCAGACCACGCTCGGCAAAGGTAGTCGTAGCGCCGCGACCGCCGGTATCAAACACTTCGACGTTTTTCAGGAACCGGGTCATAAACTGTTCGGTTTTGGCTTTATCGCCGCCGTCCGCGTTATCCGCTGCGCCCCATGCCGCCAGATACGTGTAACGGGCGTTGCCGGAGGTTTTCGGGTTAGGGAAAATCAGCTTCACGTCGGAACGTACAAGATCGCTCCAGTCGTGAATATTTTTCGGGTTCCCCTTGCGCACCAGGAAGCCCATCGTGGAATAGAATGGCGAACTGTTGTTCGGCAGACGGCTTTGCCAGTCGGCAGGGAGCAGTTTACCTTTATCATGGAGAATCTGTACGTCGGTCACCTGATTGTAGGTCACGACGTCTGCCTTCAGTCCCTGCAAAATCGCCAGCGCCTGTTTTGATGACCCGGCATGAGACTGCTTAATCGTCAGCTTATCGCCGCCGTTATCCTTCGCCCATTGTTGCTCAAACGGCGGGTTAAGGGCGGCAAACAGCTCGCGGGAGACATCGTATGAGCTGTTCAGCAGCTCCGTTGCCTGCGCCTGCCCTGCCAGTAACAGCATTGCTGCCAGCGTCAGGGGTCTCTTTTTCAGTAAGTTAACGGCCATTGCGCACCCTTATAAATTTAATGACTTTCTTATGGTCATCATATTTATAACCAGCGCTAAAGGAGTAACGGTTTTATATACCGTTTGATGATTTGAAAGTTGAAAAGGGAATAAGAGAATCCCTCCCCACGCGGCGCGGGGAGGAGACCGGCATCAATCAGACGCCTACGCTTACGCTTTCAGGCAGGGTACTGCCGCCATCAATGACGTTTTGCGTTCCGGTAAGATAGCTGGACTCATCGGAAGCCAGAAATGCCGCCAGTTCCCCTACTTCCAGCGGATCGGCAAGGCGGCGTAGCGGAATAGCTTTTGCCATTTCCGTTAATACCGATTCCGGATCGTCAGGGTTAGACTGACGGGCAATGCTTTCCGCCATCGGCGTTCTTACATAACCGGGGCAAATGGCATTCACGCGAATACCGGACTGCGCATACTCTACCGCCAGCGATTTGGTTAAACCGACAATGGCGGCTTTTGACAGCGCATAGGCCGTTTCACCCGGGTCCGCCACCATATCTCCCGTGACGGAAGACATCATCACAATGCGGCCATCTTTACGTTTAATCATCTCCGGCAGGACGGCTTTGGTGACGTTCCAGACACCTTTAATATTAATATCAATGTGGAAATCGCGATCTTCTTCACTCATATCGAGGAAGTTGCCCAGACGGCACACGCCAGCGTTATTCACCAAAATATCAATTCTACCTTCAGTCTCTTTGGCGCGCGCAACCGCCGCCTGCACCGAAGCAAAATCTCTGACGTCAGCCTTAACGGCAGTACAGCGATGCCCGCGCCCGCCCAGCTCATCCGCCAGCTTTTCAATCTCATCGGAGATATCCAGCAAGATTAAGTTCGCGCCGTGGCGTGCGAATACGCGAGCGATCCCTTCGCCAATCCCCTGCGATGCGCCCGTAATCAATGCTGTCTTGCCCGTGAGTTTACCCATTTTCAATGTCTCCTTTTGAATATGGAGTCTTACACTCCATTAACACTGAAAATACAGTAATAACAAATAAGTGCTGAGGAATAGCTCACTAATTCAGGTAAATATTAGGTAAAAAAATCCCCGCGGAGGCGGGGATGGGCATTTTTATGCTGTTCTGCCTGATGGCGCTGCGCTTATCAGGCCTACCAATCGTAGGTCGAATAAAGCGTTTGCGCTGCCATCCGACAGGGTTTTACCTTATAGCGCTAACAGGCGATCCAGCGACGGCGCAAAATAGTAGCCGCCAGTCACCGGCTTGGTGAAGCGCAGCATCGCGTCGCGTTTACCGTCGGTATCGCCGAACATACTCAGAAGCTGCTGTTCGATATTGTGCAGACGTGCGCAGTAAGCGCAGAAATAGAGACCATGAGTACCGCTGGCGGTACCGTATGGCAGGCTCTGGCGCACAATCTTCAGCCCTTTGCCATCTTCTTTGAGATCCACGCGGCTCAGGTGAGACGTTGCCGGACGCGCATCGCCGTCAATCTCTTCATTGGCTTCTTTGGTACGCCCGATCATCATCTCCTGATCGTGGATACTCATCCGGTTAAGTTGCTTGAGATTGTGTTCCCAACGTTGCACGAACACATAACTGCCGCCGGCATCCACGCCATCTTTGATCACCGCCACTTCACGACGCGTCTCTTCGCCTGCCGGGTTCTCTGTCCCGTCGACAAAGCCGCTCAGATCGCGTTCTTCCACCCAACGGAAGCCGTGAACTTCTTCTTTCACGTCGATACAGTCGCCGAAGGCTTCCATCGCCGCCTGGGCAACAGAAAAATTCACATCGTGGCGCAGGGAAAGGATATGGATCAGCACGTCATACTGCGTGGCCGGCGCCAGTCCTTTACCATAAGGAATAAAATCTTTCAGTTCTTCCGCCCCGACGCCGCCGCTCAGGGCGCGCCAGGTGTTGTTGCCAAACGCCACAACGGCCCCAAGATGGGCGTCCGGAAATTTGACTTCGAAGGTCGCCAGTTTATCGGCAAATGTTCTGCTGGCCGCGCGCAGGGCGTCCTGGTCGCCTTTCACATTGGCTTCAATCCAAATTGCCGCACGGCAATGTTCCGGCAAAATGCCACTTTGAACCTGAGACATGATTCCTCCTGAAAATGAGAATGCCACGCAGTCGTGGCATTAATGGAGGTTATTTTACCTTGTTTTTAAGCGAAGCGGTTTGTTCAGGCGCAAATTAACGACGCCAGATAATTTTGCGCACGTCCCAGTTTTTTAAGACGTCATCAGGAGGCATTAAGCCTTCCGGTCCGCTCCACTCGCCGGAGAAAACATAGCTAATATGCTGACTTCCCTCGGCTTTACATTCGACGCTGGTATGGCTATCGCTGGAAACCGGCTCGCAGTGACCAAACGCTTTGCTGTAAAGGTCGCTAAACGGCGTACCAATTTTGCCCCCCGCGGCGGTTGGGATATCGCTGTCCAGCACATCAATACGGCTCACGGTGCCCTGCTCGCCGTTGATCACCATCGCGACGTTGTCGCCCTTCATCGCTTCGAAAAAGCGCACCACGTTGCCGTTATCGGTTTTCATACCGCTACGCAGGCGATAATCGCCATCTAATGCCTCTGCAATCGCCGGCTCTTCCAGCGGCGTGGCGGCGGTCAGCGCTCCCACGCCTTGCTCAGTGACTTCTGTCGAGGAACCAAACCAGTTCCATGGATTTGCGGCAGACCAGTTGACCGAGGAGAGCGTCGAGCAGCCGGTCAGCGCCAGCGGCAGTGCGAGTAAAGTCAAACGCAGCGATTTCATCTCACTTCCTTTCTTTTATTAATTAACGTTGGTTGGAGTGCGGGTTCGCCAAAAAGTGCCGTTATTCTTTCTCAAAGGAAAAACAGGCACGCAAACGTTGATTGGTTAACAGCCAGATCAGCGCGACGATGTCCGCCAGCAGCAGCGCCAGCCCGACGCCGTTGACCGGGTCGCCACCCAGCCACATCACCGGCAGCCAGCACAACGACACCAGTTGAGCAAGGATCAGGAGTCCGCGCAGCCAGCGCCACACACCAGGAACCGCTTCACGCCGCCCGCTGAGTAAAAACGCCACTACCGCCGGAACGCCGGGCAACAGCCCCAGCCAAAAATTATCATGGTCGGGATAAAAAAAGTTTAACAAAGTATTACCCTGTCCACGGGATGAACCGGCAATGACAAAGAGTACCCAGGCGCGCGCCTGAAGTAGCAGTACGCACCAGAACAGAAACGGCAGGCGTAAACGTCCGTGTACATCATAATCGGCTGGATGAAACTCAGTACTCTTCATCTTCAATCAGGCGTTTACCCAAACTTAGGGCGTCAGAATGCTCATACCCCAGACGTTCATACATGCCCAGCACAACGTCGTTATCATCGCGCACCATAATTTGGATTTTCGGACACCCGCGAGCGATGAGTTTTTTTTCCAGCCGGTTAAGCAACGCATTCGCAATGCCGCGCCCGCGGAACTCCGGGTGAACGCCCAGGTAATACGCCGAGCCACGATGCCCGTCATAACCGCCCATTACCGTACCGACGACTTCGCCGCTAACTTCCGCAACGAGGAACAAGCTGACATCGTGATTCACCTTGCGTTCAATATCCATTTCAGGATCGTTCCATGGACGCAGCAGGTCGCAACGCTCCCAGAGGGTAATCACCTCTTCGAAATCTTCCTGGCGAAAAACGCGTATTTCCATGGTATTCGTTGCCTTTTCGGGTGGAAAAACCAAGATTATGGCGCAAACATCTGATTCAGCCAATATCTGACGCGATGTAGCGGAAAAAATGGCATAATGGCGATGTGTCACGTATTGAAATGAAAAGTAAAACAATTCTCATCACCAACCGTCGTAACGGATTACGCGATACGATATAACATCTTGAACTTAATTTTCACAACTCAGGCCGTATGAGCACTTTTAAACTCCTAAAAACTCTCACTTCGCGCCGCCAGGTACTCAAAACAGGTCTGGCGGCCCTGACGCTGTCAGGTATGTCGCACGCAATAGCCAAAGAAGAAACGCTAAAAACCAGTAATGGTCACAGCAAACCCAAAACCAAAAAAACCGGCAGTAAACGGCTGGTGATGCTCGACCCCGGACACGGCGGCATCGATACCGGCGCGATTGGCCGCAACGGTTCTCAGGAAAAACACGTCGTACTGGCAATTGCCAAAAACGTACGCGCTATTTTGCGAAATCACGGAATCGATGCGCGTTTAACCCGGACAGGGGATACCTTTATTCCGCTGTACGATCGGGTGGAAATCGCCCATAAGCACGGCGCGGATCTGTTTATGTCCATTCATGCCGATGGTTTTACCAACCCGAAAGCGGCGGGCGCTTCCGTTTTTGCGCTTTCCAACCGCGGGGCCAGTAGCGCCATGGCGAAGTATCTCTCCGAGCGTGAAAACCGCGCGGACGAAGTGGCGGGTAAAAAAGCCACTGACCGGGATCATCTATTACAACAAGTTTTGTTTGATCTGGTGCAAACCGATACGATTAAAAACAGTCTGACGCTGGGTTCGCATATTCTCAAGAAAATCAAACCCATACATAAATTACACAGCCGCACTACCGAACAAGCGGCTTTCGTGGTGCTAAAATCACCGTCAATTCCGTCGGTACTGGTCGAAACCTCGTTTATTACCAATCCGGAAGAAGAACGCCTGCTGGGCACGACGGCGTTTCGCCAGAAAATCGCTACGGCGATCGCCAACGGCATCATCAGTTATTTTCACTGGTTTGATAACCAGAAAGCGCACACGAAGAAACGGTAATCATGAAACCCGATGCACATCACGTAAAACAGTTTCTGCTACGCCTGCAGGATGATATTTGCCAAACGTTATCCGCTGTGGATGGCGCAAACTTTGTCGAAGATAGCTGGCGACGCGAAGCGGGCGGCGGCGGACGCAGCCGGGTATTACGCAACGGCGGAATTTTCGAACAGGCGGGCGTTAATTTCTCTCACGTTCACGGCGATGCAATGCCCGCGTCCGCCACCGCGCATCGGCCAGAACTGGCTGGGCGTAGCTTTGAAGCGATGGGCGTATCGCTGGTGGTGCATCCGCACAATCCGTATATTCCCACCAGCCATGCTAACGTGCGCTTTTTTATTGCCGAAAAACCGGGCGCCGATCCGGTGTGGTGGTTTGGCGGCGGGTTCGATTTAACGCCCTACTACGGCTTTGAAGAGGATGCCGTTCACTGGCACCGCACCGCCCGCGACCTGTGCCAGCCGTTTGGCGACGATGTGTATCCGCGCTATAAAAAGTGGTGCGATGACTACTTTTTCCTCAAGCATCGTAACGAGCAGCGCGGTATCGGCGGCCTGTTTTTTGACGATTTGAATACGCCGGATTTCGACCACTGTTTTGCTTTTATGCAGGCGGTCGGTAACGGCTACACCGAGGCGTATTTACCGATTGTCGAACGACGCAAAGCGATGGTCTGGGGAGAGCGGGAGCGTAATTTTCAACTTTATCGCCGCGGGCGCTACGTGGAGTTCAATCTGGTATGGGACAGAGGCACCCTGTTTGGTCTGCAAACCGGCGGGCGCACTGAATCTATCCTGATGTCGATGCCGCCGCTGGTGCGCTGGGAGTACGACTGGCAGCCAGAAGCGGGTAGCCCGGAAGCGGCGCTGAGCGAGTTTATTCAGGTACGCGACTGGATTTAACTTATTTATAAAGTAAAACAATGCAAACAAATACACGGAAAGTAGTAACCAGTGACGCCAAATGGCATCCCCATCTGGATATAAGTTTTATTGGCTGCCTGCTTGCCATTACGCTAGAAATATATTTTGAAGAAAGAATATTCATCCCTCATAGCGGAGGGGTGAGCTTCGGTCTGATCGTGCTTCTGGTTATCAATATGGTGACCATCCCTGTGGTCATGGCCCTGATAGCATTACTCTGCTTTATTATTCATATTCCGCGTAAAAGCGTTAACTGTATCTTGCTATGCCTACTGGCATGTATTTTGACGATAGCCGGTTTGTTTATCGCCTATCCGGTTGGCCGTTGAATAAAAGCAGGCTCGTAGAAATAAACGAGTTCATTGTAGATAAAGAATTCGGTAATTCGCATTCTGACCTGGTAGTGTTGTACGGCATATAACACCGTTTTCGCCACGGCCGTTCCTAATTCACCCACGACCGTCTCACAGCTCGGCGGCCACCCGGCCTGGGTTCAGGATGCGGAATACCCAACGTGCCCAACGTGCGCGCAAACGATAATGTTCCTCGCACAAATAAGTTATGAAGATATTGAGAAATATGCCAATGGGATGCTTTACGGGCTTATCAGCGGAGGCAAAATTGCGCGCGGTTCCCCGGAGGCGGCGCTGGCGCGCCTTGTCCGGGCTACCAACCACAGACAGCAGCGAATCCGTAGGCCCGGTAAGGCGCCAGCCGCCACCGGGCAATTCCCGACACGCGCACGTTATCAGCAACCGGAGAGCCTACCCATCAATATCAAGCCCATTGCCGCATCCGTTGATGCAGCGTCAACGACGGTTTTTCGGCAAATAATTGCTGATAATCGGTGGCAAATTGCCCCAGATGCCAGAATCCCCACTGCATCGCGGCATCTTTGACCGTGGTGCTCTGCGACCACGGGCTAATCAACTCCCGGCGTACCGCGTTTAAGCGAATACGTTTCAGCCACGCATTGGGGCCAATGCCCAAAATGGCGTGAAACGCATTTTGCAGCGTGCGGCGGCTAACGTGTAGCTGGTTACATAAGTCGAGCACTGTCAGCGGCTCCGACATATTTTCCAGCACATATTCCCGCGCCCGCGACAGTAGCCTACGATATCCCTGATGGCTGATGCTCTCGGCGCTATGAATCGGCTTCGCCTCTTCCAGCATCGTGCCCATCGCCAGCAACAAATTATCACTCAAGACCTTACGCACCGCAGGTTGATGCAGGGTTTCAGGACTCTCGCTAAAGGTGGCCAGCGCCTGCTGCACAAAGCCCCACAGCGCCGCTTTATGCTGCTCTTTTACCTCCAGCGCTAACTGGTTACGCAGCATATGCAGCACCCTTTCCGGGTTATGCAAAAACGTGGCCTGACGGGAAATAACATCTTCCGAGATAACGACGCCCAGAATGGTGTAATCATCCGGCGTGCTCAGTTCAAACTCGGTGCCTCCCGGTCGGGTGGCAATCTCGGCGCTGCCGAGCCCCTGCGCGCCGATAAATCCCTGTTCGCCGCGCGTCGCCGGAATACCAAACCAGAAAGAGTTTGGCCAAACCAGACACGACTGACGCAGCGCCAGGCCGGTGTATTCACGGAACACCTGAATCTCATCAAGCAGGATTTCCGTGAACTCGCCATGAAATTTACCCGGGTGTAACTGATCGTAGATCTGCTGCCAGGCGGTGATAGTCAGAGCATGTTCATAGACATCCGTCGTCCGTCGCTGATGAACATTGTCCACCTCGACTCTGGGCGTAAGTTTAACGTCTTCGGGTAACGCTTCATGATAAAGATGGTGCAAATTCGCTGTACGGGTCTTTTTCATGATCTTCTATGCCGGACGCCCGCCAGGACGCCCGGCCCTCCGACAGATTAATTTTTGATGCGATAGCGACTACTGCGTTTACGCAACGCTCCGTCAGAAAAGAGTTGTTCCAGCACGTTTCTGGCCTGCTCCAGCGGCCAGCCAAAATGCGCGGCCACCTCTCCCGCCGTCATTCCCTGGCGTACTGATGCCAGCAGCGCCAGTAACGCTTCGGCGAACTCAGGCGTTGCGGGTACCTGGGGCGCTTTCTCAGTCGGCGTTGTCGCACGCGCAAACCCGCCAATCAGCCACTGGGTGTCCTCTTCCGGACGACCAATTTCTTTGCGACTAATCACACGGCCTGTGCGCTGCGCGGCGGCGCTTCCGGCATCCAGCGCCGCACGACACGCCGCCAGATCGCCCTCCACCACCAGCGTTAACCTGCCAGGGTCGAGCACTTGATGACTAAGCAAACGCACGTTGGCCGCTTTCAGCATGGCATCCGCCGCATCGACGGCGGCGACCATTCCGTCCACTTCCAGTAATCCCAGGGCATTGATCATTGGCAGCCTCCGTTACGCACGCTGGACAGGGTTACGGGCGATATCCAGCACGGCGTCGGTAAAGGCGTTGCAGGCGGCTTTACACGCGGCCTGGCTTCCCGTTAAGAACGCGGCCGAATAGTTGGTTTCCGACGGCGGCGGCACGTAAGTCACCAGTTGAACGTCAGCGGATTTCATCGCCGCGTCAATGCCGAATGTCGCTTCCAGCGGCGGCGCCACCAGATAGGCCATCGGATCGCCCAGCGCGATACCTGCGGTAGACGAGAGGTACGAGCCAGTACGCGAAACCACATGCGCCAAGAACGCGGTATTTTCCGCATCGTTCGCCCACTGGAACGCCGCGCCGTTTTCAATGCTGGCGACCATTGCATCCAGACCGGCGCGCACTTCCGCCGGGTTCGGTCCGCCCAGCATAATCAACACCTCACCGGCGGTAGGCGACGGCCCGTGAGCCGCCCCGGCATAGAGGGAGCGGCCATAGACCACTTCCACCATCGCCTGTTTGGTCGCTTCGTCAGCGGCAATATAGGTCACATCATCAGAATCTGCCGTGATGAGTCCGAGGCTACGTATATGTGGCGGTAATTTAAGTTCCCGCGCAAAGCCGTCATTCACGGAGGCAATCACGCGCATGGCAGTCACTGAAGGTCGAATCAAATCTAATGCAGGCATGATGTCTCCTTAACGGGTCATGTTGATGCCGGACGCTTTCTGCTCCAGCATCCGTTTGGCCAAATCCACAATCACGGCGGCGGCTTCTACTGGCGGCGTCCCCCCCTGATGAATGTTTGAAATACAGGTTCTGTCGGCCTCGACGGTGGTCGCTACGCGCGGGGAATAGACGGCGTAGCAGGAGAGGCTTTCCGACTGCCCCAGCCCCGGACGTTCGCCCACCAGCAGGATGACGACCTTCGCGCCGAGAATTTCGCCAATCTGATCTTCAATCTTCACGCGGCCATAGCGCACAAAGAACGGCGTGCCGACGTTCAGCCCGGCCTGCTTCAGACCGGCAAGCAACGGCGGCAGGATCTCTTCATAGTTGGCGGTGATCGCATCCGTAGAGAGGCCATCGGAGACCACTACCTGCACATCCGGGTTCATCACGCACTGCGACTTCAGCGCGTCAATGGCTTCCGGGCTCAGGCGACGCCCCATATCCGGGCGCGTCAGGTACAGGTTTTTGTCGCTGATCTCCGAACGCACTTCCAGCAGCCCTTGCGCTTTTACCCACTCTTCCGGCACTTCTTTGAGCACGGTATCTTTCGAACGGGAGTGATCCGCCAGGAAGCGCAACAGCGCCTGGGTGCGCGGACGCGGCCCGGCACGCCCCGTACAGACGCGTGCCGCAGTACTGCGACGCAGTTCGGTCAGCACGTCCGCACGATGCGGATTCTCGACGCCAATCCAGGCTTTTGCCTCTGCGGAACCTAAATCCAGCGCGCAGCTTTCGGTCACCGTCGGCGCGGCGCACTGCGGCTTTGCGCCTTCCTGCGTTGACGGCGCGACGGGCTGCGGTACGTCCTGTCCCATTGACGCCATCACGCTACGTACAATTTCTTCAATCTGTTTTTGATCCATGGTGTTATCCCCGCGTCATCAGAAGAACAGTGACGGATCGCCCGCCCGTTTGGTCAGACGACCGTTTGCCATAATGCCCATCGTTTCCAGCCAGCGTTCAAACTCCGGCGATGGCCGTAAATTCAGCAACTGACGGACGGTGGCGGTATCGTGGAAAGCGGTGGTCTGGTAGTTGAGCATGATGTCGTCGCCGAGCGGCATCCCCATGATGTAGTTACAGCCGGCAGTGGCGAGCAGAATCATCAGGTTTTCGTTAAGGTTCTGGTCGGCGTCGGCATGGTTGGTATAGCAGCAGTCGCAGCCCATGGAGATGCCGCTCAGCTTGCCCATAAAGTGATCTTCGAGACCGGCGCGGATAATCTGCCTGTCGTTGTAGAGATACTCCGGCCCGATAAAGCCCACCACGGTGTTCACCAGGAACGGATCGTAGTGGCGAGCCAGCCCGTAGTTACGCGCTTCCATCGTCACCTGGTCGGCACCAAAGTTCGCGCCAGCCGACAGCGCAGACCCCTGCCCGGTTTCAAAGTACAGGCAGTTTTCCCCGGCGATGCGGTTGAACTCCGCCCCCACAGCCCGCGCTTCGTCGAGCATCGCCAGCTCGACGCCGAACTCTTTTAAGCCCTTCTCGCTGCCGCAAATGCTCTGGAAAATCAGTCCGCCCGGCGCGCCGCGACGAATCGCTTCGATCTGGGTGGTGACGTGCGCCAGCACGCAGCCCTGGGTCGGAATATTGAATTTATCGATAACGCCGTAAACGGTGTCGAGCACGCGGGTCAGGTTCTCCACGTCATCGGTCACCGGGTTAACGCCGATCACCGCATCGCCTGCGCCGAAAGAAAGCCCTTCGTAGATTTGCGCGGCGATACTCTGTACATCGTCACGGGTATCGTTCGGCTGCAAACGGCAGCTAAAGGTGCCCGGAATACCGATGGTGGTATTGGCTTTTTTGATCACCGGCATTTTCTTGCCGCCGTAGATCAGGTCGGCGTTGGAGCAGATTTTCGCCACTGCCGCCACCACTTCGGAGGTCAGGCCTTTGCGGGTAAACGCGATATCGTCCACGGAGGTTTCATCGCTCAGTACGTATTCGCGCAGTTCGCTGATGCTCCAGTTTTTAATCCGGTTATAGGCCGTTTCGTTGACGTCATCCTGAATCAGGCGCGTCACGCAGTCCTCTTCATAGGCAATCACCGGATTGTTGCGGATATCCGCCACCGTCATTTCCGACAGTACCTGTTTTGCCGCTACGCGCTCCTGCGAACTTGCCGCGGCAACCCCGGCCAGCACATCCCCCGAACGCAGTTCGTTGGCTTTAGCCAGTACCTCTTTTACATCCTTAAACTGATAAACATTGCCGAACAATGTGGTCTTTAGTTTCATAAGTCGTTCCCTCAGGAAGGAAATGCGAGTGATTTCACCGTCACCGGCACAACCGATCCGCCAAAAAGAGGCGTACCAATGTCGATATAGTCTCCCGCCCGCACGACCACCTCATCGATGACCGCCAGCGGAAGTTGCGGTAACTGTGGGCGCAATAACATGCCCAGCGCTTTACCAAAATCCTGCTCGGCCACCACCAGCAGGGGATGTGGATTGGGATAACGCGCGACAAAAGCCGTCAGCGCGTTGATGACCGTGAGTAATGCGGCGTAACGCACCGGGAGCGTGGCGGGAAGCGCCAGCACGTAAGCGTCGGTTTGCGGGTCGAGATCAAGCTGGAGAAGCGCCTGCCGCCAGGCGTTCACCAGATCGGCGTCATCCTGCGGGATCGCCACCGGCAGGTTGCGCAGCGGCAGTTGGACGTCTTCCAGCCAGATAGTACTGCCGGAAAGCGAGAGCGTATGGGCCCCCGCGCCAATCACCGTGGCGCGTACGGTTTGCGCCGGAAACTGCACGTTCATCTCGCGCAGACGCGGGTGCTCATGCAGCGCGGTCGCCAGCAGCGGCCCGATATCAGAAAAGCAGAACGGATCGGCAGGTTGGTTGCGGTAGCATTCACCTACCCCACCGGAAAGGGTGATCACCTCTGGCGTAATATCGGCGGGCAGCAGCCCGGTTTGCATCAGCGATTGCGCCAGCGGCGAGAGCGCGCCAGTGATAACCTCGACGATGAGATCCGCCATCCGCCGCGCCACCTGTCCCAACTGTGCGGCAGCTAAGGCGCGAGCATCAGTACCCGAACCGAACACCTCATCGATAATCATCTGCCCCGGCTGATGGGCATAAACCACGCGCCCCTGAGCGTCGGTTTCCAGCAGGCGACCACCGACGTTAAGGCAAGCGGTGCCGCTGACTTTTCCCGCGTCAAACAGCGCGTAGTTAGACGTGCCGCCGCCGATATCAATATTCAGCACCCGGCACATCCGCTGCTCAGACAAGCTTTGCGCTCCGGCGCCGTGACCGGCAATGACTGATTCCAGATGCGGCCCGGCGCTGGCGACCACAAAGTCGCCCAGCGACTGCGAGAGCGCCATGACCGCCGGACGGGCGTTGCGGGTTTTGGCGCTTTCGCCGGTGATAATGATAGCCCCGGAGTCCACCGATTCAGGCGCGATGCCTGCGGCCTGATACTGGGCCAGAATCAGCGCTTTAAGTTCGGCCTCTTTCAGACCGCCCTGCTTATCCACGGGCGTAAAGAAGACCGGGCTTTGCCAGCTAATGTCGCGTTTGATGAATTCGTAGCGCGGCACCTGCGACACCGCCGCACGGTTAACCAACTCCAGGCGCGAGAAGATCACCTGCGTGGTGGTGGTGCCGATATCGATACCGACGCTCAGTAGCTGGCGAGTGTTCACGATTGCGCCTCCGCTTCGGTTTTCACCTGGGCGGCGTCATCTTTCGGCACCAGCATCATCGCCACGCCAATCGCCGTCACGCCGCCGATCAGCTTGCCGACAATCATCGGGAAGATCATGGCGTTCATGTTGGCGGCGGCGAAGCCTAAATGGTCGCCCAGCGCGAACGCCGCAGAGACGGCAAATGCGCAGTTAATCACTTTGCCGCGGGTATCCATCTGCTTCATCATGCCGAACATGGGGATATTGTTCGCCAGGGTCGCCACCATGCCTGCCGCCGCAATATTATTTACGTTCAGCAGTTTACCGACATTCATCAACGGTTTTTCAAACCAGCGGGTCAGTAACAGCACCATCGGATACGCGCCGAGCAGCACGCAGGAGATAGAGCCGATCACTTCAATGGCGCGCATCACTTCGCCGGGTTTGTCGCCTGGCGCCATAAAGATCGGGTCGAGTCCCGGAATCAACTCCCAGCCCAACAGGAATTTAACCACCGCAGCCGCCAGACCGATGGTGATCAGCGCCACCAGAAATTTGGCGAAAATCTGGAAACCGTTGATCATTTTTTCCGGGATGAACTTCAGCCCCAGCGCTACCAGCACCGCGACAATCAATACCGGGATCATGTTCATCAGGATCAGCGCGAAGGTAAACTCCACTGGCTGACCATTGATCTGCACGCCTGAGTACATGGCGATCAGTCCCCCCGCAATGCAGCCAATGGGAATGGTGACGATACCCGCCAGTACGCCAAGCGCCAGGTAGCGGCGGTCAGACGGTTCGATAATGCCGAGCGCCACCGGAATGGAGAACACAATGGTCGGCCCCATCATCGACCCAAGGATTAACCCTGAGTATAGCCACGCCGCGACATCACCGCCGGCCAGCTCTTTGGCGAGGAAGAATCCGCCCATATCACAGGCCAGTAGCGTACCCGCAAACATGGATGGGTTCGCGCCCAGCATTTCGTATACCGGGATAATAACCGGCCCCAGTACATGCGCCAGCACCGGCGCCAGCGCGGTCATACCGACCATCGCCAGTCCCAGCGCGCCCATCGCCATAAAGCCCTCTTCAAACTGGCCGCCAGACCCCTCGATACTCTTGCCGAATTTACCGAGAAAGCGCGCCGACCCGCCGAACTGTGACAGGATTCTGTCCACGGCGGCAATCAGCATAAAGAACATCATGATGTACATGATGATTTCGTTAATTCCCATAGCCCTTACTCCCTGCCATTTATGATTTGTAGGCCGGATAAGACGTTTACGTCGCCTCCGGCATTAACGCCGTGTTATTGCCGGATGGCGGTGCGAGCACCTTATCCGGCCTACAGGCATTACCCGGCAGCCGCGTACAGGTCGATAATCTGTGCCTGTGTGGCGGTGCGTGGGTTACTGCGCAGACAAATATCCTCCAGCGCGGCTTGCGCCCATGCGCTGTAGTGTTCGGGTTTGGCGCCAGCGTCAGCCAGCCGTTTGCTCTGCCCCACTTCGGCAATCAGCTCGCTCACCGCCGCAATCGCATCGCGATCGTCCGATTTCTTATTGGTTAACGCCCGACCGATTTGACTGAAGCGTTCGCGGCATACCATCCGGTTAAAGCCCATGACCGTTGGCAGCAGCATGGCGTTGGCCTGGCCGTGCGGAATATGCAGCGCCGCCCCTGGCTGGTGCGCCATCGCATGACACAGCCCCAGACCAGCGCTGGAAAAGGCCATTCCCGCCATACAGGAGGCCAGCAACATATTTTCACGCGCCGCCAGATCGTGGCCGTAACCCACGGCTTTCGGCAGCGATTTGCCAATCATCGCTATCGCGCCAATCGCCAGGCTGTCGGTAAACGGCGTGGCGTTGAGCGCGCTGTAGGCCTCAATCGCATGAGTCAACGCATCGATACCGGTCATCGCCGTCACGTTTGGCGGAACGCCTTCGGTCACGGCAGCATCAAGAATCGCTACGTCCGGCATTAGTGACGCGTGTGCCAGCACCTGCTTGCGCCCGCTGACCGCGTCGATAATCACCGTTACGTTGGTGGTTTCAGAACCGGTTCCGGCGGTGGTCGGCACCGCAATCAGCGGCAGACGCGGGCGTAATGTACTGCGCTCGGTCATGGCGCTCAGCGTCTGGTCAGGGTTAGTCACCAGCAGGGCGACCGCTTTCGCCGCGTCCAGCACCGAACCGCCGCCAAAGGCCACTACGCCGTCGCACGTCGCCTCACGCAGTTGCGCCACCGCCGCGCAGACATCGGTGATGCACGGCTCGCCTGGCGGACACGGCCAGACCGTCATCGCCACGCCTTTCATCGCCAGGCTGCGTGCCAGCGGCGCGGTCATTCCCGCCTGATGCAGAAAGCTGTCGACCATCACAAACAAATGGCTTACGCCTCGCGCTTGCGCTTCCTGGCCGCAGGCGCCGAGCGCCCCAAGTCCGCACAGCGTGACCGGCGGTACGCTGAACGTTTTCACCCGTTGCAGATTCAGGGTGTCGAATGCCTGAAACAGCGCCGTCTGTAGTTCAGCTTGCATAGAGTCCCTCCGCTTTCGCTCTCCCGCTGTTGGCTATCGCCAGCGGGGTCATAAACAGGCTGTGCTGCGGCAAATGCACCTGTAACTCCGGGAAACGCTGACGAAATAACGCCTCCACGCCCGGCTGCATACAGGAACCGCCCGCCAGCCATAAATCTGTCACTCCCTGCCCGGCAATATGGCAAGCGACGATTTCCGCCATTTTTTCGTACACCGGCTTCACTACCGGCCAAATCTCCTGCGCATTGCTGCGCTTGTACTGTTCCGCCTCTTCCAGGGGAATACGGCGGTTGCCCGCCAGCGTCAGGGAGATATGGTACCCGCCAGTGGCTTCATCGGCGGAGTAAGTCACCTTGCCCTGTTTGACGATGGCAATGCCGGTAGTGCCGCCGCCAATATCCACCACGCCTGCATTATCAAGCGCCAGCAGATCCGCCACCGCCGTCGGCTCATCCAGTACGTGGCTGACTTCTAACCCGGCAGACTCCAGCACGTTGATCGAAATACGCGGGTCGGTGCCCGGCGGGAACGAGGTCGCCGCGTGGGTAAAGCGGCAGCCGAGCTGCTGTTCAAGGGTGTCGAGATGGCGGCGCACGAGGGTGACGGCGCCGAAGAAATCCCAGACGATGCCGTCACGCACAACGTCGGCCCAGTCAAGGCATACCGCCACCGGCTGGGCGTTGCCGTCGACCACCATCGACACCACGTCGCAGGTGCCCAAATCGACGCCCAGCCACAGCGGTGTATCGCTGGCGGCGGGCGTCTGGTTACACAGGGCCGCCGCTTTTTGCAGTCTTGGGGTGAGCCAGAGTTGTTCGTCGTGCGCCATGAGTCATCCCTTATACAATGCGAAACGCATCCACCAGCACGCATCGACGCAGCCGCACAAAGGTACGCGCGCTGGTCACGCCTTCGCCGGTTGGCGTGGTGATAGTCATGGTGGTCCAGCCTTCTCCGCCCAATCCAAGCCCGGCAATGCACGGCCCGTTTTTGACGAAAATGCTGGTGTCGATGGCGTTCGCCATCTGGTTCATGTTGTCGATATTGCGCGAGTGCATCGCCGCCGTATGGTGGCAACCGCCTTCAAGCTGAACCGCCAGGGCGATGGCTTCTTCGACGTTGGCGACCCGTACCACCGGCAGTACCGGCATCATCATTTCAGTGACGGCAAACGGATGGTTAGCGGGCGTTTCCACAAACAGCAGGCGCGTTTGATCCGGGACGTTCAGGCCAATGGCTGCGGCAATCTTGCCCGCGTCACGACCGACCCAGTCACGGCTGACGGTGCCTTTGCCGCGTTCATCGATATTCTTCAGCAGCACCGGCTGGAGCTGTTCGGCCTGAGCGGCGGTCAGTTTCACCGCGTGCTGACCTTCCATCAGACGCATCAGCTCGTCGGCGACGCTATCCACCACAATCAGCACTTTTTCGTCGGCACAGATGATGTTGTTATCAAAAGACGCGCCTTTGACGATGGATTGTGCAGCGCGCGGCAGGTCGGCGGTCTCATCCACCACCACCGGGGGATTGCCAGCACCGGCGGCAATCAGGCGTTTATTAGTATGTTTGCGCGCCGCGTCTACCACCGCTTCGCCGCCGGTCACCACCAGCAGGCCAATACCGGGGTACTTGAACAGCCGCTGGGCGGTTTCGATATCCGGGTTCGCCACGGTGACCAGCAGATTTTCCGGGCCGCCGGCGGCGACCACCGCCTGATTGAGGAGGGTGATTGCTCGCTGAGAGACCTTTTTCGCCGCCGGATGCGGGGCAAACACGACGCTGTTGCCTGCGGCAATCAGGCTGATGGCGTTATTAATCACCGTCGCCGCCGGATTGGTGGACGGCGTGACCGAGGCCACCACGCCCCACGGCGCATTTTCAATCAGCGTCAGGCCGTTATCGCCGGTCAGCACCTGCGGAGATAAACACTCGACGCCCGGCGTGCCGCGCGCCTGCGCCACGTTTTTGGCAAATTTATCGTCAACGCGTCCCATGCCGGTTTCGCTGACGGCAAGTTCCGCTAATTCTCGGGCGTGTTTTTCGCCCGCCTCGCGAATGGCATGAATGGCAAGCTGGCGCATCGCCACGCTCTTCAGCCCCTGCTGGGCACGTTTTGCTGCCGCCACTGCGTCATCCAGGGAGGCAAAAACGCCCATCTCATGAACAGTGCTGGCCGGCTGGCTGCTGTCTTTCATTTTCAGCAGTACCGCTTTCACCACCTGTTCAATATCCTGTTGATTCATGATGTTCAGTCCTATTTATGGAAAACCACTTTCCCGCCAGCCACCACTTCATCGACGATGCCAATGACGCACAGATCGACCGGTGATAATTCGCTGCGATGCGCCTGGCGTGCGGAACTGCCGCTGACCAGCAGTACCCACTCTCCGGTTCCCGCCCCGATACTGTCGATAGCGACGGCACACTGCCCGTCGGGGTTGCCCTGGGCATCGATCATTTCCACCATCAGCAATTTGTCATGCGCCAGTCCCTGATGGCGGACGGTACATACGATTTGTCCTGTGACGACTGCCAGTTTCATATCCGCCTCCATGGATTGCCCGTTGGGTCGTAGGCCTTGAATCTGCGCACCATCAGGCAATGGCGCGCATTCATGCCGGATGGCGACGCTGCGCGTCTTATCCGGCCTACCATCAAATGTTGCTGTCGCCTTTGAAGCTGATCGGGAACACTTCTTCCAGATCGCCGTGCGGGCGTGGAATCACGTGTACGGAGACCAGCTCGCCAATGCGCTGCGCCGCAGCGGCGCCAGCATCGGTTGCGGCTTTGCACGCCGCCACGTCGCCACGCACCATGGCCGTACACAGGCCACCGCCAATCTGCTTCACGCCGACCAGCTTCACGCGTGCGGCTTTTACCATCGCATCTGAGGCCTCAATAAGCGCAACCAGGCCCCGGGTTTCAATCATTCCTAATGCTTCCATCGTGTTTTCCTCTCATTAAAGGGGTCCAGAACGGGACCGTTCATTCAACCAGTGTGTGTAAGCTGCGTTCGCGGCTCACGTCAGCCTGGCGCGGCACGGCTGCCACCAACGCCAGTTCGATAATTTCCTGCACGCTACAGCCTCGGGAGAGGTCGTGAAGCGGCGCGGTAAGCCCCTGAATTAGCGGCCCAACAGCGCGATAGCCTCCCAGACGCTGAGCGATTTTGTAGCCAATATTGCCCGCCTCCAGCGACGGGAAAATCATCACGTTGGCGCGGCCTTGCAGCGGGCTGTCAGGCGCTTTTTGCGCGGCGACCTCCGGGACGAAAGCGGCGTCAAACTGCAATTCACCGTCCACAAGCAGTTGCGGCGCACGTTCGCGAACGAGCTCTGTCGCCTGCTGCACGTTGGCAACATTGGGGTGACGGGCGCTGCCGTTGCTTGAAAATGACAGCATCGCCACGCGCGGCTCTTCGCCGGTAATGGCCCGCCAGGTGTCGGCGCTGGCGATAGCGATATCCGCCAGCTGCGCCGCCGTCGGCTGCGGCACTACGCTGCAATCGGCGAACCCTAATGCCGGACCGGCATACTGCGGCAGCATCAGGAAAATAGACGACAATGTTTTGCACCCGGGTTGCAGGCCAATCACCCGCAGCCCTGCGCGCAGCACATTCGCCGTTGACGACAGGTTGCCTGCGATACACACATCAGCCTCACCGGCGCTCACCATGGCGGCAGCGAACATTAGCGGGTCGCTAAGCTTTTCCACTGCGTCCGGCGGCGTTTTTTCTCCGGCACGGGCGAGCCAGCGTTGCGCAAAACGCTGGCGCATACTCAGGTTGCTGTGTGGGTCGATGACCTGAATGCCATCCATCGCCATACGATGACTCAGGGCAAACTGACGCAGCGCAAACGGACTGGCGACCAGAACGGGGCGAGCCAGACCGCACTGTTGCAGGTAATGCGCCGCTTTCAGCACGCGTTCGTCCAGCGCATCGGGAAAGACGACTCTGGCGGGGGCGCGTACCGCCAGTTCGCGGGCGCGTTCAATGATCATGGCTTCTCTCCCAACCGTTGTTGAATTTGGGCGACCGTCAGCGGATGTTTCGCCACGCTCAAAATCATCATCACGTAAACCGTGCTGGAGAGACGGTTCAGCGCCTGTAAAATGTCCGGGCGCAAGACCTCAAAACTACGGGTAATAAACACTTGTGCGGCGAGGGTTTCCGTTTCGCGGACTTTGGTTCGCAGCAGATTAAGCAGCGCCGCATCGCGACCGTGGCTGGCCTCCGGCACCAGGTGATCGTGGTCGAGATAGCGCAGCGGCTGGTGGGAAAGCCGATGCAGCTCATCCTCGTTCAGCCCGACGATAGACTGAGCCGCCAGCGGTTCATCTATAGCGTCGGCGCGCATAATGTTGCCCAGCCGCGAGCGGATATCGAAAAGCCACGGCTGCCAGGGTTCCGCCAGTTCGATTTGTAGCCACACGGTCAGCGCGATGGCGCTGTCGAGCGCGGCGCGAAAGCCGAGGCGCGGGTCGCTTTTGGCGACCATTTTGTCCGCCGTCAGATGGGTCAGCGTATCGGGCTTTTTCACCACCGGCTGGCGGCACAGTTCACAGCAGGCCTGTGGGTGCGTATCGCTACTGGTTAAGCCATGTACCGGCTGCGGCTGCTGTTCGTCATCATCGACAAACAGCCGACCTTGCGGATCCAGAAACTTAATGCGCAGGCGGCGGCTTTCCAGCAGTTCCCGGGCCGAGGGCGTCAGTCGTGCATCAGCGGGCAGATGGATTTCCGATCCTTCGCTGAGCGTATGATTCGCTCTGAGCCACGTTTCGGTGATGAAATCGTTCATACGGATTACCAGTTTGCAGGCCAGGCGACGTACAGGAAGCGCACGGACGTTGGCGTGCCAAATTCAATGCTGGAGCCTTTAGGGATGAACATGACATCTCCGGCTTTGGCAATCATGGTTTCGCCTTCATGGCGTACATGCAGTTCGCCCTCCAGCACCATGTCGATTTCGTCGTAGTTCAGCGTCCACGGGAAAAAGGCGTTGTCCCACTGCATAAACCCGGCGGCCATGCTGCTGCCATCCTGCTCTGTAACCAGATCGGTTAAGCCGACGCAGTGCGGTTCGGCGCCGTCGAAGCGGCCAAATTTCACGCTGCTGCCGTCAATGACTTTCACGCCGCCTTTACCCGTGACGGAGGTAAAGCTCGGCTGCATCGTCCCCAGTTCCAGCGACTGCTTTTCCTTGAGCACTTTTTCCATCAACTGCGCCACCAGGCTTTCAGTAAACTGCCCTTCCGGGAGCTGCGCGATGATGGCTTCCCGAATGCGCTGGCTTTCGCTTTTACACGACTGCGCCGATGTGGATGCCGGGACGGGCTCGTCGCATTCGGTAATCGTGAAGCCCAGTAGTTCCGCCACTTCGCGAGCCTCCGGGGTAATAATGCTGGCGCGCAGCACTACCGACATCGCCTGTTCGCCGCGGGCGTGGGCCGCACGAATATCGTTAGCTGTGATAAGTTTTTTCACCTGCCTCTTCCTCCTGTTCACTGAGAGCCGCCAGATAATCCACCAACTGCCGCACGCTTTGCGGGTCGTGGCCGTTGAGCTCGAAAATCGGCTCCCGGAATCCAATCTCGCAAAGCAACTGCCGCGTAGCGGCGACGTCGGCATCCGGCATGTCCGTTTTGCTGATAACGGCGATATGTCGTTTACGGGTTCCAACATCCAATAACCCGGCAGGTAAGCGACTTTCTTTATCGTTTGCCGCGTGGACATAAATCAGCGTGTCCACATCCTGCAACGTGGTAATTAAGGCGTGATACCAACGGGGATGGCTAAAATATTCACCCGGCGTATCGATATCGCCATGATCGTTAAATTCCACGGCCTGCGTTTTTCTGGCGAGGGAATAATTTCCCCGTAACGCGTTAAAAAGCGTTGTCTTTCCGGCGCCGACCGCGCCGACAAAAGCAATACGTTTCATTACCGCCACCAATTAACTTTTTGTTAACTCACACAGGGTAAAGTTTAATAATCGCCCCAGCCCGCTGACCGTCTGTAATAGCGCTTCTTCTACTGCGCCGACGGTGCCATAAATCACCAGCGCGCCGCTAAATCTGTCGAGAAAACCGATGTGTACATCCGCAGCCTTCATCGCTAAATCGCCAGCGATCATCGCCGTTTCCCCCGGCGTTAAGGTCATAATGCCAATCGCGCCAGCATCGGGAACGCCGATCTTTTTCGCCAGTTCTTCACCAGGGTGCGCAATGAGATGCGCCAGCGTGACCTGTTTGCCCGGCACAAATTCCTGAATAATGCGTTCTTTATTCATTGCTCACCGTCTCCACTGAAACTGCCGTCATCGTGGCAATTTTTTGTCGGAGTAAATAACAAAATTCGGCAAGGTGATGTAAAAGGTGAGGTAGATCACTAAGAGAAAGAAAATAAAAGGGACTTCTGTCGAAGGTGTTAACGATAAATATCGTGGTGCATCACATTTTCAGGCGTCATTCTGAATTTAAGCCTGTTCCGCAATAAATACCCACCGACTATTCTTTATATTACTATTATTGATAAAAATAATGCGTATCACTCGATTTGTGCATAGTACAGATTCAGTGAAATAAGTAGGGGTAACGCAATAGGTTCCAGAATATCCCCACACGAGCCTTCCATGCCATGGCGAAGCCCAGCGGCGCATAAAAAAAGCGCAGGAGAACCTGCGCCAGAAGAGAGAGTAATGCGTTATTAAAGCGGCGTGGTTTGCGCTTCAACTACCGCTAACGCCACCATATTCACGATACGGCGTACAGAGGCGATCGGCGTTAATACATGTACCGGTTTAGACACGCCCATCAGGACCGGGCCGACCGTGACGCCTTCGGAACTGGAGACGCGGAGTAAGTTGTAACTAATGCGGGCGGCTTCCATATTCGGCATCACCAGAATATTGGCGGCTCCCTTCAGCGGACTATCCGGCATCCGGTCATTACGAATACTTTCCACCAACGCCGCATCACCGTGCATCTCACCGTCAATCATCAGATCGGGCGCTCGTTCGCGTACCCGCTCAAGGGTTTCGCGCATTTTGCTGGCGGACAGCGAATTTGAGGAACCAAAGTTAGAGTGCGACAACAGCGCGACTTTCGGCTCAATACCAAAGCGGCGAACGGTTTCCGCCGCCATTACGGCGATCTCCGCCAACTGTTCCGGCGTGGGATCTTCGTTAACATAAGTATCGGCGATAAAAGTGTTGCCGCTTGGCAGCAGTAAGGCGTTCATCGCCCCTGCCGTATGCACGCCGTCACGGTAGCCAAAGACGGCTTTCACGACGCTGAAATGCTCATGGTAGTCGCCGATGGTACCGCAGATCATCGCATCCGCTTCCCCACGCTGCACCATGATCGCGCCAATGGCCGTATGGTTGCCGATCATCGCACGCTGCGCCTGTTCCTGAGTTACCCCGCGACGCTTCATGATCTGGTAATACTCGCTCCAGTACTCTTTGAAGCGCGGATCGGATTCATTATTCACGATCTCGAAATCAACGCCCGCTTTGATCTGTAGCCCCAGTTTCTGGATACGCATTTCGATCACGCTCGGACGTCCGATCAGGATGGGCTTCGCCAGCCCCAGGGTGATCAACTCCTGGGTTGCGTGCAGCACGCGCGCCTCTTCCCCTTCCGGCAGCACTACACGCTTCGGATCTTTGCGTGCCTGCGAGAAGATCGGCTTCATGAACAGGTTGGTTTTGTAGACAAACTCGGTCAGTTTATCGATATAGGCATCAAAGTCAGCAATCGGGCGCGTCGCCACGCCGGAATCCATTGCCGCTTTCGCGACCGCCGGAGCGATTTTGACAATCAGACGCGGGTCAAACGGTTTCGGAATAATGTATTCCGGCCCAAAGCTCAGGTCCTGATCGCCATAGGCCGAGGCCACCACTTCGCTCTGTTCGGCGTGCGCCAGCTCGGCAATCGCACGGACCGCCGCCAGTTTCATCTCTTCGTTGATCGCCGTCGCGCCGACGTCCAGTGCGCCACGGAAGATAAACGGGAAGCACAATACGTTGTTCACCTGGTTCGGATAGTCGGAACGACCGGTACAGATGATGGCGTCCGGACGCACTTCTTTCGCCAGCGGCGGCAGAATTTCCGGTTCCGGGTTGGCCAGCGCCAGAATCATTGGCGCGCGGGCCATTTTCTTCACCATCTCCTGAGTCAGCACTTTCGGGCCTGAACAGCCGAGGAAAATATCCGCGCCGTCAATGACTTCATCCAGCGTGCGCTTGCCGCTGTCGTCTACCGCATAGGCCGCTTTGGTCTCCGCCATATTCGGCTCACGGCCTTTGTAAATAACGCCCTTAGAGTCGCACACCACGATGTTGTGCTTTTGCATCCCCAACGCGACCAGCAGGTTCATACAAGCGATTGCCGCCGCCCCTGCGCCGGAGACGACCATCCGCACGTCGGAAATATTTTTCTCTACGACTCGCAGGCCATTAAGAATGGCGGCAGTACTGATGATCGCCGTTCCGTGCTGATCGTCATGGAAAACCGGGATGTTCATGCGCTCGCGCAGTTTCTGTTCAATATAGAAACATTCCGGCGCTTTAATGTCTTCGAGGTTAATGCCGCCAAAGGTCGGCTCCAGCGCTGCGACCACATTGATAAATTTGTCCGGATCAAGCTCATCGACTTCAATGTCAAACACATCGATGCCGGCGAATTTTTTAAACAGAACGCCTTTGCCTTCCATGACCGGCTTGCCGGCCAGCGCGCCAATGTTGCCTAACCCCAGCACCGCTGTACCGTTGGAAATGACCGCGACAAGGTTGCCGCGCGCGGTGTATTTGTAGGCTGCCAGCGGATCTTTTTCGATTTCCAGGCAGGGCGCCGCCACGCCTGGCGAGTAAGCCAACGCCAGATCGCGTTGGGTGGCAAGGGGCTTAGTCGGAGAAACCTGAATTTTACCGGGTACCGGAAATTCGTGGAAATCAAGGGCGCTTTGTTTTAACTGCTCATCCATTTTGTTGTTCCTTTCACGTATCGTTCAAAAAGTGACGCGGCCTGGTGCGCCGCACATTATCACCGTACTGCGCAACACAAACTTTGAAGGTCTGCAAACTATCACGACGCGGCGCAAGAGTTTGTTATCAACTTATAACAGCCATGTTACCTGCTTATACCAGCAATACCATGCCTGTCTGCTATGCTTTTTGGTTATGTAGTGTATCAATCTTTCAGAAGTGTGAATCAACACACTCATCTAACACTTTACTTTTCAAGGAGTATTTCCTATGAACCAGCTAGACGGCATCAAACAATTCACTACCGTCGTCGCCGATAGCGGCGACATCGAGTCCATCCGCCACTACCAGCCGCAGGATGCCACGACAAATCCCTCTTTACTGCTGAAAGCCGCCGGGCTTGAGCAGTATGGTCATTTGATTGAGGATGCGATTGCCTGGGGGAAAAAACACGGCGGTACGCAGGAACAGCAGGTTGCAGCAGCCAGCGATAAACTGGCGGTTAATTTTGGCGCGGAAATACTGAAAAGTATTCCCGGTCGCGTCTCTACTGAAGTCGACGCGCGGTTATCGTTCGATAAAGAAAAAAGTATCGAGAAAGCGCGCCATCTGGTGGATCTCTACCAGCAGCAGGATATTGATAAATCGCGCATTCTGATCAAGCTCGCCGCGACCTGGGAAGGTATCCGCGCCGCCGGGCAGCTCGAAAAAGAAGGCATTAATTGCAACCTGACGCTGTTGTTCTCTTTTGCCCAGGCGCGCGCCTGCGCCGAAGCGGGCGTCTATTTAATCTCTCCGTTCGTGGGCCGAATTTACGACTGGTATCAGGCGCGTAGTCCGCTGGAGCCGTATGTCGTGGAGGAAGATCCCGGCGTGAAATCGGTACGCAATATCTACGATTACTTTAAACAGCATCGCTATGAAACCATCGTGATGGGCGCAAGTTTCCGCCGTACTGAGCAAATCCTCGCGCTAACCGGCTGCGATCGACTGACTATCTCCCCTAACCTGCTTAAAGAGCTGAAAGAAAAAGAAGAACCGGTGATCCGTAAACTGGTGCCTTCCTCGCAGATGTTCCACCGTCCTACGCCAATGACGGAAGCGGAGTTCCGCTGGGAACATAATCAGGACGCGATGGCCGTAGAGAAGCTGTCGGAAGGTATCCGTCTTTTTGCCGTTGACCAGCGCAAACTGGAAGACCTGCTTGCCGCCAAACTATAAACCTTGCATGGAGTGATTTATGTCCCGTAAAGACCTTGCCAATGCGATTCGTGCGCTGAGCATGGATGCCGTTCAAAAAGCCAATTCCGGGCACCCCGGCGCGCCGATGGGGATGGCGGATATCGCTGAAGTGCTATGGAACGATTTTCTTAAACATAACCCCACCGATCCGACCTGGTATGACCGTGATCGTTTTATCCTTTCCAACGGTCACGCCTCCATGCTGCTCTATAGTCTGCTGCATTTAACCGGTTATGACCTGCCGCTGGAGGAGTTAAAAAACTTCCGTCAACTGCACTCTAAAACGCCAGGTCACCCGGAGATTGGCTATACGCCCGGCGTTGAAACCACCACCGGACCGCTGGGCCAGGGGCTGGCGAATGCCGTCGGGCTGGCGATTGCCGAGCGTACGTTAGGCGCACAGTTCAATCGGCCGGACCATGAGATTGTCGACCACTACACCTATGTCTTTATGGGCGACGGCTGTCTGATGGAGGGGATCTCGCATGAGGTGTGTTCGCTGGCTGGTACGCTGGGGCTGGGCAAACTGATCGGCTTTTATGATCACAACGGCATCTCCATTGATGGCGAAACCGAAGGCTGGTTTACCGACGATACCGCCAAACGTTTTGAAGCCTACCACTGGCATGTCGTGCATGACATTGACGGGCACGATCCGGAGGCGGTGAAAAAAGCCATTCTGGAAGCGCAGAGCGTAAAAGATAAACCTTCGCTAATTATCTGTCGGACGGTGATAGGTTTTGGCTCGCCGAATAAAGCCGGGAAGGAGGAGTCGCACGGCGCGGCGCTGGGCGAAGAAGAGGTGGCGCTGACTCGCCAGAAGCTGGGATGGCATCATCCGGCGTTTGAGATCCCAAAAGAAATTTACCGCGCGTGGGATGGCCGTGAAAAAGGTGAGAAAGCGCAGCAGCAGTGGCAGGAAAAGTTTGCTGCTTATGAGAAGGCTTATCCTGAGCTGGCCGCGGAGTTTACCCGCCGGATGAGCGGCGGACTGCCGGAGACATGGGAATCCGCCACGCAAAAATTTATTAACGACTTGCAGGCTAATCCGGCCAAAATCGCCACCCGTAAAGCATCGCAAAATACGCTCAATGCCTACGGTCCCCTGTTGCCGGAACTGTTGGGCGGATCGGCAGATCTGGCGCCGAGCAACCTGACTATCTGGAAAGGTTCGACCTCGTTGAAAGAGGATCCGGCAGGTAATTACATCCACTATGGCGTGCGCGAATTCGGCATGACCGCCATTGCTAACGGCATCGCCTACCACGGCGGCTTTGTACCGTATACCGCCACGTTTCTGATGTTTGTCGAATATGCGCGTAACGCGGCGCGTATGGCGGCCTTAATGAAAGCCCGGCAGATTATGGTCTATACCCACGACTCCATCGGTTTAGGCGAAGATGGCCCGACGCACCAGGCCGTGGAACAACTGGCGAGCCTGCGCTTAACGCCAAACTTCAGCACCTGGCGTCCCTGCGATCAGGTTGAGGCGGCAGTCGGCTGGAAGCTGGCCATTGAACGTCAGCACGGGCCGACGGCGCTGATTCTCTCTCGGCAGAATCTGGCGCAGGTGGAACGCACGCCGGAACAGGTGAAAGCAATTGCCCGCGGCGGTTATATTCTGAAAGATAGCGGCGGCAAGCCGGATATCATTCTGATCGCTACCGGATCGGAAATGGAAATTACCCTCCAGGCGGCGGAAAAATTGACTGGCGAGGGGCATAACGTTCGCGTGGTGTCGTTGCCTTCAACGGATATTTTCGATGCGCAGGACGAGGCATATCGCGAATCAGTGCTACCGGCGCACGTGACCGCCCGCGTCGCGGTGGAAGCCGGTATAGCCGACTACTGGTATAAATATGTTGGCCTAAAAGGCGCAATTATCGGCATGACGGGATACGGTGAATCCGCTCCGGCTGACAAATTGTTCCCGTATTTTGGCTTTACCGTGGAAAATATTGTAGAAAAAGCCCGCCGGGTGCTAAACATCAAAGGCTAAGGCGAGCGTTAGCAACACAGACTTTGCACAGTCTGCAGACCTGTTCTGTAGGCTGTGCAAAATTACTTCGTAGACTCAGGCGCATCTGACTGCCCGATGACGACCTCATCAATGGATTTATGGCACATCAGGCAAAAGGCCTTTTTTTTATGCGCCTGTAATGTTGAATCCCATGCCGCTGATCCGCCTTCTTTATTCACTTTCTCTCTTATCGCCGCCAGCCGATCTATTTCATAATAAGCGCTCAGGCAGCCACAATGGGGGCATAATACGGGGCCATTATTTATTTTCATACTATTTCCTGCTGTGGTGAGGCTATCGGGTAAAGTAACAATCCTACCGTAACGTAGCAATCTCTATACCATAAATGAAACCTCAATAGGTGTATCCCTATTCTGAAAAGGGGATAACAACCAGGATTCAACGCGTGATCCACAGCGTAGGCCAGGCATCCGGCCCGTGCCAGTTATCGCAGCTCGGTTCTTCGGCATAACGTACCAGACGAAAACGATCGCCATCATAACGCCAGCGCGTCTGGATACCACAGTCGGTTAACCCCCGCCCTTTCGCCAACGTCACCAGCTCGCGCGTTTTCTCGTCAAAGAAGGCGTTCATCAACTCCATGTCATTACTTTCGACGCCGCGATTAAACGGCAGCCGCAAACGTACGGCGCGCGAGGCGAGCGTTTTTTTGCGTGAAACTACCCAGGCGAGATCAATAGTGTTATAGGCGCCGGCTTCGCAGTTAACAATCAATAACGCTTTATCATCCGTCAACGCGCTGACCTGCGTCTCGCGACGCAGCGGGTCAAGCGAACAGCGAATGCCGTTTACCCGCCATGCGGCGTAGTCCAGCAGATCGTCGCGTTCTTCCTCACTCAGCGGTACGGGCGTTGGATTAATAACGGCGATCCCCTTTAATGCCGGTGCCGGGGGCACGCTGAGCGGCGGTTCGTTTCCTTTTTCAATCCAGGCGGTTTCGCTGCCCACACGTTTTTGTTGCGCGTCGATAAACAGTAATGCCGCTTTTAATCCCGCCAGCGAAAGCGTCTGAACGCCGTTTTTTAAGGTGATAGCCTGCGCATCCTGAATAGTCTGTAAAAATGCGGTGATGGTGGCAGGATCGCCGGTCATGAGATGCCAGGGCGACACGCGCCAGTGTGGACTGTTGAACGAAAGCGGTTTGCCATCCAGCAATAAGCGAGGCGCAATTGCGGCTTCTTTAGCGTCGGGCGGCGCCAAACCGCCGCGGTCGATACGCAGTACCGCATCGGTACGCGCCCCGGCGCTGCGGCTTAATGTCATCACCAGCCCATGATGTTCGCCAGTATTGCGCGCTACGCAAAAATTTTGGTTATTGCAGGTGACCTGCCAGTCGGAAAAAGTCCGTTGCGCTGGCGCAGCCCACAGTAGCTGGACCGGCAACAGGCCAAACAGACAAAAAAGAATAACGCGGTAGCGCATGAACGGAACAACCCCAGATTCAGAACAACACAGCTAAGGCGGTATCTTCCTTGCGCGCATCAGGGTTCTCAATCAGATTTATCGGATTGGTCTTTTTTGTGTAAAGAAATATATTTCTTTTTTTTCAGTCCATTAGATGAGACGTCTGTAAATAGTTAAGCAATAACACGGTCTTACCGTCCCGAATCTCGCCTGAGCGCACCATTTCCAGCGCCCGGGAAAACGGCAGTTCAAGCACCTCAATCTCTTCGTCCTCCACGCCGCCGCCGATGCTGGCACGCTCGCTATCATGATATTCGGCAATGAAGAAATGAATCAGCTCCGTGACGCCGCCTGGCGACATATACAGCTCAAATATCTTGCGTACCTCACCAATGTCATACCCTGTCTCTTCAATGGCCTCTTTACGGATACAGACCTCCGGCTCGTCGTTATCAAGCAGGCCAGCGCAGGTTTCAATTAACATACCGTCTTGATTACCGTTGACCCATGTCGCCACGCGAAACTGGCGAACCAGAAGCACGGTTTTTTTAGTTGAGTTGTAAAGCAGAATGGTTGCGCCATTCCCGCGATCGTAAACCTCACGCTTGTGACGGATAACCTCGCCATTACGACGGGTCAGGTCATAGGTAATGTTGCGCAGAGTAAAATAATTATCAGAAAGAATTTTATCCTTAATAAGCGTAATGGTTTGCGACATGCTGGCTCCAGGGTGTAAAAAGAGCATTAATATTACGCCGTGAGGTCGGTTTTGTCTGCTGAAGGGTTAATCCTTAATGCCGACTGAACGGACGTACAGCCATATTTTTCTGTCACTGCCATGACCATATTCTGCTTCTCCGGGCCGCAGAGTCCATGCTCGCGATATGATTTGACGGCCGGAGTGAGACTGAGGGAATCATCATGAAATTTACTCTCGTTGCGACGGTTCTACTGACGTTTTCCCTTTCAGCTTTTGCCGTTGAGTATCCGGTATTGACCACCGCGAGCCCTGATCAGGTGGGATTTGATAGCCAAAAACTTCACCGACTTGATGGCTGGATTCAAAATCAAATTGATGCCGGATATCCCAGCATCAATCTTCTGGTGATAAAAGATAATCATATTGTTCTACAAAAAGCCTGGGGCTATGCCAAAAAATATGACGGTTCCACGCTGTTAGCCCATCCCATTCGGGCGACCACTAACACGATGTATGACCTGGCTTCAAACACAAAAATGTATGCCACTAACTTTGCATTGCAAAAACTAGTGTATGAAGGAAAAATAGATGTCAATGATTTGGTATCAAAATACATCCCCGGCTTTAAGGATATGCCTGGGGATAAAATAAAAGGCAAAGATAAACTCCGCATTATTGATATTCTTCATCACGTCGCGGGCTTTCCTGCCGACCCACAATATCCCAATAAAAACGTCGCCGGTAAATTATTTTCACAGAGTAAAAGCACTACTCTGGAGATGATTAAAAAGACACCGCTGGAATATCAACCTGGGTCGAAGCATATCTACAGCGACGTGGATTATATGATTCTTGGTTTTATCATTGAATCGATAACGGCAATGCCATTAGATTGCTACGTCGAAACCACCATTTATAAACCGCTCGGATTAAAACATACCGTCTTTAACCCGCTGATGAAAGGCTTCACGCCGCCGCAAATCGCCGCAACGGAACTACACGGCAATACGCGTGACGGCGTGATTCATTTCCCCAATATTCGCACCAATACACTATGGGGCCAGGTGCATGATGAAAAAGCCTGGTACTCAATGGGCGGCGTTTCAGGACACGCCGGACTGTTTTCTGACACCCATGATATAGCTGTGTTAATGCAAGTCATGCTCAATGGGGGCGGCTACGGTAACGTGAAGCTATTCGACGACAAAACGGTTGCGCAGTTTACTCGACGCTCGCCAGAAGACGCTACCTTTGGTCTGGGGTGGCGCGTTAACGGCAACGCCTCAATGACCCCCACGTTCGGGGTATTAGCCAGTCCACAAACATATGGACATACCGGATGGACCGGAACGCTGACGTCTATCGATCCGGTTAATCATATGGCGATTGTGATTTTAGGTAACAGGCCGCACTCGCCGGTAGCAAATCCTAAAGTAAATCCGAATGTTTTTGTCAGTGGATTATTACCTGCGGCGACGTATGGCTGGATTGTTGACCAGATATATGGTTCCTTAAAATAAAAATTAAGAGCCTGTCCCACCAGGCGTTATTGGCGCAGCCAGTTTGGACACGGACAGCGCGCAAAAACCGGAGCGTACACGTAGTACGTGAGGTTTGACTCGCTACGCTCGCCCTTCAGGCCGCCGCAAGCGGCGTTCAAAACGCTAACGCGTTTTGGCGAGCACTACCCAGGACCAAAATGGCAAGTAAAATAGCCCTAATGGGATAGGCTCTAAGAAGGGATTCTGATAGCGTCCCTTCCTTCAATTTACACTCTATTTTCAATACTAAGATTGGCCTCATCAGGCCTGTTAAACGTCGACCCGACGGAAAAATGTTTATCGCAGGGCGTCCAGCCCTGCGAGCGTCAACATTTCTGCAAACGGAGTAAGGTTAGCCAATAAGTTTAAGATTTTTTATCACTCAATCATTTAACCGTTCCAGGCCTTAACCGGCCTACAAATACGCTTATTTAGCTAACCAGTCGAGTATCCCCTGCGCAGCATGTCGGCCTTCTGCCATCGCCGTCACCACCAGATCGGCGCCGCGCACCGCATCGCCGCCGGCGAAAATTTTCGGGTTGGACGTCTGGTAACGAAACTCGCTCTCGACGCTGGCGGCAATACGTCCCCAGTTATCCACCTTCACGCCATGCGATTCCAGCCACGACATACCATGCGGATGAAAACCAAACGCCATAATGACCGCATCCGCCGGCATCACGAACTCGCTGTCCGGTACAGGTACCGGGCGGCGTCGCCCCTGACCATCCGGTTCGCCAAGCCGCGTACGCAAAAAGCGAATACCGCTGGCGCGCCCGTGCGTATCCAGCACCAACTCAACCGGCTGAACGTTAAATTCAAAGTTCGCGCCCTCTTCCCGCGCGTTTTTCACCTCTTTTTTCGACCCCGGCATATTGGTCTCATCGCGGCGATAAGCGCAGGTGACGTTGGCAGCGCCATGACGCAGCGCCGTACGTACGCAGTCCATTGCGGTGTCACCGCCGCCCAGCACAACCACGTTAAGACCCGCAGTATCAATAAACGGCTCGTCAGGCAACGCCGGAAGCCCCATCACCTGTTTGGTATTGGCGATGAGGAATGGTAACGCATCATATACCCCCGGCGCGTCTTCATTCGGTAAATCAGCCTTCATGGAACGATAGGTTCCTACCCCGACAAAGACGGCGTCATAACTCTCCAGCAGCGTCTCCAGAGAAATATCTTTCCCTACTTCGCAGTTAAGCTCGAAACGAATCCCCATCGCGCTGAAGATCTCCCGACGGCGCGCCAGCAGAGATTTATCCAGTTTGAAAGCCGGAATACCAAAGGTGAGCAAACCGCCGATTTCCGGATGGCGATCGTAGACGGTGGCGCTTACGCCATGGCGCGCCAGCACGTCAGCGCAGGCAAGACCTGCCGGCCCCGCGCCGATAATCGCCACGCGCTTATCGCTCTTCTGTACGTCCGACAGGTCGGGACGCCAGCCTTTGCTCAGAGCGCGATCGGAGATATAGCGCTCAATGTTGCCGATGGTAACCGCGCCATACTCATCGCGGAGTGTACACGCGCCTTCGCATAGCCGGTCCTGCGGACAGACGCGCCCGGTAATTTCCGGCAGGCAGTTGGTCTGGTGAGAAAGCTCTACCGCCGCATCAATATCGCCAGCTTTCACCAGTTCGATCCACTGGGGAATATGGTTATGCAGCGGACAGGTCCATTCGCAGATACTGTGTTCCCCGCATGTGAGGCAGCGGGCCGCTTCACGCTCCGCCTGCGCGGCGCGAAACGGCAGATAAATTTCCTCAAAGGTGGTTTTACGCGCTTCAATCGCCAGTTTATCCGGTTCGCCGCGTGGCGGCGTCGCCTGCATACGCTCGACTTTGCTGCTTGCTGTCCCACTGTGTTGTGTATCCACGGTATGCCAGGGGCGAATCTCCTGCCGGGCGGTACGAAGCCGTCGCGTTTTAGCCAGACGGGTCAACGAGTCTTCGGTGACCAGTTGCAGCGCATCCGCCGGGCAATTTTCCACGCAGGCCGGACCCTGTTCACGTCCCTGACACAGATCGCATTTATGCGCGCTGGCTTTGAACTGGTTTGGCGCGACAGGCGTCAATACCATCTGCATGGTGCCGAATGGGCAGGCGACGACGCAGGATTTACAGCCGATGCACTTCTGCGCATTGACCTGCACGCTGTCGTTAATATGCGCGATCGCGCCGTTCGGACAGCTACGGGCGCAGGGCGCATCTTCGCAATGGTGACATGTGACCGCGCTGCGCTGGTGCTGATGTTTAATGACAGTAATTCGGGGCTGATAGCGCTGTGACGTCAGGACATGTCGCTCATCATTGTGAGCCATTACGCAGGCGACCTCGCAGGCATGGCAGCCCAGACACTGCTGGCTATTGGCCATAATAAAACGATTCATGGCATCCTTCTGTTTTGGTTGTAAAAACCTTATTCTTTATATGAGCATTGTTATTAACTGACGAAGGCGGGGTCGGCAATGTTCATCTGCCCAGGAAGCACAACTATCTGTCCAGAACCTGTGGCAGATCAATTTATTTCAAAGCAAATGCAATTGCGATTCAGCTAAATGCGGGGAGTGCCAGCGTGACGGTTAAACGCCCGGTCTCAGCCAGTCTGGCTAAGGCTTTTTTCTATATTGTGCTGTTGTCTATTCTGTCCACCGGCAGCGCATTACTGACGCTGACCAGCAGTTTACGGGATGCCGAAGCGATCAATATCGCTGGTTCGCTACGAATGCAGAGCTATCGGCTGGGTTACGATCTGCAAAGCCGTAGCCCGCAGATTAATGCGCATCGTCAACTTTTCCAGCACGCGCTCAACTCGCCGGTACTGCAAAATCTCAACGCCTGGTATGTGCCGCAGGCGGTGAAAACTCGCTACGCGCGCCTGCACGCCAACTGGCTGGAGATGAATAGCCGCCTACAGGACGGCGACATTGCCTGGTATCAGACCAATATCAACAATTACGTCGATCAAATTGATCTCTTCGTTCTGGCGTTACAGCATTACGCCGAGCGTAAAGTCATGCTGGTCGTCGCCATATCGCTGGCGGGCGGTATCGGCATATTTACGCTGGTCTTTTTTACCCTACGGCGTATCCGCCAGCAGGTCGTTCGCCCGCTGAATCAACTGGTCACCGCCAGTCAGCGAATTGAACATGGTCAGTTCGCCCCGCTGCCGCTGGATACCAGCTTACCCAATGAGCTGGGATTGTTGGCGAAAACGTTTAGTCAGATGTCGAGCGAGCTGCATAAACTTTATCGTTCGCTGGAAGCCTCGGTGGAAGAAAAAACGCACGATCTGCACGAAGCGCACCGCCGCCTGGAGGTGTTATACCAGTGCTCCCAGGCGCTGAATACCAGCCAAATCGATGTCCACTGTTTTCGCCATATTTTGCAAATTGTCCGTGAACATGACGCCGCCTGGTATCTGGAGTTAACCGTGGGCGATAACTGGCGGATTAGCGAAGGCACGCAAAGCCCCGACCTGCCGATGCAAATGCTGCCAGTGACGATGCAGGACACGGTCTATGGCGAACTCCACTGGCAAAGCCCCAACGTTAATGCCTCTACGCCGCTGCTGAACAGCGTCTCCACGATGCTGGGGCGTGGTTTGTACTTTAATCAGGCGCAAAAACACTTCCAGCAACTTTTGTTAATGGAAGAGCGCGCGACGATTGCCCGTGAGCTACACGATTCGCTGGCGCAGGTACTTTCTTATTTACGTATTCAGTTAACGCTTTTGAAGCGCGCCATTCCAGAAGATAACGCCGGCGCGCAAAGTATCATGGCGGATTTTTCCAGAGCGCTGAACGACGCCTACCGTCAGCTTCGCGAGCTACTCACCACGTTCCGTCTGACGTTACAGCAGGCCGATTTACCCTCCGCATTGCATGAGATGCTGGAAGATTTACAGAGTCAGACCCCGGCCAAACTCACGTTGGATTGCCGTTTACCCACGCTGGCGCTGGATGCGCAAATGCAGGTGCATTTGTTGCAAATTGTGCGTGAAGCGGTCCTGAACGCCATTAAACACGCCAACGCGAGCGAAATCGCCGTGAGCTGCGTCACCGCGCCTGACGGCGATCATACTGTTTATATTCGCGATAATGGCATTGGTATCGGCGAACCGCATGAGCCTGCCGGACACTATGGTCTGAATATAATGCGTGAGCGCGCGGAGCGCCTTGGCGGCACGCTGAATTTTTCGCAACCCTCCGGCGGCGGCACGCTGGTCAGTATCAGTTTTCGCTCCTCCAACAAGGAAGAGAGTCAGTTAACGTAAAGAACGGCAAATCGCCGGAAGGCCAGATGTCAGGCTTTCCGGCGTTGGCACAAAAAGTATGCTGTAAAAGCGCATGATAATTTACATTATCTCCTTTATTTCTCCACGTTTGGCTCGTAGCTTGCCGCTACAGTGAAGCAGTTCAAATCTATAACGATATGTAGAAACACGAGGTTCCCCTTTAATGGCGAATTTTTTTATCGATCGCCCCATTTTTGCCTGGGTGCTGGCTATCCTGTTGTGTCTGACAGGGGCGTTAGCCATTTTTTCTTTACCTGTTGAACAATATCCCGATCTGGCGCCGCCCAACGTACGTATTACCGCGAATTATCCGGGAGCGTCGGCGCAAACGCTGGAAAATACCGTAACCCAGGTTATTGAGCAGAATATGACGGGCCTCGATAATCTGATGTACATGTCATCACAAAGCAGCGGAACCGGACAGGCGACCATCACCCTGAGCTTTATTGCGGGAACCGATCCTGATGAGGCGGTTCAGCAGGTGCAAAACCAGTTACAGTCCGCGATGCGTAAACTGCCGCAGGCGGTACAGGATCAAGGCGTCACGGTACGCAAAACGGGCGATACCAATATTTTGACCATCGCTTTCGTCTCTACCGACGGTTCTATGGACAAGCAGGATATCGCCGACTACGTCGCCAGTAATATTCAGGACCCGCTCAGCCGCGTCAACGGCGTCGGCGATATTGACGCTTATGGTTCACAGTACTCTATGCGTATCTGGCTCGATCCTGCCAAATTGAATAGTTTTCAGATGACCACGAAAGACGTGACCGATGCAATTGAGTCGCAGAATGCGCAAATCGCCGTCGGGCAGCTTGGCGGTACGCCTTCGGTCGACAAGCAGGCGCTGAACGCCACCATTAATGCGCAGTCATTGCTGCAAACGCCGCAACAATTTCGCGATATCACCCTGCGCGTTAATCAGGACGGTTCCGAGGTCAAACTGGGCGATGTCGCCACCGTGGAGCTGGGGGCGGAAAAGTATGACTACCTCAGCCGTTTTAACGGCAATCCGGCTTCCGGTCTTGGCGTTAAGCTGGCCTCCGGCGCGAATGAAATGGCGACCGCGAAGCTGGTGCTGGATCGCCTCAACGAGCTGGCGCAGTACTTTCCCCACGGCCTGGAATACAAGATCGCGTATGAAACCACCTCCTTTGTCAAAGCCTCGATTATCGATGTGGTCAAAACGTTGCTGGAGGCTATCGCTCTGGTTTTCCTGGTGATGTACCTGTTCCTGCAAAACTTTCGCGCCACGCTGATTCCGACGATCGCCGTGCCGGTAGTATTAATGGGCACCTTCTCTGTGCTTTACGCGTTTGGCTACAGTATTAACACATTAACCATGTTCGCGATGGTGCTGGCAATCGGGCTCCTGGTCGACGATGCCATCGTGGTGGTGGAAAACGTCGAACGTATCATGAGCGAAGAAGGACTCACGCCGCGTGAAGCGACGCGCAAATCCATGGGACAAATCCAGGGGGCGCTGGTCGGTATCGCGATGGTGCTGTCTGCGGTATTCGTGCCGATGGCGTTCTTTGGCGGTACCACCGGGGCGATTTATCGTCAGTTTTCTATCACCATTGTCTCGGCAATGGTGCTGTCGGTGCTGGTCGCCATGATTCTGACGCCAGCGCTGTGCGCAACGTTATTAAAACCGTTGCACAAAGGCGAACAGCACGGGCAACGCGGATTTTTCGGCTGGTTTAACCGTACCTTCAATCGTAATGCCGAACGTTATGAGAAAGGCGTAGCGAAAATTTTGCATCGCAGCCTGCGCTGGATTCTGATTTATGTTCTGTTGCTTGGCGGCATGGTGTTCCTGTTTTTGCGTCTCCCCACCTCCTTTCTGCCGCAAGAAGATCGGGGCATGTTCACTACGTCTATCCAGCTACCGAGCGGTTCTACGCAACAGCAAACCCTGAAAGTCGTTGAAAAGGTTGAAAACTATTATTTCACCCATGAGAAAGACAACATTATGTCGGTCTTTTCGACGGTCGGTTCCGGCCCTGGCGGGAACGGGCAAAACGTCGCGCGCATGTTTGTTCGCTTGAAAGACTGGGACGCGCGCGATCCCACCACCGGCTCCTCGTTCGCCATTATTGAGCGGGCGACAAAAGCGTTTAACCAGATTAAAGAAGCTCGCGTCTTCGCCAGCAGCCCGCCGGCAATTAGCGGTCTGGGCAGCTCTGCCGGTTTTGATATGGAATTACAGGATCACGCCGGAGCAGGCCATGACGCGCTGATGGCCGCACGAGATCAACTCATTGAGCTGGCCGGGAAAAACAGTTCCTTGACCCGCGTGCGCCACAACGGCCTGGACGACAGCCCGCAACTGCAAATTGATATTGACCAACGGAAAGCGCAGGCGCTGGGCGTATCGATTGACGATATCAACGACACCCTGCAAACAGCCTGGGGATCGAGCTACGTCAACGACTTTATGGACCGGGGCCGCGTGAAGAAGGTCTATGTTCAGGCCGCAGCGAAATATCGTATGTTGCCGGATGATATTAATCTTTGGTATGTCCGTAACAAAGAGGGCGGCATGGTCCCCTTCTCCGCCTTCGCCACCTCGCGCTGGGAAACCGGATCGCCGCGTCTGGAACGCTATAACGGCTATTCGGCGGTAGAAATTGTCGGAGAGGCCGCGCCGGGGGTCAGTACCGGGACGGCGATGGATGTCATGGAGTCGTTGGTGCATCAGCTACCGGGCGGTTTTGGCCTGGAATGGACAGCCATGTCTTACCAGGAACGGCTCTCCGGCGCGCAGGCGCCCGCGCTGTACGCTATTTCGCTATTAGTCGTCTTCCTGTGTCTGGCGGCATTGTATGAAAGCTGGTCGGTGCCCTTCTCGGTGATGCTGGTTGTGCCGCTCGGCGTCATTGGAGCGCTACTCGCTACCTGGATGCGCGGGCTGGAAAACGATGTTTACTTCCAGGTGGGGCTGTTGACCGTTATCGGCCTCTCGGCGAAAAACGCGATTCTGATTGTGGAATTCGCCAACGAAATGAATCAGAAGGGACACGCGCTGTTAGACGCCACGCTGTACGCCAGCCGCCAGCGCCTGCGACCGATACTGATGACTTCGCTGGCGTTTATCTTTGGCGTATTGCCGATGGCCACCAGCACCGGGGCAGGCTCGGGTAGCCAACATGCTGTCGGAACCGGCGTGATGGGAGGAATGATCTCAGCAACCATTCTGGCTATCTTCTTTGTACCCCTGTTTTTCGTGCTGATACGTCGCCGCTTCCCGCTGAAGCCGCGCCCGGAATAAGCTCCCGGCCAGCCTGATACGAGGTGTCGGGCACAAAAAAGGCGACTTTCGTTGAGTCGCCTTTTCTTATCCCCTATGGGAGCGCGGTGCCTTCCAGGCATTTATTTACGAAGCATGACTTCGATAAAATCTTTCCAGTTCCCCAGTTCACGTTCAATCATAATAGCCTCTCTTATTATTATGGGTATTCTACGTAGTTAGCGGTATAGAGAGAAGTTCATTTAACCGATTGTTGCGATATCCTCTGGTTACGCTGTCTATGATATTACTATGGCGCTGTAGCCGTAAATTTTATGTGACTTACTGCAATATTTAGCAACATTAATACCTTTTCTACTACTTTATCAAATCGGGTTAAAAAACAATCAATTGCATGTGCGCAAAATAGGATTTTCCTCGCGAATTATAAACAAGCCACATCTGGAACGTTTTGGAATCATTATTCACATTCACTCAACAATGTTATATTGATTGCCGATCAGCGCTGGATAAATAACCATTAACAGCCACACTTATTATCCCGCAGACGATACTATTGATTATTTATTCGAATTTCGCGTTAAAGGATTCAATATGATTACCCTCTATGGCATTAAGAATTGCGACACGATCAAAAAAGCGCGCCGTTGGCTGGAGGAGCATGGCATTGATTATCGTTTTCACGATTACCGTGTGGATGGCATAGACCTCCCTCTTCTTAATACCTTTATTGCCGAACTCGGCTGGCAGCCTTTACTGAATACGCGCGGCACAACATGGCGCAAACTGGATGAAGGCGACCGCAGCGGGATTACCGATGCCGACTCCGCCGCTGCTCTCATGGTTGAACAGCCGGCAATCATCAAACGCCCATTGCTCTGCGCGCCCGGGAAGCCTATGCTGCTTGGTTTCAGTGAATCCCGTTATCAGCAGTTTTTTGATGAGGTGTAGTCTATGTCGTGCCCGGTTATTGAGCTGACACAGCAACTTATTCGTCGCCCCTCCCTGAGTCCGGATGACGCAGGCTGTCAGGCATTAATGATTGAACGCCTGCGTAAAATCGGTTTTACCATTGAGCATATGGATTTTGGCGACACGCAAAATTTTTGGGCATGGCGTGGGCGTGGCGAAACGCTGGCGTTCGCCGGGCATACTGACGTCGTACCGGCTGGCGATGTCGATCGCTGGATCAATCCGCCGTTTGAGCCTACGATTCGCGACGGAATGTTGTTCGGTCGCGGCGCGGCGGATATGAAAGGTTCACTGGCGGCCATGGTGGTGGCTGCTGAACGTTTTGTTGCGCAGCATCCTCATCACCGGGGCCGCCTCGCGTTTTTGATTACCTCTGATGAGGAAGCCAGCGCAAAAAATGGCACCGTCAAGGTGGTTGAAGCGCTGATGGCCCGTCACGAGCGGCTGGATTACTGTCTGGTCGGCGAACCTTCCAGTACTGAAATTGTGGGTGATGTCGTCAAAAACGGGCGTCGCGGTTCCCTCACCTGTAACCTCACTATTCATGGCGTTCAGGGGCACGTCGCCTATCCGCATCTGGCGGATAACCCTGTTCATCGCGCCGCGCCTTTTCTTAATGAACTGGTCGCTATCGAGTGGGATCGGGGCAATGATTTTTTCCCGGCCACCAGTATGCAGGTAGCCAATATCCAGGCAGGCACCGGCAGCAATAATGTCATTCCCGGCGAACTGTTCGTGCAGTTTAACTTCCGTTTCAGCACGGAACTGACCGATGAGATGATCAAAGAGCGGGTACATGCGCTGCTTGAGAAGCATCAGCTACGTTATACCGTAGACTGGTGGCTTTCCGGCCAGCCGTTCCTGACCGCACGCGGCAAGCTGGTGGACGCGGTGGTAAACGCCATTGAGCACTATAATGAAATTAAACCGCAATTACTGACGACGGGCGGTACGTCCGACGGACGTTTTATCGCCCGTATGGGAGCGCAGGTGGTAGAACTGGGGCCGGTGAACGCCACCATTCATAAAATTAATGAATGTGTGAATGCCGCCGATCTCCAGCTACTGGCCCGTATGTATCAACGCATTATGGAACAGCTCGTCGCCTGATGAGCGTTCCGGTAAGAGGAAATAAGCATGGACTGGCTGGCAAAATATTGGTGGATTCTGGTATTGGTGTTTCTGGTAGGCGTACTGCTGAATGTGATCAAAGATCTCAAACGCATCGACCATAAGAAATTCCTTGCCAACAAACCTGAGCTGCCCCCGCATCGCGATTTTAACGATAAGTGGGACGATGAAGAAGACTGGCCGAAGAAAGATCAGCCGAAAAAGTAACCGGATAACATGCCGGACAGGTATCGCTATCCGGCATGGTCCCCACCGCCGGGCATTACGTCGCGCAAACGCTGCGTTCGTCCGGCATCCAGCGCAATCAGCGCCTGCGCCGCCTGCGCACGCTGCAACGCCAGCAGAGCTTTACGGCCTGAAATGCGTAGCCGGGCGCACAGTTCGGCATCGCTGGCTTTTTCCTCCAGCCGCCCTCTCAGCGCCGGTAATGGCAATGCGCTGCATTGCAGTAAACGATGCAGGCAACCTAGCGATGTCAGTAGCGGGCGGTGCGCGAAAGCAAAACCGACCAGCTCACGCCAGTCTTCATCATTAAGCGCCTGTTCATCTAACGCCGCCAGCGGTATCGCCTCGCCGTTCCACTGTGTCAGGATATCCGCATCGCGGCGCAAACGTCGGTGTTCCTGCTGCGCCAGCCGTTTTCCCGCGTCGCTCAGCGGCAATAACGCCATCGCCGTATAGCAACCGCTGCTCGCCTCCCGATGGTTGCCCATCCGTACCAGTACAAAGCCGCAGCGTTGCCAGAAACGCCACAGCTCCGGCGTATAGCCGAAGCTGACGGAAAGATAATCACACTGCGCCGCCTGCATGCACGCGCAGGCAATCAACTGCTGACCGATGCCTTCGCGCTGGCGGGCGGGGTGCACCGCGATACGGCTTACGCGACGCCCGACCAGCGTCGCGGCTAAAGGGTCGCTACCGTGCGCCGCCAGCGACTGCGCCACCAGATTTCCACGCGGACGCCGGAAACCGGCCCATACAGCCTGACTGAGTTCTGCGGATAACCCGCCCTCTTCGACCAGCCAGAGGGCGCCCGCCACACGGTTATTCGCCGTGGCCTGCAAGAAATGCTGTCCTGGCGCATCCATCATTCGGCGCAGATCCAGCGGCGAAGTACGATAGTGCGCCCCCGACAGTAACTGATACACAGCCCTCGGCAACGCGGGCGTCTCCCCCCAGGCCTGCTGGTAAAAAGCCGAGATTGCTATCGCACCATGTGGCGCCTGCGCAAACGCTTCATCGTCGAATATCAGCGCCTCGCTGACGATATTTTCCAGCGGGCATTCTGGCGCCCAGCGGACAGGCTGACGAAGCGTGAAGCGGTGAAGCTGCGGAAAACGGGCGCAAAACTTAAGTAAAAAACCGCGTCCGGTGCCTTCGTAGCCCTGAACGGTGGTGGTGAGTAGTATGCGGGGAAAGCGCGAAACCAGTTGCAGCAGCAGCGGCGCGGGGATTGCCGCCGCCTCGTCAACTACCAGCCAGTCGGCTCTTGCCCCGCTCGCCAGCAACGCATCCGGCGCCATAAAGCAGAACCGCTCACCGGCAAACGCTGCCAGGATATCCGTTGCCGTTTTCGCCGGTGCGGTCACGATAGCCGTGCCCGCCATCCGGGAGATGAATTGCCCGGCCAGCGCCGATTTGCCGCGCCCACGGGGGGCAATCACCGTCGCCACGCCGGGCGGCATTTCACGTAAACGCGATAAGATAGCCGCCTGCTCCGGCTGCGGCTCGCCGGTGGCGGGTCGCCAGCATTCACGGGAAGGATAAGATGGCCAGCAAAACGGCTGGCGCTGTCGCCAAAGCAGCGTTTGCGGATCGCGGGAGAGAGTCCGTTTAAGATGCTGTGCAAACTGCGGTGTGGGGATAGGCTGCGCGCAGTCGCTCCAGCGCAGTGAATCGGTATCAGGCCTGCTTTCCCACGTCTCGTACGGCGGCATCAGCAGAAGCAGCCAGCTTCCGGCCTGCAAGGTCCCGCTCAGGGCGGCAAACGCTGCGGCGTCAAAGCCCTGCCAGGCATCAAATATCGCATGACGGAATTCACGGCCCAGCAGCGTTTGTAACGCCTGTGGCGTACAGCGCGGCTGGGCGGGCGCGTCAGGCGCGACCCACAGCCAGTCACCGGGCAATGCAGCGCGTATCGCCTCGGCCCGCTCCCGGCACCACGCCGCATCGCCGCTGATGACCAGTAAACGGCGAATGCCTTCCTGTGTCATTTGCGACGTTAACGCCTGTAGCGCATCGATATCAGACATCCCTGCCCCGGTTTATCAAAAGTTTTTGCCAAACGTATTACATTGCGCCGGGTCACCGCTGTCAAATCCACGCTTAAACCAGCTGTAGCGCTGTTCTGAGGTGCCGTGGGTAAAACTATCCGGCACGACGCGCCCCTGCCCCTGTTGCTGTAAGCGATCGTCGCCGATAGCCTGTGCGGCATTGAGCGCCTCTTCCAGATCGCCCGCCTCCAGTACGCCTTGCTGCTGCATACTGTGTCCCCACACGCCGGCAAAGCAATCCGCCTGTAGCTCCATGCGCACCGAAAGGCGATTCACCTCCGTTTGCGACGCATTTTGCTGTAACTGGCGTACTTTCGGCTCAATACCTAACAGTTTTTGTACGTGGTGGCCGACTTCGTGGGCGATGACATAACCCTGAGCAAAATCACCGTCCGCGCCCAGCTTATTTTTCATATCATCGTAAAATGAGAGATCGATATAGACGGTGCCGTCCGCCGGGCAGTAAAACGGCCCCATCACGGACTGACCCGCACCACAGCCGGTGCGCGTCATACCACGGTACATCACCAGTTTTGGCTGCTGATAGCCGCGCCCCATTTTTTGAAAGAGTTGCCCCCAGGTATCTTCGGTCGTCGCCAGAATCACCGAGGTAAATTTTGCCGCTTCATCATCATTGGGGCTTATCGAACGCGTCGACTGCTGCTGCGAAACCGGCTGGCCGGTCAACAGACCGGTTAAATCCACCCCATAGTACCCTGCGACCAACACCACCACCAACAGAATGATGCCGCCTTTTCCGCGCGGAAGACGAAAGCCTGGGCCACCCAGCGAGGGGCCGCTTGGCCGATTACGTCTGTCCTCTACATTGTTGCTTTCACGACGCCCTTGCCAGCGCATAATCACCTCATTCTCTCTTTGTTATACAGATGATCGTAGGCGGTCAGGCGCAGGATTACCACAGGTAAACGCTATCAGAATGAGGAAAGGATGATACCGGAGAGCGGTTGCCCCCCGGTCAGAAGCGGAATTAATCTAATTTCACGCCCAGGCGATGCGCGACGGCTTCATAGGCTTCAATCAGACCGCCCAGGCTCTGGCGGAAGCGGTCTTTGTCCATTTTGTCCAGCGTCTCTTTATCCCACAGGCGGCTACCGTCCGGCGAAAACTCATCGCCCAGCACCACTTCGCCTTTATACAGGCCAAACTCCAGTTTGAAATCCACCAGGATAAGACCCGCGTCATCAAACAGTTTTTTCAGTACGTCGTTGGCTTTGTAGGTTAGCTCTTTCATACGCGCCAGATTTTCCTGACTTACCCAACCGAACGTTTCACAGTAGGAACTATTCACCATCGGGTCGTGCAGCGCGTCGTTTTTCAGGAACAGATCGAATATCGGCGGGTTAAGCTCCATGCCTTCTTCCACGCCCAGACGCTTGACCAGCGACCCTGCCGCACGGTTGCGCACCACACATTCAACCGGCACCATCTCCAGCTTCTTCACCAGACACTCGGTATCAGACAGCAAACGTTCCATCTGGGTCGGGATGCCCGCCTCGGCCAGTTTGGTCATAATGAAATGGTTGAATTTGTTATTTACCATGCCTTTGCGATCAAACTGTTCAATGCGCGCGCCATCCCCTGCTGACGTATCATTGCGGAATTCGAGCACCAACAGGTCCGGGTTTTCCGTGCTGTATACGGTTTTCGCTTTACCACGATACAACTCAGCTTGCTTTTGCATCTTTAACACTCCTGGGTGTGAATTAACGATAAGTATTCATTTCCTGCTACGCCTGCCGGAGACGTCGGCCTGTAATTGTGGTGCGAAATAGCGGTTAAATCGCGTTTTTGTACCGACGCACACGTTTGCGTATCTTATCAGAAAAAAGGGCCGGATTACTCCAGCCCTGTTAAATTACTTGTTGAACGCTGCCTGGAAGACGGCAACCAGCGCGTCGTTCTGGCTTTGCGTCAGAGTATGCCCCTTAGGATCGATAAACTGCAAGCTGCTGCGGTTATCTAAATCGCCGACCTGCAATTTATAGTCTCCGGATGCCAGGCCCGGGTCGCTAGCGCCCAGATCCCGCCAGTCGCTGTCAGACAACGGTTTGTACGTTACCGCCATGCTGCCCTGAGAGCGAGTGCTGTCGGTGACTTTCATGCCCACTTTTTCCAGCGCGGCCGGGAGGCGCTGCCACACGAGGTTGAACGGACCGCGAACGACCAGCATAGGTAAACCGGTATCATCAGCGGCGCTCTGCACATCCATCGTTGCGGCGGAACGGTTCTGCGCGGCATTTGCCGCATCCGTAGCGGTCTTATCCAGACCGGCGGAAATGACGTTCATCATTTCCGTGCTATAGCGCTGCAGCGACGCCGCGTCAGCGACCGGCTTGCCAGCCTGTTCCAGATTAACCAGTTTTACCGTTACCGCCTGCTGATAGCCCTGCGGCTTCACCGAGATTTGATAACGTCCACGATACTGTTCGTCTTCATCCAGGCGGTTCCAGTTCACCCAATCGGTCGTCAGGGTCTGGCTGGCATCGTCACGTTTTTCAATCGGATAATTTTTCGCCTGAATCACGCTGACGACTTGCGGCCACAGCGTGCTGCTACGACCATTTTCCACCAATAGCGTAGCGGTATCGCCAGAGAACTGGGTACGCGCGCCGCTCACTAACGCTAACGGCTGCGCTGGCGGACGGATATCCAACGCCTTACCAACCGCGCCGCTCCCCTTCGTGACCGGAATAACGTAGTCGCCGGTCGTTATCGGCAGGATCATTCCTGCCGGGGCGTGAAGTTCAGCAAGCGGCGCGGCATCCAGATAGGATTCATCGCCGCTTACCTGGCGCTTGTAGCGCGAATCGGAACTACAGGCAGCGAGCAGCAAAACAAGCGAAACACCCGCAACCTTCGCCAGGCGCGACTTTTGTACTGAGTAAGCCATCAAATCTCCCTAAACTTTACAGCAGGCCAGCATGCTGAAGCGCTGCTTTGACGATGTCACGACCATGGTCCGTGATAGGTGTCATTGGCAGGCGCAGCGTGTCGGTCGCCACAAGACCCAATGCCTTACATGCCCATTTCACCGGGATAGGATTGGGTTCGACAAATAGTTTGTTGTGTAACGGCATCAGACGCTGGTTGATAGCGCGCGCCTCGGCAAATTGCCCTTCCGCCGCCAGTTTGCACATGTCAGCCATCTCGCGCGCCGCTACGTTAGCCGTAACGGAAATCACGCCATGACCACCCAGTTGCATAAAGTCCAGCGCGGACGCGTCATCGCCGCTAAGCAGAATAAAATCGTCTGAAACCAGCTCTTTGATCTGGTGAACGCGGGTTAAGTTCCCTGTCGCCTCTTTGATAGCGATAATATTTTTTATTTCCGCCAGACGACCCACGGTTTCCGGCAACATGTCGCAGCCGGTACGGGACGGCACATTATACAGAATTTGCGGCAAGTCAGTGTGTTCCGCGATGGCTTTGAAATGCTGGAACAAACCTTCCTGCGTGGGGCGATTGTAGTACGGCGTCACCGTCAGGCAGCCAACAATGCCGCTATCGTTAAAACGCTGCGTCAGGCTAATCGCTTCCGCGGTCGCGTTTGCGCCCGTGCCGGCGATAACCGGAATACGTCCGTCAGCCAGTTCCAGCGTCATCATCACGACATCGCCATGTTCATCATGGCTTAGCGTGGCAGACTCGCCGGTGGTGCCAACCGAAACAATCGCCGAGGTACCGTTGGCGACATGATAATCAATGAGTTTTTTCAGGCAAGACCTACTGACGTTACCTTTCTCATCCATCGGCGTAACAAGCGCGACAATACTTCCCGTGAACATGGGCCATCCTCTGTGCAAACAAGTCTCTCAATGGTACGTTTGGTATGGCAATAAAAGCAAGCGACCAAAGCCGTTCTGATTGTTGTATGCAGGTTTTTTTTATGGTTTCCTTAAGATTACCTCACCGCTCAAAGGAATAACTGGTTTGACACCGTCATCACAACACTATTTGGTTATCACTGCGCTGGGCGCCGACAGGCCCGGTATTGTGAATACCATTACTCGCCATGTCAGCAGTTGCGGCTGTAATATCGAAGACAGCCGACTGGCGATGCTGGGCGATGAATTCACGTTTATTATGCTGTTGTCCGGCACGTGGAACGCGATTACCTTGATTGAATCGACATTGCCGTTAAAAGGCGCGGAGCTGGATCTGCTGATTGTGATGAAACGGACGTCCGACCGCCCCCGCCCGGCAATGCCCGCGACGGTATGGGTTCAGGTTGAGGTCGCCGACTCCCCGCATTTAATTGAGCGATTCACCGCGCTGTTTAATAGTCATGAAATGAATATTGCGGAGCTGGTCTCCCGCACGCAGCCGGCTGAAGGTGATAAAGCTGCGCAATTATTTATTCAAATCACCGCACATAGCCCGGCGTCGCAAAATTCCGCAAATATTGAGCAAGCCTTTAAAGCACTATGTACAGAACTCAATGCGCAAGGCAGTATAAACGTCGTCAATTACTCACAACATGATGAACAGGATGGAGTTAAGTAATGAATCCACTGAAAGCCGGTGATATCGCACCGAAATTTAGCTTGCCGGATCAAGACGGGGAACAAGTAAATTTGACCGACTTCCAGGGACAGCGCGTTCTGGTTTATTTCTACCCAAAAGCCATGACACCCGGCTGTACCGTGCAGGCCTGCGGCTTACGCGATAACATGGACGAGCTCAAAAAAGCAGGCGTGGACGTGCTGGGCATCAGCACCGATAAACCTGAAAAACTCTCCCGTTTCGCTGAAAAAGAGCTGCTGAACTTTACCCTTTTGTCCGATGAAAACCATCAGGTGTGTGAACAGTTCGGCGTCTGGGGCGAAAAGTCGTTTATGGGCAAAACGTATGACGGCATTCACCGCATCAGCTTTTTGATTGACGCTGATGGTAAGATTGAACACGTCTTTAATGATTTTAAAACCAGCAATCACCATGATGTGGTGTTGAACTGGCTGAAAGAAAACGCGTAAAAGCCTCAGGCCGCGCTGATGTGCGGCCTGGAAAGGGAATGCGCCGTCAGGCTTGCCGCGCCAGACGCCATATCGCCGCTACATTGCGCGCCGACAGGCTCAGGTTATATTCCGCCTCGTGTAAGGCTTCCGGCAGCGTAACGATATGCGACAAAATCGACAGCGCCGCATCGATACCCTGTTGATACACAACGTGATGATCGTGTTGCAGCCCACCGGCGAGCGCGATAACCGGTTTATGATACCGCTTCGCCACTCTGGCGACGCCAATCGGCGTCTTGCCGCAAATACTTTGGCTGTCCAGCCGCCCTTCTCCGGTAATCACCAGATCGGCATCTTTAACCGCCTGCTCAAGCTGTAGCGTTTCCACGACAATCTCTACGCCGGCGCGTAATTCCGCATTGAGCAATCCTAAAAGCGCGGCGCCCATTCCACCTGCCGCACCCGCGCCGGGAGCGTTAATCACCTCACGTCCCGTAGCCTGATAAATATGCCGGCCCCAGTTTTCCAGCGCCGCGTCCAGGGTATTCACCATTTCCGCTGTCGCCCCTTTTTGTGGGCCAAAAATGGCCGATGCGCCATGGGGACCACACAGCGGATTGTTGACATCGCACGCCACGGTTATCGATACCTTACGCAGCAATGGGTGACAACCGGACAGATCGATAGAGGCCAGCGCCGCCAGCGCCTCGCCGCCCGGAGAAAGCGAGCGCCCCTGTTTATCGCGCAATATAACGCCAAGCGCCTGCATCATCCCCGCGCCGCCGTCATTCGTCGCGCTGCCGCCAATTCCCAGAATAATACGCTTTACGCCACGCTCCAGCGCCGCGACGATTAACTCGCCGGTGCCGTAGCTGGTGGTATTAAGCGGGTTGCGCAATTCAGGCGAAACGTGATGCAGCCCGGATGCCGCCGCCATTTCAATCACGGCGGTATCGCTATCGCCCAGCATTCCCCAGCGCGCGGCCACCGGTTGCCCAAGCGGGCCTTGTACCCACTGGTCGACATAACGCCCGCCGCTGGCCTCCACCATTGATTGTACGGTTCCTTCCCCGCCATCCGCCATGGGCACTTTAACGTAGTCGGCGTCAGGATAAATTTCGCGGAACCCCTTTTCTATCGCCTCAGCGACCGCCATTGCGGACAAACTTTCTTTAAATGAATCAGGAGCAATAACAATTTTCATAGGGATTATCCTGCAAAACCAAAGAAACCGAACATCAGAGTAGAAATAAAGGTAATGGCTAACCCCACCAGCGTTTCATACGGCATTAGCTTTAAACGTTCATGAATTTGCATATTGACGCTGCCGCCCGTCGCGTGGAAAAAGCTGCCGTGCGGCAGATGGTCCAGCACCGTGGCGCCCGCATGGATCATAGCGGCTCCCGCCAGGGCGGAAACGCCAAGTTCAAGTAACGTGGGAGAGAAAACGCCGGACGCCACCGCCGTTCCCGCCGTGGTTGAGGCCGTCGCCATTGACATCATGGCGCCAGACACGGGCGCCAGCAGCCAGGACGGCAATCCCGAAGCGGTGAGGCCATGAATCAGGACATCTTTAAGTTCGGAATTAGCGATAATGCCGGCCAGCGTACCGGTTCCCAGCAACATAATAGCGACAGGCGCCATACGCATCAGACCAGCGACCATGTACTGGTTACAGTGGCGCGCGCGTCCCATCAACAACAGACCGACCAATCCCCCTACGGGCAGGGCAATTAACGGGTCAATGGAAATGCCGGCAAACGGACGGAGAGAAAGCAGGAAAATAGCGACCAGCGGCGCGCTAATCGCCACCAGAAAGCCGGGTCTGGCGACGGAGTCATCATGGTGAGTCACTTCATGATCGGCGACGCCCGCGCCTTTATTATTCAGCCGTTTCGCTAACAGATAGGCGATAATAAGCCCAACGATGCCCGGAACCACGCCCGCCAGCATAATAGAGGTAAGAGGAACATGAAACGCATCGGAGGCGGCAATAGCGTTCGGGTTAGGTGACATCACGTTACCCGCTTTGCCGCCGCCAACCATCGCCAGCAGAATAGCGCTTTTTGACAGGCCTGCATTACGCGCAATCGACAGCGCAATCGGCGCGACGGTAATCACCGCCACATCAATAAATACGCCGACGGCGGTCAAACATAGTGTGGCAATGGCTAATGCCAATAATGCCCGGGTTTCCCCCACTTTGCGGACAATCGTCTCAGCAATCGTATTCGCCGCCCCGGACTCAATTAATACGCCCGCCAGTACGCCTGCGGCCAGAATACGCAATACGGCATTAACGATGCCCTGCGCGCCTGACACCATCAGCGACACGGTTTGCAGAAGATCGGCGCCGCCAATCAAACCGCCGACCAGCGCGCCCGCCATCATGCCGTAGGCTGGCGACACTTTTCTTAAAATTAATACGATGGCCACAACCAATGCGGCAATGGCTCCCAGGGTGGATATCGACGTCATATACTGCGCCTCCTTTAACATGGAGCGCGCAGTATGGAAAAACCCGCCTAAAAATCCGCTGGAGCTTTCAACAAATTTCGATTCGACCTGGCAGCGGTAACTTGTCGGACGGTACAGATTCGGCCTGGAGCTCCATACCGATATAAAGCCAAAGCGTACTTTTTAACTCGTTGATTTTTATGTGCGTAATATCCTCACAGCGCTGTAAGCGATAGCGCAATGTATTCACATGAATATGCAATGCTTTGGCCGTTTGCGTCAGGTCACAATTATGTTCAAACCAGGTCCGCAGCGTCTGTTGCAATACGCCTTTCGCGTCATGTTGCGCCAGTTGCAGCCACAGACGCGATAACTCCTGCACTTGCCAACTTTCAGACAGCCCGCTTAGCAGCGCGGGAAGCGCATGGTCATGATAAAAAATGTACTGGCTGCGCAGCTTTTGTCTTTTCGCCATCGCCTGCGTGGCTCTCGCAGTGAGCAAAGATCGGTGCAATCCCGTCTCGCCGGCAAAATAACCCCCAACCAAAATACGGCTAACGCCCGATGATGCAGCCCATGATTTAAAAATCTGCAATTCGCCCATTTCCTGGCGGGTATTCCACTTTCCCTCTTTTAACGTGATAGGCTTAATAATGATTAATTCATTAAATTCGGTAAACGTCACCAAATGGTTGCGCGCGTGATTCTCGAAATAATCCATTACATTGCGCAGCGCTTCGCGATCCGGCTGGGAAAGTTCAATAATCAGCACCACTCTGGGAACCGCCAGATCAATGCCCAGATAGGCCGCCATAGAGCGCAACGACTCTGTTGAATTTTCTCGCAAAATCAATTGGTTGATCAGCTCTTCGCGATAGCGTTTATCCCACTGTCGCTGTTCGATCAGCACCATATGCTCGATCACCAGCTCCGCCGCCATTTTAACCAGCTCGGCATACGCGCGAACCTCCTCCGGTTCGCCGGTAATGCCGACCACGCCGATAAGCTGTTCATGAAAAGAGATGGGAAGATTAATGCCGGATCGCACGCCTTTTAGCTGATTGGCGGTAGCGGAATCAATTTCTACAATACGGTTTTCCTTCAGCGCCAGAATGGCCCCTTCGTGACGCTGGCGAAGCCGCGAAGGTTCGCCAGACGCGATAATGACGCCATGTTCATCCATGACGTTTACCGAGTAAGGAATAATTTTCATGGCTCGCTGTACAATTTGCCGCGCGGTATACCCTTTCAAGTAATGTTTTCTCAACACACTCATTCCCTGTTTCGTTATCGCTTCACATTAAAAAAACAATCTCGCATCAATGATGTCACTTATTAACGAATTTCTCAGAAGAATGCTTAGGCTAAGTCACCAAATTTTGGCGGCTTTACAGCGAGAATTTTGTAGGTTCCAACAATAAAAATGCCGCAACACGGTGCGGCATTAAAAAAAAGAGCGGCTTTCTAAGCGCTTGTCCCTCATCAGGCGTGCGCAAAATGGCGGCAGGGCACTATGATGTCGTTCACGCTTTACAACTTTTGTACAGGCCGCTCAGGATGAGGCATCTGTCACCTGACCATCCGGCCAGGCATGGACAACGGCTTTAATCAGCGTCGCCAATGGAATGGCGAAAAACACTCCCCAGAAACCCCACAGACCGCCGAAAATCACCACTGACAGAATAATCACCAGCGGATGCAAATTCACCGCTTCGGAGAAAAGTACCGGTACCAGCAGATTGCCATCCAGCGCCTGAATAATCAGATAAACGGCAAAACAGCTCCAGAATTCCGTCCCCAGGCCAAACTGAAACAGCGCGACGCCCACCACCGGAATTGTCACCACAAAGGCGCCGATATAGGGGATCAGAACCGAAAAGCCCACCAGTACCGCCAACAGTAGCGAATAGTTGAGGCCAAACAGCAAAAAGCCCAGCCAGGTCGCTACGCCCACCACCACCATCTCCAGCACTTTTCCGCGGATATAGTTGGTGATCTGCTGATTCATCTCATTCCACACCTGCCCCGCCAGCCCGCGATTACGCGGCAGCACGCGGCGCACGGCATTCAGCATCTGCTCTTTATCTTTTACCAGGAAAAAGACCATCAGCGGCACCAGCACCAGATATACAGCCAGCGTCAGTAGCCCGACTAACGAAGCCAGCGAATACTTCACCACCGAATCGCCCATGTTAAGCATCCGGGTACGCATGTTTTCCGCCATCGCATCAATAATGCCCGCATCCATCAGCGCCGGATAGCGTCGCGGCAAGGTCGCGGCAAAATCGGACAGTTTATTCAGCATACCGGGCATATCACGAATCAGGTAAATACCCTGCTGCCAGGCAATCGGCATCACCACAAACGCCATTAATAACAGAATGCCGACAAAGAGGATAAGGACAATGGAGGCTGCCCAGCGCCGGGAACAGCCAATCGCCTGCAGGCGCGCCGTCGGCCACTCCAGCAGGTAGGCCAGTACGATAGCGACCAGCAGCGGCGCTAACAGGCCGCTAAAGAAAAAGAGGATGCTAAAACCAGCCACCAGAATGACCAGCAAGGCAATCGCCTCCGGGTCGCTGAAGCGACGGCGATACCATTGCATTAACATTTCGAGCATAAAACCCTTCCCAGAACTCAACTGCGGGATTGTGATGCCGAATTGTATCGAAATGTCACAAAAAAGACTTCGCTTTTTATCGTTGATTCAGGAAACTAAAATAGTGAGTCTGTGCTCATCACAGTTACACTTATGAAGTGTCGGAGCGTGGAACGATATTTCACGACGTTGGTCAAAGGGCTATCTCAAAACAACAGGATAGAGGTTATGTTCAGGCAGTTGAAAAAAAACCTGGTGGCAACCCTCATTGCAGCATTGGCTCTCGGTCAGGTCGCGCCCGCATTTGCCGACCCTGCCGACACGCTGCCCGATATGGGAACCTCGGCAGGAAGCACGCTTTCTATCGGACAAGAGATGCAAATGGGCGACTTTTATGTGCGCCAGCTACGCGGCAGCGCGCCGTTAATCAACGATCCGCTGCTGGTGCAATACATTAACGCGCTGGGTATGCGTCTGGTCTCGCACGCCGACTCCGTCAAAACGCCCTTCCATTTTTTCTTGATCAATAATGACGAAATCAACGCGTTCGCGTTCTTTGGCGGCAATGTGGTGCTGCACTCGGCGCTTTTTCGCTACGCGGATAACGAAAGCCAGCTAGCTTCAGTCATGGCGCATGAAATCTCCCACGTGACGCAGCGCCACCTGGCGCGCGCGATGGAAGATCAAAAGCGCAGCGCGCCGCTTACCTGGGTGGGCGCGCTGGGTTCCATTTTGCTGGCCATGGCTAGCCCACAGGCCGGTATGGCGGCGCTAACCGGTACTCTGGCGGGAACGCGCCAGGGAATGATAAGTTTCACCCAGCAAAATGAGCAAGAAGCCGACCGTATTGGTATTCAGGTACTGCAACGCGCCGGATTTGACCCACAGGCGATGCCCTCTTTCCTCGAAAAACTGCTCGACCAGGCGCGTTACTCCACGCGTCCGCCTGAAATTTTGCTCACTCACCCCTTACCGGAAAGCCGCCTTGCGGATGCCCGCAACCGTGCCAACCAGATGCGCCCGGTCGTGGTGCAATCTTCCGCTGACTTCTATCTCGCCAAAGCGCGCGCCCTGGGAATGTACAATTCCGGACGTAACCAGCTTACCAGCGACCTGCTGGATCAGTGGTCTAAAGGCAACGTGCGTCAGCAACATGCGGCGCAATATGGCCGGGCGTTGCAGGCGATGGAAGCGAGCAAGTACGATGAAGCGCGCAAAACGTTGCAGCCGCTATTAAGCGCGGAACCGAACAATGCCTGGTATCTTGACCTCGCCACCGATATTGACCTCGGGCAGAAAAGAGCCAACGACGCGATTAATCGCCTGAAAAATGCCCGCGATCTGCGCGTTAATCCTGTGCTGCAGTTAAACCTCGCCAATGCGTACCTCCAGGGAGGCCAGCCGAAAGCGGCGGAAACCATTCTGAATCGCTACACCTTTAGCCATAAAGATGACGGTAACGGCTGGGATCTGCTTGCTCAGGCCGAAGCCGCGCTGAACAACCGCGATCAGGAGCTGGCGGCGCGCGCTGAAAGTTATGCGCTGGCGGGACGACTGGATCAGGCAATTTCACTGCTCAGTAGCGCCAGCGCCCAGGCAAAACTGGGTAGCCAGCAACAGGCGCGTTACGATGCGCGTATCGACCAGCTGCGCCAGTTACAGGAACGCTTCAAGCCATACACGAAAATGTAATCGCCGTTTATTAGCCGGATGGCGTCACAAGGAGAACTCATGACCGACACGATTAAAATCTACCATAACCCGCGCTGCTCGAAGAGCCGCGACACGCTGAACCTGCTGAAATCTAACGGCGTGGAACCGGAAGTGGTGCTTTATCTGGATACGCCCGCCGACGCCGCCACCGTGCGGGAACTGCTGCGTATGTTGGGCATGTCCAGCGCGCGCGAACTGATGCGCCAGAAAGAAGATCTCTATAAGACGCTTCACCTGGCGGATAGCCAGCTAAGTGAAGAGGCGTTAATCCAGGCGCTGGTTGAACACCCTAAACTGATGGAGCGCCCCATTGTGGTAGCAAATGGCCAGGCGCGCATTGGCCGACCGCCTGAGCAGGTGCTGGACATCCTCGGTTAACCGTTGAACGCCGCCGTCGCGGCGTATTACAGTTTCAGGATCTCTTTGACAAACGGGATCGTCAGTTTTCGCTGGGCAGTGATCGACGCATGATCGAGCTGATCCAGCGTCATAAACAGCGTGCGCATTTCGCGATCAAGACGTTTGAGTAAAAACCGCCCGACATCTTCCGGCAGTTCAAACCCCCGTAACCGGGCGCGCAACTGTAGCGCCTGAAGTTTGTCTTCATCGGAAAGAGGCTGGAGTTTATAGATTTGCCCCCAGTCCAGACGGGAAGCGAGATCGGGCAAGCCCAGATTTAACTGTCTTGGCGGACGATCGCCGGTGATCAATAACCGCGTCTTACCGGACTCCAGAATGCGGTTATAGAGATCAAAGATCGCCATCTCCCACAGTTCATCGCCAGCAACACACTCAATGTTATCAATACACACCAGCGAGAGGTGTTCCATACCGTCGAGCACTTCCGGCACGAACCAGGTGCGTTTATCGAGCGGGACGTAGCCTACCGCATCTCCACGCTGCGACAGTTCAGCGCAGGCGGCGTGCAGCAAATGGCTGCGGCCCGCGCCTTCACGCGCCCAAAGGTAGATATATCCACTATGTTCCTGGCGCAACACGTTTTGTAACGCGGCCAGTAGAGAGGCGTTATCCCCCGGCCAGAAACTTGCGAAAGTTTCGTCGTCAGGAAGATAAAGTGGCAAAGAGAGCTGTGCCGGTGTGTTCAGAGATACCTCAACCCAGGATGACATAAAATCGCGCTGAGTTTACCACATAATTCCCTTGAGATAGAACCGGGCAGCATCGCTGCCCGGCAACCCGTTACTGATGCGGAGGCTCCGCATCATTTGCCTCCAGTACCACTTCTTCCGGACGCAACAGGCTAATCAGTTTAAAAATCAGGCTCAGGCAAATCCCGACGATGGTCGCCAGCGCCATCCCTTTCAATTCTGCCGCGCCGATATGCACTTTCGCGCCGCTCACGCCGATGATCAAAATCACCGAGGTGAGGATCAGGTTTTGCGCTTTGTTGTAGTCGACTTTTGATTCGATCAATACGCGAATCCCCGACGCGCCGATAACGCCGTACAACAGCAGCGAGACGCCGCCCATCACGGGTAACGGGATAATCTGAATCGCCGCCGCCAGTTTGCCGACGCAGGAAAGCAGAATGGCGAAAATCGCCGCGCCGCCGATAACCCAGGTACTGTAAACGCGGGTGATCGCCATGACGCCAATATTTTCCCCATAGGTGGTATTCGGCGTGGAGCCGAAGAAACCGGAAACGATCGTCGATAGTCCGTTAGCGAACATCGAGCGGTGCAAACCGGGATCGCGCACTAAATCCTTTTTGACGATATTCGCCGTCACCACCAGATGACCGACATGCTCGGCGATCACGACCAACGCCGCGGGCAGAATCGTCAGGATCGCGAACCATTCAAAACGCGGCGTATAGAAAGTCGGTAGCGCAAACCAGTGTGCCTGGGCAATCGGCGTGGTATCGACCACTCCCAGCGCGAATGACAGCGCATAGCCCGCCAGCACGCCGATCAAAATCGGAATGATCGCCAGGAAACCGCGAAACAGTACGGAGCCGAACACCGTCACCGCCAGCGTGACCATGGAGATGATAATTGTTTTCGTGTCCGGCGACTGCCCTTGCGCAGGCAGCAATCCGGCCATCCCCGCCGCGACGCCAGCCAGCTCCAGACCGATGACGGCAACGATTGCGCCCATTGCCGCAGGCGGGAACATCACATCCAGCCAGCCGGTGCCCGCTTTTTTAACGATGAAAGAGACCAGACAGAACAGCACGCCGCACATAATAAAACCGCCCAGCGCCACTTCATAACCCAGCGGCAACAGCAGTAGTACCGGGGAAATAAAGGCAAAGCTCGATCCGAGGTAGGCCGGAATTTTACCTTTGCAGATAAAGAGATACAGCAACGTTCCGATACCGTTAAACAGCAGCACCGTCGCGGGGTTGATATGAAACAGAACTGGCACCAGCACGGTCGCGCCAAACATGGCGAAAAGGTGCTGTAAACTAAGCGGGATTGTCTGTAAAAGCGGCGGTCTTTCACTCACCCCGATAGCACGGCGCGTCATAGTGTTTTCCTCTAAGTGTGTTTGTTATGAGTTGTTTTATTCAAAAAAAAGCCGACTCTTAAAGTCGGCTTTTAATTATTTATTCACTTATTTGGTACCAAAAATCTTATCGCCGGCATCGCCAAGCCCCGGAATAATGTATCCGTGCTCGTTAAGCCCCTGATCGATAGAGGCGGTGTACAGTTCAACGTCCGGGTGCGCTTTTTCCAGCGCCGCAATGCCTTCCGGCGCGGCGACCAGCACCAGCACCTTAATGCTGCTACAGCCTGCTTTTTTCAGCAGGTCGATGGTCGCGATGACAGAACCGCCGGTCGCCAGCATCGGGTCGACGATCAGCGCCATGCGCTCATCAATGTTCGATACCAGTTTCTGGAAATAAGGTACTGGCTCAAGCGTCTCTTCGTTACGGTACATCCCGACTACGCTGATACGCGCGCTCGGTACATTTTCCAGAACGCCTTCCATCATGCCCAGACCCGCGCGCAGAATCGGCACAACGGTAATTTTTTTACCTTTGATCTGGTCGATTTCCACCGGGCCATTCCAGCCTTCGATGGTGACTTTTTCCGTTTCCAGGTCGGCTGTCGCTTCATACGTCAGCAGGCTGCCTACTTCTGAGGCGAGTTCACGAAAGCGTTTAGTGCTAATGTCGTTTTCACGCATCAGACCCAGCTTGTGTTTGACGAGTGGGTGTTTGACTTCCACGATCTTCATACTCTTCTCCTATCCTCAGATGACTGGCAACCACAAAAAAAATCGCCGGATTATACCGCTTTTCCTCTCTGACGCAACACAATGTATGCTTGACCTGGATCAACCAAAAGCGCAGATAGCGGAAAAGTGAGTATAAATCACTCACGTTGAAACAGGCGATAAAGGCTAACAACCGTTTGAATCTTAGCAATTTTAAGGATGAATGGCCTGTCCCGACCGCCTGTCGTAAACCAAGTGCTGGATATCCTTTTCTTTTTTACCAACAGAGAAATTTTCAAGCAGCGACCGAAACCATGCCAAAAAAATCGTCCGGATATCCAGGGCGCAGACCACGCTCGCAAACGTTTGCTTTCCCTGTTAGAATTGCGCCGAATTTAACTTTTACCGCAAGAAAAAACGTGGGGAACCAGGCAGTGACCGATAAGACCTCTCTTAGCTATAAAGATGCCGGCGTCGATATTGATGCGGGTAACGCTCTGGTTGATCGAATCAAAGGCGTAGTGAAGAAAACTCGCCGCCCGGAGGTTATGGGCGGTCTGGGCGGTTTCGGTGCGCTGTGCGCGTTGCCGCAAAAATATCGTGAACCGGTACTGGTTTCCGGCACTGACGGCGTAGGCACGAAACTTCGCCTGGCGATGGACTTAAAGCGTCACGACGCTATCGGTATTGATCTGGTGGCGATGTGCGTAAACGATCTGGTCGTTCAGGGCGCGGAACCGCTGTTTTTCCTCGATTACTATGCCACGGGTAAACTGGATGTCGATACCGCCGCCAGCGTGATCAACGGTATTGCCGAAGGCTGCCTGCAATCCGGCTGCGCGCTGGTCGGCGGCGAGACGGCGGAAATGCCGGGCATGTATCACGGCGAAGATTACGATGTGGCGGGTTTCTGCGTCGGCGTAGTCGAAAAATCAGAAATCATCGACGGCTCCCGGGTTGCCGAAGGCGACGTGCTGATTGCGCTCGGCTCCAGCGGCCCGCACTCGAATGGATATTCGCTGGTGCGGAAAATTATTGACGTTAGCGGCTGCGACCCACAAACCACTTTGCTGGAAGGGAAGCCGCTGGCCGATCATCTGCTTGAACCGACCCGTATCTACGTAAAATCGGTTCTGGAACTGATTGAAAACGTCGATGTACACGCTATCGCCCACCTCACCGGCGGCGGCTTTTGGGAAAATATTCCGCGCGTTCTGCCGGAGAATACCCAGGCGGTAATTAATGAGTCGTCATGGCAGTGGCCCGCCATCTTTACCTGGCTGCAAACCGCCGGTAATGTCAGCCGACATGAAATGTACCGTACCTTTAACTGCGGCGTCGGCATGGTGATTGCGCTCTCCGCTCCGGAAGCGGACAAAGCGCTTGCTCTGCTAAACGAGAAAGGTGAAAACGCATGGAAAATCGGTATCATCAAAGCCTCTGATTCCGAACAGCGTGTGGTTATTGAATAATGAATATTGTGGTGCTGATTTCCGGCAATGGAAGCAATTTACAGGCGATTATCGATGCCTGCGAAGCGAAGAAAATTAAAGGCACCCTCAGGGCAGTATTCAGCAATAAGGCCGACGCGTTCGGCCTTGAACGCGCCAGAGAAGCCGGTATTCCGGCGCAAGCGCTGACTGCCGATCGGTTTGACAGCCGCGACGCCTTCGATCGCGAGTTGATTCGCAAGATAGACGCGTATGCGCCCGATGTGGTCGTGCTGGCCGGTTTTATGCGTATTCTGAGTCCGATGTTTGTCGCGCATTACTACGGGCGTCTGCTGAACATTCACCCTTCCCTGCTGCCAAAATATCCAGGGTTGCATACCCATCGCCAGGCGCTGGAAAACGGCGATGAGGAGCACGGTACCTCGGTGCATTTCGTGACAGACGAACTCGACGGCGGCCCGGTCATTCTCCAGGCGAAGGTGCCGGTTTTTGCCGACGACAGCGAAGATGATATCACCGCACGCGTACAGACTCAGGAACATGCGATTTATCCGCTGGTGATTAGCTGGTTTGCGCAGGGGCGTCTAAAGATGCGCGATAACGCCGCCTGGCTGGACGGGCGTCGTCTGCCGCCGCAAGGTTATGCGTCTGACGAATAATACGTCATCGAACAGGACTGCGTCTGCTTGCCGGATGGCGGCATAAATGCCTATCCGGCCTACTCTTTTCCCTTCCTTTATGCTATCAGTTTATTGTCATATTTTTCTGGCGCAGTTGGACATTAACGCGTAATGCTCGCCATAATCATCAGGCAGTGTCCCGTGAATAAAACGGAGTATAGGTAGTAATGGGTCAGGAAAAGCTATATATCGAGAAAGAACTAAGCTGGTTAGCATTTAACGAACGCGTGTTACAGGAAGCGGCGGACAAATCCAACCCGTTGATTGAGCGGATGCGGTTCCTGGGAATCTATTCTAATAACCTCGACGAGTTCTACAAAGTGCGTTTCGCTGAACTGAAACGACGTATTATTATCAGCGAAGAACAGGGTTCAAATTCTCATTCACGCCATTTGTTAGGCAAAATTCAGTCCCGCGTGTTGAAAGCAGACCAGGAGTTCGACGGCCTGTACAACGAATTACTGCTGGAAATGGCGCGTAATCAAATCTTTCTGATCAACGAGCGTCAGCTCTCGGTGAACCAACAAAGCTGGTTGCGCCACTATTTTAAGCACTATTTGCGCCAGCATATTACCCCGATTCTCATTAACCGGGAGACGGATCTTGTTCAGTTTTTAAAAGATGATTACACCTATCTGGCGGTGGAGATTATCCGCGGCGACACCATCAACTATGCGCTGCTGGAGATACCGTCCGACAAAGTCCCACGCTTCGTTAATCTGCCGCCGGAAACACCACGCAGACGCAAACCGATGATCCTTCTGGATAATATTCTGCGCTACTGCCTGGATGACATTTTTAAAGGGTTCTTCGACTATGACGCGCTTAATGCCTATTCGATGAAAATGACCCGCGATGCCGAATATGACCTGGTGCATGAGATGGAATCCAGTCTGATGGAGCTGATGTCTTCCAGCCTGAAGCAGCGCCTGACCGCTGAACCTGTGCGCTTTGTCTATCAACGCGATATGCCCGCCGCGCTGGTCGACGTGCTGCGGGAAAAACTGACGATCTCCCGGTATGACTCAATCGTACCCGGCGGGCGCTACCACAATTTTAAAGACTTTATTAATTTTCCGAATGTCGGTAAAGCCAACCTGGTCAATAAGCCGTTACCGCGGTTACGCCATCTTTGGTTTGATAAAGAGAAGTTTCGTAACGGTTTCGACGCGATTCGCGAACGTGATGTGCTGCTCTATTATCCTTATCACACCTTTGAACATGTGCTGGAACTGCTGCGTCAGGCGTCGTTTGACCCAAGCGTGCTGGCGATCAAAATCAATATTTATCGCGTAGCGAAAGACTCGCGCATTATTGACTCGATGATCCATGCCGCCCATAACGGCAAAAAAGTTACCGTGGTGGTGGAGTTGCAGGCGCGCTTCGATGAAGAGGCGAATATTCACTGGGCCAAGCGGTTAACCGAAGCGGGCGTCCACGTTATTTTCTCTGCGCCCGGGCTGAAAATTCACGCCAAACTCTTCCTCATCTCACGAAAAGAGGGCGATGACGTGGTACGTTATGCGCATATCGGCACCGGTAACTTCAACGAAAAAACAGCGCGGCTGTATACCGATTATTCGCTGCTGACCGCCGATGCGCGCATTACCAATGAAGTGCGCCGGGTCTTTAATTTTATTGAAAACCCCTATCGCCCGGTCACTTTCGATTATTTGATGGTTTCTCCACAAAACTCACGGCGCCTGCTGTATGAGATGATCGATCGTGAAATCGCCAATGCCCAGCAAGGCTTACCGTCAGGGATTACCTTAAAGCTTAACAACCTGGTCGATAAAGGGTTGGTCGACAGGCTATACGCCGCGTCGGGTTCGGGCGTCCAGGTCAATCTACTGGTGCGCGGTATGTGCTCTCTTATTCCGCAACTGGAAGGCATTAGCGATAATATTCGTGCGATTAGCATCGTGGATCGCTATCTGGAACACGATCGGGTTTATATTTTCGAAAACGGCGGTGATAAGCAAGTTTGGCTCTCTTCAGCTGACTGGATGACGCGTAATATTGACTACCGTATCGAAGTCGCTACGCCTATCCTCGACCCGCGGCTTAAACAACGCGTCCTGGATATCATTGACATTCTGTTTAGCGACACGGTAAAAGCGCGTTTTATCGATAAAGAACTCAGCAACCGCTACGTACCGCGCGGCAATCGCCGTAAAGTCCAGGCGCAGCTGGCAATTTATGACTACATCAAATCACTCGAGCAACCAGACTAACGCTATGCCAATTTACGATAAATCCCCTCGTCCGCAGGAGTTCGCTGCGGTCGATCTCGGCTCAAACAGCTTTCATATGGTCATTGCCCGCGTGGTTGACGGCGCAATGCAGATTATCGGGCGCTTAAAACAGCGCGTCCATCTGGCGGACGGGCTGGGCGCAGATAACAACCTCAGCGAAGAAGCCATGGAACGGGGGCTTAGCTGTCTGTCGTTGTTTGCTGAACGCTTACAAGGTTTCTCCCCTTCCAGCGTCTGTATCGTAGGCACCCATACGTTACGTCAGGCGCAAAATGCCGCTGATTTTCTCAAACGCGCGGAAAAGGTTATTCCCTACCCGATAGAGATTATTTCCGGTAACGAAGAAGCACGCCTGATTTTTATGGGCGTAGAACATACGCAGCCGGAAAAAGGCCGCAAGCTGGTGATCGATATCGGCGGCGGGTCAACAGAGCTGGTCATTGGCGAAAACTTCGAACCCAGGCTGGTTGAAAGCCGTCGTATGGGCTGCGTGAGCTTCGCGCAGCTCTACTTTCCCGGCGGCGTTATCAATAAAGAAAACTTCCAGCGCGCCCGAATGGCGGCGGCGCAAAAACTGGAAACCTTAACCTGGCAGTATCGTATTCAGGGTTGGAACGTGGCGATGGGCGCTTCCGGTACGATTAAGGCCGCTCATGAAGTTCTCCTGGAGCTGGGTGAGAAAGATGGCTTCATTACGCCGGAGCGCCTCGATAAACTGAAGTCAGAAGTGTTGAAGCACCGCTCCTTTAATGCGCTCAGCCTGCCGGGTCTGTCTGAAGAACGAAAAGCGGTCTTTGTGCCGGGCCTGGCGATTCTGTGCGGCGTTTTTGATGCTCTGGCTATCCGCGAGCTTCGCCTTTCCGACGGCGCGTTGCGCGAAGGCGTACTGTATGAAATGGAAGGCCGCTTCCGCCATCAGGATGTTCGCAGCCGTACCGCAAAAAGTCTGGCCAATCAATACAACATTGACAGAGAACAGGCCAGACGCGTGCTGGAAACCACCATGCAGATGTACGAGCAGTGGCAGGCCCAGCAGCCAAAACTGGCGCATCCGCAGCTTGAAGCGTTGCTCCGCTGGGCGGCAATGCTGCATGAGGTTGGACTGAATATTAATCACAGCGGTTTACATCGCCATTCGGCTTATATTCTGCAACACAGCGATTTGCCCGGCTTTAATCAGGAGCAGCAAATGATGATGGCGACGCTGGTGCGTTACCATCGTAAAGCCATAAAACTGGATGATATGCCCCGCTTTACGCTGTTTAAGAAAAAACAGTATCTGCCGTTAATTCAGCTACTTCGGCTGGGCGTATTACTGAACAACCAGCGACAGGCGACCACCACGCCGCCGACGCTGCGGCTAACGACCGATGACAGCCACTGGACGTTATGTTTTCCGCATGACTGGTTCAGCCAGAATGCGCTGGTACTGCTTGATCTGGAAAAAGAACAGCAGTACTGGGAAGCGGTAACTGGCTGGCGTCTCAATATTGAGGAAGAAAGCTCGCCGGAGATCGCCGCGTAAATTGTGGGCCAGACGCCGCGCCGCGGCGTCTGCCTTTACTGAATCTCAGATAATAGCTGCGGCTCGCCAATTAAATATCCCTGAAGATAGTCGATTCCCAACGAGAGCACGACGCTTCGTATTTCTTCGCTCTCGACATACTCCGCGACGACCTGCATATTTTTCATTCGCGCTAAATGACAAATAGAAGCCACAATCTGATAATCGAGACTGTTTGACACTATATTGCGAATAAAACTGCCGTCAATTTTAAGAATATCGGCGTCAACGTTTTTCAGCCGCGCATAGCTGGCGTAGCCAGTACCGAAATCATCAATCGCTATCTGACAGCCAAACTGCTGTAGCTGTCCCAGCGTCAACTGCGCCTGCTCAGCATTGGTGAGAGAGTTGCTTTCCGTTACCTCAAAAACCAGTTGCCAGGGTTCAACCTGATATTGCGTAAGCAGTTGCTTAACTTCTGCAGGGAAACGAGCGCGGCATACTGATGTTGGCGACAGATTAATGGCAAAACGATGCGCGGGCATATATTCCCGGCTGGCCGCCATAAACCGCAGCGTGTTTTCAATCACCCAGAGATCGATAGCGGAAGACAAACCAAACTCATGCGCCACGGGTAAAAAATTGTCCGGGTTGATAACGTCGCCGTTGTCATCCCTGAGTCGCAGTAAAATTTCATGGTAAACGTCCCCACGAACGCCGAAAATAGGCTGCGCCATCAGGAAAAAATGATCGTGCTCCAACGCCTGTTGCAGCCGATTCATCATCGCAATTCTGCCCTTCAAATCGCGCTGCAGGTGCATTGCGCCGCGCCGCTGTAAATCCTCCGGCGCGTTAGTCGTCAACGAAAGATCGGAACTGGTGCTTAATTCGCCCAGCAGAAGATAAAGGTGGCTAACCGGAGAACGCACGCAGCAGTAGCTCACGCCGACAGGCGGCTGTAGCGGCAGTCCATCCCAGATAAACCGAAACTGCTTAATATGTTTATCCAGCGCTTCAATACGCTGCTGATGCGACTCTGTATTAAGACGCAGCACCAGGTCGTGCCCTGACATCTGGTAGACGCACTCATTTGAGGCCAGCATCGGCGTAATCCAGTGAGAGAGCTTTTGCTTATACTGGATGCGTAGCATGACGCCATAATTTTTACCCAATAGCTCCAGGCCCGGCACGTGTAAAAAACAGATCGTAGACCAGGGCGCATTTTGGAGCGCGCGGTTTAACGCACGTAAATTGGGAAGATGTACAACCGGGTCAAGATAGGCCAGCCGCCGTGCGCGACCACTCACTACGCGCTGACGCGTGGCCAGTACAGACATATAATTAACAATAAAAGAAAAAACCAGATAGCTCGAAGAGGTAATCGCTAATTGCGTATCATAACCTGAATACCAGGGCATATAACGCTGATAATAATGAATCGACGTAATTAGCACGACGGCCCAGATAATTGAAATAAACTTATAGCCATAGCGCATCGCGCCCCATAGCATGACCGGCAATAATAACGAAAGCGTATAGTTGGTACTAAATATTGAACTATTATCAGTCAATGGCATACACAGTATAAACATTAGTGTAGTCAATACGGCCAGCCAAATAACGATCTCTTTTTTAGTGGCCTTGCTATCAATCTGTAGCTTTAATTGCTGATAATACCCCCGCAGGTGCAGCGGATTGCGGAGAGTACGAATAATAAAATAGCACAATGGCACGCCGACAAGGTTACCGACCAGTAACGCCTGGTAATTAATCAGCGTGTTGATATTAAAGGGCATTACCCCCATCAGGCTGGCTTTGCTTTCGTACATGCCAACAAAAGCGGCAAACTGGTAGATGACCAGAAATAATGTTGCTGAACAAAATACCTGCCAGAATATTCGTTGAAACAACAGGTGGGCGTCGCCGTGGGAAACATTGTTTCGCCGGGGGGAAAAGACACGATAGCCGCCCCAGCTTAGCACGATAGTAATGATAAAGTGCATCGTCACAGAAAGGGTTTCATACAGCCCTGTCTGCGGGTATCTGCGCCAGAAGATAGCAAGCACAATGCCCGGCAGTGCTGCCCAGCCGAAAAAGAGCATCAGGCTAAGCATAAAAGCTAACGGCAGGTAAAAAAGAACCACATTTCCAGTGCTGGTAAGCGCATAAGTATTTGCGCTACTTAAAACAGGTAGTAAAATCGAAGGAAGGATGAGCGGTAGTCCCCACCATTTATCTCTGATATTTATATAAGTTTTATTTAGTTTCATAGATGCTCAGCAGAACCCCCCAATCCCAAAGGGGCGTTAACAGACAGGCATCCCACCTGACTTTAAATTGATGATGCGATATACATCACACGATAGTCATCGATTGTAATTATTAAACAAAAGTAACATTTGATTTAAGTCAATTATTACCTTTCTCCTGCAGCCTTTATTCGCCTTTTTATTCTTTGTTATCATTAATTTATTATTAATGTAAATACTAAAATTATCTTCCATAACAATATAAGATAAATCAACTGACGCAATTTTACATTAAGAGGAATTGACCATCGGTTCGCAGTATGCCTTAATGTAGAGTGAACGCAGGCTTGTTACGTTCTTCGCCTTGATAATACCCTTGAAGAACCCAGCCTGATCCCGCCCATACCGCTGGGCCAACGTTAAGGAACCCTTTGTGAGTCAGGCCAACAGTATGCGAAAACGACATCGATTTAACACTCGCATGACCCGTATCGTACTGCTTATCAGTTTTCTCTTCTTCTTTGGACGTTTCGTCTACTCTTCTATCGGCGCCTGGCAGCACCATCAGGATAAAAAAGAAGCGCAACAGTCATCGCTTTCTGTCACCACACCGGGACAACGTTAAGCTGTTATCCGTTAAAAAGCCCGCGCAAGAAAAAGAAGCTTTAGCGTTAACGCAAAAAGACAACCCACTCAATGGGTTCAGGCCATGATCAGACGCTTAAAGAGCAACCGCGGGATATCCTGCCTGGGTGATAAGATCACATGCGCGGTTACTAAGATTCCCTCGACCGAATACAAAACCCGATAGCCTTCAGCGTGCCCCTATCATGTACTGCAAAACAACCCCGATGATCTTTTTTTTCAAAGAGGTGAATCGCTTACTACCCCGTAATTATTAGTTAGAACAAAGAGATTAGGTGTTGTATAATTTTTGGTCATGGTTAGAAGGGGTGAGTAAATGGACACTACTGAAACATTGAATGGTACGTACTTCTACGGCGGGTTATCCAACCTGACACCACAACAACTATGGTGGGCTATCACCATCGCCGTTGTGAGCGATCATCTGGGGATCTCAGCGGTCGATGCTGCACTGGTTATCTCAGGGCAACCAGTTCTACCTACGAGGGGTAAACCTCGTGGGACAACTCCAGGAACATCAATTGCTTCTAAGTACATCAGTAATTGGTTGAACTATAAACTGCCACCTGGGATCAGATTACCAACGTTGACAGGCAAAACCATCAACTCATTACAGCTAAGCTCAACGAATAATTTAGGTCGTTTCGTTGGTCGTAATGTACCCTGGCTCGGTTGGGTTATGACATTCACTACGATTTATGATATCCAGCGTGATATTAAAGATACATTTAATCGTGTGGCGGTTCCTAAAGATCGCATTCAGTGGACGTACTTCTAATGAGAGATATTAAGAAAGAAATTATCGATTTTATCGATCAGGAATATAACACTAAAAAGTACTTTCTCTGTGGGCCAAAGCGAACCATCACGCTTGATACCAGTATTAGGGATGATCTTAAACTCGTTTTTGAAGATAGTGAAGAACTTCTACAAGAGTACTTCAAGCGTTGGAATGTAGATCCAGAAGGATTTGACATACTCAACTATCTGAATCCAGAGTACTTTGGAAGTAAAGAGCCTGATCCGCGTAAGCCACTAACGGTTGGTATGCTCGTTGAAAGTGCTAAAGCTGGACGTTGGTTATATAGTTGAAGAATAAAGTTATTATATTTTAAATACCCCTTATTTGGGCTGAATCGCCACGAATAACCTGGGCACTTCTGAGTCGTTGGTAGATCTTTTTCTTTATCCGTTCACGCTTCAGTAGCTGGAAAAAGCTTTCTGCAACCGCATTGTCATGACAGTTGCCACGACGGCTCATACTGCCCTCCAGTCCGTGCGATTTCAGCCATTCATAGCGGGTGTACTGACTATCCTGATCAGAATGAACCAGCACCTGTTTTTGGGATGACGTCGCCACACGGCCATCAGAAGCGCATTCAGGACAATATCTTTTGTCATTCGTGGTTGCATTGACCAGCCGATAACTTTGCGCGAGAACAAATCAACGACCACGGCAAGATACAGCCAACCTTCGTGGGTTCGTAATTACGTCAAATTTGCCGTCAGGAGCTGTGCGCTACACAGAAAACTCATCTATGCACATAAACAAAAACCCTCTGCAAAAACAGAGGGTTAAATTCATTTTTACCTGTTCATGTAAACACAGGAAGGATTATCGGCTTATCCACTCAATTATTAAAATCTATAAAAATTCCTTATACATCAATAGCTTAATTACTAGACGGTTTCACAATACCATGAATAATGCCATGTCGCGCATCTAAGATCAGTCAAGATTCCACGAGCCGCCGCGATATTGGTATGCACCATTGAGGATGCCTGACAGCCAAACAGGAACAGTCGCGCTCTTGAACCCGCCGAACTGAACCAGTTGCTCGCCCTCGGTGTCCAGCATCGCCACCGGCAGCTCGGGCAGCATGCCCGTACCAATTCCACTGGGCGGAAACACGTTGCCGAAATCACGCTTCAACAGCAGGCGCGACGTGGCCTTGCCTAAAGTCATGAATGTCTCCTTGCGGACCAGCCAGTAGCACTCAACGCCCGATGCAGTGTACCGCTCCTGACGACGTGTGAAGTCGCGTAGATGCTGGTAGGAGCGTTGCAGCTCGATTACGATGGTGCGACCGGAAACCGAAAAGAGAACATCAGCCTCCCACTTGTCGCCGCTTGGTGATCGGCCCGGCACCTCGTCGCGGTTCTCGATACCCATGCCGGTTAAGGCGGCCATCACTGCGGTCTTACCCGACTTATGCCATTTTGTCTCGGGCGCAGTACTGCACTCGTCCGACAGATGGGCGAAGAAAGGCAAGCCATTGATGCTTGTCTTGAGTACTGCCGGTGCCTTGCAGCAAGGCATCATGAAGTCACCTAACTGCGCCGCCGCCTTCAACGCCTCCCACTCGGCGCCGGGAATAGAAGCCGCATCCACCGGCCGACCATCGCGGGTCCAAGCTGCTTGCGTCATAGTTGCCTCGTTGCAGAGCCGGAACGCGTGCAATCGTCCCCGAACGCCTCATGCATCTGCCGCAACAGAATTGCCAGCTCGTCCGGGTTGCCGTCGCGACGGACTTCGGCAAGCAACTCCGCCGCATAAGTCGGATCGGCCCGGAATTGCTCGGCCATCGCCTCTCTATGTGGTCTGTCTTTCATTTGATGCCATTCTCCTAGCCAAGGTCATGATATCTGCACCATCCTTACCCCGATAATAGACGTCTATTCGTCCTCCATCACCTTTTCGTAGGTACAGCCCCGTCTGATAGAGGCCTCTTGGATTGTGAACTTCGGGCCTAATTCTATCTGTAGCGCATGCATACGCAGACCAAAGAAATCGAAATGTTGAAGGTCTGTCTTTAATTCATCAATAAATGTAGATTTATAGGCGTTTGCATCAAACCCTTGAAACGGCACTCCAGCCGTATCCAATGCAGCAAAAACTCTCGAAACCGCAGAATTAAATATCGGCAACAAGTCCAAATACACCTGCTTGGTAGGATAGCGATCTTTTTTTGCTTTGGCCCACACTCTCTCGAAGGCAAGGCCATTTTCCAGAGTGATAAATCTAGATAAAGCATTGCTCTTACCCATTGGATTTATGTGCACCGATTCACGACGTGGGTCGAGGCGACTGTATATATCTTCCAACTTGATCAAGTGCATCATCGGCGGGGGATTGCCACCCGTCGTTCGATGCCTAGCCATTAAATACTCCGCTCCAAGCAGACGCTCTGGCTCCCCGTCCAACCAAATAGTCTGAAGAAGACTATGGAACAAAGGATGGTCACGATGATGAAGAGCATTACGAATAGCAATTAGGAGACTGGTATCCGGATGAGCATGAAAGTCAAACATCCCTTGCGATACATCATATAACGTATGAAAACTCTCAAGATTTTGCTCAAATGCTCGGTCGAGGTTGTGGATAGCCTCTTCACGGTCGATTGCTGCCAGCCCTCGATATCTGATGAAGGCTTCACCATAGAGCCGCATGGCGTTGGCAAAACGCCCAATAGCATTGGTAATAATTGTTACATTGCCCATTTGCGTCCTCAGAACGGCAGTATTTATAGACTAATTATTATGAATGTTCGATTGGATTGCACAATCCAATCGAACATCTGACAAATGAAATCGCTGGATATACGGCCATCGACATAAAATATCGGGACACTCACGCTCTCAATTGGATTTGCATTGGGATAGATAAGAAGCGATATCATCCTTACTTACGTGTCGAGCATGTCCCACTCATCCCCCAAGACCCATCGCAGGGCAGAGAGCTTCCCATTGAGCATCCCCCATTCAAAGTCGCTCCAAGGCCCAGTATCTTCATATTTATCCCTGACCCGTTGAGCTGCAATTTCTGCTTGGCCGAGGATATCTTCGTGAATCACATCATTGCCGTAGCGTTTTGTGCCAGCGGGGACGATCTCTATGTCACCATTATCTAGGTGATACATCATGTTCATATGGCGGTTGTACCAAACTTTATCGAACAACTCGTCCATCGCAGACATGATTTCCTGAAGCCCACGAGTTTCGTCCTCCCAAGCAAAGCTATTCTCATAGTGAAATTCTTCAAGATCGAGCAAATCCTCGATGGCAGAGCTTGTGGCGTTAAAGAATAAAGAGCTGCTGCCGTCAAAAATATCTGCGAAATCGTCGTGTGGCTGCCTGTGGTCTTTGCCGGAAAAATCCGTGACATTATGAGTGACAAATCTAAAGGTTTCGTACTCACTTGCGTGTGACACCCGAAACTCTTGGAAAGTCTCTGCTAACACTGCGTCAGCAACACTATTCTTCTGCTTATGGAACGGTGCCTTCTTAGCGATAGCCCGCTCTGCTGCTCTGATTTTTGCGACATCAGAGATTACAACTTCGTGGGCCATGTCAAAAAGTTTGGTAACACGATTTACTGTGTTTTGATTTACTTCGGAAAGAATAGGCAGCCTGTGATTAACATCATCCAAGGTTTTGAGCGCAGTCTCTTTACCTTCACCGCCAAACGACTCAACCACCCCTTTAATTACTCGAAATTCACTGGCGAGCCGTTTTCGCGTAGCCTCAATCACCCTATCTTTATTTCGTTCGTACTCGGCACGTATCAGATCGGGCAGTAGTATTTTGATACTCCCATCCTGCACCAGATGTTCTATGGCAGTAAGCATCGGCAATTCAGCTTTTTGAGACGAAATATCAAGCCAAACACATGTATCGAGCATTATTAGATGCATTAAAGCTCCTACTAATTATTCTTTCCAAGATTCAACCCATACACTTTATGGGATAATGCCTCGTCAGCATAGAACAGTGCCAATAACGCAGGACAACCTACTTTCTGACGAGTCAGTGAACGATGTTTTCAGCTATATCAGTCCATTAGAGCGGTCCTTCGGTTGCATCTGCCTACGCTGTGGGGCCACGCCTGGCATATCGCTCGCCTCTCCCTTTTTGGTGTCCTTCGGAGCGTATACCTCGGTCTGAAAGGCCTTCTCCATTTCCTTATGCTCGGCCGTCTCGCGGCGCATACGCTCCATCGCCGGATCGGTGAACGTGACCTTAAGGCCGTGCATACCGGCGAGCTGGGCGACTTCAAGCCGGAACTCGTCTGTGCCTTCCACGATGAGGGCTTGGCCCTCGAACCGCTTGGACGCCAGTTCGAGCGCAACCAGTGCCGCGCCGGTCGTGGCTTTCTGCGCCTGAACGTGCGTCTTCCGGTCGATCACCATGCCGCCGTCGATGGTACTGTACGCCATCGTCCCGTCTTTCCGGGCCTTGGGCTTGAGCTTGTCGAGAACAACAGCCTTGGCCTTGTCGGCCCGGTCGGCGGTCAGTAGCTCCCCGTTCCAGCGGCGTGTCCGTTCCTCGCGGTCGCGCAGCACGGCCAGCGCCTCGGCGTTGCCGCGCTCGGCCTGCTGCGTCAGCCAGTCGGCCCAAGTGGGCATCGTCGTCTGTTTGAACAGCGCCTGACGGCGAGCGTCAGCGCTCTGCCGGTTCTTTTGGCGCGAGGCGTCGGCCTGCTGTTTGATAGTGCCGTACATCAGGCGTTTGGTCGGCCCCTTGCCCGCGACCTTCAAAAGCATTCGCTCTGTCTGGCTCCACTGCTTAACCTGCGCATTGAAAGCTGCACTCTCGCGCTTGATCTGGTCGAGGCCCTGACGGCGGGCCAGAATGGCCGCCTGTCGCTCGCGCTGGTACTGATTGAACAGGCCCGCTGTCGTCGGGTTATCCGGCCGCCGGGGTCGTGGCTCGTACCGCTTGCGGTTCGCCTTCGCCTCGGCCTGCCGTTCGGAAGGCTGGAACGGGCCAAGACGGTCAGTTAGGGCCTTCATGGAAAGGTCGCGGCCGACGTTGCTGGCCTTCGCCCAAATGCCTGAATCTGGCTCGCCGATGACAAGGCCAGCGCCGCGCTGGCGAATCTCTAGGCCGTGTTCGGCCGCTGCGCCGTGCAGCTCCTGCCAGCTCGTCGCCTGTCGCATCGCCGGGGCCAGCTCGCGGGCCGCGTACCCGGTCAGCGTCTCGATGCCGGACTGCGCCTCCACGCTGGCCACCTTCGCGCCGATGCGGACTGGCTCCGCTTTATCTGCTGACTGTCTCTGTAGACGGGTATCGGACAGCTTGCGCAACCCGTTCAGGGTTTTGGCTTCAGGAGGCTTCGATATGCTGAGGTCGTAAGCGTTTCTAAGGTGTTCACGGAATAGGCTGTCGCGCTGCTCTGGGGCTTTCGCTGGCAACAGCTCAATGTCGCGGTTCTGATGCCGCTGCTTTGCCTCCAGACCATGAAACGTTGTTTGCAAGCCGTGCTCTACCTCAAGACGCTCACAGGCCTCCATCAGGCGGAACTGATCGTAATAGGGTTCAATGTTCTGTAACCCGGTCGGGTGAACCTTGTTGATGGCCACATGCACATGCAGGTTATCGGTGTCGATATGAACCGCTGATACACGCTGGTGCTCATCGAGGCCGATGGCAGCGCATAGTTCGTCTTCGATGGCGTGCAGCGTCTCAAGGTCTGGCTGCTCGCCGGGCGGGAAGGAATAGACAAAGTGGTAGGTCTTTTCCGCCTTCGACCTGGTGTTAGCCGCTTGCGTGGCTTGGATCAAGATTGCGGCATCTGCCGGATCATCCGTGCCGCAGTTGGTAACGCGGTAGCTGGCGACCTTCTCGCCCTCGGTCGTGCCATTGGCGGAATCCAGAATGTAATCGGCCGTGCGCTCCCAGCTCGTCGGGTCAATGCCGCCCTTGGCCGCCACCATATACTTGATTAACCGGGCTGGGCTTGAGGCCTTGCGTTCACGGTTGATGCGATGTGCGATCATTTGGAAATCCTCCCCATGAGCGCCCGCATGTCCTCTTGGATTGCGCGGAAATCCATCATCATCGCTTCTACGTCAATCGGTCGCGCGCCCTGACCGCGTTTCTCAGCGAGCCACAATTTCAGCAATCCGGCCACCCGGCCGAGGTCGCCATTCACCTTTGCCAACTGGCGGACAGCTTCCAAATCGGCCCGTGAACCTATAGGCAGATTCAGCCCAACAGCGCGAAGGAAAGCGGCATTCGACAACCCCGCCTGATCGGCCCTTTCGGCTAACTCTTTTTTCTCATCAATGCTGACCCAAACCTCAATTCGCTCCCGCCGTGGACGTGTCCCACGCGAATGCGGCTTGATAGCCTCAATCGCATTTTCACCGGCCATAAGCCTTTCCTCTTTGGTGTAAATGTCGCGGAGCGACTGACAGCCTCGCAGAGCAAGATGCCGTCGAACCGCAGGTGAGTAAGGGGCGGTGTTGGACTGGTGCGGGCTTGCCCGTACCGGTACAACACACATCTTGCCGTACTGCTTCATGCGATTCTATGCGACTGGAGCAGAATGGCCAGTAAAATATGGCGTAATCGCGTACATTCGCGCTAATTCGCATACATTCGCGTAGCATCGCATTAATCAATTCTTCTAATCGCATAGAATCGCATACATTCGCATAAAAACGCGTTTCCGACTGAGTTCATGAGCATCAGGGACGGACTGACACCAAAAGGAGGGGGCTTTGAGAGGCCATCAGCTAGGCCAGCCAAATCTAAGTCTTGTAAATTGCTCGACTCGGGTGAGAACATAGCCTCCGTTTACGCGCTTTTTTTCGAAACTCGATCATCAAGAAACAACGGAGTAATCATGGCACGAAAAACCCTCGCAGAGCGCCGTTCTGATGCCCTTTCAGAGCTTGAAATGGCGAAAGCCAGATTGGCAAAACTCGACAATGAGGCAGCAGAAAGAATCGGAAGAATTGCAATAAAGTCAGGATTGGTTAATCTTGAGCTTACGGACGATCAGGTCCGGGAAGAATTCGACAGAATCGTGGAAAGGATCAGCAAGGGGAATTGATCATGAAGACAGCTCACCGCATCAGCGCATTGGCCAATCAACTCAACGAACTGCAAGCCTGCCTCGGTCGAGCCAGTGGGCGGCCTAGCAACAGCGTTATGGAAGCCCAGCGCATAGCGGCCGAGCTGGCTTCTTCACTCGAAGATTGGCACCTTGAAACGCTACACATTCCTGAACCGGAGCGTGACCTCTATCGCGCACAGAATCCCTATTACGCTGCCCACTGACGCCGCGCACTGCCCTATCAAAAGCTCACTTCGGTGGGCTTTTTTTTGTCCGCAAAACGTATCAAAACGGACAACCAAGCTCGTTCCGCTCGTCATGAAAAACGCGTTCAAAATCATAGTTTTGAACACCAATCGCGGGAAGCTTGACGGACAGTTACGGACATAAACCATTGAATTCTATGCGGATACGAGATTATCCGCATATTTAAAACTGCTCCATATCGGTCAATAATCAAATCTCGGACGATGACAAAACGAGGCATTCGGTATGGAACTAGAATCGCAAAAAATGTCGGCTTATGCCGCCCGAAAATTCGGTCGAGGCGCGGCGCTCGCTCTTGCAATCGCAAGCGCAGGCCTTGGTGTAAGTCTCTACATGGCACCGGCTCCGGCCTATGCCATCTACTGCTCGAACTGCTCGACGTTCTATCAGCAGATGTACGAGTACGCCGAAGCGGTCAACACGCAACTGAACACGGCCCAGCAGTTGCAGACGCAGATCCAGCAGTACGACAACATGATTAAGCAGGGCATGTCACTGCCCAGCCGCATGTTCAACACCATCACTGGCGACCTTCAGCGCGTGGTCAGCGTCTACAACTCGGCGCAGTCGCTCGGCCGCAACATCAGCAATCTGGGCGAACAGTTTCGCCAGCAGTTCAAGGGCTATGACAGCTATCTGAACTCGATTGGCCAAGGGCAAAACAACATGCCGCAGCGCTATCGGGACTGGGCACAATCCGGCTTCGATAACGCCCGCATGGCCATGCAGGCCGCTGGCGTAAATACGAGCACATTCGAGGATGAGAACGCGATGCTGGATCAGTTGGTGAGCCGTTCGCAGTCGGCCGTTGGCCGTCAGCAGGCCATTCAAGCCGGGAACGAGATTGCGGCGCAGAACGTGCAGCAGCTCCAGAAACTGCGCGATCTGGTGGCCACGCAAATCACCCTGCAAGGCAACTACATGGCCAAACAAACCGAACAGGAAGCCGTGAAGGACGCGGCCAGTGAAAGGTTCTGGGGAGGTACAGACACTCCCGGCCCATCCAAGGGGTTTTGATTATGACGATTTCTAAGATTCTTCTTTTGGTGTTGTGTCTCGGTTCTGCTGTGGGTGGGGCCGTAATGACTAGCGTCGTCATTTCTTCGGGCGAAGAATGTTCGGCTTCACAGAAGCAAAAAGCGGCGGCTACCAAAAAGTTCTGGGAAGGGAAAGACGAACCCGGCCCGTCGAAGGGGTTTTGATTATGAGTAGACCACTCTTTCTAAGTTGCGTCGGGATAGCCATGCTGTTGATGACCGGGAGTGCAATGGCCGCCGGTTTACAAAGTAATGTGGAGATGAACGGGCTGCTAACAGACATTCATAATGCGTCTGCTCAGTGGGGGCCAAAGTTGCAGGGCTATGCCAGAAACTTGCTGTTCCTGCTCGCTGGGATTCAGTTTGTTTGGACGTTCGGCAACCTGATTTGGCAAAGCGCCGATGTTGGCGAAATGTTCCGCGAGCTGATCAAGTTCGTCATGACGATAGGCTTTTTCCTTGCCTTGCTGACGTACTCCACAGAGTGGAGCACGGCTATCGTGAACAGCTTCCGCGAAGCGGGATCGCAAGCCTCCGGGTTTGCGCAGGAGTTGATGCCCGGTGACGTGTTCACCTTAGCTATCAAATTGGCACAAAAAGTCCTGTCGAACATTTCGTTGTTTGACCTCGAAACTGCGGTTGTGATTGCGCTATCCGGCGTCATCATTTTGCTGTGCTTCGCGTTCATCGCCGCGTTTATGTTCGTTACGCTTGTCGAGTCGTATGTGATTATCAATGCGGCCGTGCTGTTCATCGGTTTCGGCGGCTCACAATGGACACGGGAATTTGCAATAGCCCCGCTTCGCTATGCCGTTGCGGTAGGCGCTAAGCTGTTCGTCCTGACCTTGATTGTCGGCCTGATTATGTCCGTATCGGACAGGTGGTTCGCCAACTACGACGGCACTATTGGGCCAACATTGACACTATTGGGCCTGTCCTTGGTGTGCGCCTATCTGTCTCGGTCTATCCCGGAGCTGATTGCGGGCATGATCACCGGCTCATCATTTGGGGGAGGCAGTGCGATCGGCGGCATGGCAATGGCGGCCGCTGCGGCGGCTACTGGCTTGGCGGCAGGCACCATGATGGCGGGCGGCGCAAACGCGGCCGGTGGTGCTGCGGGTGCTTTGGGCGGCGGTTCTGGTGGTGGCGCTGGCAGTGGACTGGCCGACAGCATCAATGCCAGCATGGCCGGTGGCCAGCAGAACCCGGCAGCGTCCGCCATGCCGTCCATGAACAGTGCGGCGACCACAGGAACGGCAACGGGCGGTAGCGCAGCAGCTCAGTCAGCCGGTTCTCGCGTCGGTGGCTCGCAGGCGGGCAAATCGCCGTCAGGTAGCGGCATCAACAGCCAGAGCGACACTCCGCGCAGCAGTGGTCTGAGTGGGCCGCAGCAGGCGGCGCAAACACTGAAAAAAGCGGCCTCCGGCGCGAACAACTTGGCTAGTGTGGCCGCCCGCGGCCTCGGGACGCTCGCCGCTATCTCTGTGCCGGGTATGGAAGGCGCGGCGAGCATGGGCGGCGGCCCCCCACCGCAAATGCCTGACAGCGATGAGGGTGACGAAAAACGTCCAGCTAACAGCGGTGTATCCGCGGATGTTGCCGAAGAAACAAACGTTATTCGTCCCGCACAAGAACCGTCCGCCGCCCCGGCTCAGCCGAACGGCGTGGAGAAATCCAACAACCCGAAACAGGAAGGTGAGGCATGAACCCGTATAGCAAACCAATCCCCGGCACCCTTGCTCGCATGAAGGTGCCCGGCATGTCAGCGGAAGCGGTGGCTAAGGCTGACGCGCCAATAGCGGTTGGGAACCGCCAGAGCGATGAAACCCAATCAACTGCTGCCAAGGCGGCCAATGCACCGGAGACTGACCAATGATTGAATATCTGATTTTTTGCGTGGTGGCCTTCGCTGCCGCCTTCGGCATGTACTTGCTGCGCGAATACCTGCGCTCGCGGGGCTATGGGCCGCAACTCGATGCGTTTGCGCGGTGGCTGGAACCACGAGAGCAACGCATGAACCGTTATCGCTTTAAGGCTGCTAATGGCCTGTTTGGGGCGGCGCAGTCCATCAACCGCCTGCCCCTGTTCGGAAGCAAACATCAGGTGGTGATGATAGAGCAACTGCGCATGGCCATCATGTCCGAACAAGCACTAAGGGAGCGCCAGCAGCGCCGCAAATGATCTCGCCCGCCCTGCCAAGTGCAGGGCTTTTTTATGGGCACCAAAAGAAAGGCTCCGGCCGATCCGGCCCTACGTCTCGCAAATCGGCTGTAATGACAGCGTAAGCGCTTTTATGGTCCTCCCCGCCACCACAACTCTAGCCCCCTCTGAAAACGGCTCTCCGGGCCGCCTGCGAAGCCTGACACTCGTTTCAAAGTAGGGGCAGCCGCCCCTGTGAAGATAACCCCGATACACGGGGCACAGGGTCAGTGGGGGCAGCCGTCTATTACACACCGCAAAAACGGCGTGTATCGCGCTGTGAGAAGTTTTCACACATGATAGCCAAACCCCATTCCGACACTGAAAAAACGCCGCCACGACCCATACGGGAGGGATTCTGGAACGCTTTCGCAGGCCGTTAGAGGCCTTATGTGGGTTTTGGCCCTGCCCTTCCCTTTTTGGTGCCTGATGTCTTTTTGCCGGTTTCAACGGCTCGACCAGGTGCTGCGACCGGTGGGTAATCGACGGAACTAACCGCGTCGACGACGGCAGGCCCGCCCTACCTTTTTTTGGTGCCCAACGGCCGTAGGCCGACCAAGAGCAGCAAGCGATGAGCTGCGCCATCAAGGCGCGGCGCTTAGCGCGCATGCTGGAGATTCTTAGAGAATCTTGGATGGAATTTGCGAACGGCCCGCAAAGGCCCGCCGTTGCTGGGTTTTCAGAAACTGGCCGGGTGCCGTTAAGCAGGGGGTTGGGTACTGTTAAATAGGGGGTGAGGTGCCATTAAACAGGGGGAGCAGCGTTACGGTCGGATGCCTTGGGTCGCCCGTTTCCCATTTGCCCTTAGCGTACTCGTCCAGCCTCCAACCCACGGCAGCAAGCTCGGCCAGCGCCTTGGGGCGGAGCGAACGCCTTTCATGAGGGAGGGGAGCTGCCGCGAAGCGGTGGGAACCCCGCAGGGGCCACGCTTTTGGATCGTGGCGCGATTTCGCACCAATAGGAGTTCCGAACTAACGGATGGGGGCCATCGACTTATGCACAGGCAAAAGGGTTTTAAACAGTTTTATATATAGTTTTAAAAGATTTAGCGTAAAAAGAAGGAAATTTACTCTTTTAATTCAATGAATTACGCGCAATGCCGGTTCCTAATAGACGGATACCGGTTCCTAATAGACGGCGAAACGGTTCCTAATAGACGGTTTCAGGTTCCTAATAGACACTCTATCCACAGCGTGGCGGGTTGTTCCCACTTTGTCCGTAAACTGTCCGTCAATCAAAATGAAAAAAGCCCGCAACGGGGCTCTTTTGCGATCTCACTCACCGTCTATTAGGAACCGCCCAGCGGTTCCGACGAGGAATTGCGGTGCCTCATGACCAGTAGAGGGCCATCCTTCCCCGCTTCTTCGCACAAGGCATATTCAGGCAGGTCATCGGCTTTGATGATCCCGCGAAGGAAGAAACAGAATTTTTTGAACGAGCCACCGCTTCCACTGCGTTCGTAAAGGGTCTTGAAAGCCCATTTAGCGCTATCCCTGCCTGCGGCACGGCGAGCCAGTCGGTAGATAAAGCGTCCTATGCCCGGCTCGATCAGAAAGTAGTCCCGGTGTACTGTAAGTACCTCCGGCCGCTTGCCCTCGGTGACTTCTCGATAAATCCACTCCGGGGCTTCAATCTCGACAGAACTTATCTTCTTGGTGTCCGTGCGTGACAGAACACGATAGCGCGCGATCAGCCCCTCGGCTTCGGTTGTCCGGAACTTGCCGCTTTCGCGCACTGTCTTGATGGTAGTACCCCGCAACCGATCTAGCGCGGCTTCCACTCCCTTAACCTGACTACTACCGTTACCACGTCGGGCAAATCTGAGGATGTCGCTAACATGCAGCCGAAACACTCTCCCCGGCTTGCCACCCTTTCCTTCTCGATAGCGGTTCATAGCTTCGGTCAAGTGAGACACCATCATCAGCACAATGTCGTAGTCCCAAACGGAGGCCATTCCGTGCGCTCCTGCGGACACTTCCACGTATCCATCCGGCAGGTCGTAGCGGATCAGTTCTCCGGCTCGCTTGTCCTTCTTGGATAAACGGAACACGGCCACATCCATGACGCTGCGATTGTCGCGGCCGCCCACGTCATAAAGGCTGGGCGCAAAAAAATCTGGCTGAGCGTCGCCTTGTGGAGGCTTGCGGACAAGTGACAACGCTTTGTCCCGCTCTTTTGCCCTTTCCATCTGTTCATGCACGGTCGAGACGTTAGACGGTCTACCGCGTTCAGCAGCCGGAGTTCGGTCACTGTTCCGCTTCCTGATATTTTCAAGGCGTTCCAGTAGCCCGCCAGAGTCGCCTATTGCGCCTATGGGCTTAAGACCGCTGTTTCGGCTACTCATGCACGGCCCAACCGGAGCTGTATTAAGCCCAGTACAAGCGGTCTACTCGTAAATGTCGCCTGCAAGTTGGCCGCCACAATTCAGGCCCCCATTCCGGGACGAGGGGCCGAGCCGGAATGTTTGCACGCATCAATCCATGCCTCGACCTCGGCTAAATCCCACACGACCTTGCGACTACTAAGTGCGATGCGCTGAGGGAATTTTCCCTGCTTTTCAAAGTTGTAGATCGTGCGCTCGCACAGTGGAATCATCTCCAGCAGCTGCTTTTTGCTAATGAGAACTTTACTCACTCTCCTTAATTCTCTTTCCACACCGAATACCTCGTTTTGTCATCGCCCGAGGTTTAATTATTGCCCCACAATGCCGGTGATTTCCAGCAGTATAGAGAACTTTTTCTCAATAAAATCAATACCTTAGTGTCCGTAAATTGTCCGCCTTTCAAAACAAAAACCTTCGCAATTCTTTGTTTTTCTTGGCACTTTATTTGACGCAGATAGCGAAAATTGCCTGTCCATATGGAATACGTTTTACGGACAAAAAAAAGCCCACCGAAGTGGGCATTTCGCTACAAAATGCAGGTCTCAAGACTCCGAATCAGTCCTTGAGGCGGGGCTTCCTGATTGTCCACTCGTCAATCATGTCCGCCCAATCCTGTAGCATTGCCCGGCGCTGATCGCGGTACTCGGCCTTGTTGTAGATGGCTCGAACGCCCTTCTGTTCGTGCGCAAGGCACTTCTCGATCCAGTCAGTGTTATAGCCTGCCTCATGCAGCAGCGTGCTGGCTGTACGCCGCAAGTCGTGCGGTCCGAACTTGCCAAGCGACTGCCCTTCCTTCTGGGCCAGACGATAGGTCAGCGTGAGCACCTGATTGAGCGTGGCGCTGCTCATCGGCAAGTCCGAGTCATAGCGCGATGGCAGCACGTACTCCGAGCCGCCCGCGAAGGTTTTCAGAGCTATGAAAATGTCGAGCGCCTGCCTCGACAGGAACACCAGATGGGGATTGCGGCGCTTCATCCGCTCCTTGGGGATTGTCCAGAGCGCTTCGGTGAAATTGATTTCGCTCCACGTTGCGTTGGTCAGTTCGCTTTTGCGTACCATCGTCAGCAACAGCAACTTGGCGGCCGCGCGGATCGAAGGTGTGGTGCCAATGCGCTCCATGTACTGGTACATCAAGCCGATTTCATCGGGCGTAAGTGCTCGATCTCGCGGCTCAAACTTTGCAATAGTCGACGGGCGCACCAGATCGGCCGGGTTCTCAACCTTCTGGCCGCGTTCTATAGCCCAACGGAAGACCTGCATCACAATTTCGCGGCAAAGCACGGCCGTTGCCGGTGCCCCGCGCTCCACAATCGCATCAGTCAGCGCCCGTAAATCCTCATGGGTGATTTCTGTCAGCTTCTGGTTACCGAACTTCGGCTTAAGCTCGCGCTCGAAGGTAGCTCGACGCATATCGCGGGTAACGTCCGCCATTTGATATCCGCGTAGCCATTTTTCGCCCCAAGCACCAAAGTTTTCAGCGTCCTTAACGCGGGCTTTGTCCCGCGCCTTCTCTTTGGCTGGAGATTTCCCTGCGGCGATCATCTTCTTGGCTTCGCCCAGCCGTTCGCGGGCTTCCGCTAGCGTGATCCCTCCGACACCGTAGCGGCCGAAGGTGATGGTCTCCTGCCTACCGTGGATCGAGTAGTTGTAGCGGAATGAAATCGAACCCGCTGGCGTGATGGCCACGTAGAGGCCGTCACGGTCATTCACTTTGTAGAGCTTGTCCTTTGGCTTGAGGTTGCGCAGCTTGGTATCGGTCAGCATGGTCGGGTTAGGTTTCCTCTCAAAAATACCATGCTCAAAAAGCCCCACAAATTCTCAAAAAACATCTTTAAGAACAATGTGTTACCTAAATTCAATACCATGAACACCCCATCAGGGGCGGCATGGTATCGAGTGCCGAACATGGCATCAGGTTCAAATCGTACCATCTACCATGCCATAGAAACGGGGTGCTTGGCGATGCGAAAATTTGCCAGACATTGCTACGCCAAGAACGAAAAAAGCCCGCAATTATGCGGGCTTATGGGTGTTTTAATGCTCTTTGGTGCCAGTCTATGCCGGACGTGGGATCACTCCCACTCAATGGTAGCCGGTGGTTTACCGCTGATGTCATACACCACACGGGAAATCCCGTTGACTTCATTGATGATGCGGTTGGAAACACGACCGAGGAAGTCATACGGCAGATGTGCCCAGTGCGCGGTCATAAAGTCGATGGTTTCGACGGCACGCAGAGAGACAACCCAGTCATACTTACGACCATCGCCCATGACGCCAACGGAACGGACCGGCAGGAAGACGGTAAACGCCTGACTGACTTTGTCGTACAGATCCGCTTTGCGCAGCTCTTCAATGAAGATAGCGTCCGCGCGACGCAGCAGGTCGCAGTACTCTTTCTTCACTTCACCCAGAACACGAACGCCGAGGCCCGGCCCCGGGAACGGATGACGGTACAGCATGTCATACGGCAGGCCCAGCTCCAGACCAATCTTACGTACTTCGTCTTTGAACAGCTCTTTCAGCGGCTCAACCAGCCCCATCTTCATCTCTTTCGGCAAGCCGCCCACGTTGTGGTGAGATTTGATGACGTGTGCTTTACCGGTAGCGGAAGCGGCAGATTCAATTACGTCTGGGTAGATAGTCCCCTGCGCCAGCCACTTCACATCTTCCAGCTTCAGCGCTTCTTCGTCGAACACTTCCACGAACACACGACCAATGATCTTACGTTTGGCTTCCGGATCGTTCTCGCCTTTCAGCGCTTCCAGGAAGCGCTGCTCGCCTTCCACGTGAACAATGTTCAGGCCAAAGTGGTCGCCGAACATGTCCATCACCTGCTCGGCTTCGTTCAGACGCAGCAGACCGTTGTCTACGAACACGCAGGTCAGGTTTTTACCGATGGCGCGGTGCAGCAGCATCGCGGTGACGGAAGAATCCACGCCGCCGGAAAGGCCGAGGATCACTTTGTCGTCGCCCACCTGCTCGCGAATGCGCGCCACGGCGTCGTCGATGATCTTCGCCGGCGTCCACAGCGCTTCACACTGGCAGATATCACGCACAAAACGCTCCAGCATCCGCATACCCTGGCGGGTGTGGGTCACTTCCGGGTGGAACTGTACGCCGTAGAAGCGTTTTTCTTCGTTGGCCATAATGGCGAACGGGCAGCTCTCGGTGCTGGCGACGGTCACGAAGTCGGACGGAATCGCCGTCACTTTATCACCGTGGCTCATCCAGACATCAAGCAGCGGTTTGCCGTCGGCGGTCAGGGAATCTTCAATACCGCGAACCAACGCGCTGTCGGTCAACACTTCGACCTGCGCGTAACCAAATTCACGCTCATTAGAACCTTCTACATGACCGCCAAGCTGCATCGCCATGGTCTGCATACCATAGCAAACGCCAAATACCGGCACGCCTGCTTCAAAGACATACTGCGGCGCGCGCGGGCTGTTTTCTTCGGTGGTGCTTTCCGGGCCGCCGGAAAGAATAATGCCGCTTGGGTTGAAGTCACGAATTTGTGCTTCTGTCACATCCCACGCCCACAGTTCGCAGTAAACACCCAGCTCACGCACGCGGCGTGCAACCAGTTGAGTGTACTGAGAACCGAAGTCCAGAATGAGGATGCGATGCTTATGAATGTTTTCCGTCATTGACGCTTATTCCGAGGCAAGTGAAACAGATTAAATAAATCGCCCGACGCGAAGGTCGGGCGAAGAAAATCAGGAGCCCAGACGGTAGTTCGGGGACTCTTTGGTGATGGTCACGTCGTGAACGTGGCTTTCCTGGATACCCGCACCGCTGATACGCACAAACTCCGCTTTAGTACGCAGTTCGTCGATGGTAGCACAACCGGTCAGGCCCATACAGGAGCGCAGGCCGCCCATCTGCTGGTGAATGATCTCTTTCAGGCGACCTTTGTAGGCTACGCGGCCTTCAATACCTTCCGGCACCAGTTTGTCGGCGGCGTTGTCGCTCTGGAAGTAACGGTCGGAGGAACCTTTGGACATCGCGCCCAGAGAACCCATACCGCGGTAGGATTTGTACGAACGGCCCTGGTAGAGTTCGATTTCGCCCGGCGATTCTTCGGTACCGGCCAGCATAGAGCCCACCATGACAGCGCTCGCGCCTGCGGCGATGGCTTTGGCGATATCGCCGGAGAAACGGATACCGCCGTCAGCGATAACCGGAATCCCGGTGCCTTCCAGCGCTTCAACTGCGTCAGAAACAGCGGTGATCTGCGGAACGCCCACACCAGTCACGATACGAGTGGTACAGATGGAACCCGGGCCGATACCCACTTTCACCGCGCTGCAACCGGCTTCCGCCAGTGCGCGAGCGCCTGCGCCAGTGGCGACGTTGCCGCCGATGATTTGCAGGTCAGGATATTTAGCACGGGTTTCACGGATACGTTGCAGAACACCTTCCGAATGACCGTGAGAAGAGTCGATCAGCAGGACGTCAACGCCTGCCGCCACCAGCGCGTCAACGCGCTCTTCGTTGCCCGCGCCTGCGCCGACCGCCGCGCCGACACGTAAACGGCCCTGCTCATCTTTACAGGAGTTTGGTTTACGTTCCGCTTTCTGGAAATCTTTTACGGTAATCATGCCAAGCAGATGGAAGTTATCATCAACGACCAGCGCTTTTTCTACGCGTTTTTCGTGCATTTTTGCCAGCACGACTTCACGGGCTTCGCCTTCACGAACGGTCACCAGACGCTCTTTCGGCGTCATGTAAACGCTAACCGGCTGGTTCAGGTCAGTCACAAAACGCACGTCACGACCGGTGATGATCCCCACCAGCTCGTTATCTTCAGTCACCACCGGATAGCCCGCAAAACCGTTACGCTCGGTCAGGGCTTTCACTTCATGCAACGTGGTGGTTGGCAGGACGGTCTGCGGGTCGGTCACTACGCCGGACTCGTGTTTCTTCACGCGGCGAACTTCTTCCGCCTGGCGCTCAATAGACATGTTTTTGTGGATAAAACCAATGCCGCCTTCCTGGGCCAGGGCAATTGCCAGGCGCGCTTCCGTCACGGTGTCCATCGCCGCAGAAAGCATAGGAATATTCAGACGAATGGTTTTCGTCAACTGCGTGCTGAGATCGGCAGTATTCGGCAAAACGGTGGAGTGAGCGGGAACAAGGAGGACGTCGTCAAACGTCAGGGCTTCTTTAGCGATACGTAGCATGGGCAATATCTCACCTGGGAGGTTAATAAATATTGCCGCGGCATTATACAGAACGTAATCGGTTGCATCTACATTTTTTTGCAAATAGTGCTTGCGATCCCCCGTGAGCAGGTTACTATCGATTGAATAACCTGCTGATTTAGAATTTGATCCCGCTCACATGTTATCCTCTCAAACTTCCTCAATTTTTACCGTAAGCCGCCTTAACCAGACGGTTCGTCTGCTGTTGGAACAGGAGATGGGACAGGTATGGATCAGCGGCGAGATTTCTAATTTCACGCAGCCTGCGTCGGGCCACTGGTACTTTACGCTCAAAGACGATACCGCTCAGGTGCGCTGTGCGATGTTCCGTAACAGCAACCGCCGGGTGACGTTCCGTCCGCAGCACGGGCAGCAGGTGCTGGTACGCGCCAACATTACGCTGTACGAGCCGCGCGGCGATTATCAAATCATCGCCGAAAGTATGCAGCCCGCGGGCGAAGGCTTGTTGCAGCAGAAATATGAGCAGCTAAAAGCCAAACTGCAGGCCGAAGGCTTGTTCGATCAGCAGCATAAACAGCCGTTGCCCTCCCCGGCCCACTGCGTGGGGGTGATCACCTCGAAAACCGGCGCGGCGCTGCACGATATTCTCCACGTGCTAAAGCGTCGTGACCCATCCCTGCCCGTAATTATCTACCCGACGGCGGTCCAGGGCGACGACGCGCCGGGGCAGATCGTTCGTGCTATCGAACTGGCGAACGCGCGGGGCGAGTGTGATGTACTGATCGTCGGACGCGGCGGCGGTTCGCTGGAAGATTTGTGGAGTTTTAACGACGAACGCGTGGCGCGGGCGATTTTTGCCAGCCGCATTCCGGTAGTCAGCGCCGTCGGCCACGAAACCGACGTCACGATAGCTGATTTTGTCGCCGACCTGCGCGCGCCGACGCCATCAGCAGCGGCAGAAATTGTCAGCCGTAACCAGCAGGAGTTGTTGCGTCAGATCCAGTCCGCCCAGCAGCGTCTGGGCATGGCGATGGACTACTACCTCGCCAACCGCAGCCGTCGTTTCACGCAGATTTTTCACCGTCTGCAACAGCAACATCCGCAACTGCGTCTGGCCCGTCAGCAAACCGCGCTGGAACGTCTACGCCAACGGATGGGATTTGCGCTTGAGGCCAGGATTAAGCAGGCCACTCAGCGTCAGCAACGCGTAAGTCAACGCCTGAGCCAGCAAAATCCGCAGCCGCGCATTCACCGCGCGCAGTCGCGCATCCAACAGCTGGAATATCGTCTGACGGAGAATATCCGCTCACGGTTAAGCGAACAGCGCGAGCGTTTCGGCAACGCGGTCACGCATCTGGAGGCGGTCAGCCCGTTAGCCACGCTGGCGCGCGGCTATACGGTTTCGACGACAACGAACGGCAAGGTGCTGAAAAAGATCAAACAGGTCAAAGCAGGCGATATTATGACTACGCGGCTGGAGGACGGCTGGCTTGAAAGTGAAGTCAAATCCGTCACGCCGGGAACGTAATCCAACACCCCCCCACCCTTTGTAGCTCGATGTTGGGTTTCGACTTCGCCTCAGCCAACCTACGCGCCACGTCGGATAAGGTGTAGCCATAATCTGACGATCAACCGGTTTGTCATTCGCCTCAAAACCGGGCAGGGAACGCCCGCCCGGTTTTGTCTAACTTACCAGTTATAGCGCAGATTCAGGCTACCGTTCAGATCGCCAAAATCATTGCTACCAGTCTGCCCGGCAACCTGAGCGCGAACGCTCCACTGCTTATCGATATCTGCCTGCAGACCCACTTTCAGCTCCGCACGGTTAGCCGGAAGATCCTGTTTTACCGTGGCATCATCAAACGATACCGACACATCATCGCTGGTGTGCAGCCAGTTAGCTTCAGCAAACGGCTGGATAACCGTACGGCTGCCTTTGTACAGCTTGCCGTCAACACGCAGACCCAGACGCGTTGTCCAACTGTCGCCATCCTGACCATCGATCCGGGTGCCGTAGTTATCCTTCACGCTATCCGCTGAGTAATTCTGCCAGACAACCTGCGCCTGCGGCGTCAGACTGACAGTATTGCCGTTGCTAAGCGCAATATCGTAGCGATAACCGGTTTCCAGCGAGACGGCGTTAGCGGTTGAATCGTAAGATTCAGAACCCGCATCACCGCTCTCTACGCTGTTGTTGTAGAAACCATATTGGTACCAGCTGTCGACATACGCGCCGCTATGCGTTTGGGCATCGGCAAACCAGGTGGCATAGACGCCAAGGTTATAGCCGTCTACGTTGCCGCTACTGGTGAACTGGCTACCGTCTGCGCCACGGTTACCGGTGCTGTCGGTATCGGCGTTGATGTAGCTCGCCATGACGCCAACGGTAACGCTCTGCTGGCCGTTACCCCAGGCCAGAATGTCGCCGCCTAGCTGGAACTGGGAGTAGTTGCTGTCCATATCGATATTGCCGCTGACAGCCTCGGATTCCGCTTTACCCGCTTTGAAGCGCGCCCATACGCTGCCATCGGCATTACGATACTGGCTGCCCTCGCGGTCATAGAGGGTCTGCATTTGCAGGTTGCGCGCCATCCACTGGTTGCCCATGTACGCGCCGATATCCGCACGGTACTGCGGTGCGACATCGCCGCCATCGTCCGGAGGCGTGACATCGCCGCCGTCGTCCGGAGGCGTGACATTACCGCCATCGTCACCGCCATCCGAAGGCGTGTCATCACCGCCGCTGTCGTCATCATCAGACTGTGCTTTTGATGCCAGATACCAGTCGTTGTCACTTTCATTCCAGTACAGACGGTAGGTATACAGACTAGCGTTAACTTCATTTTTTAACACAAACGCATCGCTGGTCGATACGCCGCCAACATCCACCACTTCGATACCGTTAGTGGTCTGTGCTCCATCGCCGATGCCGTTGATGTACAGATCGGTGGTGCCGGAGGCATCGCCGGTAATGACTAACTTATCGGTCGCCGAATCATCGTCGCCCAGGACGGTATTCAGGTAAAGCGAGCCGCCGTTGCCGGTGTAATTGCCATCAACATAAAGCGTATTGCCAGGCGTGCTGGAGCTGCTACCGCTGGTCATTGTCCCCATGTTGATCAGATCGCCATTGAGGGTGAAGATAGCGCCTGTCTCCTCGCTGTCGCCAAAGACCAGCGTCCCTTCATTGGTCACCTTACCGTTAACGGTCGTACCGTTGCTGCCGCCGAAGGTCGCCCCGGAGGCAACGTTTACTGCCTGCTGGCTGCCCATTTCGCCAATCGTACCGTCCCCGGACAGCCACAGCGTGCCTTCCTGTACGTTGGTATCGCCGCTATAGGTGTTCGCGCCGCTCAGCGTCAGTTTACCCGCGCCCAGTTTGGTCAACGTTTTACCATCCCAGTCGCCGTTGCCGGTTTTATCGCCCAGTACGCTGGTGACTTCAAAACTGTCGCCTGCGCCCAGGGTAAACGAGCCGTGTGCTGGCGTCGCTGACGTGGCGGTCGCATTCCAGCTCAGCCCTTCGGTAAGCAAATATTCTGACGCATCTGCAGGATTGATTGTCCCGGTTACGGTCAGATAGTCCGGCTGGTCAGTGAGGTTCATCGTCAGGCTGGTAAAGTCGCCGCTGATATCGCTGTCCATATCCATCAGTTTAAAGGACTGGAACTCCGCATCGGAGGCGCGCGCTTGCAGGCTGGCGTCGCTGACGACCAAATCGCCGCCAAGCGTGGCGCTGCCGCCGGTAATCAGCGGTTGCACTGAGTCACTATTCAGCTCAACGTTCAGCGTACTGCCATCTTGCTGAATTAACGCGCTGTCGCCGAGATCCAACGAGGTGCCGAGCGCCAGTTGGGTCGTCGCGCCGCTATGAGTGGTGATGCCGCCCACCGCGCTGACTTCACCGTCTGCGTCCAGCACCAGCGTGGCGTTATTGTCTACCAGACCGGTGCCCAGCGCCGTCGTACTGGCGGCGACCAGCGTACCTTCATTGATGGTGGTGCCGCCGCTGTAGTCGTTGTCGCCGGAGAGGATCAGCGTGCCTGCGCCTTCTTTGGTCAGCGATTTACCGTCCCATCTGCTACCCGGATCCAGCGTGTCATCAACGTCTGTCAGTGTAGCCGCGACGTTAAAGCTGCCGTCAGGGTCGCTCAGGGTAAAGGTGCCGTGGGCGTCGGTAGTGGCGTTGTCTCTGTCCGCATACCAGGAGAGGGAGGCCGTCAGGTCATAGTTGGTGTTGTCCGTTTCATCGACTTTTCCGTCGATAGTCAGGAAGTCAACATCTTCTCTATTCATTCCCGCGACGGTCAGATCGTCGAAATCGGTCGTAATGGCGCTGTCGCTGCCAATCAGCGTGTAGGTGTATGCCTCAGGCGTCCAGCTGTCTGTAACGCTGCCAATGCCGGTAACATTCAGAGTGCCGCCCAGCGCGACGCTGTCGGCGGTAATCACGGCGTCGTCGGTGGCCGCGCCGAGGTCAATACTTAGCGTACTGCCGTCTTCCTGGGTGAACTGGCCCGCGTCAAGGGTGCTGCCCGCTGCCAGCGCGGTAGTGGCACCGCTATGGGTGGTGACGTTCGCAAGCTTAAATGCGCCGTTGGCATCCAGCATCAGCGTACCGCTGTTGTCGATATTGCCGCTGCCCAGCGCGTTGACGTTGGCGGCAATCAGCGTACCACCAGCGATGGTGGTATCGCCGAAGTAAGTGTTGTTGTCCCCGCTTAACGTCAGCTCGCCGGTACCGGTTTTGACCAGCGAACCGCTGCCGGAAAGCGTATTTTTCAGCTCGCCCTCGCCGACCTGAAGCACGCCGCTGTTGGCGATATCGCCGCTGCCCAACGAATCCGCATGGTCAGCCGTCAGCGTACCGCCGGTAATGGTGGTGCCGCCGGAGTAACTGTTGTCGCCGCTTAGCGTCAGCTCGCCGGTACCGGTTTTCACCAGCGAACCGGTGCCGGAAAGGGTGTTTTCCAGCTCGCCTTCGCCCACCTTAAGCACGCCGCTGTTGGCAATAGTCCCGGTCCCCAGCGAATCCGCATGGTCAGCAATCAGCGTGCCGTCGGAAATAGTGGTGCCGCCGGAGTAACTGTTGTCACCGCTTAGCGTCAGTTCGCCCGTACCGGTTTTGACCAGCGAACCGGCGCCGGAAAGGGTGTTTTCCAGCTCGCCTTCGCCCACCTGAAGCACGCCGCTGTTGTCGATATCGCCGCTGCCCAGCGAATCCGCATGGTCAGCCGTCAGCGTGCCGCCGGTAATGGTGGTGCCGCCGGAGTAAGTGTTATCGCCGCCTAACGTCAGCTCGCCGGTACCGGTTTTCACCAGCGAACCGCTGCCGGAAAGCGTATTTTTCAGCTCGCCCTCGCCCACCTTAAGCACGCCGCTGTTGTCGATATCGCCGCTGCCCAGCGAATCCGCATGGTCAGCCGTCAGCGTACCGCCGGAAATAGTGGTGCCGCCGGAGTAAGTGTTATCGCCGCTTAACGTCAGCTCGCCTGTGCCGGTTTTCACCAGCGAGCCGCTGCCGGAGAGCGTATTTTCCAGTTCGCCCTCGCCGACCTGAAGCACACCGCTGTTGGCAATAGTCCCGGTCCCCAGCGAATCCGCATGGTCAGCCGTCAGCGTACCGCCGGAAATAGTGGTGCCGCCGGAGTAACTGTTGTCGCCGGTCACGATCAGCTCATCGCTACCGCTTTTGACAATTTGGCCCTCGCCGGTCACGTTGTTATCCAGCGTGCCCTGGCTCAGCGCAAGCGTTGCGCTTTCTGCAATCGTCACATCGCCAGTGCCGATCGAGGCGGCGTCTTTGGCGGCCAGAATGCCGCCGACAATTTCAGTGTCGCCGTAGTCGTTGCCGGTGTTGCTGAGGATCAGCGTGCCGTCGCCTTGTTTGGTTAGCTTACTGCCATCCCAGTCGGAGGTAGCCGTGGTTTCGTCCAGTTCGCTGGTGACGGTAAAGGTACTGTCTGCATCAACGGTAAAAGTGCCATGCGCAGCGCGCGCAGAATTTGCGCCCGCGTACCAACTCAAGCCCGTAGACAACACGTAGTTGGTATTATCATTCGCATCAACGCCCGCGTTGATCGTAAGGTAATCCGGCATAGCGGAAATGTCGGCATCCAGCGTTACGCTGTCAAAATCGGTAGTGATCGCAGTTTGCGAATCAATCAGCGTGACCGATCCAAAGTGTTCGTCGGTTTCGGGCGCGACAAAGGTGGCCGTTGAGCTAAGGTTCAGCGTCCCGTCCAGCGTGACGTTGGCGGCTTTGATAATTGGCGAGCTGTTGGCGGTATCCAGCGTCGCGTTTATCTGGCTGCCGTCCTGCAAGGTCAGGGTATTATCCACCGTCAGCAGCGTACCTGTCGAACCGCTCGCGTTGCCCAGCGTAATGCCGCCGTCGTTGGTCAGGTTGCCGACGGTTGACGGGTCGGTCATGTTCCACAGGCTGGTGTCGTCGAGCGACAATGAACTGTTCAGGCCGTTGACGCTCCCTTGCAGTGAGGATTTTTCGGCCAGCGACAAGGCCGATACTGTGCTCCCCGCTTCAATGTTGCCATTCAGCGTTGTGTTTTTGGCCTCTACGGTTGCCGCATTATCCAGTTTAATAGCCGTTGGGCCGGTCAATGTGCTGTCGGTTAGTGTAATGGGCGTTTCTATCACCGTGTTTTTATCAACGTGCAGCGCGGCGGCGTCTGATGAAGTCACGTCCGCATTTTCGACCGTCAGTCCGGAGATATTGCTGTAAAAGGTGCTACCTCCCGTGGTCATCAAAATGCCATCGCCTTTGGCTTCGACGGTGGCACCGTCAATGTTGACGGAAGATCTCGCGCTTTTAATGCCTATGCCTTCGGATTTAATGAACATTGAGCTTTTATTGTCGCCGGAAATATTCACCGTTGAGGCGTTAGCGGCCTCAATGGCGGCGCCTTTGGCATTATCGTGCGTGACGGTAGAGTTCGTAATATCAAGAACGCCCTTGTTGGACGCAATAACAGTACTGTCTGTACCCGTGGAACTAACTGCACTACCGTCCACCTCCAGCCAGGAGTTGTATGTCGTATCGCCAACCACACGCACCTGGCCGTTTGTCAGCGTGATTGTGCTGCCGCCCTCAATTCTCAGCGTACTTCCTTCTTGCGATGTTAAGTCACTGGTATTTTCCGTTGTCGCCTTAACCTCAGTCCCTATCAAGGTTGCTTTTGACTCGCCATTGAGCGTCAGGACACCATAGTTCCCCCCGATCTGGATGATTCCCCCCGTTAGTGTCATGCTACTTTGTTCTTTGAGATCGATGCCGGCAGTGTAGATTCCTGTCGTAGTGATTTGTGCGTCGGTAAGGTTAAGCGTCGCCCCTTTGTTAAGCGAAACCGCCGTGCCGATCGCACGAATACTACCTGAGAGGATGTCTCCACCGCCGTCTGTTTCAATCACAACATCCGTGCCTGTACCCGACGTTGCCTGCCAGCCCCCCTTATCCGTTGGCAGACCTTCCAGAGACAGTGCTGTACCCTGGCCGGTACCTGAATAAGAGATTGGAGACGTTTCTGTGCTCAAGTCGTGAGATTTTCCATCGATATACGACACTTGATTATCGGCCATGGCCAGCGGGCTGAAAAATCCGAGCGCCGCAGCCACGGCGCAAGCCAGCGCCGCGCGCGTTGCTTTTATTATTTGTCCATATTCGGACTTTTTATTTGGGGAATGGGTTTCACTCGCGCATACTTGCGCTTTAACTTTGCTGTGGCCTCGCGCCAGTTCTGAAGCCACAACATACATATTTCGCACGGCGCTCCAGACAATACTGTAGGTCCTGTTCAATTTTTAAATTTCCTTTTAATAACGTTCACGAAGCAAACTGGATTTTGATTGGCTGTAAATAGCTTTTAAATGGTGTATATAAATGAGATAAATAATAAATGATAAAAATATGGTTTTATGAATGATTGCAATCACCTGTAACAATATATTATCAAAGCCAAATTATTAACCAATTTCAAGGCCTATTTCAATATCAGGTCAACTTTTGATTAATTTATAATTGATATAAATATATCCATCTCTTTTATATATATTTATATTGTGAATATCATTTAATGATTTCATATATTGAGATAAATAGATGCGCGAGGCAAAAAGGGGGAATTATCATGCGACACCTGGCGTTATTTTAAATATACTCGTCATATTTCAAGTTGCATGTGCTGCGGCTGCGTTCCCTCACCCCAGTCACTTACTTTAGTAAGCTCCCGGGGATTCGCTCGCTTGCCGCCTTCCTGCAACTCGAATTATTTAGAGTATATAGGTAGCGCCAGACGCGTAATACGTTAATACACACACGTCGCATAACCTGCTGTGCTTGCCGGCTTAATGGCGCAGTTTTGTTGCCTGGTATTCTCATCCACGCCGCAATACATGCCGCCGCTCGAGGTTGATTTAGATAAACAGGGATAGCCCTGCGTCGGCCAGCCTAACGAGCTACAGGATTCGCCGCATCAGAGCGCAACTGAACGCTGCCCTGATATACCGGGATCGTTACACTATCGGCCTGCGGCGGAGTGCCGTTAATAGCCGCAGTTTGCTCAGTGAGTTCCTGCCATGCGCCGCTGCTTCGCACGGCCTGCGCGAAGAAAGGCGTTAAACTGAGGGCGCATAGCAGCAGCCAGGATAAAAAACCGACATACTTTTTCGATTTCACTGACGTACCTGAGAAAGGTCCATTTCGTTGCAGTTCATTCCATGAATACAAAAACGTAAAAATGCATCGCTACCGGAACAACGCCAGCCGCAAGGGATACCCAGGTTGGGCGACGCGAAGCGTCACCCAACATTCAAAGGCGCTCCCGGCCCCATTCACTACGGCACCCGGCACGAGCCTAAGCCCGAGGTCGTCGATTTTTCACGAGTACAGGTTGTCTGGCCGGTCGTTTCGTTAAATGAACAGTAGTACTTATTGCTTTGACCTTCATCTTGCGACACATAATCCCAGGACGATGTCGTCGGCCATTGCAACGTGCCGATAACGCTCTGCAACGCTTTCAGATCGTCCAGCGAGGCCATATTTTCCTGCGATCCGCAAAGATGTGTCAGCGATGTTTCAACGTGCTCGGACTGATAATAATAGTTCGACGCCCAGTATTCGTTAGTCATCAGCCAGGTATACTGGGGCATGGCAGAGAGCTCGGCTTTCAGATACGGGCGGCGCAGCGTAACGCCGTTCACCTGCACGGTATCCGGCATATGACCCCAGTATGACGCATACGGCGTATCCGGGCTGGTTTGTACCGTAAAGATTGCATCCACGCTCGCCGCCTCATCAAATTGATTCGCAAGCGCCGCCGTGACAGACGTTTTTAACCCCGACGATTTATCCTGAGTTAACGTAAACCGCAACTTACCGTCATCGCCAGTGAAGCCAGACCATTTTGTGCTGAGGCCATTCTGGTTATTAAACACCACTGCCGTACCCGCAGGTGCAACCGGCGTCAGCATCATATTCGCTGGCGAAGTTGTAAACGGAACCGGCTCGCCAATCACGCCGGGATCAATGTATTGCTTATCCACCGCACCGCGCGAATAAGCGTATCCACGCGTCAACAGTACGGCCACCCCGGCCTGCGGCTGCCCGTCGTCGTTAGTCACCGTTACCGTCATCGGTATCGTTTCGCCTTTTTTCGCCACGGCCGCTGATTTATCGGCGTTCCATGCGTCGGAAGAGAGCGCGATATTCAGCCCGCTGCGCGATGTTGTCAGGCAGAGTTGTAAGTAGTAGTTACCCGGGTTTTCCGACATGCTGTAGTTTTTCCCCGTCTTGAGATCTTTATACTGCCAGTAAAGGGTTGAGCCTTTCAGCAGGCTATCGCCAGCCCACCACCGCTTCCCGACGGGCAATCCAATATCGGTCGCCACCTTGCCGCCTGGGTGATCGTTGTACAGCGCCGTGAAATCATCCATCGCAGCCATCTGGTTCATCGGGCACCCACCGTAATTACCGGTATTAAAATTATTCACCATGACCCAGTATTCATTGGTTTCGAAATAGGTATCCGTGTGCGCCGTTGATGAGGGCTCGCCTACCACCAGCGGGCGCTTAAACTCCGCACCGTTGCTGGCGGTGAAGGTCTCCGGCATATGGCCGTACATGTTGGCCTTGTCGCTGTCCGGGCTGGTGAGGACGGTGAACACCACCGGCAGCGATGAGGTCGCCGTCGGCGTATCGTACAGACTCGCGGTCAGCAGGTTTTTCAACCCTATGCCGCCGGGTTCGGCAAGTGTCAGAGTCAGCGTACCGTCCGCGCCGGTGGCGCCGGTCAGAGCCGATGTGGCATAGTAAAACTGTTGCTGCGCACCGGCTAGCGGCGTCACCGTCATGTTGGTGCCGTTAGTGGCTACAAATTTATTATAGTCAGTGTTGCGCGGCGTCCCGGCGTCGCGTTTAAGCGAAAAAGTCGTATAAGGCATCGGGTTGCCCATCGCATCGGTAGTGGTGATGAGCAGCGGGATCGACTCGCTGTTTTTCGCCTTCACCGCCTGAATAGCGTCATCCATCGCCTGCGGGGAGGTGAGGGTGATCTGCGTGGCCTGCGGTATCGGCGTCCTGGCGCAAATTTGGTACTGCCAGACAGAGTTGGGCGAGCTGTTTTCTGACCGACGCGAACCATCAGCCAGATCGACTACGTAATAGAAGTCAACTTTTGCCCCGCTGGAGAGTGACGTCGAGTTCGATCCGCTCCAGTAAGAATAGTAGACCGGCCAGCCCTGGGCAGTATTTATCGTTCGGTTCGGGTATTTGCTGTAGAGCGAATCCAGCGCCTCAACGGCAGGGTAATAGCCCGCCGCGCAGCGGGCCGAATTTGCCCCTGTATTGGCTGGCCCATGAAAAATCGCCCAGGTTTCGTTGGTTTCTTGCTTAGACGTAGTATTGTCCGTACTGGCCAGCTCAGCGTACAACAGCGGACGCTGGTACACCGCGCCATCTGCCGCCGTCAGCGACGGCGCCATATGCCCCCACATGCGGGCGACGCTGGCATCCGGGCTGGTGACGACGGTAAAGATGGTGTCAATGCTGGCGCTCACGGCGGCATTTTCATACAGCGTCGCGTTAATCGCGGTGCGGGTGCCGTGGGTGTCCGGGCGGGTAACACTAATAATGCGGGTGCCGTCAGGGCCGGTCTGTGCCCCCATTTTAGTGGTGGTCCAGGCCAGCGATTCGCCGTCGATCACCACGGGCGTCACGATGCCTTGCAGATCGTCGCCTTCCTGAGCGGTATACTTTTCGCCCCGGCGATCGTAACCGTCGCCGCGGGTGAGCACAAATGGCGCTTCCGGGATCGGGTTGCCGCTGGCGTCCTTCACCGTCACCTTGAGCTGTAGGGTATCGCCCTTTTTCACTTTGACTGCATGCACGTCGCTGCCGTCGTACCACAGCGATGGATCGACCGGTTCAATGGTGATGGCGGCTGGTACCGGGTTGTCGCTGGCCAGGCAGCTGGTGTAAATCGAGACGTTGCTGTTGGCAAATTCACTGCCGTTCGCCAGCGCGATCAGTTTCCACGTGTTGGCGCTCTGGTAGGTGGACGACCAGTAGTTAAGATAGATTGGCCAGCCCTGAATGCTGTGAATCTTGCCGCCGCTGTTGGCGTTGTACAGCGCCTCAAGCTGGTCGATGCGCGGCAGGCGGTTCGCCGCGCAGCCGCCCGCATCCGGGTTGCTCGCCGCGTCGGTGTGGGCCACACGCGTCCAGGTCTCATTGCTCTCGTCCTGGGTACGCAGCGGGTTGCTCACTTCACCCGCCAGTTTGGGCCGCTCAAAGGTCCAGTCACCCACGGTAATTGTGTCGGCCATATGGCCCCACATTTTGGCTTTTGCCGTATCCGGGCTGGTGGCGACGGTAAACTTCACACTGCGGGAAACCGGCGTATTGATGTATGAATCGACGGGCACGATGCCTAACTGCGTCAGCAGCCCCACGCCCTTATCCTGGGTGAGGATAATGGTCGCATCGCCGTTGGCGTCGGTGATCCCCTGATAAACCTGTCCGGCAATGTAGCCGACGCCGTCAAACTGCATCTCGCCGTTGCTGGTATCGGTAAAACCGGTCGTCAGCCCGTCGCGCCGCCTGCCGTTCGCCATGGTGACGGTGAAGTCGGTATTGGCGATCGCCATGCCGTTAAGAGCGTTGCGCGAATGGATGTTGAGCTTAATCTGTTCACCCACTTTGGCGCTCATATCGGCGTTTTTGGTCGCCGGGTCGTCGTTGAAATAGACGTCCAGCACCGCCACCATTTCATTGGCCGAGCAGGTCAGGTAGTTAGGCGTATCGGTAAATTTGCCGCTATCGCCGTTTTCGAGGTTGACGTGTACCGTCCCGGAGGCGTCGCTGTCGGCGGCGATGAAATAATCTTCAGTCGGCCAGCCGTGCTCGCTTTCCATCTGCCCGCCCGCATGTTCGCTGTACAAATGCGCCAGCGACGACTGATCCGGCACCTGGCCGGTACCGCACTGCGCGGTGGCCGACGCCACGGAGTTAAATGTCGCCCACTGTTCGTTGTTTTCGTCGAACTGGCCGTCTTTATGGCTGGCCTCCACCGCCAGCAGCGGGCGTTTGTACAGGTTGCCCGCGTCCACCACGCCGCGCATATGGCCCCACATGTTGGCGCCGTCCACGTCCGGGCTGGTGATTACGGTGAAAATCACGCTAAAGGGCAGCTCGACGTTGCCGCCTTCGTCGTCCGGCATCACGATGCGGATAGGCGTTTCGACCCCCATACCGCTGTCGTGTTTTAACGTCAGATGCGCCTGGCCGTTAACGTCAGTCACGCCGGTATAGTGCTCCGGCGACGAGGCTCTCATGCCTTCGGAATCGACGGTGACCCGCTGGTTATCCCACGCGTCCTGATGCTCCCCTTTGCGGTTTGTCGCCGGGTCGATAAACAGCTCCATATAACGGTAAGGCAGCGGTTTTTGCGTGTCCCGGTCGACTACGGTCATCGTCAGATCGATCTCGTCCCCCACCTGCGCTTTATACGGCCCTTGTGGGGAGAGAGTAATCTGCGGGTGCGCCGCAGGCTGGGCTTTATCCACACAGCTGACCAGCAGCGTGTCGCTGTCGGCGGCCCTGGCAACCGACGCGCTGTTCATATGTACGGCAGCGTGGTAGCCGCTCATCTGATCTCTGGTCGACGACCAGTATTCGGCATCGTCCGTCGCCGGCCAGCCGGTGTACGTTGCCAGCGTGCTGTGCTCATGTCGCATCTGCACCAGTTGTTCGGCGTCCGGCAGAATATTGCAATGGTTATCGGCGCCGTTCCAGTCGAACAGCGTCCAGGTTTCGTTGGTATCGACGACGCTTTTGTCAGCGCCGCTCGCTTCCGCCGCCAGCTTCGGGCGGGTGAAGGTGTAGGTTATACCGTTCAGCGTCGCGGTGGTGCTCTCCACCATATGGCCGTACATACTGGCCTTATCGCTGTCCGGACTGGTGATAGTGGTGAAAATGACGGCGGTTTCAGCCGTAAGCGCCGGGAAGTTGACCGAGCTGACAACCAGCGGCGTTTTGACGCCGGGGCCTTCCTTCTGGGTGACCACCACCGTGGCGTTGCCGTTGGCGTCAGTGACGCCGCGATATTCCGTTTGGGTGGTCGTAAGTTCGGTATCGCCAACGCGAACCGGGTTGGCATTGTTGACCACACCCTGGCGGTTTTCCGCATCTTTACGGCGGATGACAAACGGCGCGTTGCCTTCGGGCGTGCCGTCGCACGCTTTGGTGGTGATGGTGAGGGTGATGCTCTCCCCTACCTTCACTTTTGATGCCTCAAAAGCCGAATCAACGTGATCGCCGCTGACCGTAACCGGCGTGTCAGTGGCCGGTTTAATGTTGAGCGTCACTTTCGGGCTTAACAGCGGAATGGTCGCATAATTCGGCACCCCGGTATTCGTAAAGAGCCACAGCGCGGGAACGTTGGTTTCATCTTCCACCTGCGCCCAGGCCACCAGCTGTCGCCCGGCGAGGTTTTGGGCGCAAAAGGTCAGGTTCGGAACCGGCTGCGGCGAGAGCGGCGTATCGGGCGTGGCGGCATCGGCCCATACCAGACCCATGGCGGGCGGCTGGCGGTTTTCCCAGGCGATGGTGGGCGGATCGCTAAAGAGATCGCCTTCGGTATCGGTGGAATTGACCGCCTGCATCGAAGTTGAGGCAGCATCCGCGCTAAAATCGCGCGGCATGGCGCTGAATTCAATATCGTGGGTTTTGGTAGGGTCAAGCAGCGTACTGCCCTGATACAGGGGAATAATCGCGCCGTCGGCCAGCGGCGCGGTGCCGTTAACCGCGCCGGTCGTCGAGTTCAGCTCTTGCCAGGTTCCGCCCTTCAATAGCGCCTGCGCAGGCGCGATCGACGCTGCAAACATGACCAGTAATGTCAGTAAGAAATGTACAACTTTATTCACTTGCCGATTCCTGTCCATGAGCGATAGCCACCCGTTTTCATTCTCTGTCGTAATTCAACCCACTTTGCTTAGCGCGCGGCTAAGCAAAGTGCGCGGAAAATACCACTCCCCGCGAGGAGTGGTATGTTGAGGACAACTTATTTGCGTTTGTAGTCGATGGACAGACCAAAGCCCTGGACACCGTCGCTACCCACGGTAACGCCGCCTTCCGCACCCTCGAACGCTGCTTTCGCTTCGACGTTGGTGACAGGGATGACAAGGTCTTTATCGTTCCAGCTTTCGTTGACAATACCGCCGGTACCAGTACCTGCAATTTTACTGGTGCCGACGAATTTCCAGCGGTAGTCATACTGGTCGGTAACGTTTTCACCGGCATCATAGGTGCCGTTGCCGTTCTTATCGCTCCACAGCAATACCTGATAGGTGGTATTCGTTTTGAGTGTCGTCCCTGTATTCTTCAACAGGTTGGTATTCGAACCTTTCTCATGAATAACCACATGGACGTTGTCATCCACCACCGGACCTTCCGGAATATCGTCGTCATCCCCATCCGCACCACCGCCCGCATAGGTCGACAAGTCTTTCAACAACAGTTCGGTTGCTACGGCAGGGTCACCGGTGGTGGTGGTCGGCGTGATTTTGATACCGATATAATGGTCTGCGTCACTCGCCTGAATTTCATAGGTATCGCTACCTTTGGTGCCAATCTCTTCGGGATTGCTACCATTCTGGTCGCTGTATCTCATCCACTGCACCGTCTGTTTCGTGGCGGCGTTGTCGGTGTCGAGGTCGCCTTCCGTATCGCCAATCGCCCAGTTCACCGTGACCTTATCGCCAACGTGGAACTGCTTATCGCCTTCGGTCACAATTTTACGATCGCCGCGATCGATAGTTACCGTTACGTGATCTTTGTCGGTATCCGCGGTTTTATCCGCCGCACGGGTAATCCACGGCACCGTACCCTGAATGGTACCCGTCTGTTCAGAGACAATCTGCCACTGCCCCGATTTCAGATTACCGTTTGCCGCCACCGCTGGCGCGGCGCAATATCCGGCAACTACTAATGCTAAAGCGACCTTCGTCAGCCGCCGTTTTACTGTTGCTTGCATTCAGACTCTCCTTTTTCTCCAAATTCAGCGGCTGGCTGGTCAGCCATAACGCTGACGCTATTTCTGGCTATACGTAACGCGTATGCCGTAACCCTGAACGCCATCTTCCTCATTGGCGGCAAACTTCTGCGCCGCCTCTTTATTGGTTACTGGCAGGACAAGATCTTCATTCATGGTGTTGGCCAACGCGCCGGTATGTCCGTTTGTACTCTGCCCGGTAAACTCCCACTGGTAGTCGTACAGCGCCATCTCTTCTTCCGTGAGCTGCTCGGACATCTGAAAAACATTGTCTTTATTCTTGTCGCGCCACAGCAGGAAACGGTAGGTATTATTGACCGTAGGGTGCTTATCTTCTTTGCCGATAAGGTTGACAGGGTTGGCGGCTTTGACCTGATAAATCACCGCATTCAGCGCGCTCAGGTTGTCGCCGATAAAAGTGACATCAACGTAGTTACTGTCGCCATAGGCGTCTGCTTTCGCCTTCCAGCGGAAAGTGCCTGGCAGGGTGCTGGAAAGCGTCACCGTCCCCGCTTCTTTATCACGGCTGGCAATAAACACGCAGGGGGTTTCCGTGGTGCAGGGCGTCTGGGCCAGGGTGACTTTTTTATCATTGCTGTCGTACAACTCAGGCGTCATGGCATCGTCCACCAGTTCGTTACCATTGCGATCCGTGGAGTCGCCAAAGGAATCGGTGATCAGCAGATCCATCACCACGCCGTCTTCGCCATCGGCCAGCGCACTGGCTTCATGGCTGTGATCGCTGCGATCGGTATCGGCAATGTTGTCGACGATCAGCTCAATTTTGCGATCCTGCTGGACGGTGATTTCCACCACGCCGGAGTTCTGCTTATTGCCCTTTTCGTCTTCCAGCGTCATGCGTACTTTCCAGGTGTTCAGGGCGGTACGCTGCTCTTCGGTATCGGCGTTAACCCAGGCAGGAAGCACCAGATTCCAGCTGTTATTGTTGCCTTCGGTTAACGCATTAGCTTTTACTACCGGCATCACCAGCGTACGGGCGGCGTTGTTTTTCGCCTGCCAGGAAGCAGAAATAATTTTGTAATGGTGGTTAATCAGCGCGTTGACCGTCCACTTACATTTCTCCAGCCCCACCGCGGCCTCAGGCGTATCTTCAATCACGCATTCCGGGTGTTCGTTGGTGGCGTCAGCCTTCAGCCACAACGTGACGTCCAGCGGATCTTTCTCGCGATATTCGAGAATGATGAAATTGTTGCGATCGACAAAATCGGTGCGGCTGCCCATTAAGGAGTGCTGAATTTTAACGTTTTCCGGATCGAGTTGCGCCGCCAGCGGCGTGCCTATCTGGTAGTTCACGGTCGCGTTAACGCTAAAATCGTTACTATCGCCAGTACCGGCTTTGTAATCCGTACCAACCGTGACCAGCGGTACCGGCGTATATTCCAGCCCCAAAGTGACGGCATGAGGATCTTTTTGCAGATTATCGGTGCCAAACAGCGCTACTTCATCGCCGTAGTACTGTTCGTAAACTAATTTAGCGCCAAGCTGCGGATAAAACGGCAGCCAGCTTTCCATGCGGATATCCCAGCCGCGCGCGGGTCGTTCTTCATAAAAGTCGAAATCTTCGGAGTCTTTCCAGTCAGAAAGAGGATGGTAATAGTTGCCGGAGAATTTCAGGTAATCTGTCCAGGCTTCGGTTCCCAGACCTAATCGACGGTGACCGCGCGTAAAATCGTAGTCATAGAATGCGTTGCCGCCAAGCAGCCAGTTGCCGACGTTCTGGCGCACGCCAAGCCCAAAGTTACCAATGGTGCGGTCTTCCTTACGCTGAGCCGAAATCTGGCTAAAGAAAAGCGTGCTCTGATTGTCATACCAGGGAATAAAATAATCCAGCGAACTGCCGTCCAGATCGCCGCCTTCGCCTACGGTGAGGCTGGTACGGATCTTGCCATAAGGTGACATTACGCCTTCAAGATATGACTGTGCTGAGGAAGTAATTTGGTTTTGCAAATAGCTACGCGCCTGGGATTCCAGCGCTTCCGGGGTGAGATTATCAAAGCCCTGGGTGGCGGAATTAATAAAGTAGTCAGCGCCCTGTTCTTTAAAGGACTTTCCTTTATTTTCCTGTTCTTCTTTTTTCGCGGATTCGCTGGCTAAATCAGGCAAGGAGGAGTGGCTTTCATCATTTGCAGATACAGAGTTATCTGCGCCGGAAGCCGCAACCGATACTCCAGACACTAATAGCAAAACCAGAATGCGAATCCTTCGCACCATATGATATCCCTGTCGTTAAATAAACACGCCTCGATGAAAAGATATTATATGGATGATTCAGATGGAATCATAACTAACAGACCTAAATATATTCCTAAAAAGAAAAGTTTAATATGAAACAGACTTATAATATTGATATAATAAATAAAAACAAGGCTGTTATTTATTTCTAATATTAATTTTTGGGAATAATATTCTCTATAAATAATTGAATCAATAAAAAGAATAAAATAGCCGTCGGGCAGGAGACTATGCTGATATTACGGGAGTATCGAATAACGCTTTTGCCCTTAGCCGGATAAGACGTCGGCGCCTCTGCTCTGCGGCGCAACGTCGACAGCGGTTTTATTGATCGGAAATGACGAAGTTAACCCGTTTTTTTGAAATTAAACCATGACCGTTCTGGCAAAAATAGTCCACTGCGCCGCAGGCTTTCAACACCTGTAACGGCTGGCGGCAGTCAGGACACATTGCCTGTAACGAGAAATCTTTAGCGCATGTCTCGCAATGCGCTGTATCGCCATTGCGCTCCAGCGCGTGATGGCAAACGGGGCAGGTTATTTCCATAACATTCTCCTCAGGCGCGTGACTCACTTTTACTTGAAAGGCCTGATAGCGCAGCGCTTGTCAGGCCTGGAATATTACTGAAAAAGCATTACTTGCTTTTCTTGATATGTTTCATCAGACGCTTACGTTTGCGCATTTGCGTTGGCGTCAGTGTGTTACGCTTGTTCGCATACGGGTTCTCCCCTTCTTTAAACTGAATGCGAATCGGCGTTCCCATCACTTCCAACGACTTGCGGAAGTAGTTCATCAGATAGCGCTTATAGGAGTCTGGCAGATCTTTTACCTGGTTGCCGTGAATAACCACAATCGGCGGGTTATAGCCGCCAGCATGGGCATATTTCAGTTTCACACGGCGACCGCGCACCAGCGGCGGCTGATGATCTTCCACCGCCATCGTCATGATACGGGTCAGCATCGCAGTGCTCACCCGGCGAGTGGAACTGTCGTAAGCCTCACGTACGGACTCAAACAGGTTGCCGACGCCGCTGCCGTGTAACGCAGAGATAAAATGGACGCGGGCAAAATCAATAAAGCCCAGACGGAAATCCAGCGTCTCTTTCACCTGCTCTTTGACTTCCTGGCTCAGGCCATCCCATTTGTTGACTACGATAACGAGTGAGCGCCCACTATTGAGGATAAAGCCCAGCAGAGACAAGTCCTGGTCGGAGATCCCCTCGCGCGCATCGATAACCAACAGTACGACGTTAGCGTCTTCAATCGCCTGCAACGTTTTAATCACCGAGAACTTTTCTACCGCATCGGTGATTTTTCCGCGCTTACGCACTCCCGCCGTGTCAATCAGCACATATTCCCGTTCGTCGCGTTCCATCGGGATATAAATGCTGTCGCGAGTGGTGCCCGGCATGTCGTATACCACCACGCGCTCTTCGCCGAGAATACGGTTAGTGAGTGTGGACTTACCTACGTTCGGGCGACCGACAATCGCCAGCTTTATCGGCAGGCTTTGCGGGTCAAAATCATCTTCCGGCGCTTCTTCGCCATTTTGTTCCGCCTCGAACTGCGCCCAGTATTCCGCGTCTTCATCCACCTCTTCCTGCGGCGCGACATCATCCATCCACGGCAGAAGCACATGTTCCAGCAGGCTCAATACGCCGCGACCATGTGAGGCGGCGATAGGGTAAATTTCGCCTAATCCCAGCGAGTAAAAATCGACAACCGCCTGATCGGGATCGAGACCATCTGTTTTATTCGCCACCAGGAAGGTCGGTTTTTCACGGGAACGCAGATGTTTGGCAATCGCTTCATCCGCCGGCATCAGGCCAGCGCGCGCATCTACCATGAATAACACTACATCCGCTTCTTCAATCGCCAGCAGCGACTGTTCCGCCATCCGCGTTTCGACGCCGTCTTCGGTGCCGTCAATACCGCCGGTGTCGATACAGATAAACTCGCGGCCTTCAACTTCCGCACGACCGTACTTACGGTCACGAGTCAGACCCGGGAAATCCGCAACCAGCGCATCTCGGGTGCGGGTCAGACGGTTAAATAGCGTGGATTTTCCGACGTTAGGGCGCCCGACAAGCGCGACCACAGGTACCATGTTTAAAGCCTCATTAAAAAAATCATCAGACAACGCGCGCATTTTGCGCCATTGTTAAAAACAGGAAAACGGCCCCTACACCAGGAGCCGTTTTTTAAAACGCACAACCGTGACGATTAACGCGTAATCGCGTAGACCGTACCGTCTTTGGCCTGGATGAGCAGTTTACCATCCGCCACCGTCGGTTCGGTCAGAAAACCGGAACTGTCTACTTTTTGTTGGGCCACGAAACGCCCGTCATCAACATTAATCCAGTGCAGATAACCTTCGCTATCGCCGACGACTAAATCACCATTATACAGCACCGGGGAGGTCAGCAAACGGTGCAGCAGATCGCTTTGCGTCCACAGCGTTACGCCGCCGTCAGTGGTCAGCGCCAGCACGCGATCGTTCTGATCGACCAGGTAGATACGGTCGCCGTCGACGATAAAGTCATTGACCGAACCCAGCTCGCGTTTCCACATAATCTGACCACTGCGCAGATCCAGCGCCGTTAAGTTACCATTATACGCCAACGCGTAAACAACGCCGTTTACCACAACCGGCGTGGTATCAACGTCGCTCAGACGGTCAATTTCCGTTGGGCCTGTGGCCTGGGAGATACGCTGTTGCCAAATCATCTGGCCTTGTTGCATCAACACGGCGCTGACGCGGCCATTATCACCACCAACAATAGCCGCGCCGAACGCGGTTGCCGGCGCAGATTCGCCGCGCAGCGACAGCGAAGGCATATCCAGGTTCACCGTCCATTTAATAGCGCCATCCGCCTGATTTAGCGCCTGCAACTGACCGTTGCTGGTATGGATAAGGACAATTCCATCACTGACAACCGGGCGAGACAACGCTTCGCCTGCGACCTTCGTCTGCCATGCTGTAGTGCCGTCGCTGGTATTCAGCGCATAAACCTCGGCCTTTTCACTGCCGATATAGACGTGACCGCCCGCGACCGTGACGCCGCCGGACAACAGCGCGGACGAACGAGAGAACCAGCCGTCTTTCTCGCCCAGATTCACAGACCAGATCTCTTTGCCATCATCCGCATTGAGCGCTTTTACCACGCCCGCGCGATCGGCTGCATAGACCACGTTATCTGCCATTACCGGATGAAGGTTAGAATAAAATTCGCCAATTCCGTTACCGACAGAGGTACTCCAGACAGTGGTCGGGGTAAACTGGTTTTCAACCTGCGGTAATGGAGACATCTTGACGACATCTTCTTCGCCGCTAAACAGTGAACAGCCGCTGAGCAGGGTAACGGAAAGCAACCCTGGCAGAAGTAATTTACGCAATTGCATCGGGTCCCTCTCAGATGGACAAATTATTGATTTTCATCTGCATCATTTCGCTCAACGCCGGAGAAGCATCGCTATTGACGCCCGCTTCCCATGCGCTGCGCGCGCCTTTTTTATCACCCTTACTCAGCAACGCTTCGCCGCGCAAATCAGCGACAATGGCCGTCCATCCTTCGCCTTTAACGGCATCCAGAGTTTTCAGCGCGGCGTCAGCTTGCTTAAGCTGTAACTGAACGCGAGCGAGACGCAGATTAATCACCGCTTTGAGATTTTCATCGCTGGTGGCCGCCAACCCCTGCTGCAACTGGGCTTCGGCTTTTTTAAGTTCATTCTTATCCACAAACTGCTGCGCCAGTTCCATAGACGCCAGCGCACCATAGGTATTTTTATTCTCAGCCGCGAATTTTTCAGCGGCGGGAATGCTATCCGGCTTATCGGCGCTTACCGCCGTCACCGCATTTTGATACGCCAGAGAAGCAGCACGCGCGGACTCCGTCTGATGGCTGCTCCAGTAACGCCAGCCAACCAGCGCGCCAACCCCTAAAATCACTCCGACAGCCAGCGCTTTGCCGTTTTCGGCAAAGAAGCGTTTAATCGCATCCACCTGGTCGTGTTCGTTCTCGTAAATTTCCACGCTGTCCTTCTCCTTAGCCCAATAAAGTGCGCAAATGCGCGGCGACGCTGTCCTGCGCCACTGCCGTTTGCTCACCGGAGCGCAAATCCTTCACTACAACAGTCCCATCGGCGACTTCAGATTCGCCAAGAACCAGTGCAATACGGGCGCCCCACTTATCGGCGCGGGCAAACTGTTTCTTAAAGTTGCCGCCGCCGTGGTTTGTCATTAGCTTCACGCCTGGCATTTCATCGCGCAGCCGCTCCGCCAGCGTCATTGCCGCAGACTGCGTTTGTGCGCCGGCAGCTACCAGGTATATATCGACAACAGGAGAGGCAATAAATTCCGGATTAACTGCCTGAACTAACAAAACAAGTCGTTCCAGGCCCATCGCAAAGCCCACTGCCGGGGTAGCGCGACCGCCCAGTTGTTCCACCAGACCGTCATAACGACCACCCGCACAGACGGTGCCTTGTGACCCCAGACTGTTTGTTACCCATTCAAATACGGTGCGGTTGTAGTAATCCAGACCGCGTACCAGACGCTGGTTGACGGTGTAGGCAATTCCCGCCGCGTCCAGCAATTTACACAGGCCGGAAAAGTGCTCGCGTGAATCGTCATCGAGATAGTCGCCGAGAGCGGGCGCGTCGTTGAGCAGCGCCTGCACGTCCGGATTTTTTGAATCCAGCACGCGCAGCGGATTGGTATACATACGGCGTTTGCAGTCTTCGTCCAGCGTCTCTTGATGCTGTTCGAGGAACGCGACCAGCGCATCGCGATAGTTCGCACGCGCCTCTAATGAACCAATAGAGTTCAGCTCCAGGCTAACGTGGTCAGCGATGCCCAGCGCGCGCCACCAGCGGGCGGTCAGCATAATCAGCTCCGCGTCAATATCCGGGCCTTGTAAGCCGAAGACTTCGGCGCCTAGCTGATGGAACTGACGGTAGCGGCCTTTTTGCGGACGCTCATGACGGAACATCGGGCCGATATACCACAAACGCTGTTCCTGATTGTACAGGAGACCATGTTCGATGCCGGCGCGTACACAGCCCGCCGTACCTTCAGGGCGCAATGTCAGGCTATCGCCGTTGCGATCCTCAAAGGTGTACATCTCTTTTTCAACTACGTCAGTAACTTCACCGATCGCACGTTTGAATAACGGGGTCTGCTCTACAATCGGCAAGCGGATTTCACTGTAACCGTAGCTGCCGAGCACGTTTTTGAGTGTGCCTTCAATGCGCTGCCAGATGGCGGTTTCGCCAGGCAGATAATCGTTCATGCCGCGAATGGCTTGAATGTTTTTTGCCACGTTTATTCTCTTTCTGAATATAAAAATGAACCCTCAGCGCTTCCCCGAACGAACCGGGAGCCATGCGGGTTCAATCATACACGGGAAGCGCGCCGCTTCCCATCACGTTCTTATTTTTCAACCTGCAGCACGTCAATCCGACGCGCTTCATCAAGTTGACTTGCTTTCGCGCGAATACGGGATTCAAGCTGCGCGATCATATCGTCGTTATCGAGTCTGTCCTTACGCACGCCGTCTTCATACAGGCCGCTTTTCTTATTGCCGCCCGTCACGCCCAGCGTTGATACCAGCGCTTCGCCCGGCCCGTTCACCACGCAACCGATGATCGAGACGTCCATCGGGGTGATGATATCTTCCAGACGCTGCTCCAGCGCGTTCACCGTGCCGATAACATCGAACTCCTGGCGAGAACAGGTCGGGCAGGCAATGAAATTGATGCCGCGCGCGCGAATGCGCAGCGACTTGAGGATATCGAAACCGACTTTGATCTCTTCCACCGGGTCGGCCGCCAACGATACGCGCAGCGTGTCGCCGATACCTTCCGATAACAGCAGACCTAAACCGATCGCCGACTTGACCGCCCCGCTACGCGCGCCGCCCGCTTCGGTGATCCCCAGATGCAGCGGCTGATCGATCTGTTGAGCCAACAAACGATAAGACTCAACGGCAAGGAATACATCGGACGCTTTTACGCTCACTTTGAACTGATCAAAGTTGAGACGATCGAGATAATCGACATGGCGCATGGCTGATTCCAGCAGCGCCTGCGGCGTCGGCTCACCGTATTTTTCCTGCAGATCTTTTTCCAGCGATCCGGCATTTACGCCGATACGAATAGGGATGTTTTTGTCTCGCGCGCAGTCCACCACCATGCGAATGCGTTCTTCGTTACCGATATTGCCGGGGTTAATACGCAAGCAGTCAACGCCGTATTCCGCCACCTTCAGCGCAATGCGGTAGTCGAAGTGAATATCGGCAACCAGCGGAACTGAAACCTGCTGTTTGATAAGTTTAAACGCTTCGGCGGCGTCCATGGTCGGTACAGAAACACGAACAATATCTGCGCCAACGCGTTCCAGCGCTTTGATCTGATTAACCGTCGCTTCCACGTCAGTGGTACGCGTGTTAGTCATCGACTGGACGGCGATGGGGGCGCCATCGCCAATCGGCACATTCCCAACGTAAATACGTGTCGATTTTCTACGTTGAATCGGAGCCTGGTTATGCATGAAAAATCTCCCGCGTTACCCGTCTGTTACTGCGCCGGTGTCGGTTCGGCATTAAGGGTCAGACGCGCAACCTGATTAGTTCTGATAAAGCGGCTCAGATCGACAGGTTTTCCTTGATACTGGATCTGCACCGCGGCCGGCGCGCCAATTTTAAGTTTATAAGGCGCCTGACCGGTTAGGTTTAAATTACCATCTTTACGCTGCATACCGCTAAACAGCTTTTTACCCGTGGCGTCAGTGACTTCGAGCCAGCAGTCAGCGGTAAAATTCATCACCAGCGCGTTCGGATCGGCAGCAGGCGCCGCTACGCCAGCCTGACTGGTTGGCAGCGCGGACGGCGTTTCCGTTGCCGCTGGCGCGGCAGATGTCGCAGCCGTATCGACATTCGCCTGCGAAGGCGCGACTACCGTATTTTGCGTTGCCGCCGCCGTTGGCGCTGGCGTTTGCGTCGCCGCCGTCGAATCAACCGGCGTCGCAGGAGCCGGAGCCGTTTGCGCTGGCGTCGTATCCTGGCTTGTCGCGTCACGGGTGTCCAGCGGTACGCTTTGGCCGCTGTCCTTATCTGCGTTCAGTTCAGCCGTGCTTTGATCGGCCATTGTCGTGATCTCTTCCTGCTGCGCCTTATGGTTCTGCCACCACCAGGCGCCGGTCAGCCCTACGACCACAAACAGTACCAGCCAGGTAAAAGACATTAACCAGCCGTCGCGTTTTTTACGACGCTTTCCTAATGAGAAACTCTGCATCGGGGCGACTTTGGCGGCGCGCAGCGGGGCCTGCTTTTCCAGCCCCGGCAACAGTTCCTCTTCTGGAACATGCACCAGACGCGCATATGAGCGGATATATCCGCGCAGGAAGGTTGAAGCAAGATCGGACGGCGCCTTATCTTCTTCAATATCGCGTACCGTAGAAACCTTCAGGCAAAGTCGCTCAGCGACAGCCTGCTGGCTGAGTCCGAGTTGTTCACGGGCATTGCGCAGACGAACGCCGGTGGTTTGTGCTTCATTTTGGTCGTGCGTGGCTTCAGTATTCATTCGCTACAGCTACAGGTACGTGTAAATTAGGATTCAGGCGCCGACGAGCCGTAATGCCCGCCCACACCGCGAAACATCAGGTTAGTTAACCTTAGTCAGACAGTATAAGCCTGTCAGGCCGCAGATGACAAAACCGCTAAGACACAAGGCTAAACTCTTGTTGCACCATTACATACTGCCTTAAAGTCGACAAAAACGCACCGTTATTATTGACCAGACAAGTACAACGCCAGACATTATTCAACTGACATTGCGCCACGGTATAATGAATGCCCCGTGGCGCAACTGCTATCAAATAGCCTTGATGTCAATCACCTCTCCCTGCATACGCTTACGCAGAGTACGTTTAGTACGGTCAATCACATCGCCAGCCAACTGTCCGCATGCCGCATCAATGTCATCGCCACGCGTCTTGCGTACGATGGTCGTGAAACCATAACTCATCAAAACTTTAGAAAAGCGATCGATACGGCTGTTAGAGCTGCGGCCATACGGCGCGCCAGGGAACGGGTTCCACGGAATCAGATTAATCTTACAAGGCGTCTCTTTTAATAGCTCCGCCAGTTGATGCGCGTGTTCAGTGCCGTCGTTGACGTGGTCAAGCATCACGTATTCAATCGTCACGCGCCCCTGATTGGCGTTGGATTTCTCCAGATAGCGGCGAACCGCGCCCAGGAACGTTTCGATATTGTATTTTTTGTTGATCGGGACGATTTCGTCGCGAATAGTGTCATTCGGCGCATGTAAGGAGATAGCCAGCGCGACATCTATCATATCGCCCAGTTTATCCAGCGCAGGCACCACGCCGGACGTTGAGAGCGTGACACGACGTTTGGACAGGCCGAAACCAAAGTCATCGAGCATAATTTCCATCGCCGGTACGACATTGGTCAGGTTAAGCAATGGCTCGCCCATCCCCATCATGACCACGTTGGTGATCGGACGCTGGCCGGTGACTTTGGCCGCGCCGACGATTTTCGCCGCACGCCAGACCTGACCGATAATTTCCGATACGCGCAGGTTGCGGTTAAAGCCCTGCTGCGCAGTTGAACAAAACTTGCACTCCAGCGCGCATCCTACCTGTGAAGAGACACACAGCGTAGCGCGGTCGTCTTCCGGGATATAGACCGTTTCAACGCGCTGATCGCCGACAGCAATCGCCCACTTGATGGTGCCGTCTGAGGAACGCTGCTCTTCAACGACCTCCGGCGCGCGGATTTCCGCGACCTCTTTTAATTTGCCGCGCAACACTTTGTTGATGTCGGTCATCTCATCAAAATTATCGCAGCAATAGTGATACATCCATTTCATCACCTGATCGGCGCGGAAAGGCTTTTCACCTAAGTTTTTAAAAAACTCGCGCATCTGCTGACGGTTGAGATCCAGCAGGTTGATTTTTGTTTCGTTGTTAAGAACTACCGGGGTACTGCTTTCAGGTGTGACAATTTGTTCAGACATATGCTATTCCGGCCTCGTTATTACACGTTATGGCCCCTGGAGGGTTGAAAAAAGAAACGCCCCGGTAAGCTTACTGCTCGTCCAGGGGCGCTGCATTGTACAAATTCTGGCGTAAGGATGCCACGTCTGCACGCGGCATTAGCAAAAATAATATTTGAACCGATAATTTATCGCCAACGCATTTACAGCGTGAAAGACGAAGGAGATTAACGGGTGCGCGGGCACACTTCGCCTTCACCGAAGAAAAAGGCGATTTCGCGCTGCGCGGATTCCAGCGAATCCGAACCGTGGGTGCCGTTTTCAGTTAAGCTATCAGCGTAGTCGGCGCGCAGCGTACCCGCCAACGCGTTCGCCGGATTGGTGGCGCCAAGCAGATCGCGGTGACGCTGTACCGCATTTTCACTTTCCAGCACGGATACCACGATAGGGCCAGAGGTCATGAACTCCACCAGACCGTCAAAGAACGGCTTGCCGTCGTGCTCAGCATAGAAGCCGCGCGCCTGCTCAACGGTCAGGTGCAGCATTTTAGTGCCAACAATTTTGAACCCTGCAGCTTCAAAGCGCGCAAAGATGCTGCCAATAACGTTTTTTGCCACCGCGTTGGGTTTAATGATGGAAAAAGTCCGTTCAATAGCCATGTTTACCTCTGAAATATGTTCTGTTGTTATGTCAGGCGCGGATTATAAAGAGCATCCCATCAATTGCCTATGGATGCAGGTAACATTTTTTTAAAATAAAATGAGCATTAGCAACAAAAGTTAAAGGCGCACAGCAAACTCAGGGGACTGACACAGCACGCAGTGCGTGTGTTCAGGCGTGAGAGCATGGAAAGTACGTTTGCAGCTTTCGCAGGTGAGCGTATACGCCGCACTATGCCGCGTTGAGGTGGGTTCCACGTCAAACCGCAGCCGCAGCGCCTGATGCGGACATACCGCCGCACAGCCGCCGCATCCCGTACAACGCGCCGCCACTATCGTCAGGGTATTGTCGTCAAACTGGATAACGTTTTCCGGGCAGCTTCGCCAGCAGGCACCGCACATCCTGCACTCTTGCGGACTGATTTCGGGTACGCATTCGCTGAACGCGGAAAACGCCTGTCTGAGACGCCGTTTCCCCGGCTCGACGGCGCACGGGGTAATGGCGTCGCGCGGAACATGAAACAGAGTGCGCCGCGAGGCGTTAATCTCCGCGCCGACAGCGTGTTTGAAAGACCAGCCCGGCTCGCCGTAGCGGCGCAGCGCTAAATTTAGCCCCGCCAGCGCCATCAGCCACTGCGCCGATCGCTCCACCGCAATATCAATAAAGCGAATACCGTACTGGCTGTGCCAGAGAAGCAGTTCATCGACCGTTGGCGCCTGTAGCGAAAACGGCCCCACCAACGTATCCCCCTGCACAAAGCGTTTAACCGGTTTGATACCGGTAATGGCGTCAACAGGACAGACAAACAGACAGTCGCCACAGGCTATGCAGCGTGTCGTATCTATGCTGACCTGCCCCTGCGCCAGCGAAAACGCCTGCGCCGGACAAACATCGGCGCAAGCGCGGCAGGAAGAAAAACGAAAGCGACGACGGACGCAAGCCTGCGTCACGTCTACCGCCGGATCGATCGTCAGGTTAACCATCAGCTAATACTAAAGAAGACGTAGCGCAGCATAATCTCGCCGATAAGCAGCAATACGCTGCCCGCCACCAGCGTCCCTCTGGCGTTTCGCAGACCGCCTGCGGCAAAGCAGAGCATTCCCGCCGCTGAGACACACCAGCCGAGAAGATAGACGTCGCGCAACTGCGCCAGCGCCTGTAGCGGATGATGCGGGAAAGTGACGACCGTCGTATCCACTGCATTAATATCCGCCAACCATAGCGGCTGCATGATCAGGCGAATCAGCACCATCAGTGCGACCACTACCACAGCGCAGCGCATTGCGGCGCCAGCGTTGCGCAGATAAGCCAGCGCAATGACTACCGAGCCGATAATGCCTGATGTGCCAAAAAACAGCGCCAGCGTGTTGCTATGCTGCCAGGTCGCCACCGAGGCATGGATATAAACCTGCGCCATACAGAATACATCCACCAGCCCGAACGCTGCCGCCAGCGCCAGCAGCGGCTGCCAGCCTGGCTTACGGAAAAACAGCAGCACAACCCCTAGCCCCAGCGCCGCCAGATAAAGGCTGGCAAAGACGATTTCGCGACTCAGCCACGAACTGGCGACATGACGTAACGCGTTTAGCGCATTCAGGGGATAGCCCATGTGCAGCGCGGAAGCAAGCAGCCCTACGCAAGCCAGTACAAACGCCCCCGCCATCGCGGGAAGCGCGCCGCGTGCAGGCACGCGTCCCTCTACGGCGTACTGGCGGCCCAACGCCAGCCACACTGTCACACCCACAGACCCTTGCAAACAGAGCGTAAAAATCAGCAGCGGTAACTCATGCATGGCGTTTACCCTCTTTTTCTGCGCCCTGATGCGCTTTGACAACCAGATTAGGCTTGGTTATGGATGAATCTGGCAGCCCGTTAACGTCGCATACGCTACCGTACTTCGCGCGCAGTTCATCAATCGGGCCAAACTTGATGGCCTCCAGCGGGCAGGTCGCGACACAGACGGGCTGTTCACCTTTCGCCAGTAAATCAACGCACATGTCGCACTTGGACATTTGGCCGGTCTGCTCGTTAAGCTGCGGCGCACCGTAAGGGCAGGACCAGGCGCAATAGCCACAGCCGACGCATTTGTCGGTATCAACGCGCACGATGCCGTCGCCCGGGCGTTTATGCATAGCGGTAGTCGGGCAATTTTTGGTGCAGACAGGGTCCGCACAGTGGTTGCAGGAAATGGAAAGCGTATAAGCAAATACGTTATTGCTGACCCCGCCCTGCCCGGTCGGGATGAAACTTCCGCCCTTGACTTCATAGACGCGGCGGAAACGACGGCCTACTTCCAGATTGTTTTTGTCTTTGCAGGCCACCTGGCAGGCTTTACAACCGGAGCAGCGTGAGGAGTCGATGAAAAACCCCAGTTGTTTATCGCTCACCGGCGGGTAATGTGTAAACTGACTCATGCTTTAGCCACCTCCACCAGCATGGTTTGATGTGAATTTCCCTTCGCCAGCGCGGTAATACGGGCCGAGCTGAGGACGTTCGCACAGCCGCCTTTATCAATACCGTTCTCATCCGGCTGCCACCAGGCGCCGGCCTGCATCGCGACAACGCCAGGAATAATGCGCGGCGTCACTTCCGCCGGGATTTCGCAAATCCCACGTGAGTTATGAATGTGCACCATGTCGCCATGCGTAATGCCGCGCTTTTGCGCATCCTGCGGGTTGATCCACAATGTCTGATGCTGCACTTCAATCAGCCACGGGTTAGCGTATTGCGTTGAGTTGGCGCGGTTTTTTCCTTTCCACGTAATTAACTGGAGCGGAAAATCTTTCGCCAGCGCATCCTCCGGGCCTTCATGCGCGGGAACGTAGTGCGATAACGCCGGGATTTCCGGATGCTGCATGTCGTAGAGGCGCTTCGAGAAGATCTCTATTTTCCCTGACGGCGTCGGGAACGGATGATTTTCCGGATCGCGAATATTGTCTTCAAAGGCGATAAATGGCGCGCTTTTGAACAGATGCTGACGGGTCTTTTGCAGCGTGGCGAAATCCGGCAGATTTTCGTCCGGCATCGCCAGGCGCGTCTGTTCCCAGATGTGTTCAATCCACGCTTTCTCATCGCGCCCCTGGCTAAATTCATTCTCAATGCCTAATTTCGCCGCCACCTCACGTAGCCAGTCGTAGTCGGAGCGCCGCTCAAATTCAGGCTCGATCAGTTTTTCAGAGAGTATCAGGTAGCTTGCCGTACCCCAGGTTTCACCGATGTTCCAGCGTTCCATAAAGCTGGTTTCCGGCAGCAGTAGATCAGCGTATTTCGCGCTCGGCGTCATAAACAGATCGCTGGCGACAATAAACTGGATCTTTGATTCATCCTCCAGTACGCGTACCGCCTGGTGCAGATCGGGGTTCTGATTCGCCAGATAGTTCCCGGCCAGCGAGAACAGAATACGGATGTTACTGTCCAGCTTATCGGCATCTTTCAGCCCCATATCCGGCGTCACTTTGCTGGCGTCGTCTGCGGCCTGCACCCAGTTCATCACCGAAATTTTGGCTTTTACCGGGTTATCCGGCATCTCCGGACCCGCGGCGAATTTACGGTTAGCGCAGCCGCCGTAACCCGCAGCCCAACCGCCTTTGATGCCGACATTACCGGTAATGGTCGCCAGTAGGGTCGAGCCGCGCGCGGTGCGCTCGCCGCAGTTGTGGCGCTGTGGTCCCCCCCCCTGAATCAACGCGGCGGGTTTGGTATTCGCGTAATCACGCGCTAACTGGCGAATGGTTTGCGCCGGCACATGGGTGATCTTTTCCGCCCACTCGGGGGACTTAACGACACTGTCTTTGGCGCCGGTCAGATACGCCACCAGCGATTCGTTAGCCGGTACGCCTTCCGGCATTGAGTCTTCATCAAAACCGATAGCGTAGCGCGCAATAAATGCGCGATCGTGCAGATTCTCGCTGATGATGACGTACATCATCGCGTCCATCAGCGCATTGTCGGTGGTGGGCAGTAGCGGGATCCACTGATCCGCCAGCGACGAAACGGTGTCGGAATAGCGCGGATCGACCACGATAAACCGCGTACCGTTCTGCTTCATCTTCTGCAGGAAATAGTTGGTATGACCAAAAATGGTCTCCGTCGGGTTATGGCCCCACAGAATCACCAGTTTGGTCTCCAAAAGCGTATCCAGCGAACTGCCGCTGGCGGCAATGCCGTAAGTATAAGGCGTCGCGGCCGCCGTGTTGCCCATACTCACAGAATGGTAGCTTTCGAGATAGCCGCCGGTCAGATTCAGCAGGCGACGCGCCATTTTATCGCCGGAAAAGGTGCCGCCGGAAACGGCGGTGCCAACATGAACATAGCGCGAAGCCGGGCCATATTTTTCAGTAATCGATTTTAAATTATCGGCGATTAAGGTTGTCGCTTCATCCCAGGAAATTCGCTCGAACTTTCCTTCACCGCGTTTTCCTACGCGCTTCATGGGATATTTAAGTCTGTCAGGATGATAAACAAATTTACGGTATGCGCGTCCACGAACACAGGCACGCATCACCGGCATTTGCGCATCCAGCGCATTATCCGGTCGCGTTGAAATTCGCGTCACGATACCGTCACTAACATGCGCCCGAATATCGCATTTGCCCCCGCAGTCAAAAGTGCTGCATGTCTGAACGACTTTTTCCGCAGGCCTGTTTTCAGTTGCCGTCACAGCGCGCGCCTGAGCGGTAGCTGGCGAGGAGACAAACGGTAACGCAATAAGCGCGGAGCTGGCCTGGATAAAGTGGCGGCGAGAAATAGCGGGCTGTTCGCCATTTCCCTGGCTTTTTATATTTTTCATGATCCGTCTCGTCAAATAAAAACCCATTCTCGCGTTTTTAAGTGTCAGATCTCTTGATATTTATCAAGCTCCCTCATTAAGGGTAATTCCGGAAAATTAATAATTCTCATTAACTTTAAATTAAATGAAATTCATAATTTATTCTGAAGAGTTGTTAACGTATTAATTCAAAATTAACCGCTGCAACCTGACCGGACTCATCCATTACGACAAGTTGATAACGTCCAGCGATATTGAGTAATAAAGAAAGGCGATTATTTTCGCCATTAACAGGTTCGCCATTTAAAAACCACCAGCGACGCCCTTTACCGCCGGTAGTCGAGACGGGCAGCGTAACGTTTTCCTGGCCTGGCAATTGCCTGATCACCGCGCCATCCCTCACTCCTGACAGCATTAACGGCGCGGCATCATTGCCCTGTAGCGGCGGACAGTGGTCGGACGCCGCGGGCAAGCGGGCGCTACGTCTTTCCGCAGGCGGCAGCCACGGCTCCAGCGGCCGCGGCCAGACGATAAACGTATGCGCACGCGCCTGCGGACAGTCGGCAGCGACACGCCGCCCCGTATCATCCAGCCAGACCGGGAAACGAATACCGTTGATGTCTTCCTGCTCAGGTAACAGCAGCGTGGGCGGCTGGCTGTCATCGAGCAGCCATGTCGCCAGGCGGCGGCGACAGTTGCTGTCTCCGGCAGGCAGAGTCTGTCCGCCCGGCCAGCAAATGACGCCGCGGCTTACCGTCTGCGGACGCGGATCTTCCGGTAGGCGTCCCGTATGCGCCAGTAACAGATTATTGACCTGGTTAAGTAATGGCACCGCGCTGGCAAAACCAAATTGCCCCACCACAGGCGTGCCGTCGGGTCTGCCTGTCCAGATGCCGATGATATAGCGCGCGTTAACGCCAATAGCCCACGCATCGCGATAGCCGTAGCTGGTGCCGGTTTTCCACGCCAACGGCACAATGCGCGGCAGCGCGTTATCCGGCAAGGGTTGCGCTTCATCCGCCATAATCCGTCGAATGATCCACGCCGCTCCCGGCGACATTAATGGTCTTTCCGACAGCGGATCGTCCGGCTGTAACCGTAGTTTCGCCGCTTTCCCATGACGAGCGAACGCGCTGTATGCCGCCGCCATCTCGTCAAGCCGCGCGCCCGCGCCGCCCAGAATCAGCGAAAGATTGGGCGCCGCGCCAGCAGGCAAATATAGCGGCAGGCCGACGTTACGCAGTTTTGCCGCAAATCGTTTCGGCCCATAGGCTTCAAGTACCTGAACGGCAGGCAGATTCAGCGAGCGTACCAGCGCGTCGCTCATGCTGACCGGGCCGTGAAATCCGCTGTCGAAGTTTCCCGGGCGGTAATCTCCGGTGCGGCGCGGAACGTCCTGTAATAATGATGCGGGATGGATCAAGCCGTCATCCAGCGCCAGACCATACACAAAGGGTTTGAGTACCGATCCCGGCGATCGGATCGCCGTTACCATGTCGACATGACCAAAACGGCTGTCGTCATTAAGGTCTACCGATCCTACCCAGCCGCGCACGCTCATATCGGTATGATCGACAACGATCATCGCCAACGAACTGCGTGCAGGCAACCGCCCTTTCCATGCCCGCACCAGATCTTCCAGTTGCCGCTGCAACCCGGCGTCCAGCGTGGTCACAATTTTGTCGTTCTGGCTTTTACTCAACATCATTCGGGCAAAAAGCGGCGCCAGTTGCGGCATTTGACGCGGCGCCAGCCAGACCGGTTCTTCACGCGACTCGCGTACCGTTTCGGCAGGCCAGACGCCCTGCGTCGCCATCCGATCCAGCACTTTATTTCGTGCCGCTTCGGCTCTCGCAGGCCAGCGGTCGGGGCGTAACCGGCTCGGCGCCTGCGGCAATACGGCCAGCAGCGCCGCGTCAGCGTAGCTCAGGCGCGCGGGCGGCTTGCCGAAGTAGGCCCAGCTTGCAGCGCCAATACCCTGTAGCGTGCCGCCGAACGGCGCGCGGTTCAGGTACAGCGTCAGGATATCGCGCTTGGACAAATGCCATTCAAGCTGGAGGGCGCGCCAAAGCTGGCGGATTTTACCGCCGAACGTGCGCGAATGCGGGTCCAGCAGTCTCGCCACCTGCATAGTCAGCGTACTGCCGCCGGAAATAACGCGCCCGGCGGTAAGATCCTGCCATGCCGCGCGCGCGACGGAGAAAGGGTTAACGCCAGGGTGCCGCCAGAACCAGCGATCTTCGTAATTGATTAGGGCCTCCAGGTAGCGGGGAGAGACCTCTTCAATCGTCACCGGATAACGCCAGATCCCCCCGGCGTCGGCAAAGCGCCACAGCGGCGTACCGTCATGGGCTACCACGACCCGCGCAGGATGGACCTCATTGAGCGGCAGCGGCCAAAGTTTATCCGCCGCCCATAACGCCAGAAGAATAAAAAGCGGCGCGCCCGCCAGCCACAGCCAGCGGCCACGTTTACCACGCCAACCGTTCATTTAAGGCGTCACAATCAGCAGCCCCTCGCTCGCGCCGGTTGCCCGCCACTGAGGCGCGTACATCGATTCCACCTGCGGTTGCGCAAGCTGGTACGTCCCCGGCGTTACCGCGCGCGCCAGGTAGACCAGCGTCACGGGCTGGCCCTCATTGACAACGACGGCAGCCACAAACCGATCGTCGCGGAATTCCATATACTGAATATCCGCCTGCTGCATCTGATTAAGCAGATTTTGCACTTCGCTACCGCTCTCCGGCAGGCTGGCGCTGCTGTCAGCCAGATTCTGGTTTTCCAGCTCCAGCCCGGCCGGGAGCAGGTCCACCACCAGCGCATCCGGCACATTGCGATCGGCCACTACCGTTAACCAGACCAGCACCAGTTCGCCGCTACGCAACGAGGACAGCGATTTGCGCTGACCATCGGTCCCCAGTATTTGTCGTTCAATCTGCAAAACGTTGCTGGCAGGCTCAGGCGCAGATGAGGGATAGCCGCTGCTATCCAGACGCAGCCATAGCGGCTGGCTACCGGTGTTCGTCACCTCAAGGGCGGCCAGCTGGTCAGCATCCAGATTACGGGTCAGCGCCTTGTCGCCCGCCAGCGGCTGCGCCTCTAAAGAGGTCTGCGCCTGCCAGGCGCCCGCGCTGGCCTGTCGCGAATGCGCGGCGAGGAACAAGGCATTGTTCTCCTGGGTAGAGAGCCAGCGCTGACCGAAGGCCTGCTCAGAAAGCGAGCTTAATAGCGCGTTTTGCGCGTCCGGTCTGAGATTGTTCTCTTCCAGTAGCGACAACATCAGAGCGTTATCGCGCAGAGAACTGCCGTAATCCGCTATCCATTGCCGTTCGTCCTGACGCGGCGTATTCAGAGCCAGCGTAATGGCCTCTTCGCCGCGTCTGGCATCACCCATCGTGTTTAACGCGATGCCCAATTGCATCAGCGGCAGTCCTGAAGCCGCCTGACTACGGCGCTCCCAGATTTCGCGCAGCGCGCCGAGCGGCGCTTTCTGCTGACGCGCCAGTACCAGCGAGGCGTAAGCCTGAGCGGCAAAAGTACTGGCCTGGGTATTATCGCTATAACGAATCAGCATCGTGCCGGGATCCTGCAGATAGCGCAGCAGTCGCTCATTGCCCCGGTTAATGGCCTCCGGCGGGACGCTATATCCCTGCTCGCCCGCGCGAATGAGGAAATCCATCGCGTAGGCCGTTAGCCAGGGCTCTTCCGCCCCATTTTCATCCCATAGCGCAAAACCGCCGTTATCACGCTGCATCTGTAGTATCCGGGAGATGCCGATATCCACCGCGGCGCGCCGTTTTTCATCGCTATCGCCGCTAATACCGAGCGACTGCAATTGAGCGGCATTGGTATACAGCGCCGGGAATAACCCGCTAGTGGTTTGTTCCAGGCACCCGTACGGATATGCTTTCAGCTCGCGAATGTAGCGCGCCAGATTGAGCGGCGGTTTTCCGCTTAACAGCAGTTGTCCCTGTAACGTGGCTGGCGAGACGTTTGCCAGATGCTGCTCTGGTACATGCCAGCTCTCTCCCGGCGCCAGCGCAATGCCGCTATTTACCGTTTGGGCAGGCCAGGCCGGACGCACGCCGATTTGCCACTGCTTATGCTGCGCGCCGAGGGTTTCTCCCGGCAGATTCAGACCGCTAATGGTCGCCTGGATTTCGCCTTCGCCAAAACCTTCCAGCGCGCGTACCGGAACGAATAAGGTGGTGCGCACGCCCGGCGCCAGGTTGACCGGTTGCGGCTGCTGGCTAAGCAGTTCCAGTAACCCACTGGCGGCGAGCGCAATATTCAGCGTCTGCGGGCGGTCGGTCAGATTGGTGACGTCCAGCACCAGTCGCGAAACATCCCCTCCCGCCAGAAAACGCGGCATATTCAGCTCGGCAATCACTGGCGCGGCGACAACGACTTTGCTTTCGCCACGACCAAAATCGTCCGCTGTCCATGCCTGCGCCATAACCCGCAGTTCGCCGTTAAAGTCGCCAATCGGCAGCGTTACGACCCCTTCGCCCTGCTCATTGAGCGTGATCGGCTGCGCCTGCTGCGCGATGATATTGACATGGTTTACCGGCGGTTTTCCGCCGCGCTTAAGGTCGTCGCCATCGCCGCCAAAACGCAACGCCGCCAGCCGCCCCTGCCCTTCAATGACCTGGCCGTAAATATCGTAGATATCCGCACCGTAGCGTTTTTGACCGAAGAACGCCTGCCACGGGTCCGGCGTCGCGTAATCGGTGATATTCAATACACCGCTATCGACCGCGGAGACCAGCACGTTGATCTGTTTTGGTATTTCGCCGTGTTTAACGCTGGCTTTCACCCTGACGGTGAGCGGCTGATTCGGGCGCATTTTAGCCGGGCTTTCCAGCGCCAGATCGAGGCGGCGATTTTCATCCCCCAGCGGTAGGTGTAGTAACCCCACGGCGCGTTTTGGCGTCGCGGAACGAGATTTATCGCCGGGACGCACCACCAGCGTACTGAGATAGAGATCGTGGCGATTCCAGGTTTTATCCACCGGAATCGTGAGCTCCAGCCCCTGCGCCGGCACATCGATCGCCTGCCACCACAGCGGACCGTCGCTGGACTCCACCATCGCATAACCTTTACCGGCGACCGGCGCGGCGATATGCAATTTCATGGTGTCGCCTGGACGATAACTCGCTTTATCCAGTTTGAGGGTGACGCGATCCGGACGCGCCGCGCCGCTACCGTCGCTGTTATCCTGCCAGCTATAGCCGGCCCAGAAACGAACGCTGCTGACCGTCTCATTCGGCGCTTTGACCTCCAGACGGTACGCGCCCCATTCCACCGGGAAGCTGACTTTTCCGGTTTCATCCGCGTTCAGATTCAGCGTCTGCTCGCCCTCCACCAGATCTTTTTGATCAAACTGCGACTGCCAGCCTTCGCTTTCCGACCAGTTCCAGTAATAGTCGCGACGCTCGCGGATGAGCCGCACCTGTAAACCGGACACCGCTTTTTTCTCGCCCTGCGCGTTGGCGTAAACAATATCGAATGCGGCGTTGCTGTCTTCGTCGACAATCGGTTGATTAACGGTGGTATCCGTACGGTAGTCGTATACCGCTTTGGCGGCGAACTGTGGACGAATTCCCGGTAACGTATCGGCAGGCCAAATCGCCTGCTCTACGCGACGAGTGACCGGACGGCCGCCAGACTCCAGCAGGCTGGCCTGTAAAATCACCTGCAGCGGCGAATGCGCTTCTTGCCACTGGCTGGCAGCACTCACTTCACCACGTCCGCCTTTATCCAACGTCAGTTGAACTTCGTCCAGGCTGCGCGAAAGATTCTCTTCAGCAATATTGCCGAACTGGAAGCCAGGCAAGGCCGCGACAGCGTCGCGCAGCGGACGCAGGAAAAGTTGCCCTTGCAGGGTATTGCCGTTAGCAGGCGCGCCATACAAGTAATAGCCGACAACGGAGAATTTCACCTCATCCGCAGGCGCCAGAGGTGTTTTTTGCGCCGTCAGGTTGAGCGCCATCCGCTCCGGCATAAAGTCTTCCACGTGGAAATCCCAACTCCGCAGCAAATTATCGCCGGTGTTGGCGCGGACATGCCACAAGCCGGTCGGCGCGTTGATATCCAGCGGATAATTCAAACGGTATAGCCCGTTTTCCGGCTGGCTGACGATGGTACGCATCACCTGTCCGTCTGGTTTTACCACTTCCAGCTTAACGGGTTGATCGGGCAGCGTTTTACCGTCGCTATCGCGCAGTAATCCGTTGAGGATAACCGTTTCGCCCGGTCGGTAGAGATCGCGCGGGCCGAACATAAAGAACTGCTTGCTGTAGCCGGGCGCGCCAGCGACATTAAATTCCGACAGATCCAGAGCCGGAAGCGTGAGATCGAGCAGCGTGGTCTGCTCCTCTTTACGCGCCAGTAATAGCGCCGCCGTTTTATCAGCCTCCAGTTGCACATGTCCCTGCGCGTCGCTCGTCGCCTGCGCCAGCGTCTGACCTTTATCATTCAGAAGAACGATCTCAATTCCCGACTGCGCCGCGCCGTTTTCCAGGCTTTGCGTAAAGATATCCAGCCGATTATGGTAACGGTGCGCGGACACGCCGATATCGCTAAGGGTAAACAACGTAGCGGCATTACTATAGTTGTAGTGTCCAGCCTGATTCATTACCGCCACATATACGCCCGCCTGTTGCAGCGGCTTAATATCGCTTAATGGCAGCAGCAGTTTCTCACGCGTATTGCGCGCCGGATTAAGATCAAAACGACCGGTATAAACCAGATCCGCCATTTTCAGCAGATTGTCGGACTCCCAGTTAGAGAGAGAACTACGGTACTCCCACTGGCTGACAAATGACGCCAGCGATCCGGGCTTAACGCGGAAAAAGTTCACATCAACGTGGTTGACGTTAAGCGCCATGACCGGCAGTCCTTCCGCGATTTTCCCCGGTAGCAGCGATCCCCGACTGGCAAAGCCGACGCTGGGCTGGACATCACGCGTGGTAATCGTTTTTTCATAAGACTTGCCGAAGGTGGCGTTATTCAGCGCCTTAACGGCGGGATCAACCGTGACCACCAGCACGCGCTCAGGTTCCAGATGACGTAACCTTAGCTCTTTTAAATTTGGCGCCAGCTCCCATGCGCCGTCAACGCTGCCGCTTTTCTTATCAACCACGTGAACCACACGGGAGAAATCCTGTTCAGGATCTAAAGGAATTGAAAACGTCAGCACCAGCGTCGCCGCGCCGTCGAGCTGCGCTTCGGAGGCGTCTAATAGCGTGAGCGCTTTGCCCTGGCTTTGCTGCGCCAGCTTTTGTAGCTGTGCCGGGTCTTGCGCGGGCGAGGGCTGCGCTACGGCTGGCGCTTCGCTTTTAGTCGTCGGGGCGGTTTTATCGTTGTTATCGCATCCCGCCAGCGCCAGCATGATCATGCAGGCCACCACGCGTAAATGTTTCATCTTTCATCCCTGGCCTTAACGGCCTGTCAGCAACGGTTGATGAGATATTATGCGCGAGAAATTTTATTGTGTAAGTCCGTATTACTGTGATGATGCGAAAATTTTACGCAGAAATGTGGTTTCGCCAGCCAAAACAGCCTCTTCTACTTGTCCCTTTTCGGGAAACGTCCGACAATTTGACCATAATCAGGTAACAATGGAGATGCCCATGACCACCGCCTTTTTTGTCGCCGCCGACTGGCTTGCCGAACATATTGATGATCCGGAAATACAGATTCTTGACGCCCGTATGGCGCCGCCAGGACAGGAACATCGTGATATGGCGGGCGAATATCGCGCCGGACATATTCCCGGCGCGCTGTTTTTTGATATTGAAGCGCTTTCCGATCGCGCATCGCCGTTGCCGCATATGATGCCGCGCCCGGAAGCGTTTGCGGTGGCCATGCGTGAACTGGGTGTTCGTCAGGATAAACACCTGGTCATATACGATGAAGGCAATCTGTTCTCCGCTCCGCGGGCATGGTGGATGCTGCGCACGTTCGGTGCCGAGAAAGTGTCCATTCTGGCGGGCGGGCTGGCGGGCTGGCAGCGCGACGAATGGCTATTGCGCGAAGGCGAGGAAGCGCATGAAGGAGGCGAGTTTGAGGCGAAATTCATGCCGCAAGCCGTGGTGCGCCTCACCGACGTATTGCTGGCAAGCCATGAAAAAACCGCGCAAATCGTTGACGCGCGTCCGGCGGCGCGTTTTAACGCTCAGGCTGATGAACCGCGTCCGGGACTGAGGCGCGGACACATTCCTGGCGCGCTAAACGTCCCGTGGACGGAACTGGTGTATGAGGGCGAATTAAAGACCACTGACGAACTGAATGAGGTTTTTTTCAGCCACGGCGTGAGTTTCGACAGACCGATTATCGCCAGTTGCGGTTCCGGCGTGACGGCCGCGGTCGTGGTGCTGGCGCTCGCCACGCTGGATGTGCCTGACGTCACGCTTTACGACGGCGCGTGGAGCGAATGGGGCGCGCGTACCGATTTACCGGTTGAACCCGCTTAATATCCGCCATGCCGGATGGCGCTCACGCTTATCCGGCCTACCGTTCAGGCTGATGTAAAACGATTTACAGACATTGTTTTTATTCAGCTCTTTTCCACTGTCCTGCAAACGGGCATTATTTTCTCTTAATAAAATCCTATTTTTTATCGGTAAATACTTTACGCCGGGTATAAGGAGTATCATCACCGCTGTTTTGGTTTTCACCGGGAAATAACTCCTGTAAATATAATTTTTAAGGATGGAAAATGGATATTTCACGCGCTAATTTAATTGAGTTGGTTAAAAAGGTTAACCGTAATAAGGTACCTAATCCTATGCCTGCCGAGGAAATAAGTCGTCTGCGAGTGCGTAAGTATCGCGATCCGCAAAATACGGAAACCACTGAGTTGCCTGAAAGCCTGAAGGCGCTACTGGCCTACGACCGCGATCTACTTAGCAATTATAATATGCCTGTGATTGAAACATTACAAAGATCTATTGATAAAGAGGGAGTAATTCATTCTTACTCCCCTGATGAAGAGGCGTATTACGGCGCTGGCATGGATAGCTCAGGTATTGATATTGAAGATCTGATGCCTGTCTGGAGTAACGATCCCCGTCTTCCGGCATTAATTCGTATCGATCATGTCGGCGATCAGGCCATTTTTATCTATATCACAGAACGGGATGCCAACGGCGAATACCCTATTGCCCGCATGGAACGAAATGAATTCTGGCTGGCGGAGTCTTCCCTGGTGGAATATCTCTATAATATTATTTCGGGCGCTAAAGACATTGGCTTTACCGAAGAGGATTTACATCTTTCGCAATGGAAGGCACAGCAAAAAATGAATGAACAACGCGATGCCGCTTTACTTGACCTGGAGGATTATCATGAGGCGTTTTGGGCAAAACTGGACGCGCTCGTCGATTAATCGACATACTGTCGGGTGGCGCTCACGCTTATCCAGCCTACCGTTCAGGCTGATTTAAAACGAATCTACATAAATACTGTTTAAGTAGGCCACAAAAAAACCGCTCAGTTGAGCGGTTTTTTTGTGCTGGTCCGGTTCGCGGCCTTTCCAGCAGGCTTTGTTGCCATAGCAACGCAGGCACACCGTAGGGGATTAATACTCCCTTTTAAGGGAGCAAATGTCAATATGATTTACCGGGAAACTATTCAACATTTGAGGTATTATCTTTCCCGGCCCTTTCCGCCGTCTCGCAAACGGGCGCTGGCTTCAGGAGAGGATAACCCATGGCCGTAAGCGCAGGCACACCGTAGTGCCTGCTATCACGGCATTATCGCCAGCGGTGCTGCCGTGATGCGGTCTTCGCAAGGACCGCAACATGAAGGTACGATGCTTTTGTGTCGTGCTTCTTGTTTCTGGCACGTTGTGTCTTCACGCAGACAGAAGCCACCCAGGTAGCTCTGTTCCCGTAACGCTCAACGTCCAGAGCAGGTAAGCCAGGAGGCCGCCCTGTTGGGCGGCTTTCTTTTCTTCAGATGATGCGGTTCTGTTTAAAATCGCGCAGGAACCCGCCCCAGCGGCGCTCGTAGAACGGCGCGATATGCTCGGTGATAAAGTGGCTGATACCCTGCTCGCCCTTTCTCACCTGACAAATATCGATCGGTTCGTCCCCCGGTAACGTGTCGGTCGCCACATTGCCCGCTGCGTGAATGATCTCTTCAATCTCGCCGTCAGCCTCAATGCCAATCAGCAGATTGGGTTGGGCGTCCGCATGTTCTTTAATCGCGCAGAGAAACGCGCGTTTCACCGGTTTGATGGTTTTAAACAGCGTAGTGAGGGAATCAATCATCTGCGACGGCGGCTCGGCCACTTCGGATAAAATAAGCGACTCGCCGCCTTCCAGCACTTCCTGCGTACTTAATGGGCTGCTTTCCTCAGCGAGAAGCAGGCTGATTTCACGCGGCATAAACTCTTTGCCGGTCGGCAATTTAGCGTTGAGGAATAGCGTTTCGCCAAGCGTCATTTCAAACAGCGTGCGCGCCGGCATCACCACAAACGCCTGTTCGTCTTCCACGGCCTGCTGCAGCGCCTCCAGAGAAGTAAAGAAGGGAATGACGGTCGTGCCGTCTTCTTTTTCCCAGTGCTGCAAATCCAGAGCGCTGTCTTCCACTATCGCCTCGCCTTCGGCAGCGCTGCCCGGCACCCAGACGGTGGACTCCAGTAAGGTACGGAAAAATGCCGGACGATGCGCGGGCTCAGTCGCCGCTTTCTCCAGCAAGATTTCTAATTCATTTTTAGTTTCGGACATAGGAATCACAAATTATGTATATGGGTTGTAGGCCTGATAAGACGCACGGCGTCGCCATCAGACAAAATGCCGGGTGGCGCTTCGCTTACCCGGCCTACAAAAACACCGTTCAGGCGGTCAGCAAATTCGCGATGGTGCGCACACCCAGACCGGTTGCCCCGGCAGCCCACTGCTCAACCGGCGCTTTGCGATAAGTGGCGGAACAGTCAATGTGCAGCCAGCCTTCGCGGTAATTTTCAACAAAGTGCGACAGAAAACCCGCGGCGGTGCTTGCCCCAGCGGGATACGCCGCGCTGCCGGTGTTGTTCAGTTCCGCAAAGTTAGACGGCAGCTGGTTACGGTGGAACTCCGCCAGCGGCAGACGCCAGAACGGTTCATTCTCTTGCGCCGCGCTGGTCAGCAAGCGCCCCGCCAGCGTATCGTCAAAACTGAATAGCGCATGGTAGTCGTTACCCAGCGCCGTTTTCGCCGCGCCGGTTAACGTCGCCATATCAATGATTAGCTGCGGGTGTTGCGCGCTGGCGTCAATCAGGCCATCCGCCAGTACCAGTCGCCCTTCCGCATCGGTATTCATGACTTCGACATTCTTACCATTACGGTAGCGAATAATATCGCCCAGTTTAAACGCATTGCCGCTGATCAGATTATCGGCGCAGCACAGGAACAGTTTTACGCGTTTATTCAGCCCACGGGTAATGGCGAACGCCAGCGCGCCTGTTACTGTCGCCGCGCCGCCCATATCGGATTTCATTGAGTCCATAAAAGCGCTTTGTTTGATACTGTAGCCGCCGGAGTCAAAGGTAATACCTTTACCGACCAGGCAGGCATAAACCGGCGCATCTTTGTCTCCCGTCGGGTTGTAATCCAGCGCCAGCAGCACCGGCGGACGCTCAGAACCACGGCCTACGGTATGCAACCCCATATAGTTCTGCTCGCGCAGATCTTCGCCTTTGGTGATACGGTAAGTGACGCTATCGCACGCGACGCTACACAGCAGATCCACCGAGCGCTGCGCCAGTTGCTCCGGCCCAAGCTCTTCCGCCGGAGCATTAATGGTGTCGCGCACCCAGTCAATAATAGTCAGGCGGTTATCCAGCTCCTGACGTTGGGCATCGTCTAAATCCGGCCACATTACGGTACGGACGCCTTTTGGTCCTTTGTAACCCGCCCAGAATGCCCAACAACGCTCGGTATCCCATCCTTCGCCTGTCAGCGCGACCTGTTTTATTCCCAGGCCGTCGATTTTACGCGCCGCACGCTGGATCAACCCCAGATCGTCTTTACCGTTAAGATGCAAGGTAATACCATCGTTATTAATACTGTAAGTGGCTTTATCGCCCCAGCGCGCATCGGCAGGCTGCGTGGAAAGCGTAATTTTCATGGCTTCTGTCATTGTTATTTTCCTTATTAGCAAACGGGCCGCCGTAGGGCAGCCCGTTATTTGACTTACTCTGCTTCATCCAACCAGACTAGCAGAATCGCCTCCAGAATTTTTTCATTGGATGCGTTAGGGTCGTCGTCAAAATCGTCCAGTTCGCAGATCCACTGATGCAGATCGGTGAAACGAACGGTTTTAGGATCGACATCAGGATATGCGTCGTATAACGCTTCGCCGATCTCGCGGCTATCGGTCCACTTGAGTCCCATACTACCCTCTGTTAATGCTCACGCGCATGGTTGATTGTGTAACGTGGAATTTCGATAACCAGATCGTCGTCGGTAACGCGGGCCTGGCAGCTCAGTCGACTTTCCGGCTCCAGCCCCCACGCTTTATCCAGCATATCGTCTTCTTCTTCCGAACTTTCCGGCAAGGAGTCGAAGCCTTCACGTACAATACAGTGACAGGTAGTGCAGGCGCACGATTTCTCACAGGCGTGTTCAATCTCGATGCCGTTGCGCAGCGCAACGTCAAGAATGGTTTCACCGGTCTCAGCTTCCAGAACTGCGCCATCCGGACAAAGATCCTGATGAGGCAGAATAACAATCTTCGGCATGTTAAACCTCGTCTACGGAATGGCCTTTCAACGCGCGACGAACCGACTGGTCCATGCGGCGAGCGGCAAATTCCTGGGTTTGTTTATCTACGTTTTTAATGGCTTGTTCTATGGCGTCAACATCATCGCCTTGTGCGACCGCGCTTAAATGTGCGGCGGCATCATCAATGCATTGACGTTCTGCGGCGCTTAACAGCGCGGCGTCGGCAGTTAGCGCGCCGGTCAAACTTTCCAGCACGCGCGCGGCTTCGACTTTTTGCTCCGCCAGCATACGCGCTTTCACGTCCTGCTCGGCAAAACTCATGGAATCCTTGATCATCGAGGCGATTTCGCTATCGGTCAGGCCATAGGAAGGTTTGACCTGAATGGAGGCCTCGACGCCGGTGGATTTTTCCATTGCGGTGACGCTCAACAGGCCATCGGCGTCTACCTGGAAGGTCACACGAATATGCGCCCCGCCCGCCGGCAGCGGCGGAATCCCGCGCAGCGCAAAGCGCGCCAGCGAGCGGCAGTCCTGCACCAGTTCGCGTTCGCCCTGCATCACATGGATAGACATCGCGGTCTGGCCGTCTTTGAAGGTGGTGAAATCCTGCGCGCGCGCCACCGGGATAGTGGTGTTGCGCGGAATGACTTTTTCCACCAGGCCGCCCATCGTTTCCAGCCCAAGAGAGAGTGGAATCACGTCCAGCAGCAGCATTTCGCTGTCCGGCTTGTTGCCGACCAGAATATCGGCCTGAATCGCTGCGCCAATAGCGACCACTTTATCCGGGTCGATAGCGGTTAACGGTGTGCGGCCAAAAAATTCGCCCACCCGCTCACGAACCAGCGGTACACGGGTCGAACCGCCGACCATGACCACTTCCAGAACGTCCTGGGGATCAACGCCGGCATCTTTCAATGCGCGACGGCAGGCCAATAGCGTGCGCTTAACCAGCGCGGAAATGAGATCGTTAAACTGCTCGCGAGTGATCTCCCCCTGCCAGCCCGCAACGTTAACGCGAACGGTATCGGCATCGCTTAAGGCAATTTTCGCCGCAATCGCGGCATCCAGCAATTCGCGCTGAACGCGATTGTCGCTACGATCGGCAATTCCCGCCTGCTCGCGAATATAGTCCGCCAGCAGATGGTCAAAGTCGTCGCCGCCGAGCGCAGAATCACCGCCCGTCGCCAGCACTTCAAACACCCCGCGGCTCAGGCGTAAGATAGAGATATCGAAGGTACCGCCGCCGAGATCGTAAACAGCAATAACGCCTTCTTTGCCTGAGTCCAGACCGTAGGCAATCGCCGCCGCCGTCGGTTCGTTGAGCAGACGCAGTACATGCAGGCCCGCCAGCCGCGCGGCGTCTTTCGTCCCCTGACGTTGGGCATCATCGAAATAGGCGGGAACGGTAATCACCACGCCATCCAGCTCGCCGGAGAGCGATTCGCTAGCCCGCGCGGCCAGCGCTTTGAGAATATCAGCCGATACGCGTACCGGATTGAGCAATCCAGCCGCCGTGTCAATCATCGGCAGCCCATTAACGCTTGCCTTAAACCGGTAAGGCAGATGCGGATAGCGCGCCTGGATATCCGCCAGCGAGCGTCCCATCATGCGTTTCACAGAGCTGATAGTGTTGGCCGTATCCTGCGCGGCATTGTCACGCGCAGCGTAACCGACCGTATGGCCCTGCTGCTGATAGTGAACCACTGAAGGCAACAGGTGGCGCCCTTCGTGGTCAGGCAGAGTTTCCGCCTGGCCGCTGCGAACCGTCGCAACCAGAGAGTTGGTAGTGCCTAAGTCGATGCCCGCCGCCAGACGACGCTGATGCGGCGCGGCGCTCAGACCAGGCTCACTAATTTGTAATAAGGCCATGTTAGATTCCAGTTAAAAATCGAGCAGCTTTTCTTCGAGTTGTTCTGCGCTGCTTCGCAGTTTATCGAGAAACCGCAGTTTGCGCACCGTATCCGCCGCCGCGTCCCACGCGGCGTTGTCCAACTGTTCCACCATTTGCTGAAGACGAGCATCAAACATCTTTTGTACGCGTTTGATGAAGCTTTCCAGCCGCACGTCGTCTTTTGATTGTTCGATATCGTCCAGCTCTTCGCGAAGCGTGAGTTGTTCCATCAGAAACGCGGTGTCGCGTACCGTATGTTGCTCGCTGGCCAGATCGAACCCGTGTAAGGAAAGCAGATACTCCGCGCGCGTCAAAGGGTGACGCAGCGTTTGCCAGGCCTGGTTGATCGTGGCGGATTGCTGGACGGCGGCAAGCTGCTGCGCCTGAGTGCCGTTGGCAAATTTGTCAGGGTGATACTGGCGTTGCAGATCCTGAAAACGAAGGCTCAGCGCCTGGGTGTCAATCTGATAACGGGCTGGTAAGCCAAAGAGGGTGAAGTAATCCATAACATTCTCAGGGATAGCCTGTCAGAACAAACCCCACACGCAGGCGACCACGGTGGGGTTATACCTTCTTACTTCGCGCCGCAGATGCGTTGTCTGCGCGGGTTCCCCCAGTCATTTACTCAAGTAAGCGCCTGGGGATTCACTCGCTTGCCGCTTTTCTACAGCACGAATGCTCGGTATAACAGCGGAACACGGTTACACGTGGAAGCTTTCGCCGCAACCACACTCATCTTTCACATTCGGGTTGGAGAATTTAAACCCTTCGTTCAGACCTTCTTTTACGAAGTCCAGCTGTGTACCGTCCAGAAATTGCAGGCTCTTGCCGTCAACCACTACCTTAACGCCTTTGTCTTCAAACACGGTGTCTTCCGCCGTTGGCTCGTCAACAAATTCCAGTACATAAGCCATACCTGAGCAGCCGGAGGTTCTCACGCCCAGACGCAGACCAAACCCTTTACCACGGTTGGCCAGGAAGGTATTAACTCGCGCTGCTGCACTGTCGCTAAGTGTAATCGACATAACAAAACCTCAATGTTAACGTTCTATTTTATTTCGCTTCGCGTTTGCTTTTGTAATCCGCAATAGCGGCTTTAATCGCGTCTTCCGCCAGAATAGAGCAGTGAATTTTCACCGGCGGCAGCTCCAGTTCGTCTGCAATGTCGGTGTTTTTAATCGCCTGCGCTTCGTCCAGGGATTTCCCTTTCACCCACTCCGTTACCAGAGAACTGGAGGCAATAGCGGAACCGCAGCCGTAAGTCTTGAAGCGCGCGTCTTCAATGATACCTTCATCGTTAACTTTAATCTGCAACTTCATGACGTCGCCGCAGGCCGGCGCGCCAACCATGCCGCTTCCCACGTTATCGTCGTTGTTGTCAAACGACCCTACGTTACGCGGGTTCTCATAGTGATCGATTACTTTTTCGCTGTAAGCCATTATAAATTCTCCTGATTCCGATACCGATTAATGATGTGCCCATTCGATGCTGTTCAGATCCACACCCTGCTTGTACATTTCCCACAGTGGAGAAAGGTCACGCAGACGGCCAATGGATTTACGTACCAGATCAATGGTGTAGTCGATCTCTTCTTCAGTGGTAAAACGACCTAAAGAGAAACGGATAGAGCTATGCGCCAGCTCGTCATTCATGCCCAACGCGCGCAGCACGTAGGACGGTTCCAGACTGGCGGAGGTGCAGGCGGAACCGGAAGAGACCGCCAGGTCTTTCAGCGCCATGATCAGCGACTCGCCTTCAACGTAGTTAAAGCTCACGTTGAGAATGTTTGGCGCGCCCTGCTCAAGGTCGCCGTTCAGGTAAACTTCTTCAATATCTTTGATGCCGTTCCACAGACGGTTACGCAGACCGCGCAGACGGGCCATTTCGGTCTCCATCTCTTCTTTCGCGATACGGTAAGCTTCGCCCATGCCGACGATCTGGTGGACAGGCAGAGTACCAGAGCGCATACCGCGTTCGTGCCCGCCGCCATGCATCTGCGCTTCAATGCGAATACGCGGCTTACGACGCACATACAGCGCGCCAATGCCTTTCGGGCCATAAATTTTATGACCGGAGAAGGACATCAGATCCACTTTCAGTTGGCTCAGGTCGATAGGCAGTTTGCCCACGCTCTGGGTGGCGTCAACGTGGTAGATGATACCGCGCGCGCGGCACATTTCGCCGATGGTCGCGATATCCTGCACCACGCCGATTTCGTTGTTCACGTGCATGATGGAAACCAGAATGGTGTCGTCACGCATCGCTGCTTCGAGCTCGTTGAGATCGATGATGCCGTTGCGCTGCGGCGCCAGGTAGGTCACTTCAAACCCTTCGCGCTCAAGCTGACGGCAGGTGTCCAGCACCGCTTTGTGCTCGGTCTTGCTGGTGATGATGTGCTTGCCTTTTTTCTGATAAAAGTTGGCAGCGCCTTTGATCGCCAGGTTATCGGACTCCGTCGCCCCTGAGGTAAAGACGATTTCACGCGGGTCGGCGCCGACCAGTTCAGCAATCTGGTTGCGGGCAATATCGACGGCTTCTTCAGCCTGCCAGCCAAAACGGTGTGAACGAGACGCCGGGTTCCCAAAGGTTCCGTCCAGGGTCAGAAACTGCATCATTTTCTCGGCAACACGCGGGTCCACCGGCGTGGTTGCGGAGTAGTCGAGATAAATCGGTAATTTCATTGCTCTTAAACTCCGTACATCACTCAATGCAAGGAATCAGGCAACCGGCTGGATGTACGACCGTGTTGACGGGACGTCCGCGTCCCGGCCTGATTCTGAATTCTTTTTTACGCTTCATCTTTCAGACGACCGCGGCATTCACCGCATGAGGCCGCCAGAAGAGATGGCGTAATATTTTAATTAAGCGCGTAATTTAACGTCGATAGCGTCCTGCGCACGACCGCTGGCGCGCGGCGCGTCATGCGTGTGCTGGCGACCAGACACATCCAGAACTTCCTGGTTATTCACCAGCTCGCCTAAGGTAATATTGTTGAGAAAACCGGTCAGACGATCGCTTAAATCACGCCACAGCGCATGGGTCAGGCATTTATCGCCGCCCTGGCAGCCGCCTTTCCCCTGGCAACGGGTCGCGTCAACGGATTCATCAACCGCGCTGATCACTTCGCCGACCGCGATACTGCCAGCATCTTTACCCAGCAGATAACCGCCGCCCGGCCCGCGTACGCTGGAAACCAGACCGTTTTTACGTAAACGGGAAAATAGCTGTTCCAGATAAGAAAGGGAAATCCCCTGACGTTCAGAAATATCAGCCAACGGTACCGGGCCCGCTTCGGAGTTGAGCGCAACGTCTAACATTGCGGTCACGGCATAACGCCCTTTAGATGTCAGTCTCATGTCTTACTTAACCTCAAACTCGCCCCTGCCCGGGGTTTTTTATTGTAAAATGGGGGTATTGCATAGCAGGGACAAGTCTGACATTCCCGAGTAATTTGGTCAACTATTTACTTGAGTAAATTAGTCAGGTATTTAGCGTTCCGTGCGGCATTAACGCGGTTACTTGCCTTTATTCTGCTGCTCAATAGACGCCAGAATCCCACGCAGAATATTCAACTCCTGGCTTTCCGGGCGGGCGCGGGTAAACAGACGGCGCAATTTATTCATCACCTGCCCCGGATGGTTTTCGCGAATAAAGCCAGTGGAGAGCAACGTCTGCTCCAGATGGCCGTAAAAACGTTCAAGATCGTCCACCAGCGGATACGGCGTCTCTTCATGATCTGCTGCGTCGCCGTTTTCCTGCGTCGCCAGCCAGGCCATACGGACTTCATACGCGATGACCTGTACCGCCATCGCCAGATTCAACGAGCTGTACTCCGGGTTAGCGGCAATCGCGACGTGATAATGGCATTTTTGCAACTCATCGTTAGTCAGCCCGACACGCTCACGACCAAAAACCAGCGCAACCGGCGTATTTGCCGCTTCCGCCACGCTTTTTAAGCCGCACTCGCGCGGATCAAGCATCGGCCACGGCAGAGTGCGGGAACGGGCGCTGGTGCCGACCACCAGGCTACAGCCAGCCAACGCTTCATCCAGCGTATCGACGATCTGCGCATTACCGATCACATCGCTGGCGCCTGCCGCCAGGGCGATGGCCTGGGAGTCCGGTTTCACCAACGGGTTTACCAGCCACAGGTTAGTTAAGCCCATGGTTTTCATAGCGCGAGCCACAGAGCCCATATTGCCGGTGTGGGAGGTTTCCACCAGCACAATTCGAATGTTTTGCAGCATTGTCTTTCTTCAGCTAAAGATTATTCTGACATCTTACCATAAAACCAAGACAGATTCCGATCTCGCTGCTATACTCTGCGCCGTTTTCCCGTTCTTTAACATCCAGTGAGAGAGACCGATGCATCCGATGCTGACCATCGCCGTGCGCGCAGCGCGCAAGGCGGGTAATGTAATTGCCAAAAACTATGAAACTCCGGACGCTGTAGAAGCGAGCCAAAAAGGCAGTAACGATTTTGTGACCAACGTAGATAAGGCCGCTGAAGCGGTAATTATCGACACCATTCGCAAATCTTACCCGCAACACACTATTATCACCGAAGAAAGCGGTGAGCACGTTGGCACAGATCAGGATGTTCAATGGGTTATCGATCCGCTGGATGGCACCACCAACTTCATCAAACGTCTGCCACACTTCGCTGTTTCCATTGCTGTACGCATTAAAGGCCGTACTGAAGTGGCTGTCGTGTACGATCCGATGCGTAACGAACTGTTCACCGCCACCCGCGGTCAGGGCGCGCAGCTGAACGGCTACCGTCTGCGCGGCAGTACCGCTCGCGATCTGGACGGCACTATCCTCGCTACTGGCTTCCCGTTCAAAGCCAAACAATACGCGACCACCTACATTAATATTATCGGCAAGCTGTTCACCGAATGCGCCGATTTCCGCCGCACCGGTTCCGCCGCGCTGGATCTGGCCTATGTGGCTGCAGGTCGTGTCGATGGTTTCTTTGAAATTGGCCTTCGTCCGTGGGATTTCGCCGCGGGCGAACTGCTGGTTCGTGAAGCGGGCGGTATCGTCAGCGATTTCACCGGCGGTCATAACTACATGATGACCGGTAATATCGTGGCGGGGAATCCGCGCGTCGTTAAAGCCATGCTGGCGAATATGCGCGACGAACTGAGCGATGCGCTGAAGCGCTAAGTCTCTTCGGCGGATGGGGCCACTCATCCGCCGTGCCTTTTCAGGCGTTTTTCCTAAACACAGCCTCATCGCTTTACTTGCCTGCATGTTTTTGTACGATCGCTCCCTGCTCCGCTATTGGCATAAAGCGGCAAGGAAGCGAACATGACCCTTCAACATACCCGACGCATCGTCAAATCCCTTTTTATTCTGTTTATCATTGTGGTCTGTATTTACCTGCTACCCCGCGTAGCGATCAATGCCTTTTATTACCCGGACAATAAAGTCTATGGGCCAACCCCTGCCGAAGCTGAATCCATTACCTTTACCGCCAAAGATGGCACGCATCTGCACGGCTGGTTTATTCCCACTGCTTTCGGCAGGCCGGAAAACGCCGTCGCGACGGTGATTCATGTCCATGGCAACGCCGGAAATATGTCGGCGCACTGGCCGTTAGTCAGCTGGCTGCCAGAACGCAACGTAAACCTGTTTATGTTTGATTACCGTGGTTTTGGCGAATCGGAGGGTACCCCATCACAAGAGGGGCTACTGGACGATACGAAAAGCGCGATAGATTATGTGCGGCATCGCGCCGACGTTAACCCCGAGCGCCTGGTACTGCTGGGGCAGAGCCTGGGCGGAAATAATGTGCTGGCCGCCGTAGGCCACTGCGTAGGCTGCGCAAATATGCGCTACGCCGACCAGGCGGGCATACGTGCGATTATCCTCGACTCAACGTTTTTATCCTATTCCTCCATCGCCAACCAGATGATCCCGGGCAGCGGCTATTTGCTTGATGACCGCTATAGCGCGGATCGCAATATCGCCAGCGTCAGCCCCATTCCGGTATTGATTCTTCATGGCACGGCAGACCATGTTATTCCCTGGCAGGACAGTGAGAAATTGTATGCCCTCGCCCGGGAGCCCAAACAAAAAATCTTCATTCCTGACGGCGATCACATTGATGCTTTTTCCGGACGTTATGCAAACCTTTACCGTGATGCAATGATTAAATTTATTCAGACCGCGCTATCCGCTAAATAGCGCGACGCTGTATATATGCATATTTTATGATTAAGAATATATTTATTATACCGATAGTAAAAACCATTTTTTCCCGTTAGCGAAGGCGATGGATTAGCGCTAGCGTAACAGTAATATTCAACTGATTTTTATAACAATTTATTTTCATTTGTTTTTCCTGAATATTACTGTGGAGTATGTGATGGCTATCAAAATTACGCCTGACGAGTTTAGTTTGCTTATCCAGCGATTAAACAAAAAATGGCGCGTGTTTGCCCCGTCCGCAGAGTTTCGCGGCGGACGTTTTTCCGACACTGACAACATTATTTATCAACGGATTAGCGGCTGGCGCGATCTCATCTGGCACGAGAAATCGCACATGTCGCCGAATACCATTATCGCCCCTATCACCGAAACGCTCTTTTATTTCGATAAAGACACCATTCAAATTGCCGAGACAGACACTTCCCCGATAATCATCTTTGCCCGCGCCTGCGACATTAACGCCATGTCGCGGCTGGATTATATGTATTTATCAAATGGGAATAATTCCGATTACAGTTATCAACTGCTACGGGAGCATATTCGTTTCGTCCTTATTGAGTGTGAAGAAAGCTTCGAAAATTGTTTCTGCGTCTCAATGGGTACTAATAAAACTGACTGTTATAGCGCCGCCATGCGTTTTAGCGATGAGGGCGCGCTTGTCAGCATCCGCGATCCCTTTATCGAGGCGGCGATACAAGGTCTGGGGCAGGAGGCTGACTATACCCCCTCTTTCGTCAGCGAAAACCGGGAAACCGTCGTCACGCCGGACAGCGTTTGCCGCGATCCGCAAAAAATTCGCGACATTCTCACCCGCCACCCGCTATGGGACGCTTACGACAGCCGCTGCATCAGTTGTGGCCGCTGCACTACCGGGTGCCCAACCTGTACCTGCTATAGCGTCTTTGACGTCGCCTATGATGAAAATCCGCAGCGCGGCGAACGCCGTCGCCAGTGGGCAAGCTGCATGGTGCCGGGCTTTAGCGACATGGCCGGCGGTCATGGTTTTCGCGAAAAACCCGGCGAGCGTCTGCGCTACCGCGCCCTGCATAAGGTCAATGACTACAAAGCGCGCAACGGCATTGAACATATGTGCGTCGGCTGCGGCCGCTGCGACGATCGCTGCCCGCAATACATCAAATTTTCTTTGATTATCAATAAAATGACCGCTGCCGTTCGGCAGGCGCTGGCAGAGGAGGCATAACGCATGTCACATTGTTCCTGTCATGATAAACCGCAGCACAGTTTGCTGCCTGCGGCGTACCGCATCCTCAGTATTACTCGCCACACGCCGCTGGAGTGGAATTTCCGCGTGGCCGTCGATTTTCCCGCGCACTGGGGGCAATTTGTTGAGGTGTCGCTGCCGCGCGTCGGCGAAGCGCCCATCTCCGTTTCCGACTATGGCGACGGCTGGATAGATCTGCTGATTCGTAATGTCGGAAAAGTGACCAGCGCCCTCTTTACGCTGAAAGAAGGCGACAACGTGTGGCTACGCGGCTGCTATGGCAATGGCTATCCGGTCGATACGCTGCGCCATAAACCCTTACTGGTTGTCGCAGGCGGCACGGGCGTCGCGCCGGTGAAAGGCTTAATGCGCTATTTCGTTGAGAATCCCCAGGAAATTGGTCAACTGGATATGATTCTCGGCTATAAAAATCGCGATTGCGTGCTGTACAAAGAAGAAATGGCGACGTGGCGCGGCAAACATAATCTGGTGCTCACGCTGGATGAAGGCGAGGCTGATGACCGTTACCAGATTGGCCGGGTGACCGATCGGCTTGCCGACATGACGCTTAGCGATATCGACACCATGCAGGCCATCGTCGTTGGGCCGCCAATAATGATTACCTTTACCGTAAAAATGCTGCTGCAAAAAGGGCTCAAGCCGGAGCAAATTTGGGTGGACTACGAACGCCGGATGGCCTGCTCCGTCGGGAAGTGCGGCCACTGCCGTATGGGCGAAGTGTATGTCTGCACCGACGGCCCGATATTTAACTACGCCGTCGCGCAACGTTTTGCCGATTAAGGAGAACATCATGAGCATTGATATTGATATCATTAAAGCCCGTGCGAAAAACGAATATCGCCTGTCAAAAGTGCGCGGCGAAGCCATGATCAGCGTCCGCATTCCCGGCGGTATTTTGCCCGCGCATTTGCTAACGGTGGCGCGTGACATCGCCGAAACCTGGGGCAACGGACAAATTCACCTCACTACCCGCCAGAAGCTGGCGATGCCGGGTATCCGTTACGAAGATATCGACAACGTGAACGCCGCGCTGGAGCCGTTTCTTCGCGAGATTGAAATAGAACTGTGCGACGTCCAGGTTGAGGATACCAAAGCGGGCTATCTCGCTATTGGCGGGCGAAATATTGTCGCCTGTCAGGGGAACCGCATTTGCCAGAAAGCCAACACTGACACGACCGGTCTGTCCCGTCGTCTTGAAAAACTGGTCTATCCCAGCCCTTATCATCTCAAAACGGTCATCGTCGGCTGCCCGAATGATTGCGCGAAGGCGTCAATGGCCGATCTGGGAATTATTGGCGTGGCGAAAATGCGCTTCACTGCCGATCGTTGTATCGGCTGCGGCGCCTGCGTGAAGGCCTGTAGTCACCACGCGGTAGGCTGCCTGGCGCTGAAGAACGGCAAAGCGGTCAAAGAAGAGTCCGCCTGTATCGGCTGCGGCGAGTGCGTGCTGGCCTGTCCGACGCTGGCCTGGCAACGTAAGCCGGATCAGCTCTGGCAAGTCCGTCTGGGCGGACGCACCAGTAAAAAGACGCCGCGCGTCGGCAAGCTCTTCCTCAACTGGGTGACTGAAGATGTGATAAAGCAGGTGATCGTTAACCTGTATGAATTTGAAAAAGAGATGCTCGGCGGAAAACCGATCTATCTACATATGGGCCATCTGATCGACAAAGGCGGCTACCTGCGTTTTAAAGAACGGGTACTGCGCGGCGTTCAGCTCAATCCGGAAGCGATGGTCGCCGAACGCATTTACTGGGCCGAAGACGAATCCGTCGCGCGGATGCATCTCAAACCCGCCGGGCACTAATCAACCACGCCATGGCCGCAGCCCGCCCACAGGCTGCGGCACGCTAAACCACATGACCAGCGCCGCGACAAGCAGTATGACCCCTCCGGCCAGCGCCAGCGTTGACCAGCCTACCTGCCGCCATAACGCCGGCGCTTCGTTTCCACTGAGCTTCACCGCCAGAGCACGAAAAGTGTGTACCAGCAGCGCCAGCGAGGTAATCGTTAGCGAGGTTCCCGCCGCCATTGCCAGTACCGACGCCATTCCCCAGCTAAAAACGCCAATCACTTTACTGAATAACAGCACCATTATCGCGCCGGAACAGGGCCGCATCCCCATAGACAGTACGATCATGAGTCGCGCGCGCCAGTCATCGCCGCTATGCAATTGTTCCTGCGTCGGTAGATGCTGATGTCCGCAGCCGCATTTTTCATGGTGAACATGGCGCGGCGTAAAAGCGATAAAGACAGGTTTACGTAGCAGCGCGCGTAACCTTTTTATCGCCCGCCAGCACAGCAAGATGCCCAGCCCGCCAACTAACGCATAGCTCCCCTTTTCCAGCCAGAAACCACTCAGATGGAGCTGCCTGGCCGGAAGTTGCAATACGGTCAGCACGCCCACCACCAACCCGATAGCCACGAGCCCCTGCAATAACGCGGCGGCGAGGGTTAACACGATACTCGATTTCAGCTTCGAAGGATGCGTCGCCAGCCATGTCGCGATCACCACTTTGCCGTGTCCCGGCCCCAGCGCATGAAGCACGCCATACATAAAACTCAGCAGAAGCAACGATCCGCCCGCCCGCTCAGGATGCGTCGCCACCGCGTTAAGCAGCGCGCTCAACTGCTGATTTACGTCCCGCTGCCAAAGAGCGCTTTTCAACATCACCTGCGGCCAGGCCTGCCATATCCACAGACCGCCAACCAGCATCAGCAGCAGGAATAACACCAGTGGCCACAGCGAGAGCCAGCGTCGCCCCGGAGCGCGTTGAGAAAAAATTACTGACATTGCAAGGTCACCGTTTGGGCAAACTGTTTACCTAAATCCATATCCTCCGGCGGCGCGTCCTCTTTATCCAGCGACTGGGCGAAACGTAGCGTCTCTTCGCCGGGCGCAGGAGTATAAACCTGAATCCGACACTTTTCGCGCAGCGGTTCCGGCATCGTGATATCGCTGTCCTGGTCATAATGCATATCGACATAATAAGAGGGATCAAACGTTGAAAAGGTATAAGTCTGTCCGCTTAACGGCTGCAGTTCAGCCAGCGGCAGCGTAAAGGTCAATACCGCCTGATGCGCGTCACGCGTCATACCGTATTCTGTCGGCCTGTTTTTAAACTTCACTTTCGCGCCATTGCGCCACACTTCTGTAAAGTAGTGCTGCCCAAGTACGTTAGCCATCACTTCCGCCGCCAACTTTTTCCATATTTCTGACCCCGGCGCCGCGTTTCCGGCGTCATACAGCAGATCTGCGGACGTCAGCGCGTCCATTGTCCAGCGCATTTTTAACGCCACAAATTGCTCATTTTCACTGACCACCTGCGTTTGCAGACGGATGAAGCTGTGCGGATGCGCCGCCGCCACGAAAGATAAAACGGCAAGAAATAGTGTTAAGGCGCTGCGTTTCACTGGCTTCATCTGTTCCTCGCGATAAAAATTCTGTGACGTTCCTCAGCATTCCTGGCCTAAAAGCACGCTTATCACATTTTTCACGCGCAAACTTTAGCTATCCTTACCAGACAAACTAACGGGAGACCTGACAGATGATGCCGACAATTGCCCCACCATCTGTACTTTCCGCTCCCCAGCGCCGCTGTCAGGTATTGCTGACGCTTTTCCAGCCGGAGCCAATTGCCACGGTGGAAATCTTCAGCGCGCTTAATGGCGTTGATGATGATACTGCCCGTGAGGATATCACTGAGACAAGCCTGGAGATCCAGCGCTATCATCGCCTTGCCATCACAACATGCCAGAACGGTTGCTATCGGATCGAAGGTACAGCACTCGATCAGCGCCTTTGCCTTTTACACTGGCTCAGGCGCGGCCTGCGTTTATGCCCGACCTTCGTCACGCAACAGTTTACCCCGGCCTTAAAAAACGCGCTAAAGCAGCGCGGTATCGCGCGTCCGCTGTATGACGATATTAATCTGCACGCGCTCATCAATCTGTGCGCCCGCCGGTTGCAAAAACCATTTGAACATCGCGACGTGCAGTTCCTGCGTCTCTTTTTACAGTATTGTCTGCTACAACACCATGCCGGCATCACCCCGGAGTTCAACCCTGTACAGCAGATTTGGGCGCAGTCGTGCGCGGAATATCCACTCGCCCAGGAAATTGGTCGTCACTGGCAGCGCCACGTGATGCAGGCCGCACCGCTCAATGAAGCGCTGTTTATGGCGTTACTGTTTTCAATGATTCGCCTCCCCGACCCGATTCGCGACACGCATCAACGGGCGCAGCAACTGCGACTGGAGGTGGCGCGGCTGGTGCTGCGCTTTCGAGAGAAAGGGAACGTACGCTTCAGCGACGAACAAGGGCTTAACGATCAGCTGTATGTCCATCTCGCCCAGGCGCTGAACCGAAGTTTATTCACGATTGGCATCGATAATACGCTTCCGGAAGAGTTCAACCGTCTTTATCCGCGTCTGGTTCGCACCACACGTGAGGCGCTCGCCGGGTTTGAAGCCGAATATGGTATCCACTTTTCCGAGGAAGAGACGGGGCTGGTGGCAGTGATTTTCGGCGCCTGGCTAATGCAGGATAACGATTTGCATGAGAGACAGATCGTATTGTTAGCGGATAAAAATGATGCGCTGGAGACGCATATTGAGCAGCAACTGCGTGAACTGACCTTATTGCCGCTGAATATCAGACGGATATCGCTCCAGGCGTTTCAAAAAGAGGGATGCCCGCGCGGCGTAGCGCTGATTGTTACCCCTTACGCCACGCCGCTACCGCTCTTCTCACCGCCATTAATTCATGCGGATCGCACCCTCACAGAGCACCAGCAGCAGCAGATCCGCAAGATCCTGGAATCATGACGCGGCAACCACTTTGGGCCGAAGGAAGATAGCGGGCAATGCCACCAGCGCCATAATCCAGAATACGCCGCCGCCCAGATGTTGATACAGAAAACCGGCAAATACCGTCATAATCGCGATACTGCCGCCCATCGCCACAGCGGAATAGACGGCCTGCAAACGAATCACCTCGCTTCCCTGACGCGCAGCGATATAGCGCATGGCGGCCAGATGGCAAACGGTAAACGTGCCACAGTGCAGGATTTGTATCACAATCAGCCACGGCAACGCCGTACTCCAGCCCATCAGTCCCCAGCGTACCACCCCGCACACAGCGGAAAGCAACAGCAAGTCGCGGGCGCTAAACCGGCGAAATAGCTTTTTACTCAGGGCGAAAATGATCACTTCCGCCACCACGCCCAACGACCATAAATAGCCGACCGCCGATGCTGAATAGCCAGCCCCCTGCCAGTAGATGGCGCTAAAACCGTAGTAGGCGGCGTGCGCCCCTTGCAGCAAACAGACGCAGGCGAGAAAACGCCAACTTTGTGCCACCAGCGTACGCCAGGCGGGCCAGCCTGCGCTCTCCTGCTGACGGCTTTCCCCTTGCGGCGGCACGCTGGGACGTAACAACATACCCAGCAACATCGAGGCGACGCCGAGCGTCAGTAGCGCCAGAATCGCCTGGTAATCGTATAAACTCACCAGCTTACCGGTCAGCGCCGACCCTATCACGAAGGCGATGGACCCCCACAGCCGCACCCGACCATAGTCCAGGGTAATTTGCTTTTGCCAGGTATTGGCCAGTGCATCGGTCAGCGGCACCAGTGGTGAAAAGAAGAGGTTAAACCCAACCATCACCACCATTAGCCACGCGACATGCGTTCCTGCCCAAAATGCCAGCGCAAATACCAGCGTCAGCAATGCCAGTACGCGCAGCGCGGAGATCAACCGCGAAGGATCGCTTACGCGAGGCGCAATGAGCAGACTACCGAGAAAACGCGCGACCAGACCCACGCCCAGAAGAAGACCGATGGTTTCCGGCGTTAGCCCAAGACCTTTGAGCCAGACGCTCCAGAAGGGCAGAAAAATACCGTAACTAAAGAAGTAGGTGAAATAACTGAGCGCCAGCCAGCGCGTGGAATGCAATGCCATGATTCCCTCCCGTTTGGAGGCGATAGTCTGGCGGTAAACGGTTGCGCTGGCAAGGGTAACATAAGGTTAACAGGCGGAGGGAGAAGTTCAAACGGCAACGCCGCCGGATAATGACTTCCGGCGGCGTCACGTTATGGCGCATAAGTAATGCCCGACAGACGCAGCGCCATCGGGACATTTACACAACACAAACGCTTACGCGTAAACCGGGAAGCGGGCGCAGATATCCAGTACTTTCGCTTTCACGCGTTCAATGGTGGCTTCATCATTGATGTTGTCCAGCACGTCACACATCCAGCCAGCCAGCTCTTTCACTTCCGCTTCTTTGAAGCCGCGACGAGTGACCGCCGGAGAACCGATACGGATACCGGAAGTCACGAACGGGCTCTTCGGATCGTTCGGCACGCTGTTTTTGTTCACCGTGATGTTAGCACGGCCCAGCGCGGCGTCAGCTTCTTTACCGGTCAGGTTTTTATCCACCAGGTCCAGCAGGAACAGGTGGTTCTCAGTGCCGCCAGACACCACTTTGTAGCCGCGGTTCAGGAACACTTCTACCATCGCTTTGGCGTTTTTCGCCACCTGCTGCTGGTAAACTTTGAACTCCGGCTCCATCGCTTCTTTCAGTGCTACCGCTTTACCGGCGATCACGTGCATCAGCGGGCCGCCCTGCGCGCTTGGGAAGACGGCGGAGTTCAGTTTTTTGTACAGCTCTTCATCGCCGCCCTTCGCCAGGATCAGGCCGCCGCGCGGACCCGCCAGGGTTTTGTGGGTGGTGGTGGTGACAACGTGAGCGTGCGGAACCGGGTTCGGGTAAACGCCTGCGGCAATCAGGCCCGCCACGTGCGCCATGTCGACAAACAGGTATGCGCCGATGCTGTCAGCGATTTCACGCATTTTTGCCCAGTCAACCACGCCGGAGTAGGCAGAGAAGCCACCGATAATCATCTTCGGCTTGTGCTCTTTGGCCAGCTTCGCCATCTCGTCATAGTCAATTTTACCGGACTCATCGATACCGTAAGGTACGATGTTGTACAGTTTACCGGAGAAGTTAACCGGGGAGCCGTGAGTCAGGTGACCACCCTGCGCCAGGTTCATACCCAGAACGGTGTCGCCCGGCTGCAGCAGCGCGGTGTAAACAGCGAAGTTAGCCTGAGAACCGGAGTGCGGCTGCACGTTAGCGTAGTCAGCGCCGAACAGTTCTTTCGCGCGGTCGATAGCCAGTTGCTCTACGACATCAACGTATTCGCAACCGCCGTAGTAGCGCTTGCCCGGATAACCTTCAGCGTATTTGTTGGTCAGCTGAGACCCCTGCGCCTGCATCACGCGCGGGCTGGTGTAGTTTTCGGAGGCGATCAGTTCGATGTGCTCTTCCTGACGTACTTTTTCCTGCTCCATAGCCTGCCACAACTCGGCATCATAATCGGCAATGTTCATTTCACGCTTTAACATCCGCATCTCCTGACTCAGCTAACAATAAAATTTGTGCCTGAAAAGGCAGTCCGTGGGACTTCGGCCAACAGTATAACCGAATCATTCTTCGATAACAGGTCTTGACAAAGGTTTTTACGCAAACGATTACCTATGCGTCAGATAAGGGTTTCCTGAACGAGAGCCTGACGAATTTCAACGGATTTCTTTTCAGCTTTGTGATGCAGATTTTTCACGTTGTTACATCCATAACGTAAAGCAGAGAAGATCCATTTACAATGCAAGGGTATTTTTATAAGATGCATTTGATATACATCATTAGATTTTCACATAAAGGAAGCACGTATGCTTGACGCACAAACCATCGCTACAGTAAAGGCCACCATTCCCCTGCTGGTTGAAACAGGACCGAAACTGACCGCCCACTTCTACGACCGTATGTTTACGCATAACCCGGAGCTCAAAGAAATCTTCAATATGAGCAACCAGCGTAACGGCGATCAGCGCGAAGCCCTGTTTAATGCTATCGCGGCCTACGCCAGCAATATCGAAAATTTACCGGCGTTGCTGCCGGCGGTAGAAAAAATCGCGCAGAAGCACACCAGCTTCCAGATTAAGCCGGAGCAGTACAACATCGTCGGGACGCATCTGCTGGCGACGCTGGACGAAATGTTCAACCCAGGCCAGGAAGTGCTGGACGCGTGGGGCAAAGCCTATGGCGTACTGGCTAACGTCTTTATTCATCGGGAAGCCGAGATTTATCACGAGAACGCCAGCAAAGACGGCGGCTGGGAAGGCACGCGCCCCTTCCGCATCGTTGCGAAAACCCCGCGTAGCGCACTGATCACCAGCTTTGAGTTTGAACCGGTCGACGGCGGTACGGTGGCGGAATACCGTCCCGGGCAGTATCTGGGTGTCTGGCTGAAGCCGGAAGGTTTTGCGCATCAGGAGATCCGCCAATATTCACTGACCCGTAAACCCGATGGCAAAGGGTACCGGATTGCCGTGAAGCGTGAAGACGGCGGCCAGGTATCAAACTGGTTACACAATCACGCCAGCGTAGGCGATGTGGTGCATCTGGCTGCGCCGGCAGGTGACTTCTTTATGAATGTCGCCGCTGATACCCCCGTTTCGCTGATTTCCGCTGGCGTCGGCCAGACGCCGATGTTGGCGATGCTCGATACGCTGGCGAAAGGACAGCATACCGCGCAGGTGAACTGGTTCCACGCGGCGGAGAACGGCGACGTTCATGCGTTTGCCGACGAAGTGAGCGAGCTGGGCCGTACACTGCCGCGTTTCACTGCCCATACCTGGTACCGCGAGCCGACCGAGGCCGATCACGCCCAACGCCTCTTCGACAGCGAAGGGCTGATGGATTTAAGCAAACTGGAAGCCGCGATCAGCGATCCGGCAATGCAGTTCTATCTTTGCGGCCCGGTAGGCTTTATGCAGTTTGCCGCAAAACAACTGGTTTCCCTTGGCGTGAATCACGAAAACATTCATTACGAATGCTTCGGCCCGCATAAAGTGCTGTAATTGCAAGAAATCCTCTGAAAAAACGGGCGTTATCGTTAAGGCGAACGCCCGTTTTCCTCCCCGTTCCCCTGCTTATTGCGCTGCTTTTTATGCCTTTCTTTTACAAAAAAGGGGAATAAAAAAAGTCTGTGCAAATCGTGTTATTATTAACGTTTGACTTAGCTCGTTAGGGCATCTTTTTATGCAGCAACCTGTTGTACGCATTGGAGAGTGGCTGGTTACACCTTCTGTTAATCAGATCAGTCGTCAGGGACGCCAGATTACTCTTGAACCACGGCTGATCGATCTTCTGATGTATTTTGCGCATCATCCGGATGAAGTGTTAAGCCGGGATAACATTATTGATCATGTCTGGATGCGCACCATCGTGACCAACCATGTTGTCACCCAAAGCATTTCTGAACTACGCAAATCATTAAGAGATGGCGGAGACAGCAATGCTGAATACATCGTTACCGTACCTAAACGCGGCTATAAGCTGACGGCGCCGGTTATCTGGTGCGAAGAAAATAGCGATGAGATCGATAATTCATCAACGTCGCCGCCGCCGATCGCAGCGACGAATGCAGAACCGACGGAGGGGGTTACTGCCGCTACGCCTGTGCCGCCCGCCTCTTTGCAAACGCCGACTAAAAAGGCGAAAAAGCCGCGTATCGCCGCTTTCTGGACGTGGGTAATGTTCCTACTCTCGCTGGCAACGCTGGTGGTGTTTATCGTGATGTCGGTGGTAGATCATAATGCCGCGGTAACAAAAACGCGGTTATTACTTAACCCACGAGATATAGATGTTCGTTTTGAAGGCGGCAATTCCTGTAATAACTGGGTCTCGCAGGAGTCCTACGCCATCGGTCTGGGCGGCTTAATCACCGACCTGCTGAACACCTACTCGACCTTTATGGTGCACGATAAAACCAATTACCGGGTCAATGAGCCAAGCAGCTCCGGTAAGACGTTAACCATTCAGTTTGTCAATCAGCGCCACTATCGGGCGCAGCAGTGCTTTATGTCTGTGGTGCTCATTGATAACGCCGATGGTTCAACCATGCTGGATAAGCGTTATTTCGTCACCAATACTAACCAGTTGTCCATCCAGGATGATCTGTTTAATAGCCTGTCTTTCGTTTTAACACAGCCCTGGCCTAATCGTATGCGAGAACAACTGGCCCTGTTCAGAACGCCGCAAAATACTGCGCTGATGCGTTTTTATGAGGCGCGCCAGCTTATTCTGAGCGGCGATGCGCAGGCGCTAGGTAAAGCCAGCGATATTCTGAATGGCATTATTAAGGAAACGCCTGATTTCAACTATGCCTATGAATATAAAGTGCTGGTAGATGTATTACGGCAATCACAACAGCCGTTTGATAAAGAACAAGTGGCCGCACTGAACGAAGAGTTTAAACAAATAGATCAAATTCCGGGCGTTGAGAAAACGTCTGTTTATTATAAAATCAAGACCGTCGATCTGTTAGGCAAAGGTGATATCGATGCAGCGTATGAGGAAATCAATAAAAGCATCGAGCTTGAAATGTCGTGGTTTAACTATGTCCTGTTGGGGAAAGTTTACGAAATGAAAGGTGAGAATCGTCTGGCCGCTGATGCCTATCTGACCGCCTTTAATTTACGTCCAGGTGAAAACACTCTGTACTGGATCGAGAACGGCGTATTTCAGACATCCGTTCAGAAAATTGTCCCTTATCTGAATAGTTTTCTGGCAGAAGATTAAATTTAACGCTGAACCATGACAAATAAAAGCGAAAAGATATTAAATTTTTCGCTTTTATTTTGTGAAAAACATGTTGCCAAAAATAGCTTATGTTAATTTTGGCAACATGTTCATCGCAAAGATATGTAAATATAACTCTTTGTAATTAAACGATATTTATCCTTTCATGATATTTTTCATGATATTTATATGTTAATTCAAAAAAATCAATCTATCAGTTTTTTCATGTTTGTGTTTATTTCACTTTTTCTTTAGGACTTATCTCAACCCATTCGTTAATCTTGTCGACAGTTGAACGGGCACGCAGCATATATGAAGCATAAGCCCGGTTCTTAAAAATACAGCTCAGGAGAAATGAACATGAGTTCTGTCAAAAAGATCGGGCTATTTGCCTGTACTGGCGTCGTTGCCGGTAATATGATGGGGAGCGGGATTGCATTATTACCCGCCAACCTTGCCAGTATTGGTGGCATTGCCATCTGGGGCTGGGTAATTTCTATTATTGGGGCAATGTCGCTGGCTTATGTTTATGCGAGGCTGGCAACCAAAAACCCGCAACAGGGTGGCCCTATCGCTTATGCTGGGGAAATATCTCCGGCGTTTGGTTTCCAGACCGGCGTTCTTTATTATCACGCAAACTGGATTGGTAACTTAGCCATCGGTATTACCGCTGTTTCTTATCTTTCTACATTCTTCCCGGCATTAAATAATCCAATACCGGCAGGTATTGCCTGTATTGCTATCGTCTGGCTGTTCACCTTTATTAATATGCTGGGCGGGGCCTGGGTCAGCCGCTTAACAACGATTGGCCTATTCCTGGTGCTGATCCCGGTAGTCTTGACCGCAGTCGCCGGCTGGCATTGGTTCGATATCGCGACCTATCACGCGAACTGGAACACGTCTACGACGACCGACTCTCACGCCATTGTTAAAAGTATTCTGCTCTGCCTGTGGGCGTTCGTTGGCGTTGAGTCTGCCGCCGTCAGCACCGGCATGGTGAAAAACCCGAAACGCACCGTACCGCTGGCAACCATGCTGGGTACCGCGCTGGCAGGCATCATCTATATCGCTGCGACTCAGGTTATCGCCGGGATGTTCCCAGCTTCCGTTATGGCCTCTTCCGGCGCGCCGTTCGCTATCAGTACCTCCACGATTCTGGGTGGCTGGGCTGCGCCGCTGGTTTCCGCCTTTACCGCTTTCGCCTGCCTGACGTCTCTGGGCTCCTGGATGATGCTGGTCGGCCAGGCTGGGGTTCGCGCCGCCAACGACGGCAACTTCCCGAAAATTTACGGCGAAATGGATAAAAACGGTATTCCGAAAAAAGGTCTGCTGTTGGCTGCGGTGAAAATGACGGCGCTGATGATTCTGATCACCATCATGAACTCCAGCGGCGGTAAAGCGTCCGACCTGTTCGGCGAACTGACCGGGATTGCCGTACTGCTTACCATGCTGCCGTACTTCTACTCCTGTGTTGACCTGATTCGCTTCGAAGGGTTCAACATCCGTAACTCGGTAAGCCTGATTTGTTCTGTACTGGGCTGCGCATTTTGCTTCATCGCACTGATGGGCGCCAGCTCCTTCGAACTCTCCGGCACCTTTATCGTCAGTCTGATCATCCTGATGTTCTACGGTCGCAAAATGCACCAGCGCCAGAACAACGACAGCGACAACAATACGGCTGAAGCGCTTTAACCGCTAACTCCTTTTTCTCAAAGCCCCTTTCGTCACCTGCTATAGCGTAGCGGGAGGGGCCCACTTTACCAGGAACAAGACTATGAACGTTATTGCTATCATGAACCACATGGGCGTCTACTTTAAAGAAGAGCCTATTCGTGAACTGCATCGTGCACTGGAAGGTTTAAATTTCCGTATCGTCTATCCAAACGACCGAGAAGACCTGCTGAAGCTGATTGAAAATAACTCCCGCCTTTGCGGCGTCATTTTCGACTGGGATAAATATAACCTTGAGCTTTGCGAAGAGATTAGCAAGCTGAACGAGTATATGCCGCTGTACGCCTTCGCCAACAGCTACTCTACGCTGGACGTCAGCCTCAACGATCTGAGAATGCAGGTTCGCTTCTTTGAATATGCTTTAGGCGCCGCAGCCGATATCGCGGCGAAAATTCGCCAGAATACCGATGAATACATCGACAATATTCTGCCGCCGCTGACAAAAGCACTGTTCAAATATGTGCGCGAAGGGAAATATACTTTCTGTACGCCTGGCCACATGGGCGGGACCGCTTTCCAGAAAAGCCCCGTCGGCAGCATCTTTTATGATTTCTTCGGCCCGAACACGATGAAATCCGATATTTCGATTTCCGTTTCCGAACTGGGTTCGCTGCTGGACCACTCCGGCCCGCATAAAGAAGCGGAAGAGTATATCGCCCGCGTCTTTAACGCCGAACGTAGCTACATGGTGACGAACGGCACCTCTACGGCGAACAAAATCGTCGGTATGTACTCCGCGCCGGCAGGCAGCACGGTACTGATTGACCGTAACTGCCATAAATCGCTGACCCATCTGATGATGATGAGCGACATTACGCCGATTTATTTCCGCCCAACCCGTAACGCCTACGGTATTCTTGGCGGTATCCCGCAAAGCGAGTTCCAGCACGCCACTATCGCTAAACGGGTAAAAGAGACGCCTAACGCAACCTGGCCGGTCCATGCTGTTATTACTAACTCAACCTATGACGGTCTGTTGTATAACACTGACTACATCAAGAAAACTCTGGATGTGAAGTCCATTCATTTTGACTCCGCCTGGGTGCCTTATACCAATTTCTCCCCTATTTATCAGGGTAAATGCGGTATGAGCGGCGACCGTGTAGAAGGCAAAATCATTTATGAAACCCAGTCCACGCATAAACTGCTGGCGGCGTTTTCACAGGCATCCATGATTCATGTTAAAGGCGACATTAACGAAGAAACCTTTAACGAAGCCTACATGATGCATACCACCACTTCTCCGCACTACGGTATCGTAGCGTCTACTGAAACCGCAGCGGCGATGATGAAAGGTAATGCGGGTAAACGCCTGATTAACGGCTCTATTGAACGTGCGATTAAATTCCGTAAAGAAATTAAACGTCTGAAAAGCGAATCTGACGGCTGGTTCTTTGACGTATGGCAGCCGGAACATATCGATGGGGCTGAGTGCTGGCCGCTGCGTTCAGATAGCGCATGGCATGGCTTCAAAAATATCGATAACGAACACATGTACCTCGACCCGATCAAAGTCACTATCCTGACGCCGGGGATGAAGAAAGACGGTACGATGGATGAGTTCGGTATTCCGGCAAGTCTGGTCGCCAAATATCTCGATGAACGCGGCATCATCGTAGAAAAAACCGGTCCATACAACCTGCTGTTCCTGTTCAGCATTGGTATCGACAAAACCAAAGCTCTGAGCCTGCTGCGCGCGCTCACTGAATTTAAACGCGCCTTTGACCTGAACCTGCGCGTCAAAAACATTCTGCCTGCACTGTACCGCGAAGCGCCTGAGTTTTATGAAAATATGCGCATCCAGGAACTGGCGCAGAATATTCATAAACTGGTCGAACATCATAATCTGCCGGACTTAATGTACCGTGCGTTTGAAGTGCTGCCGAAAATGGTGATGACGCCGTATACTGCGTTCCAGAAAGAGCTGCATGGCGAAACGGAAGAGGTGTATCTTGAAGAGATGGTTGGACGCGTCAACGCCAACATGATCCTTCCTTACCCTCCGGGAGTGCCGCTGGTGATGCCTGGTGAAATGATCACTGAGGAAAGCCGTCCGGTACTGGAATTCCTGCAAATGCTGTGCGAAATCGGCGCTCACTATCCGGGCTTCGAAACAGATATCCACGGCGCCTATCGTCAGGCAGACGGACGTTACACCGTTAAGGTGCTGAAAGAAAATACGAAATAAGTACCAAAGGGAAGTGGCTTGCCACTTCCCTTTTTTCACGCAGCAAGGAGACTTTATGAAAACACCCTCACAACCGCGCGCGATTTTTTACATCGTGGCGATTCAAATTTGGGAATACTTCAGCTTTTACGGCATGCGTGCCTTACTCATCCTTTATCTTACCCACCAGCTTGGTTTTAATGACAGCCACGCGATCAACCTCTTCAGCGCCTACGCCTCTTTAGTTTACGTTACCCCTATTCTTGGCGGCTGGCTTGCCGACCGCCTGCTTGGCAACCGCGTGGCGGTTATCACCGGCGCCTTATTGATGACGCTGGGTCATGTGGTATTGGGCTTAGAATCTGATTCAACGCTGAGTTTATATGCGGCGCTGGCCATTATTATCTGCGGCTACGGCTTGTTTAAATCCAATATTAGCTGTCTGCTGGGCGAACTTTACGCCCCTGATGACAACCGCCGCGACGGGGGATTCTCGCTGCTCTACGCCGCCGGGAATATTGGATCGATAGCCGCGCCGATCGCCTGTGGTCTGGCGGCGCAGTGGTATGGCTGGCATGTCGGCTTTGCGCTGGCGGGCGTCGGAATGTTCATCGGCCTGCTCATCTTTTTAAGCGGTCATCGCCACTTTCAGCAGACGCGCGGTGTTAATCGCCCCGCGCTGCGGGCGGTTAAATTCGCCCTTCCAACCTGGGGTTGGCTGGTATTAATGCTGTGTATCGCGCCGGTATTCTTCACCCTCCTGCTGGAAAATAACTGGTCTGGCTATGTGCTGGCCATTGTCTGCGTCTTCGCGGCGCAACTTATTGCCCGTATTATGGTTAAATTTCCCGAACACCGTCGCGCCTTGTGGCAAATCGTTCTGTTAATGATCACCGGCACTCTCTTCTGGGTTCTGGCGCAGCAGGGCGGAAGTTCGATCAGTTTATTCATCGACCGTTTTGTCAACCGCCACTGGCTGAATATGACCGTCCCCACCGCATTGTTCCAGTCGGTCAATGCGATTGCGGTGATGGCGGCGGGCGTGGTGCTGGCGTGGCTGAGCAGCCCGAAAGAGAGCGCCCGCTCGGTGCTGCGCGTCTGGCTTAAATTTGCCGTGGGGCTGGTATTAATGGGCGGCGGTTTTATGCTGCTGGCGCTAAACGCGCATCAGGCCCGGTTAGACGGGCAGGCATCAATGGGAATGATGATCGCAGGGCTGGCGCTGATGGGCTTTGCGGAGCTGTTTATTGATCCGGTCGCGATGGCGCAAATTACCCGCCTCAACCTGCCTGGCGTCACGGGCGTACTAACCGGTATTTATATGCTGGCGACCGGCGCGGTCGCTAACTGGCTGGCTGGCGTCGTCGCGCAACAAACCACGGAATCGCAAATTAGTGATACGGCGGTAGCCGCCTACGGACACTTTTTCTCGCAAATGGGCGAGTGGACGCTAAGTTGCGTGGCGCTGATCGTCGCCATTGTCGGCCTGAGATGGGTTTGCACCCGGACTACATCGGCGCTACCGCAGGGCGATTAAACGGTGGTTCGCTGCCCACAAGGAGGAGACGGGCAGCGAATCGGCACATCAGATAGCCGCGTCGTCTTCTTCGCCAGTACGGATACGAATAACGCGGGCGACATCAAAGACAAAGATCTTACCGTCGCCGATTTTCCCCGTCTGCGCGGTACGAATGATGGTATCAACACAGGTATCCACGATGTCGTCAGGCACAACGATTTCAATTTTTACCTTCGGCAGAAAATCCACCATATATTCCGCGCCGCGATACAGTTCGGTGTGGCCTTTTTGACGGCCAAAGCCTTTGACTTCAGTGACCGTCATGCCGGTAATACCTACCTCGGCCAGCGCTTCACGGACATCGTCCAGCTTGAAGGGTTTAATAATCGCATCAATCTTTTTCATGCTATTCCTTGAAAAGGTCGCCTGTGTTTTGATCGGTTAAACGTAACATATTTCGCGCTACTTTACGGCATGAAAACTACTCTTTGAAATCATTCGCATCCAGTTCGTGACGGGAGAGTAGCTTATAGAATTCCGTGCGGTTGCGCCCCGCCATCCTTGCCGCGTGCGTCACGTTACCTTTGGTAATTTGCAGTAACTTGCGCAGATAGTTCAGTTCAAATTGGTTTCGCGCTTCGGCAAAGGTGGGCAGCGCGGTGTTTTCGCCTTCCAGCGCCTGTTCGACCAACGCATCGCTGATCACCGGCGAAGAGGTTAACGCCACGCATTGTTCAATGACGTTGACCAGTTGGCGCACGTTGCCCGGCCAGCTTGCCGTCATCAGCCGTTTCATTGCATCAGTAGAAAAGGCGCGAACAAACGGTTTATGCCGCTGTGCCGACTGTCTGAGCATATGATTAGCCAGCAGCGGAATATCCTCGGTACGCTCCGCCAGCGCCGGAATTTTCAGGCTCACGACATTCAGCCGGTAGTACAAATCTTCACGAAATTCGCCCCGCGCCATCGCCTTCGGCAGATCGCGGTGCGTCGCGGAAATAATTCGCACGTCGATATCAATATCGCGATTGCTGCCCAGCGGCCTGACTTTGCGCTCCTGTAACACCCGCAGCAGCTTCACCTGTAACGGCGCGGGCATATCGCCAATTTCATCCAGAAACAGCGTGCCGCCTTCCGCCGCCTGGAACAACCCTTCACGATTGCTCACTGCGCCGGTAAAGGCGCCGCGCGCATGGCCGAATAATTCGGACTCCAGCAACTGTTCCGGTAACGCGCCGCAGTTGATGGCGACAAACGGCTTGTTACTGCGCGGGCTGGCATTATGAATCGCCTGTGCGAAAATCTCTTTTCCGGTGCCGCTTTGTCCGTTAATCAATACGCTGACATCCGACTGCGCGACCATGCGCGCCTGTTCAAGCAGTCGCAGCATCAGCGGGCTACGGGTAACGATAGCGTTGCGCCAGCTATCGTCCGTCGCGGGAGCGGACTGCTCCAGCGCTTCATCTATCGCTTTATATAACGCGTCTCTGTCGATCGGCTTCGTCAAAAAGCTGAATACGCCTTTCTGGGTAGCGGCCACCGCATCCGGAATAGAACCATGCGCCGTCAGAATGATAACCGGCATTCCCGGCTGTACTTTCTGAATTTCTGTGAACAGTTGCATACCATCCATTTCGTCCATGCGCAGGTCGCTTATTACCAGATCCACTTTTTCCCGATGCAGTACCCGCAGTCCTTCCTGGCCGCTCTCTGCAGTCACGACGCTGTATCCTTCACTGGTCAGGCGCATACCGAGCAATTTCAGTAACCCGGGATCGTCATCGACCAGCAGCAGGTGCGCCGGTTTACGGCTTATCATGGCGTTACCTCATCTTGTGACGGCGACGGCGCCGCGCCATCTTCAGACGTCGCGGGTTTGTCATTCGTATGCGGCGTATCGGCGTTGTAATTCCCTGCCGGTTTTCGTGTCGAAAGCTGGCGCTCAATATCGGTTAAACTCTCCAGCTTACGGGTGGTAAGATCGAGCTGCGTTTGCAAGGCCTGTTGCTGCTGGCGCAGCGCATCCAGCTCACTATCTGACGTTTGCTGGAGTTTGCTATAACGCTGACGTTCGGCAGAAAGCGCCAGTTGCAGCGCCTGACCGTCATGCCAGATTTGGTAGACGGGCCGTACCTGAGCCGGTATTTGCGCGCTTAACGCCTCCAGACGGGTCACTATGGCGCGCCGCTCCGGCGGCGTAATTTTTGCATCCGCCAGTAAGATCCCGCGCCTGAAGGCATTCTGCCAGTTATCATCCGTCAACGCGCGCGCCTCTGCGCGCGACTGAACCGGCATCAGACGATCGGCGCAGTCAATCGTGCGTAGCCAGTACAGCGGATTCGTCTCCACCGCCTGCCCGCGTAGCGACCAGATATCCGCGCACGCCGTCGGGAGATAATCCGCCAGTTGATAATGGGGGAGCGTGTCCTGCGCTGCGCTACCGGGCAGTTGCTGTGAAGCATGGGGAACACATGCGGTCAGCGCCAGACACGATATACCCACCGGTATTCCCCACCGCAAAAGGCATCGTTTAATAGTTTGGACAAAAACGTGTGACATACGCACCAGGCTTAAATTCATATTAGTGTTTGTCAGATGCAGGCAGCGGCAGCGAGATGCGAAAACAGACTTCCTGCGCGTTGTCATCCACCAGTTGGATCTCTCCCTGCATTCGACGAATACAATCTCTGGCGATACTCAGCCCTAACCCACTGCCTTTTACCGCCCCTTTTCGCTGGTGGCTTCCCTGGAAAAAAGGCTCAAAAATCATTTCTCTTTCGGTTTGCGGAATCGGCTCGCCGCTATTAACCACATCGATATAAACCGTGGAGCCCTGAGAGCGGCTACGGATACAAATGTTACCGGATTCAGCGCCATAGTGCACCGCGTTGGAATAGAGATTATCCAGCACGCTCATCAGCAACATGGGCTCTGCTATGCAGCGTTCGGCCTCCAGGTCGACATCGGTATGCATCATTTTAGCGCGGGCAGGCAAACTGTGGGCGGAAACCACCATATCCACAAGCGGCGCGATATCGACCGCTTCCAGCTCTGTGGCACTGTCTACCAGTTTCCGGTTGTAATCAAGCAATTGCTCAATCAATTTTTGTAAATTACGACTGCTGTCATCCAGAATATCGACCACCTCTTTTTGCTCCGGCGTCAGCGGCCCAACCACCTGATCGGCCAGCAGCTCTGTCCCCTCGCGCATACTGGCCAGCGGGGTTTTCAGCTCATGGGACAAGTGACGTAGAAACTGATGGCGCTGGGATTCCAGCCACGCCAGACGCTCACTCAGCCAGATAATGCGCTGCCCCACCGATCGTAATTCACGCGGACCGGTAAAGGTGACGGTATTCCCCAAAGAACGGCCTTCGCCCAGGCGATTAATCATCCGTTCAATTCCTTTCACCGGCCCGATAATCATGCGGGTAAAAAGTAGCACCATCGCCAGACTCACCAGAAATAGCACCAGCGCCTGCCAGCCGAAAAATTGTCCGCGCTCGGCGATTTCTTGTTGTAACTGCTGCCCGCGCGAGTAAACCACAGTACGCGTCGCCTGCACCATTTCCGTATTCGCGTTGGCAAAGGCCTCCAGGCGCGCGGCCGCTGCCGCTTCCGGGCCGCTATCTTTACACTGCAATTGCGCCAGCGCATTTAAATCCTGGCGTAACGCCTGATACAACTTATCATCAGGCAAGACGCCGGCATGGGCGTCCAGCATATCGCTATAGCGCTTACGCTGGCTTTGATACACTTTTGCCAGCGTCGGATCGTCAAGCACGCAATACTGTCGGTAGCTTCGCTCCATCTCCAGCGCGACGTTGGTCATCGCCTCGCTGCGCCGGGCGTCAATAAGCGTGCTGCGGTTAGTCACCGCAGCCTGATCGCTTAACGCGTTAAGGCTTTGCCACGCCTGCCAGGCCAGAACCAGCAACGGCAGCAGGATTAGCAAAAAGGCCAGCATGACCAATTGTCGTAAAGAACGGGGGAAAACAGACCAGCGCTTCAACGTGTCGCTCACATAAAAGAAGAATAAAAAAGATGCTAACCGAGGGAAGCGCCAGATACAACAAAGCCGGGCTAAACCCGGCTTTGTTATGGAATAAGGCGGTGCCTAACTCGACGTTTCGCCCGGAGGTTGATAAAGCTACGCTATTATCAGAAGTTGGACGGCAGGCACCTTGTTGTGCGTCATTCGAAGTTTATGTAGCGCGTCCCTAAGGGGCTGACATAAGAAGGTGAATGAGCCACTGGTTATCATTATGCAGTAATTGTGCCAACATTCAAAAGACTTTGTTAACACAATGATAGATATGAAAAATATCGTTATTCATGCTAAAAATGGCTCTGTCTGTTTTTTGCCCTTTCTGTCGCCAATCAGCAACACCTGTAACACCTAAAAATAAAACAATTTAAAATCAAATAGTTAAATGTCTCTTTTTGGCGACAACCTATCCCCCACTCATGTCGGGATTTCCCGACACTTTAATCTTGCGGCATAAGCACTAGTTTATTGCCGGATGGCGGCGTAAACGCCTTATCCGGCCTACCGCTTGACGTTCAAGACGGTAGCTTCAACCGCGCTTCCCCGTGGGCCTGATAAGCGCCGTCTACAAAAAAGCCCCTCGTGAAGAGGGGCTTAATGGCTATCGGGCTAATTAACCTAGCTGCTTACGCGCATTACGGAAGATACGCATCCACGGGCTATCCTCGCCCCAGTTTTCCGGGTGCCAGGAGTTGGCGACGGTGCGGAATACGCGTTCCGGATGCGGCATCATAATCGTCACCCGACCATTTTCGGTCGTCACCGCCGTGATGCCGTTCGGCGAACCGTTCGGGTTAGCCGGGTAGGTTTCGGTCACCTTACCAAAGTTATCAACGTAGCGCAGGGCGACCAGGCCTTTGCTCTCAAGCGCGGCAAGATGCGCATCGTCCCGCACCTCAACGCGCCCTTCCCCATGGGAAACCGCAATCGGCATCTGTGAGCCTACCATTCCTTGCAGCAGCAGCGATGGGCTTTGCGTCACTTCCACCAGGCTGAAGCGGGCTTCGAAGCGGTCAGAATGGTTACGTACAAAACGCGGCCACAGTTCGCTGCCCGGGATCAGTTCGCGCAGATTCGACATCATCTGGCAACCGTTGCACACGCCCAGCGCCAGCGTCTGCGGACGATGGAAGAAGGTTTCGAATTCGTCGCGCACCCGATGGTTAAACAGAATGGATTTCGCCCAGCCTTCGCCCGCCCCCAGCACGTCGCCGTAGGAAAAGCCGCCGCAAGCCACCAGCGCATGGAAGTTGCCCAGACCGATACGACCGCCCAGCAGGTCGCTCATATGGACGTCAATCGCGTCAAAGCCCGCACGATGGAACGCCGCCGCCATCTCCACGTGAGAGTTCACCCCCTGCTCGCGCAGTACAGCGACTTTCGGTCGTGCGCCTGTCGCAATGTACGGCGCGGCGATATCTTCATTAATATCAAACGACAGCTTCACGTTGAGGCCCGGATCGGCATCATTCGCTTTCTCCTCGTGTTCCTGGTCTGCACATTGCGGATTGTCGCGCAGACGCTGCATCTGCCAGGTCGTTTCCGCCCACCAGACACGCAGCGTAGTGCGGCTTTCGCTGAATACCGTCTGGTCATTAGCGGTAATCACAAAGCGATCGCCAGCCAGGGCCTGACCAAGGTAGTGGACGCAGTCAGCAAGGCCGTACTGCGCCAACAGCGCTTCGACCGCGTCTCTGTCTTCAGCGCGTACCTGAATCACGCCGCCCAGCTCCTCGTTGAACAGTGCGGCCAGATGGTCATCGCCCAGCGCGGCGATATCGACCTGCACGCCGCAGTGGCCGGCAAAGGCCATCTCGGCCAGCGTCACCAGCAGACCGCCGTCGGAACGGTCGTGCCAGGCCAGTAATTTACGCGCAGCGACCAGCGCCTGCATGGCGTCATAGAAGCCTTTCAGTTGCGCGACGTCACGCACGTCCGCGGGTTTGTCGCCAAGCTGACGATAGACCTGCGCCAGCGCCGTTGCGCCCAGCGCGTTGTGGCCCTTGCCAAGATCGATCAGCAGCAAGGCGTTATCTTCCGTTGACAGCTGCGGCGTAAGGGTGTGACGCACGTCTTCCACGCGGGCAAACGCGGAAATCACCAGCGACAGCGGCGAGGTCATTTCGCGCTGTTCGTTACCTTCCTGCCAGCGGGTTTTCATCGACATCGAATCTTTGCCCACCGGAATCGTCAGGCCAAGCTGCGGACAGAGTTCCTCTCCCACCGCTTTAACCGCGTCATACAAACCAGCATCTTCGCCAGGATGACCGGCTGCCGCCATCCAGTTAGCGGAAAGCTTGATGCGCTTGATATCGCCAATCTGCGTCGCGGCAATGTTAGTCAACGCTTCACCGACGGCCAGACGGGCGGAGGCGGCAAAGTCCAGCAGCGCCACCGGCGCGCGCTCGCCAATCGACATCGCTTCGCCGTAGTAGCTGTCGAGGCTGGCGGTAGTGACCGCGCAGTCAGCTACCGGGATCTGCCACGGGCCAACCATCTGGTCACGCGCCACCATACCGGTGACGGTACGGTCGCCAATAGTGACAAGGAAGGTTTTTTCCGCCACGGTCGGCAGATGCAGAACACGCTTTACCGCGTCGGCAATCGTGATATCCGCGCGGTTCAGCGCATCGCCTTTCGCCTTCAATGTTTGCACATCGCGGGTCATTTTCGGCGTTTTGCCCAGCAGGACATCCAGCGGCAGGTCGATCGGCTGATTGTCGAAATGGTTATCATGCAACGAGAGATGCTGTTCTTCGGTAGCGTCGCCAATGACCGCATACGGCGCGCGTTCGCGCTTACACAGTTCATCGAACAGCGGCAACTGGTCAGCCGCGACCGCCAGTACGTAGCGCTCCTGGGATTCGTTACACCAGATTTCCAGCGGGCTCATGCCCGGCTCGTCGCTAAGAATGTCGCGCAGTTCGAATTTCCCGCCGCGCCCGCCGTCGCTCACCAGCTCCGGCATCGCATTGGAGAGACCGCCCGCGCCCACATCATGGATAAACAAGATTGGGTTAGCGTCGCCCAACTGCCAGCAGCGGTCGATCACTTCCTGGCAGCGGCGTTCCATTTCCGGGTTGTCGCGCTGAACAGAGGCAAAATCGAGATCCGCATCAGACTGGCCGGAAGCCATTGACGATGCCGCGCCGCCGCCGAGGCCGATATTCATCGCCGGGCCGCCAAGGACGATCAGCTTCGCGCCCACGACGATCTCGCCTTTCTGCACGTGATCGGCGCGAATATTACCGATCCCGCCCGCCAGCATGATCGGCTTATGGTAGCCGCGCAGCTCTTCGCCGTTGTGGCTGTTCACTTTCTCTTCATAAGTACGGAAGTAACCGGTCAGCGCCGGGCGACCAAATTCGTTGTTAAACGCCGCGCCGCCCAGCGGACCTTCGGTCATGATATCCAGCGCGGTGACAATACGTTCCGGCTTGCCAAAATCCTCTTCCCACGGCTGTTCAAAGCCCGGAATACGCAGGTTGGAAACGGAGAAGCCCACCAGCCCGGCTTTTGGTTTCGCGCCACGCCCGGTGGCGCCTTCATCACGAATTTCGCCGCCGGAACCGGTCGCCGCCCCCGGCCACGGAGAGATGGCGGTTGGGTGGTTATGCGTTTCGACCTTCATCAGAATGTGCGCGGGCTCCTGATGAAAATCGTAACGGCCGGTATTGTGGTCGGCGAAGTAGCGCCCCACCGCAGCTCCTTCCATCACCGCGGCATTGTCTTTATAGGCAGAGAGCACATAGTCCGGCGTGGTTTCGAAGGTGTTTTTAATCATTTTAAACAGCGACTTCGGCTGCGGTTTACCGTCGATAATCCAGTCGGCGTTAAAAATCTTGTGGCGGCAGTGCTCGGAGTTCGCCTGGGCGAACATGTACAGTTCGATATCGTTCGGGTTGCGCCCCAGTTTGGTAAACGCCTCCTGCAAATAGTCGATTTCATCTTCCGCCAGCGCCAGACCAAGACGCAGGTTGGCGTCAATTAACGCCTGACGGCCTTCTCCCAGCAGATCGACACTGGAAACTGGCGCAGGCTGATGGTGGATAAACAGTTTTTCCGCATCGGTTAAAGAAGAGAACACCGTCTCCATCATACGGTCGTGCAGCTCTGCGGCCACTTGTCGCCACTGTTCCGCCGTCAACGTCGAAGCCTCGATATAGTACGCTACGCCGCGCTCCAGACGATCAACCTGTTGTAGGCCGCAGTTGTGGGCGATATCCGTTGCTTTTGAAGACCAGGGGGAGATGGTACCAGGACGCGGTGTGACCAACAGGAGTTTATCCGCCGGCGTATGGCTGCTAAGCGCCGGGCCGTACTGCAGCAGACGGGTAAGCTGCGCCTGCTCGCTATCATTTAACGGGGCGTTCAGGTCAGCAAAATGGACATACTCAGCGTATATATTGTGGACCTGGAGGTTGGCAGCCTGAAAGCGCGCCAGCAGTTTATTGATACGGAATGCAGACAGTGCAGGCGAACCACGCAGAATTTCCATCATAAGTCTCTCGTCTTCTAAGCTTCGGTGTGCGCAAGGGGGGAAACGGCCGTCATTATAAAGAATCTGACGCGCCGACGAAACCGTTTGCGTAGAAATAAAATCACCGCTTTTTCTTGTCATACGGTGCGGCTATCGTTGCGAATAAGTTGCCAACTGGCGCATTGTTACGCAAAATGCCGCTCATTAATGACTTATCTATTGCAGCAAAACATCTTTTTCAGCCCGAGGCAACGCACGATCCAGAGAATTAACTAATTGAAAAAATTAAAGATTAATTATCTGTTCATCGGCATATTGACGCTGCTGCTGGCAGCAGCCCTTTGGCCCTCAATCCCCTGGTTCGGTAAAACCGAAAACCATATCGCCGCGATTCAAGCCCGGGGGATACTGCGCGTCAGTACGATCGACTCGCCATTAACCTATTCCGTTATCAACGGTAAAAAATATGGTCTGGACTATGAACTGGCGCAGCAGTTCGCCAACTATCTCGGCGTGAAGCTGAAAGTGACGGTGCGCCAGAATATCAGCCAGTTGTTTGACGATCTGGATAACGGCAATGCCGACCTGCTCGCGGCAGGGCTGGTCTACGACAGCGCGCGCGTTAAAAACTATCAGCCTGGTCCCATGTATTATTCGGTTTCGCAACAGCTCGTTTACCGGGTCGGACAATATCGCCCACGTTCGCTGGCGACCGTTAACGAGAATCAGCTTACCATTGCGCCAGGGCACGTCGTGGTCAATGATTTACAGCGTTTAAAAGAGACAAAGTTTCCCGACCTGAGCTGGAAAGTGGATGATAAAAAAGGCTCGACGACGCTGCTGGAAGAGGTCATCAGCGGCAAGCTGGATTACACCATTGCCGATTCAGTGGCGATCAGTCTGTTTCAGCGCGTTCATCCCGAACTGGCCGTGGCGCTGGATGTCACGGATGAACAGCCCGTGACCTGGTTTAGCCGACTGGACGACGATAATACGCTCTCCGCCGCGCTGCTCGATTTTTTCAATTCGATCAATGAAGACGGGTCGTTGGCGCGGATCGAAGAGAAATATCTGGGGCATGGCGATGATTTCGACTACGTTGATACCCGCTCTTTCCTGCGAGCGGTGGATAACGTCCTGCCGGAGCTGGAGCCGTTATTTAAAAAATATGCCAAAGAGATAGACTGGCGCCTGCTGGCGGCGATTTCTTATCAGGAATCACACTGGGACCCGCTGGCGACCTCGCCAACCGGCGTGCGCGGCCTGATGATGCTGACTAAAAATACCGCCCAAAGTCTGGGGCTGACCGACCGTACCGATGCGGAGCAAAGCATCAGCGGCGGCGCTCGCTATCTTGAAGATATGATGGCTAAAGTTCCCGAAACCGTTCCGGAAGACGAGCGTATCTGGTTTGCCTTAGCCGCCTACAATATGGGTTATGCGCACATGCTCGATGCCAGATCGCTGACGGTAAAAACCAAAGGCAATCCGGATAGCTGGACCGATGTGAAGCAGCGTTTGCCTCTGTTAAGCCAAAAACCGTATTACAGTAAGCTAACCTACGGTTACGCGCGTGGACATGAGGCTTATGCTTATGTGGAAAATATCCGTAAATACCAGATAAGTTTAGTGGGGTATTTGCAGGAAAAAGAAAAGCAGGAAGCGGAAGCCATGAAACTGGCGCAGGATTACCCGGCGGTGTCGCCGGAGGAGCTGAATAAAGCGCCCTTCCCCCTCCTGTCGTTTTTATCGCAGTCATCAGGCTACCTGACGCATTCGCCGTCTTTACTGTTTACGCCGCAGAAGAAAGAAGAAAAATAGCGCGATGGTCTTATCGGATGGCGACGCGCAACGTCTTATCCGGCATTGCGCTATACTGTCGGCCCCGCGCCTTCCGCACGGTCGGCTTTCTTCAGGGCTTTAATTTCCTGACGACGCATACGGAAAAAATCACTGAGCAGCGTCGCACATTCATCGCGCAGCACCCCTTCAATAATGTCGACCCGGTGATTCATTCCCGGATGGTGCAGCACATCAATTAGCGATCCGGCCGCGCCGGTTTTTGCATCGCGCGCGCCAAAGACAACGCGTCCAATGCGGCTATGCACCATAGCGCCTGCGCACATCACACAGGGTTCCAGTGTGACATACAGCGTGGTATCCAGTAACCGATAATTCTGCAATACCAGACCGCCCTGACGCAGCGCCATTATTTCAGCATGCGCAGTAGGATCGTGGCGGCCAATGGGTCGGTTCCAGCCTTCGCCAATGACGCGATGGTTATGCACCAATACCGCGCCAACCGGAACCTCGCGTTCGTCCCAGGCGCGTTTCGCCAGCGTCAGCGCGTGGCGCATCCAGTATTCGTGATCTAATTCGACATCAGACAAAGAGGTAACTCCGGTAATGAAAGCGGGCGGCATTATACACAGACGCTATGCGTTTCACTATTCGAGCTGCTGCAACTCGCCGTGCGGCGTCACCCGCCAGCGATGCTGGCAAAAATAAAGCAGCGGGTTATCCTGTTTGCTGTCGCTGTAGCCGCTATAAAGACGCAGCGGCGTACCGATTTTACGTTCCAGTTGCGCGACTTTTTCATGGCCCAGACAGCGCACGGTTAATACCCAGCCGCCATACCGTCGCGCCATCTGACTGGCGATGAGGTTAACGCGCGGCAGCCACGGCGTATCAAAATAGACTTGCTCTACCAATGATTGCGGAGAACCGGTAATAAGCCAGATATCCGCGTCAGAGCTCAATAGATAGGTGGTCAGACGCTCCTGTACAACCGGAAACGCCGTGACGTTAGCGCGAAACCAACGGACAAAATCCGCCTGATGCGCCTGCAAACGCGTTTCGCTATGGCCAAAAGTACAGCCCCACAATAACAGACTCATCGGCCAGCGGGCCGCACGCCCTTTTACCAGTAAACCGATACCGATAATGGGCAACAACGGCAGTACGAGCAGCGCATTTAGCGGCTGACGGCGCAGCAAATAACGCAGAAAACTGCCGAACATATCCTGTTGATGTAACGTTCCATCCAAATCAAAAAAGACGACACGACGCTCGTGGCTGACCAAACCTTACTCCTCTGGATCATTGAACCCCAGCAGCCAGGTAAAAATAAACCCGGCAATTACCGCTATTAAATAGCCTAACAGATAGAACAGGACTTTTCCGGCAACAATTGTTAATGCCAGCGGCAAACCGGAAATACCAAAGGTAATTACCGTCGCCACTTTCCAGTAGCTGATCAACGCCCCGCCTACCGCGCCGCCGAGGCAAGCGCCAATAAATGGCTTACCCAATGGCAGCGTGACGCCAAAAATCAGCGGCTCGCCAATCCCCAGCAGTCCGACCGGAAGCGCGCCTTTAATCACCTTTTTGAGCCGCGCATTGCGGGTTTTCATCAGTACGGCAATGGCCGCGCCTATCTGACCAACGCCCGCCATCGCCAGGATGGGAAACAGCGCGTTATAGCCGTGCGCTTGCACCAGCTCCACATGAATAGGCACCAGCCCCTGATGCAGCCCGGTCAGTACCAACGGCAGGAAGGTTCCGGCTAACACCGCGCCCACCAGAAAACCGCCGCGATCGATAGCCCAGGACGCGCCGTGAGCAATAGCGTCTGAAATCCAGCCGCCAAGCGGTTGCAGAGCGACAATCGCTACCGCGCCGGTGATAACAGTCGTCAATAAAGGGTTAAGAATTAACTCCAGCGACCCCGGCAGCAGCTTACGGAACTGGCGCTCAATCCAGCACATTAACGCCACCACCAGCAGGACGGCGATGACGCCGCCCCGTCCCGGCTGAAGCGCCTCGCCAAAGAGCGTAATCTGCGCCAGTTGCGGGCTGGAAAGGATCCCCGCCATCACGCCGCCTAACGCCTGCGATCCGCCAAAGACTTTCGCGGTATTGACGCCAACCAGAATGTTCATGATAGCGAACACCGCGCTACCAAATATCCCCATCAGGCCCAGCAGGTTAGGATAGTGGACGGCAACATCGCCGACGATATCCGGACGTTTAAGAATGTTGATAATGCCGGTAATCAAGCCGGATGCGATAAAGGCGGGGATAAGCGGTATAAAAACATTCGCCAGCTTACGCAACGCATCGCTCATCGGCGCTTTATACTTCGCTTTCGCCTCGGATTTGGTACGCGCCATAGCATCGTCCGGCTTTACACCACCTGCGGCAATCTGCACGCGCATCGCATCAACCACCTGCGCAGCCTTCCCCGGCCCAACGATCAGTTGATGTTGCTCTCCTTGCTTTACGTATCCACTGACGCCAGGCAACGCTTTTAAGCGCGGAATATCCAGTTGGCTGTCGTCCTGTACCTCCACCCTGACTCGCGTCATACAGTTTTCCAGGCGCAGAATATTTTGCTCTCCGCCGATACCACGTAAAATGTCGCTGGCGAGCGCTGCCGTCTTATCCATACACACCTCTTTAGTGTTCTAACGCCGCCCTTAAAAAGCCCTGATGAGCGGCGAGTTTTTCCCTGGCGGCTGCAGCATCCAGCCCCGTAAGCGCCATCAAAATGGCGGGCTTAACCTCAAAATCGGTCTGTTTCAGCAACGTTTCCGCCTCTTCACGACCTATCCCGGTCGCTTCAACGACCATCCGACACGCGCGATCGACCAGTTTGACGTTGGTGGCTTTCATATCCACCATCAGGTTTTGATAGACCTTGCCGAACTTCACCATCGCGCCGGTAGAAATCATATTGAGTACCATTTTCTGCGCGGTGCCGGATTTCAGCCGCGTGGAGCCGGTAAGCGCTTCCGGCCCGACAACGGGCGAAATGGCGATATTAGCCTCCCGCGCAATAGGCGAATCTGGATTACAGGAGACGGCAACAGTGGTACAACCGGACTGTCGCGCATAGCGCAGGCCGCCAATCACATAGGGTGTACGACCCGACGCCGCGAGCCCCACGACCAGATCCTGTTCTTGCAGATTTAGTGCGACAAGATCGTCTTCGCCTGCCTGTTGGCTGTCTTCCGCGCCTTCGACCGCTTTCAACAACGCGCCCGGCCCGCCGGCAATCAGCCCGACGACCAGACCGTGCGGAACGCCAAACGTCGGGGGGCATTCTGAGGCATCCAGTACGCCAAGCCGACCACTGGTGCCCGCGCCCATATAGATGATACGTCCGCCAGACTTCAGCGCCGCCGCCGCGGCATCCACCGCACGCGCAACGTCAGGCAGAGTGGCTTTTACTGCTTCCGCTACCAGCGTATCCTGTTCATTAAAACGCTTAACTAATTCAGGAGTAGGCAACGCATCCAGATCCATCGTTTGCGGGTTACGGGTTTCAGACACTAAGGTACCGAGATTCATTTTTGTCCCTCTGGAATTTTTAATTCATAATAAGCGTCCATGATGGAATAGAATATTCCCCCAGGCGAGTGAAATTTCGTTTTGTCGTCGCCATCACGTTTCGCAGGAGCTGCCCATGAACTGTTTGATTCGTATTCGCCAGCGTTATCCGGATCTCGCGCAAAGCGACAGGAAACTGGCGGATTATCTGCTCGCGCAACCGGATACGGCGCGGCATCTGAGCTCGCAGCAACTGGCGGCTGAAGCGGGCGTCAGCCAATCCAGCGTAGTCAAGTTCGCGCAAAAACTGGGGTTTAAAGGGTTTCCGGCGTTGAAACTGGCTCTCAGCGAAGCGTTGGCCAGCAATCCTAATCCGCATTCCGTTCCCGTTCATAACCAGATTCGCGGCGACGATCCGATGCGTCTGGTCGGGGAAAAATTAATTAAAGAGAATGTGGCGGCGATGCACGCCACGCTGGACGTTAACAGTGAAGAAAAGCTGTTAGAAAGCGTCACGATGCTGCGCCACGCCCGCCGTATTGTGATCACCGGGATTGGCGCCTCTGGGCTGGTGGCGCAAAATTTTGCCTGGAAGCTACTGAAGATTGGCATTAACGCGGTGGTTGAGCGCGATATGCACGCCCTGCTGGCGACGGTGCAGGCGCTGGCGCCGGAGGATCTGCTGCTGGCGATCTCTTATTCCGGGGAGCGGCGCGAGCTGAACCTGGCGGCGGACGAAACATTACGCGCAGGCGCGAAAATCCTGGCCATTACCGGTTTTTCTCCCAACGCCTTGCAGCAGCGCGCCACCCGCTGTCTGTATACGATTGCTGAAGAGCAAGCGACGCGTAGCGCCGCTATCTCCTCGACACATGCGCAAATGATGTTGACCGACTTACTGTTTATGGCGCTGGTACAACAGGATTTAGAGCGGGCGCCGGAGCGTATTCGCCATAGCGAGGCGCTGGTAAAAAAACTGGTTTGAAAATGGCTCTTCCGCCTCATGCAGAAGAGCCATCAAGTTTATTGCGCTTCTTTCGCGTGAATCAATTGCGTCAGGAGTGTGTTAACCGGTACGGCAATATTGTTCTGAGCGCCGATTCGCGCAATCGCACCATTTAAATAGTCGATTTCAGTCAGTCGGCCTTTATGTAAATCCTGATGCATAGAAGGATAGTGGTGGCCGCTCTCACGCGGATCGAACACTTTCTTCACCGTATTCATCACCATTTGCTCAGTCAACGGAATATTCTGGCTGGCAGCAACCAATACAAACTCAACAACTACCGCTTGCGCTAAATCTAAAGCACCAGGCCGCTGACCAAATCCGCCGACATTACAATCCAGTAGCGCGCAATAGGTGTTCATTACGCTATTAAAGGCTGCTTTCTTCCAGATCGATAATAATACGTCAGGGCTTATTTCAGCATTCAATCCAGCGCTATTAAGGGTGGCAATGACCTTAGCCTCTTGAGCCGAATCCTGGCTGGCAATCGGCTGCAGTTCAATCGTTCCGGTACCGGTGGCCATAATATGCCCAGCCCCCTCCAGTTCGCTGGACCATAACGTCACACCCGCATAGATTTTCTGCCGATCGACATATTTCTCCAGCGTTTCAATATTTCCCAGACCGTTAGATAAAATCATCACCACTTTCGCGGCTGGCAGTAATGGCTTAATACGCTGTAACATGCTATCCAACTGCATGGCTTTGGTAAACAGAATAACCAGCTCAAACTCCCCCTGGGATTCATCAGCCAACATAGCAGGGATGGGGTAATACTTCTGAGTCGTTTCCGTTTCGACAAACAACCCCTTGCTACGAATAGCGTCGACATGCTCCTGCCAGCTATCGATAAGCGTCACGTCGTGCCCGGCCTCCAGCAGCATATAGCCAAAACGACATCCCATAGCGCCTGCACCTGCGATTGCAATTTTCATTTTTATTTCCTTATTATCTGATTAATGAATTTTGGCTAAAACCGTTGCGACATATTTCTTCGTTATCAGGGTCAACACGACTCCAATAAGCAATAGCACCGTTGTCAAAATAAATACTGTATTGTAGCTTCCGGTATATTTTGCAATAGTGGACGTTACATAAGGAGCAATAACCGCACCGACGGCAAAACCAAAATACATAAAGCCGTAGTTTAGCCCCTGGTTACGCATACCAAAATTCTGGCTGGTCAAGCCAGGGAAGATAACTAATATACCGGCATAAGCAAAGCCCACGCCCAGAGCGCTGAAATAAAATACCGAAGTATTGCCATTGAAGAAAAATAACAGCAGCATACACAAGCAAGTAAAGAGGTAAACAATAACCAGCGTATTATAGCCGCCTAATTTATCGGTTAACCCTCCCCAGAACAGGCGACCGATCGAGTTAAATATCGAGACCAGGCTAACGACTAATGCACCGGACAGTAAACCGTACTGCGTCATACCAATTTGCGCAGAACTTGAGCTAATTACCATCCCAGAGAACACGCCCAGCGCCAGAATCATAAACAGCAGCCAGAAGCGCAAATCTTTCAGCATGTGCCGATAGTCTTTATCCAGTGGCGACGCTTTAATTCCTCCACTATCTTTTGCTGGCGCGCTACGAATAAAGAACTGGACGATAAAAATAACCACCAGATAAACAATACCAAGATATAACAACGCCCGACTAACATCGTGAGTTTGCGCCATAAAATATTCGGCCAGGCGGGTGCAAAGTAGCGTCCCGACGCCAACACCCGCCAGTACGATACCGCTGGCCAGACCGCGACGGTCAGGGAAAAATTTCAGAATATTATTAAGATTACCCGTAAAAGCCAGGCCCGATCCCAACCCGGCAATGACGCCGTAGGTTAAAAACAGCATAGGCAAATTATCCACAAACCCGGACAAGATAAAACCTAAAGAAAACAGGATACCGCCGATAACTATCGCCTGCTTTCCTTTACCATTGTCGATCATTCTCCCGCCCCAAATCATCGGTAAAGGAATGATCCCCATGTTGATAGAGAATGCTAACGCCAGCGTAGCCGGATCCCAGTGATATTGCGCCATGAGTGGTGTTTTGAAATAGCTAAATGCGTAGACGCCCCCGAGCACAAAATTGATGCACACGTGAGCGGCAAGCATTCCCCAGCGGTTGATTGATGCCGACATAATTTTCCCTTTTTAAAATGCACTGATCACAGTTTAAAAAAAGCAAAATAGGCAAACAATTTGGTATTTTTTATAATCGTTATAACAAAACCCAATCGATTGGCATTAAATTTTAATGAATATCAAACAACTACATTCCTTCCTGATATTGTGTGATGAATTACATTATGGTCGGGCAGCCAGTCGCCTGTTTATCACTCAGCCATCATTAAGTCAGCAAATCAAACAACTTGAGTCATCACTTAAAACAATATTATTTAAGCGAAAAGGTAGAGGAATTAAATTAACAAAAGCAGGCATTATTTTGCAACGACACGCTAACAAAATAATGCTGGATTTAAAAAATGCCGAAAATGAACTTCTTCCCTATCAGGATCAACAGCGCGATACTATTTCAATCGGGGTGTCAGGCAGCTACCTGGTCCTGCCCGCTTTTCGCAACTTTATGGCGCACCATCCGGAAATATCTTTAAATGTTAAAGAGTTCTCAACTGAGCAAACCATTAAAAAGCTGACGGATAGCGCCGTTGATATTGGCATTGTTTATCGAACAACGCTCCCTGCCCAGCTAAGCTCGACCATGCTGTTTGAAGATGAAATTATCGCTGCAATCCCACTTTCTCATCCTCTGGCGACACGCGAACGTCTGCATCTAAAAGATTTAAACGACCAGCCCATTATCGTGCTTAATGACTCTCTGCTATTAAGAGGGATCATCACCACAGAATTTAATAACCGCAAAGTCGTCCCTAACGTCATCTGCGAACTGGATAACCACTACTCATGCCTTGAGTATGCCGAAGCGCAGATTGGCATCGCATTTATTACCCGCTCGCTAACCCATTTATCGACACCCAAAAATGTTCGCCTGGTTTCACTGGGCATCCCCGCATTCTTTATTCCTGTCATGCTGGTGCACAGTAATGACCTTTCACTGGATAACGCAACCATCTGCCTGCTCAAGCAGATCAAAAATTTTTACACTGTAGATAACAAATCAGCGCCAGAAAAGAGCTGGCCCGAGCAGAAAATAGGCGTATAATGCCCGCCCGATTTGTGTTGTTTCTGAGAATTTCCTGATGGCGCTGTTAATCACCAAAAAATGTATCAATTGCGATATGTGCGAGCCGGAGTGCCCGAATGAGGCGATTTCAATGGGCGACAGCATTTATGAGATTAACAGCGACAAATGCACCGAGTGTATAGGCCATTACGAAACGCCGACCTGTCAGAAAGTCTGCCCGATCCCCAATACGATTTTGCAGGATCCCGCCCATGTCGAAACCGAAGAACAGTTGTGGGATAAGTTTGTTCTGATGCATCACGCAGATAAACTGTAAGCGGGTTAACGCACTTCCAACGCAACAATGCCTGATGGCGCTATGCTTATCAGGCCGACAATATATCGGCCTGTAGGTCAGATAACGTGTTTACGCCGCCATCCGGCAAATCTAACTTTCCAGAATGACCGTGGCGCAGGCGTAATGGCGTTCATCGGCCAACGTGACATGCATGTGCGCCACACCGAGTTTTTCCGCCAGCGTTAACGCCTCGCCCCACAGCCGCAAACGTGGTTTTCCCAGCTCATCGTTAAACACTTCGAACTGATTGAACGCCAGACCGTTGCGGATGCCGGTGCCAAAAGCTTTCGCTGCCGCCTCTTTGACCGCAAAACGCTTGGCGAGAAAACGCACCGGCTGCTGATGCGTCTCCCAGATAGCCCACTCGTTGTCACTGAGCACACGCCTTGCCAGACGTTCGCCGGAACGGGAGATCACTGCCTCAATGCGGGCAATCTCTACAATATCCGTTCCCAGGCCGAGAATCGCCATTAGCCGCGCGCTTCCAGCATCAAACGTTTCATTTCAGCCACCGCCTCTTTCAGCCCCGTCATCACTGCCCGACCAATAATGGCATGACCGATATTGAGCTCGTGCATTTCCGGCAGTGCGGCAATAGCTTTGACGTTATGGTAGGTCAGACCATGACCCGCATTTACTTTTAGCCCCAGACGGGCCGCCAGGGTCGCGGCGCTGGCAATACGCGCCAGCTCTTTTGCCTGTTCCGCATCGGTTTCTGCGTTGGCGTAGCAGCCGGTATGGATTTCGATAAACGGCGCGCCGACTTCCGCCGCCGCGTTGATTTGCGTTTCATCGGCATCGATAAAGAGCGAAACCTGGATGCCAGCCGCCGCCAGGCGCGCGCAGGCATCACGCATTTTATCGCGCTGTCCGGCCACATCCAGACCGCCTTCGGTGGTGACTTCCTGACGCTTTTCCGGCACCAGACAACAGAAATGCGGCCTGGTTTCTACGGCGATCGCCAGCATCTCTTCGGTCACCGCCATCTCCAGATTCATACGCGTATGCAGCGTCTGACGCAGAATGCGCACATCGCGATCGGTAATGTGGCGACGATCTTCGCGCAGGTGTACGGTAATACCGTCCGCGCCTGCCTGTTCAGCAATAAACGCCGCCTGTACCGGATCCGGATAGTCGGTGCCGCGCGCATTACGTAACGTGGCAATGTGGTCAATATTGACGCCTAACAGTAATTCAGCCATGACAATCCTCGTTAATCTTTCTTCGTTTTTACTGTGCGTTTGGGCATAAATTGCCGGAACAGCTCCCGGCTTTTTAACGGTTTTCCCCCAAGATACGGCTTTAATGCCATACGGGTAAAGCGTTTAGCGGCACGCAGGGTATCTACATCCGGAAATTCCCGCGCCTCCAGCGCTTTCAGGTGCCGTCCGGTAAAGGTGTTGTTATCGATGACGACGCTGGCGAAAAAGCCTTTTTCTTCGCGGTAACGGTAGGTCATGGTGTCATCCACCCGTTCGCCGCTGCCTGCACAGTGGGTGAAATTGACGCCATACCCCAGATGTCCCAGCAACGCCAGTTCGAAACGTCGCAACGCCGGTTCAGGCGAGCCGGTGGTTCCCGCCAGCGCCTGAATACAGTTCAGATAATCAAAAAAGAGTTCGGAGAAGCGCGTTTCATATTCCAGTACGCGAGAGAGGAGTTCGTTGATGTACAGGCCGCTATAGAGCGTAATACCGCTTAACGGCAGCGCCAGAGAAACTGCCTCGGCGCTGCGCAGGGTTTTCACCTCGCCGCGTCCGCTGTAGCGTAGCAATAACGGCGTAAAAGGCTGTAACGCGCCTTTCAGATTGGAACGTTTAGATCGCGCGCCTTTGGCGACAAGGCGCACGCGCCCCGATTCTTCCGTGAAGACGTCCAGCATCAGGCTGGTTTCGCTCCAGGGGCGACTGTGCAGGACAAATGCGCGCTGCCACCCTTCCACGCTGTGTTAACTCACAGATCGTCTACGTAACCGAGACTGCGCAGAGCGCGTTCGTCATCGGCCCAGCCGGATTTCACTTTCACCCACAGTTCCAGGTGTACCGGCGCTTCAAACATCTCCTGCATGTCTTTACGCGCTTCAATACCAATGGTTTTGATTTTGGCGCCTTTGTTGCCAATCACCATCTTCTTCTGCCCTTCGCGCTCGACGAGGATCAGCCCGTTGATATCATAGCCGCCGCGTTCGTTGGTAACAAAACGTTCAATCTCAACGGTAACGGAATACGGCAGCTCGGCGCCGAGAAAACGCATCAGCTTTTCACGAATGATTTCAGACGCCATAAAGCGCTGAGAGCGATCGGTGATGTAATCTTCCGGGAAGTGATGAATCGCTTCCGGTAAATGTTTACGCACGATACCGGCAATGGTATCGACGTTCATACCCGTTTCAGCAGAGATGGGTACGATATCAAGAAAGTTCATCTGGCTTGCCAGGAACTGGAGGTGCGGCAGCAAATCAGCTTTTTCCTGCACGTTATCCACCTTGTTAACGGCGAGAATAACCGGCGCTTTGCCATCGCGCAGTTTGTTCAGGACCATTTCGTCGTCCGGCGTCCAACGGGTGCCTTCCACAACGAAAATCACCAGCTCAACGTCGCCAATCGAACTGCTCGCCGCCTTATTCATCAAACGGTTAATGGCGCGCTTTTCTTCCATATGCAGTCCCGGGGTATCGACATAGATTGCCTGATACGGGCCTTCGGTATGAATACCGACAATGCGGTGGCGCGTGGTCTGCGCTTTACGGGAAGTGATCGAAATCTTCTGCCCAAGCAGTTTGTTCAGCAAGGTGGATTTGCCAACGTTCGGACGTCCGACGATGGCAATAAATCCGCAGTAAGTTTTGTCAGTGCTCATTCCAACTCCAGTTTTTTCAGCGCCTGTTCGGCGGCAGCCTGCTCCGCCTTACGACGGCTGGAACCCGTGCCAACCACCGGTTCGCTCAGGCCGCTGACCTGGCAGTGGATAGTAAATTCCTGATCGTGCGCCTCGCCGCGCACCTGCACAACCAGGTAAGATGGCAGCGGCAGATGGCGACCCTGCAAATACTCCTGCAAGCGCGTTTTAGGATCTTTTTGTTTATCGCCCGGACTTATCTCATCCAGACGGGTTTTATACCAGTTAAGGATTAACTGCTCGACGGTCTGGATATTGCTATCGAGAAATACTCCGCCGATTAACGCTTCAACGGTGTCCGCCAGAATGGACTCCCGACGAAATCCGCCGCTTTTTAATTCGCCTGGCCCTAAACGCAGGCACTCGCCTAAATCAAACTCACGGGCTAATTCCGCCAGCGTATTACCACGTACCAACGTGGCGCGCATACGGCTCATATCTCCCTCATCCACCCGTGGGAAACGGTGATAAAGCGCGTTAGCGATAACGAAGCTCAGGATTGAATCGCCTAAAAATTCCAGGCGTTCGTTATGTTTACTGCTGGCGCTGCGATGAGTTAATGCCTGCTGCAACAGCTCCTGATGATTAAAAGTGTAGCCCAGCTTCCGTTGAAGCCGATTAATTACGATGGGGTTCATGCGATACCAATAAATGAATGCGTCAACAATCCAGCACACGAAACAGACCTGATACACGTCATCTGTCCTGCCGCATCGCTGCAGCGGAAAGAAGGTTGTCTATAACCAACGCTGTTTCGTGTGCCGTGGCGACCAAACGGCGCCAACCTAAAACTTCGGGGGAATATTCTATACACAACGACAGGGGATGTCGTTAGTCTGAGGGAATTTATCCAGGAAATAATTCACGCTGCCGCTAAAAAGACGGCAGCGTGAACGATCATTTCGTCACAGTTAGTGAATACCGCCGATACGACTCAGGCGTACGCCTGTCGGCCACTCCCCTTCCTGCTTGTCAAAGCTCATCCAGATAGCAACCGCTTTACCGACCAGATTCGCTTCCGGAACAAATCCCCAGTAACGGCTATCCGCGCTGTTATCGCGGTTGTCGCCCATCATGAAATATTGTCCCGGTGGTACAACCCAGGTCGCCAGCGGTTGTCCTGGCTGTTGGTAATACATGCCCAACTGATCCTGAGCTATCGGCACCATCAGGATGCGGTGCGTCACATCGCCCAACGTCTCTTTACGTTCGGTCAGGCGAATGCCGTTTTCTTTCGTCTCGTTTAGCGGAACCTCAAAGAAACCGCTGGTCGCTTCTCCGCCGTTACGGCGGGCAAAGGTCTGTACAAAATCACTCGGCTCAACGTTAGAGTAGGTAACCGGCAGCGCATTTTCGCACGCCTGACCGGAGCTACAGCCAGGCTGAATCGTCACCTCTTTCGCAACCGGATCATAAGTGATTTTATCGCCCGGCAAACCGACTGCGCGTTTGATGTAATCTAACTTAGGATCTTCCGGATATTTAAATACCACAATATCCCCGCGCTTTGGATGACCGGTTTCAATCAGGGTTTTCTGGTAGATCGGATCTTTAATGCCGTAGGCAAATTTTTCCACCAGAATAAAATCGCCGATAAGCAGTGTCGGCATCATTGAGCCTGACGGGATCTGAAAGGGTTCATAAAGAAATGAACGAACGATCAGAACGATCGCCAGAACCGGGAAAACCGACGCCCCGGTCTCCAGCCAGCCCGGCTTAGGCGCCACTTTATTGAGCGTAGCGTTATCCAGCGCATCTCCCGACGCCGTTTGCGCGGCAGCCTGGCGCGCCCGACGTTTTGGCGCGAAAACAAACTTATCAACGCACCATAAAATGCCCGTCACCAGTGTGGCTATCACCAGAATCAGGGCAAACATGTTCGCCATGCCAACTCCTTAGGGATTATTTATTGTCTTTACCGACATGCAGAATGGCGAGGAACGCCTCCTGAGGCAGCTCGACGTTACCGATCTGCTTCATGCGTTTCTTACCTTCTTTCTGTTTCTGCAGCAGTTTTTTCTTACGACTGATATCACCGCCGTAGCACTTCGCCAGCACGTTTTTACGTAACTGTTTTACCGTCGAACGGGCAATAATATGCGTACCAATCGCCGCCTGAATCGCGATATCAAACTGCTGGCGTGGGATCAAATCTTTCATCTTCTCCACCAGCTCGCGACCACGGCTTTGCGAGTTATCACGGTGCGTGATCAGCGCCAGCGCATCGACACGTTCGTTGTTGATTAACACATCAACACGCACCATGTCGGAAGCCTGGAAGCGCTTGAAGTTATAATCCAGAGACGCATAGCCGCGCGACGTTGATTTCAGACGGTCAAAGAAGTCGAGCACCACTTCCGCCATCGGGATTTCATAGGTCAACGCGACCTGGTTACCGTGATACACCATGTTAGTTTGTACGCCGCGTTTCTCAATACACAGCGTAATAACGTTACCTAAATAGGCTTGTGGTAACAGCATATGACATTCGGCGATAGGCTCGCGCAGTTCATAAATGTTATTCAACGGCGGCAGCTTGGAGGGGCTATCAACATAGATAGTCTCTTTCGCCGTTGTTTCTACTTCATACACCACGGTCGGCGCAGTGGTGATCAGATCCAGATCGTATTCGCGTTCCAGACGCTCCTGAATGATCTCCATGTGCAACAGGCCGAGGAAGCCGCAGCGGAAACCAAAGCCCAGCGCCGAGGAGCTTTCCGGTTCATAAAACAGTGAGGCATCGTTCAGGCTCAGCTTGCCGAGCGCGTCGCGGAAACTTTCATAATCGTCGGAGCTGACCGGGAACAGACCTGCATAGACCTGCGGTTTCACCTTCTTAAAGCCCGGCAACGCTTTTTCCGCTGGGTTACGCGCTGAGGTTAAGGTATCGCCAACCGGCGCGCCGAGGATATCTTTAATAGCGCAGACCAGCCAGCCTACTTCGCCGCACTTCAGCTCGGTACGATCAACCTGTTTCGGCGTGAAGATCCCCAGGCGGTCAGCGTTGTAGGTCTGCCCGGTGCTCATCACTTTAATTTTGTCGCCTTTACGCATGGTGCCGTTTTTAATACGCACCAGCGATACCACGCCCAGGTAGTTATCGAACCAGGAGTCAATAATCAGCGCCTGCAGCGGGCCGTCCGGATCGCCTTGCGGCGGCGGGATATCGCGCACCAGGCGTTCCAGAACATCCGTCACGCCGACACCCGTTTTGGCGGAGCAGCGTACCGCGTCCGTCGCATCGATACCGACAATGTCTTCGATTTCTTCCGCCACACGCTCCGGATCGGCGGCCGGCAGGTCAATCTTGTTAAGCACCGGCACCACTTCAAGATCCATTTCCATCGCGGTGTAGCAGTTCGCCAACGTTTGCGCTTCTACGCCCTGGCCGGCATCCACCACCAGCAGCGCGCCCTCGCAGGCGGCTAACGAACGGGAAACTTCATAGGAAAAGTCAACGTGTCCCGGCGTGTCGATAAAGTTCAGTTGATAAGTTTCACCATCAGACGCTTTAAAATCCAGCGTCACACTCTGGGCTTTAATAGTAATACCGCGCTCACGCTCAAGATCCATCGAATCAAGTACCTGAGCTTCCATTTCACGGTCAGACAGGCCACCGCAGATTTGGATAATACGGTCAGACAGCGTCGATTTACCGTGGTCAATGTGAGCAATGATGGAGAAATTTCTTATATTCTTCATAAATATGAATTTTTTAACTCGCTATGCTGATAAATTTTTCTTGATGGACACAGCGGTGGACATTCCACAATAACTACCCCATCAACGACTGGCGTGCATATTACACTGTAGCTTTGAAATCGTCAGCATACGATCTGCTGATCAACTTACGATGTTACATCACAATAGAGGTCTGTACGATCTATAAACCTACAAACACGGTTACAGTCAGTCCTGACTAAACAGCGGCCGGCCTACCGCAATCACGTTCTTGCAGACAACGTGACTGCGGCACCTTTACCGATACCCAGCCGGAAATTTTCTGTACAGCGTCGACAGTCCCACGTCATAAATGATCGCTACACATTATTACCATCAGTTCGCTCTTCCTTCATCCTGGCTTCCACCATAGCGATATGGACGGCTTCCTGTTTCTGATTCCAGATGCTGTCAGCCGGCATTTCAACACGCACAGAAACAAATGAGTCTGACGGTATATCAATCGGATCTCCATTTGTCAGATTATCAATCTCGTTTCTGGCAAATTTTGGCGATTGCGGATGTGTACGATGGTATGTTTTTACAAGAATCGAACCGTCTGTATTTACCTCATAATCAAGCCAGATACGGGGTTGCTTGTTTATATCAAGCGGGATATCAAATCCTCCGTCAGTACCGCCCCATGCAGCATCAGCGTTCATCCCCAGACACCCAGATATCAAATACTCCCCAACGGCAAGCCGCGTTACCGTTATTCCCTCCGACTCATTGTTTACATCAAAACTACCGTCTGCATAAATTTTAACAACCGGAGACGCTATCTTTATAAAACCATTTGTGTCTACTGAGGTATTGAGGTCCCTGACCAGAAAGTCCCGCCAGTTGGTTAACCGCGGAGAGCTTCCGCCAAATCTTTGACGAATTCGCGGAGCAGACTCCTGTATTGACGGGAATGAAACTTGTGAATAATTACCGTTTTCACCAGTATTTCCTGATTCAGAAACGTTCAGAATAGTTGAATATGGATATGGTTTACCATTACCACCAGCTTCCTGCCCATCACCGAGGAAAAACGAACATGTTGGTAAATGTGGATCACCTGCATTTGTCACATTTCTGTTTACCTGAAGCGCCCCTATACCATTACATGCAGACTGATGGGTATTACCCCCGGTCCCTCCCTGATACAGGCTTAATGGTGTGGTTAATCCGGCTATACTGGTTATATCGCGATTAGCTCCACTCGAAGCCTTTTGGTTAAGTGTTTCACTAATGTTATTCCACGAAGGGCCGTTCCACGCAGAACCATCAGGTAATTTGATTGTTATGTTACCGGCTCCACTAAAAATGCTTTGCCAGTTCTGCTTATCGTAATTCAGTCCTCGCAATGCCTCAGCGCTTTGAGCCACCAAGGCAGCCGTGACCATGTTCAAAGTAACACGAGGCACGGCAGACCACGCAGCGCCGGATTGTGTCGGGCCTGTGTAAACACTAACCAGCGTCAGTGATGTATTGTTATTTACTGTTTTAACCGGGAGTGTATAAGGGATGCCGCCGACAGTTACGACAATAAAATCACCAGCAGCAAGTTCTGTTGTAAAGGATGTGCCGCTGCCAGTAACAGCATCAGCGCTATTGGTAAGAGTTAAGGTTCCTGCTGACATGAATATTTCCTCAATACATATCCGGAAGGACAAGAATTGGCATATTGATATTTTGATTAAATGACATATCAAATCTGTTGTCATTGTAATTACCAACAACCTGGTTATACGCTGAACGGATGTTTCCACCTGACATTACCACGCCCTTTTTCCTTATATTAAAATATCCATCCACTCGTCTTGACTGTGCGCCAGTGAATACTATCTGACAATATTTATCACCTATGTATTGATTATTGTCTGTTACCGTTAGTTGCTGGTCATACACAAATGGCCGCTTCACTGTTGAAAACGTCACCTGCCCAGCCGAATTAGTCATGGTAATTCCATCACCGGCTACAGGCGCGGTATTATTGAAAATTACCAGTTCCATTGTTACAGATGCGGAAACATCATCCCGTCCTGAGTAATTGATGTCTCTTACAATAATATTTGCTCCGTCAAATCCTACAGACACATTATTGTTATCCCACTTCCCGAATGGTATTCCTGATACGGGAAGCGCCATCGAGCCGTTGACTGTCACCGTGCCAACGTAAGCACATGTCATTAATCTTGCCTGATTCGAAATTGCAGTGAAATCAGTAGAGTTGGAAACGAGAAGTCCTTCGTTGTAAGTAGCAGCAGGGAGAATTTCAAATACAGTTCCTGCCCAGTTTGGTATTCGCTGGTAGTTCCCCCTGTTTGTACCGTTAACAGTCACACCGTTGTCTCCGTTTCTTGTAACGGATGTCATATATATCGGTAAAACTATCCATGTCTGATTGTCTGCGAACTCCTGAACGTCAACCGGACGTGTCGGTAAAACAAAAACTGTGGAGCCTGACGTTAATGGAGTATTAACCTGAAACTGGTTTGCCCCCGTACCGTAACCAGCAAAACTTGTGCAGAATGACGGGGCACGGAGCCCCGCTGTAATCGCCATCACAGGACGGCCATCGTTGTAATCTATCAGTATTCCTTCTGGCATATTTCACCTTATGTCCAGCGACCAACAACAACACGACCACCTCCTGAGAGATTTACTGTGATCCCATTGCCGTCAATGCGAGTAACGTTATTCACTCCGTTAAATGCAAATTCACCGCTGTCGGCATAGAGTTTCCCATGGAATTCTGGGCTACCAGATTTTGGTAAATTCCATCCGCGTCCACCACCACCGGGGATAAAGTTTGCAGACTGAAGTGAATCGGTAATTTTCGCAAAATCGATGGATGCTTCCTGAATTAATGCGCTACGAATAAATACCTGTCCGTTATAGACGAAGAATGCAGCCTGCCAGTTGCCGGGGTTATTACCGGAATAAATGCCGAACTGATCCGCGGCAAATACAACGGTAGATTTATAGCTATTCCCCGATGGCTCGATAGACATGCCGAATCCGGTGTTATATTTCACACCGTTCCTGACAATCCCCATATTGAGTGTGTAAGAGGCTTTTGCAGTCCCATCACTATTTACCTCAGCTGTCATCTTCTGGTTAACGGCTGATGTAAGGCTACCTTCAGGGCCAATCTGCGCCTGAACATATGTGGACAGGTCAGCAAGTCCCTGCTCAGCAGTCGCTACCGTAGTTTTCACGACCAGGATATCGGCACGTACCTCACCGTACTGCTGATACTGGTGCTCAACAGTACCGTGGTTCGCCAGCGAATTTTCCATAATTCCTTCGAGGTTGGTATCGACCCCATCTTTAACATTCTGGAATGCATCAGATTTTTGGATGCCGTCATCAATAAGATCCATCAATTCACCGGTATCCATCGAGCATAATGCCGGCACTTCAACGAATGCTGATACACCGAAAGCGTTAATCGTCCTGATGTACCAATAATAGGTATGACCTGCCTGTAACTGGTTGCTGGTCCATGTGGTACCGATACCCTCTCTGCTGGCATTCCCCTCAACGATTTCAGCCGTTGTGCCGGAAAGCTGAGTTTCTCCTGATGTCCAGAAGTCAAATTGGGTGGAAACATTGGTTATGGACTCAAGCCTGGGGATCATCGTGACTGCAAAGAACCCCTGCTCAATATCGACGTGCGATGGCGGCGGAGGCGCTTCAATGCTGAACTCCAGATAACCTTCCGGCGATTCTGCCCCCATCTGGTTAACAGCAATAACATGAGCGGTATAGGTATCTTTTGGTAATCCGCTAAGACGCGTGAACGTCCCGGGGACCTGGACGGACATGACCATCTGGCCATTGCGACGAATGATCACTTTGTTGTAGACCACCTGTCCGATGTTCTGCCATGACAAAATCCCCTGTACGACCTGACCAATTTCCTCCACGGTGTATTTCAGGTTCTGCGGCTGCGCCACGCCGCCTGATGGCAACTGAGTAAACGGTGGCCGCTCGATCGGTTTACCGATGACATCGCCCCAGACATCTGCTGTTTCCTGCTTTAGTGTCAGTTGGACGCCATTCTGAACGCCGAACTTCCAGTCAGTTACCCGCATCTCAACATTCACGATACCGATAGACGGGAAATTCACCTTCACATACATTCCAGGGCGGTAACGGTACCCGCTCAGATTTAACGTTACGTTCATCGTCCTGGCGATACGGGTGCGCTTTAACTTCACGTCTGCCAGACGCTGGGCCTGAAATTCAGAGGTCACAAATCGCAGCTTCATATCCTGCGATATTTCTACTCCGTCTTCCGTCACCCATTCACCGACAGACACAGAGGGGAAATCCGCTTCGGTATATCCCTGTTGCGGATCAACAAACGTCCCCTTGATGGTGTTAACGCGTTCCGCCTGAGAGACTTCCGGCATGATTTCGATATCACCGGCCAACTGGCTTTCAGTGATCACTTCGGTAGCTGGTCCGTAATACGCCCCGACCAGAAGGCCATGTTTGCCAGCTGTATACGTTACATCCCCGGCGCACGCTGCCAGCATCCCTTCCAGAATACTGACTTTGTTTTCACTGAGATCGAACTCACCGTTGATGGTATAGCGCTTCTCAACAGTATTGCCGCCAGTAATCACATCCTCATCACAGATATTCGCCGCTTCCTTAAACTGGTCCCAGAGAATATCGGTGTCAGGAACTTTCAGGTAATTGCGGTAATAGTCCAGGATAACCAGCGCCGCATTATTGCTGTAACCCGTTAACCCGGTACGCGGGTCATAAATAGCCCGCCCCTGCTTTTCTACCTTGATGTTAGGGATACCTGCCGGGAATTTTTCGGCATTGAATTTCAGGGATACGCGCAGCCAGGTGATCCCTTTCCCGATCATATCTTCTTTCCATGACGGGCAGTTTTCCAGCATGTAAGGATCCGCCGTCTGTCGGTTGGTGTGCACCTCGAAAAAGGCATGCTCAGGATAGCTACTGATCGGTTCGTCACCCAACCAGACAGTCTGTACACCTGATAACGGGTGTCCCGCCAGGGCAATGGCCAGATGCAGCATTTCGCCATCATCCTGTTCGCCAGCCTGCTCTTCGGAAAAGAACAAAGTGCCCGCCGACGTTGAGCGACCGTAAACAACGGTTTTGGCACTGGCCGCAGCGCGCAGAACCTGTTTGCGTTCAGACGTATCACGGTTGGAATTCAGCGACGGGGTCTTGGTCAGCGCCTGAGTGGCAATCTGTGCGGCGACGGTGATAACCATCGCAATGGCATACATTTCATTTGCCGCTGCCACACCTGCGGCAATGGTGGCAACAATAGGAACAGCAGCAGGCATTAACGTACCCTCCAGACACTCAGCGGTTTAACCCGCAGTCGGACAAGACCATTTTCTCCCGGAACCCATACAACGCCGGAATACACCACTCCGGCACACCGCGCCCCGGAATTTTCAACAATGGCAATATCCCCTCGCTGCGCCAGCTTCACCGGTACTTCATCGAGATATCGAGCAAACACTTTTTCAAGTGAGCCGCCACCGCGAAGAATCGCCTTTTTTGCTCCCATTTCGCTGTCATACGTTCCGCGCCAGCCTTCCGCAAAATCTTCGCCGCACATGGCCTGAACGCAGTCCGCAGCGAACAGGCAGCAGTCATGACTGCCCCATAAAAATGGCCGCTTCTCAGCGGCCCTTATTACGGTGATTAATCTGTTATGCCAGTCCGGATGCTTCATGCTTCCTCACTTATAGATAAATCCTGGTGCATCTTTTTTACTGCCCCAATAAATCGATCGTTCAGCCATCTGCGCCACATACCGGAATATACGGTCGCCGGGATAAGCGGCCTGCTGCGATTCATCGGTATAGCGATCAGGGAAAGGACGCTGCCAGTCTTCAAAAATATTACTGATGGTGTACTGCAGGGCGTTCTTACCGCCAGCGGTCGCCCCCGTACTGGATACCCGCCCTTTAAACAGGAGATCGGCAACCTGGACAACACCGTTATCATCCATGGCCACCAGATAGATTTCGGCATTTCTGCCCACACATCGCTCATTCAGCATGGTGGCAAAGAGAGCCATATCCAGCCCTGAGAGGGTCATTTTGACCTGCGTGGGGCTGGTCGTGCTGGTTTCACTGGCATCATCAACAGAACCCATACGGCCCATGCCGTAATAGACATAACCACCAAGAATCAGTGTCCCGGTACCGGAATGCACATAGACGGTACCGGATTCAAACTGAATATTGGCGGCGATCGCGGCCGTCACCCTGTCGCGGGATAACCAGTCCACCATCGAATCAGAAAAGGGGGAATACAGCATTAGAATGCCTCCTCAAGCTCCAGCGTGTAACTGGTAAAAACACCCGGCACTCGGTTACCGGCACCCTGCTGGTTATCCTTCAGTTTGAAAATGCCGTAGGGTTTCGCGACTTCAATGGCTGCATTAGCAGGCGGCGAACTACGCAACATCGGGGCAAATACAATCATTGCGGTACCGTTCGCTGCGCTCGTCACGTCGGCCGTAACCATCTTCAGCTCGTCATTAACAGTGAAATAATCGCCCTGTCTGAGCACCACTGCTCCCGGCGTCCAGCCCTTACTCTGGATCTGGGTTCCGGTCTGATTAGCGCCATCAATAACAGGCGCTCCAGCAGGTGCTCTACCACTTCTCCCCCAGTCGCGAACTTTTACCCTGCCATACTCGCCATCGAGGGAAGCCACCAGAGCATCAATGCGCCTGGATTTTTCATCTGTCAGGTTATTAAAGGTCAGGGAACATACCCAGCGGGTGCCGGGGAAGCGAGCTGTCTGCGATGAGCCATTGAAGGGGGAACGAAAAGTTTTGGTATTGCTTTCTGGTCGCCACGTCAAAGACGCCGGACAGACATCTTCCGGCCATTCAAGTGCAGCCATAAATGCTCCTGGATAAATACGCGCAACGGCGATACTGATCATTTGTCAGGGTGTTACGGGACATTAACCCTGGTTAAAGTGTGTGGTTCAGCCCGCCAGTGGTTGGACACTGGCGAAATCATGAAAAGGAGGGACGGCTGATTACCTCTATAAAAAGGATAAATTATGTCTAATCACAAAATTAATATTAACATTAAAACAAATACCAATAACTTAGAGGAAGTTAATGAGGAATTAACTCGGTTAAAGTTCATTATCGGAGTTCTGCTTGCAAAATTCCCACCACTCCAGCGTGATGAATTTATCAAAGATTTGGGACGGTTTGGACTGACAGAGGAAGCTGCACTTTATTCAAATTTCAACCCGAAACCTGAATAAATCATTCAAGTGTAAACTTAAGAGGTCATACTCAATATTTAAGTCACATTGACTACACCCTCGAAATATTTTGCGGTCTGTATCCGGGCCGCTTCAATAATCTTCACGACAACATTTTGAGCATACTCTTTTGCACGCTGATTGTACCCTTCAAGTGTAAAATCTGGAGCGAGGTCTTCGCTGTAATGGATAGTGGCCACATTTTCTTTGCCAATTTTCACCGACACATTACTGCCAATGCGTTGTGTCGATGACATGCGTAAATTTTCTCCGAAGGAAATTCTTACTCCATTCTCTTTCGGAAACCCTACTGTAAATTCAAGTGGCTCAACTCGTTGTTCTAAAGTCATAATTATCTCCCTCCTTTCGGCTAATTAAATTAATGATGCAGTCCATCACACGCCTAACAAACGACGCGCCTGCCCTCGATTAGAAAAATCCTGAAGCAAATCCTGACGCGCCTGTTTAGCGCCATCGTTCGCCCCCAGCCGGGCTGCTTCCAGCATTGCCTGTTTCAGTGCTGCATCACCATTACCGGATATGGTGAAATGCTGGGTGATGTGCTGAGTGATGCCATTTCCGGCTGCCGGAGACTGTGAACCAACCACACGAACTCCTAACGATCCGTCAGCGGAGCGGGTTAACGGCATGATAGCTTCCGGCCCAGCTTCCCCCATCAAGCCTGCGCCTTTGGCGAAGGCAAAATAGGTAGGCGAACTGACGATGCTGTTACTGTATGCGCTGAGGCTTGCAGAAGCATAGGCGCCACCTTTTGCGTTAAGTTGAAGTCCTGACGCTGCTGAGTTGTAAGCGCCGGACGGAGTACTGCCAGATACAGCGCCTGCGCCCGCCCCAAACATACCGCCGATTGAACTGAAAAAACCGCTATTACTGGTTGAGCGCAAAGAATCCACCAGCATCGCATTGAGGATAATTTTCTGCATAGACTGAAGCACAGAACTGGCCCAGTCCTCCCAGTCGACCTTATTACCGGCCAGAGCATCAGAAATATTCCCCACCAGTCCGGTCATGGCATTGTTTACCAGGTCAGCAGACTGAGAGGCATAGTCCGAGGCGGTGTCAGCCCAGTTAGCGAATCCTTCACGCATGCCATCCGCCCAGTCACTTCTCTGAGCATCAGAAGCAGCATAGAAACCTTGCTGATCGCGCAGGCGCTCATCGAGATAACGTTTATTTAAAGCCAGGGCTTCTTGGTAGAAAGCTTCGTCTATTTCACCAGTTTGCCGTTGCCGAAGCAGATCAGTATTCTTCTCTTCAAATTCCTTACGGATATTGAATTGTTCCTGAAGCCTTTCGCGAAACCGAGAACCCTGACCGTAGCCGATTAGTTGAGCCTCGTTCGCTGCGCGGGAGCTGGCGTTACTGTCTGCAAGATTCGCCTCGTAATTTCGAAGTTGCTCACGTATTTTTTGCTGATCAATGAGCGCAGCATTCTGCAAAAGAGTCTGTTTCTGGGACTCTGTCAGCGTCGCCAGTTCGCCCTGACTAACCTGGTATTTCAGTTTTGCCAGTTCGGTATTTTGACCAGCCAGAGCGATCTGCTCTTTCTGCTGCTTGATCAGCTTGTCATAGGTATCAGCTGTTTTTTCCGCCTCGGATTTCCCGCCCTTATGGCGGCTGGAGTCACGAATTGCTTGCAACTGCCTGGCAGACTCAACTTCCATGCTGACATACTTCTCACGCCAACCAGCCGGGAGATTAATGTCAGATGCATCGAATTCCGCCTGCTTTCGAGCCTTATCCAATCCCTGAAGGCCAGATAGCTCGAGCTGTCGCTGTGCTTTCTCAATAGCTTGTTGTTGCTTTGAATCAAGCGCTGGAAGGACTGGCCCTGCGTATTTTGGCGGTGAAACTGGTGTATACTGCTTGGTTACTTTATTCAGACGATCATACATTTCCGTCAGAGAGCCAACCGCCCCTGCCATTTCAACGGTTTTATTTATAGCTTCTCCCTGAAGCTTATTTTGGTTTGATATTGTCTGATTTAACCTTGAGGTAGTTTCTGCTATATCCCTGGAAATTTTATCGTATTCGCGCTGATATTTTATCGCATTAATGACATAACCGTTATTGGTGTCATTCTCTACGCCGAACTGCCTAGCTAAGTCCGTATATTGCTTAATAGACGCACTTGCACTGTCTTGCTGATCTCTTAAATCATTTAATTTCCGTTTTAAAGCATCAATTGAGTCTCCGGCATCAGCTATAGCCCCCTTAATTTGTGCCGGACTCATCTGTTTCGACTTTTCTACTACTTCGTCCAAAGTTGATGCGTACTGAATAGCAGATTCACGCGCTTGCTCCTGTTTTTGATACATGGCGAACCAGGCACCCGCACCAAGCATCAAAATTCCAGGAATACCACCAACAAGGGATAGCAGCCCAGATGCACCGGCTTTAACCAAATTCATAGCCGATGTCATTTTGTTCAGCGCTTCCTGAGAAGTTGCCACAGCACGGTTTGACTGCACAAGTGCGGCATTCGCAGCGATCATCGCCTGGCGCTTCGCAATAGCATTTTGCGTTGCCAGGGCTTCAGCATTGGTATTTTTCGCCAGAGCCAGCTCTGACTGGGCGAGCTGATAGGCTCGTTCAGCGGCCAGAGCATCAGCAGCCGCCTTTCTTTGCGATTGGGTAGCTGATTCGGCGCGGGCAGCTGCCAGGGCAATTTCATTTTTACGAGCGTCAATCAGGTTAGCTGTTTCGCTGCCGAGATCGCTCAACTTTCCGCCCAAATACCGGGCACCACCGATAGATGCTAAAACACCTGCAGCAGCCGCAACTGTATCAATATTGTCAGCCACTCCATTCATCACGCTGACCAGAGTAGCTGTCGCTCCGGTGGCTTCATTTGCTCCGCCAACCCAAGCCATGAAAGCATTTTCAATTTTTGTCGTTGCGGCTGACACGGTCTGCGGCATTGCCTCGAATTCACCGCGCATAGTGCCAAGCTGGCTAATCAAGGCCGGGACTACTTTATCAGCAGTTAGCAGACCTTGATCGGCCATTGCCTTCAGATCTTTACGGGCTACCCCCATCCCTGCGGCAAGAGCACGGATAACCCGATCTCCGTTTTCGTTAACAGAATTGAACTCCTCGCCGCGCAGTACACCCTGTGCTAACGCCTGACTAAATTGGGTGATTACAGAGCTTGCTTCTGCCGTACTGGCCCCGGAAAGCTTCAGCCCGGTTGAAATGGCCTCGGTAACGTCCAGCACTTGCTGTGAGCTGTAACCATATTCACGCATTGATGCAGCGGAACGCGCAAACAGGCTCGCATTATCAGAGAAGGCGGTGCCGGTTCGTTGGCTGATATCCATCAGCGCACGTTGAGATTCCGTAAAATCATCAGATGACTGGGAGGCCTGCTTAAGACGGGCATTAACAGAGCTCCATTCATCGGCCAGTGATATCAGATGACCGGTGGCAAATGCTCCAGCAAATGCACCTGCCATCCCCAGAGCCGACGCCTTCGCAGTATTTATCTGACTGGTAACCTCCGCCAGTGCGCGCTGAGTCTCCCGAGACGCTGCAGCTGCCTGACGTCCTCCGGTCTGCATTACCCGGTAATAGTCATTACCCATTCGAGAGGCTCGGGAAATTTCTGACTGAAACGACTGAGAGTTTGCAGATATTTTAATGATCAGTTCGCGCAAAGTAGCCATATTTCACCCATAAAAAACCCGCCAACGGGCGGGTATCTTATTTATATTGTAAAATCAAAATGCTGTTGGCGAAAATCTATAATCACCATTAGCACCATAACCGATTCGATAAATTAATGTTTTATTTAAAATAACATCAGCACCTACCTCAACCATACCTCCAGCACACCAGCCATGAGGCGTTGCACTTAAAATATGTCGCCCAGGCTTAGCGTAAAACGTCACTTTTTCTCTTGTGCTTAAATCGGCTATTGGATTTCCATCCAGATAAACGCTTGCAAGACATGCACTCCCAATAAAGCCGGAATCGCGTTTAACAATTATGACTCCGGTATCTGACGTCTTGCTTGTCGCTTTCTTATCCCAGATCCTATCCGGTGGAACAACAGATGCTTGCTCAGTATTCACGGGTTGAGTAGAACAACCAGCCAATAATGTTAAAACTGCAACCAGAAGTATTTTTTCCATTTTAAATATCTCCAGAATTATTAGTCGAACAAATCCTAATATTTTCTGGGCTAAATGTCACTGCGTCGCAGCTGTAAGCGCCGCCTCAAGCCCGGCAAACGGGTCTGCACCTTCTTCATCAGGATCACGCTGCCAGCGCAGCAGCATGTCACTCATCGTGGCTTTTGCACCCTGAGCATTAAACACAGCCGTTGCAATTTGTGCCGCCTGAATGTCTCCCCGGATATCACCTATTGGGCTGTGTTTATCAAATTCAGCCCAGAGCCTGAGTTCACTGGCAGACATAGTATCCCGAAGCTCTGATAGCGTGCGCCCCATGCGGAGCGCAAGCGACATCAGAAACCGCATGCCGGGCTGTGCTACTTTCCCTCAGCTTCCTTCGGGTCAGTGGTCAGATTAAGAGCCTGGCGCAGCAACCGAGCATGAACAGGGCCATACACCGCTTCAACATCGGCAAAATCATTTTTGCTGAATACCGGTTCACCATGTTCGTCAAACAAAACATCAATAAACAGTGTGACATCTGCGCGGAGATTGCGGTGCGCACGTTCTGACACGGACAACTCACCATCAGTATCACCAGGTTTAATCACGTCCTGCCAGTGCAACCATGCTTCTGCTGATGGTTCCCGAAGGACAACCTTCACACCATCCCATTCCGGAACAGTAACATCAGTATGACGAAATGCTGACGCTCTGGACAGTGCCAGTTCTTTAAGACTCTTAGCCATTTTTTATCCCTGATTAAAGAAGATGAGTTATGCCACCGTTACTGTGCAGGTTGATGAGGTAACTTTTCCGGCAGGCGTGGAGGCGTCAGTAACCTCACAAACATAATCACCGGCATCACCTGAGGCAGTGTTTGCCTTGTTGAACGTTGCAGTCGTCTGCCCACTAACTGCGCTACCGCCCTTCTTCCATACGTAGGAATAAGGTGTGGTTCCTCCCGCTGCCACTACCGTCAGTGATAAAGCTGATCCAGATGTTACGGATTTGGTATCAGGCAGATCGGTGGTAAGGCGCAGCGCGTTATCAATTTTCGTTGGCTTACCTTTCAGACGTAGCGAGAACGTTGCAGCCACTACGCTGTTTGTCCCTGAAGACCAAGTGTGCTGGCGAACTTCAGCCAGGAACTGGAAGCCGATCCCGGAAGGGAAAATGATTTTGAAGCCATAGGAGGTGTCATTGTCATATGCTTCACGCAGGGCATCCTGTGCAGGGTTAGAGTAAAAGTTACCCGACAGTGAGATTTCTGACTGAGCGCCCAGGCCGTTAATGTTTTCCTGTTCTGTAGAACACAGCGTTGTGACGTCGATATCCTGTTTCTGGCCACCAGTGAATTGCACCTCTTTAATGGTGCACTGCAAATCCAGATACGTTGCTGAACCGACCGTTTCTGGCGTTGCCGGGGCAGAAGTGATCTGAATCTTCGTGCCCTGTGATTTTTCATAAAGTGAGGACATAACTGTCTCCTGAAAATAGAAAACCTGCCGAAGCGGGTCTGTGAGTTAATGGATGTGTCAGGCGATTACCTGAAATTCCAGCGTTGACCGGTAATACCGGGACTCTGGTTCATAACTGGGTGTTTTGCTTATGTTGGTAGGATTAAGTGGTTTAACTGCCTGTAATGCCATATCCCGGATTATGCGTGCCTCGCTGATCGTCAAGGCATACACGTCAACCTGAACAGAAACGTTAGATTCCGCCTGTCCACACAGAACATCAGCGGTCACATCAGAAATAAGTGAAAAAATTACCCACGGTGGAGAAATTGAAGGCTGACCGTCACTGCCGAGCGGTGCAACGTAGGGATAAACCTGTCCACCGGCCAGAGGCTTCAGCAAAAGATAAAGGTCATCTTCCGTCATTTTCTTAACGCCTCGTCAATCGCCTGGTTCATGCGCCTGATCGCGACCTCCGTCGCCTGCTCCTGGCGCACATCGAACGCAGGGCGCACAAACGGATGAGGCGGCATATTTACTGTCCCCATCTCAACAAACCGCCAGTAAAACGCATTTCGCGGATCACTGGCTTTCATGGTGTTGTCGCTATTACCGGTTCGCATGTTGCGACCACGGATATGTACGCCGGAAGTAATTTCACCGCGGCGTCGTGAGCGCTGAGTCAAAACGACCACGTTTTTCTTCAGTTTTCCGGTTCTCTCAGGAGCGCGTGCGATCACTTCTTCCTTAAGCACTTCTGCCCCGGCGCGTGTGGAATCACGCAAAACCTTGTTATTTTCAGCGCGGCTAAGTAACTCCAGGTCTTTTGCTATATCATTCAACCCGGAAAAGTCGAGGCTCGTTTCAATCATTTTTCTGCCCCCTGCTTGCATAAAATTTCGAGCTGAACACCGCGAGAATCAGAAATCGGTGGGCCAATGATATTCAAAATGGCACCCTTGAACGGTCCAGTGATAACCCTGAGTCTGGACGCAGCAGTTATATCGTTACGAAATCGTGTCCAAACCCTGATAGTGGCTACAGCGGTTTCAGCACCGGCCGCTACAATTTCACGGCCACTGATGCCTTTGACTTCTGCCCATGTACTCGCACCGTCATGCCACGTTTCAACAGGCTGACCAGAAGGATCTCTGGATGTTGTGATGTTCTGAACTACCACCCTGTCTCTCAGTCTTCCGGCCTGCATAAAATCCTCCTACACACCGTAAATTCGGTATGGCTGAAGCAGGGCTTCAACTGCAAACGGGACATCTGTAGCGGTCTGACCGACGGCCACTGATTCTCTGTTGGCATACCAGTGACCTATCAGCAGTAACATGGCCGCCTTAACATCATCATTGAGGAGAATCTGGTCAGGATCTTCTGCGTAGCCTGGGCTGCTTTCATTTTCATAGAGCGTGCGGCGCGTCCATGTCTGGACATACCGGGCTGCCGCACCTGAGTAAATCTCCAGCAGAGCATCATCACCCGTAAAATCGGTATCAATGCGACAATGCTGTTTCACCACAACAAGCTCAAGCATCACTTTCTCGCCTTTTTGTCTGCTTTTGTCTCCGGCTGTTCCGGCTGTTCCGGCTGTTCCGGCTGTTCCGGCTGTTCCGGCTGTTCCGGCTGTTCCGGCTGCGCAGAATTATCGACCTCAATCAGATGTGCATATCCTTTATTAATCAGTTCGCGTCCGTGCTGCTCAATGGTTTCGAATACCGAGCCTTCGGTAACCACGTCGCCGTTTATGTACAGCGGCTTTTGTGCAATTATTTTCATAGCTCACTCCCATAAAAAAGCGGCCCGCAGGCCGCAGCAGGTTTTATGCGCCAGCAGGTGCCGGGACAGTGAAGGAACCATAGATGAATGCTTCCGGACGTTTGACTGCCAGTGCCAGACGCTCTTCACAACGAATTGAGATCATGTTTTTCTCAAAATCGTCGGCGTTTTCAGTGGAAATAACCACATTGGCATCCTCACGATCAAAAATCTGCGCACCAGCATTAAATGCGCCTGTCAGGAACTTGCCCTTAAATGCCGCAGCTTCGGTCGCCACCACCGGAAGCCCCCACAATGTCGGGCCAGTCAGACCTGATGGATTGGCAAGGATATAACGCCCAAGCGTGTCTTTAGTGAGTTCGATTTTTGCCCAGTCGATAAAGTGCAGAACATGCCCTGACGCCGGGAAGCGCGCCAGTTGCGCCTGCAGCATTGCCAGGCGCAGGTCATCAATGCCGTTTTGCTGTTCAACCCTGAATTCTGCACTGAAGGCCGAAGCCTGCGGAACGATACCGTGCAGATGAACGCCGGTACCGTCACCAAAAAGGATTTCCTGCTCTTCAACATATTTCAGGCCGTAGCGCATTTCGGCATCAACGGTGGACTGTAACTGTGCGAAGTCATCCAGAATCTGTTTTGACGCCTTGAACATATGCGCAATGGTGGTTACCGGGGTGATCTTCGTGGCGAACGCAATATCGCTGTACGGCTTGGTTGTGTTCTCCGCAACCACGGCGGCTTTGTTGGTAAAACCCGTCTGCTGAACCCAGAAGATTGCCGGAGATGATGTGCGACCAGGTGCAATCAGATCACGTATAAACAGGCGTTGTTTGGGGGTAGTATCAATACCCGGCAGGCGCTGAGGCTCTACCACGCCTTCAGCGACACCGGAGGAGATAAGTGCAGCGTTTACCGGGATGCTGACGCGTTTCCCTCCTTCCACGCTGGCGGAAAATGTTTTAAGAGCTTCCGCAGAAATGACCTGTTGGCCAACCGTCTCAACAATATGTTTTGCATTGGCCAGCGGCATCTGCGCAACATGCTGCTCAAGTTCCCCTATTGCCGCCTTCAGCGTTTTTTCAGCTTCACGCAGGGCGTTAAATTCAGACGCCATCTTGTCAACGGCTGCCTTTGTTTCTTCTGACAGTTTGCCGGACTTCTTCGCTTCTTTAAGTGCATCTTCAGCCCTGGCATTAAACTTATCCGTCGCTTCTTCAATGCTGGCGGTAACTTTTTTCAGAATTTCATTTACTTCAGACATAAAAGGTCCTTATTTGACTAACGCAGCGAGGGCGTTTTCAAGAGAATTGATGATTTCAGGTTTTATTTCTTCGGCAGCGCCCGGCGTGCCGTCATGGTTGGTGGCAGCGCCAGACATGCCACCGGACAGGGCTTTAATCAGTTTCCGGCGTTCAGAGCGCGGAGTGTTGGACTTTGCCAGCAACGCATCGAGCTTACGCAACGCTGCAGCAGGAGTTTCGTCACCGTCAATTACGGCATCAGCAGAAAGAAGGCTGTCGGCCAGACCTTTCTCCACGGCATCGCTACCGCCGATGTAGCTTTCGGCATCCATCAGTTTTTGCACTGTGGCCATATCAAGCCCGGAGCGTGCGGCGTAAATGTCAGCCATTGCGTTATCAAACGGTTCGAGAGAGGCAGATAATTCAGCAAAGTCATGCCGGTTACCCATTGCCACCACCCAGCAGTTGTGGATCACCAGGAAGGCCCCACGACCAATCTGAATATCATCCCCGGCCATCGCGATAACAGAGGCGGCGCTGGCGGCAATGCCCAGCACCTTGACCGTAACTTTCCCCTGGTATTCACGCAGTAGGTTGTAGATGGCCAGGCCTTCGAACATGTCACCGCCAGGGGAGTTGATATTGACCGTGACGTCGGCGCCATTCATCGCCCGTAGCGCACCGGCGATACGTTTGGCTGTTACGCCTTCACCCCAGTAGTCCTGCCCGATCACATCAAAAACAGAAATACTGTTGTCGTCAGTGGCCGCAGCTTTGATCCCGCCGTTCCAGCGGTCCAGTGCGGAAGGAAGGGTTTCACAGGTAACGCGCGCACAGGGGCGCCCCGCCGGTGCTACCGGAAGTTGTTTTTTGCTCATCAGGAAAGTGCTCCTAAGCGGCCTGTTTCAGCGGAGATTGTTCAAAGGAAATATCGGGGAATACGTGGTTATGCAGTTCTCTCAGGGCCAGAGCCTGAACAGCAGGATTGCTGCTTTCGAGATTTTTCAGTTGCGTCAGGTTGAGCTGAACGGTGTAAATGTCCCCCCCTTCAATCGGCGGCATATTTTCCAGACGGCGAACATCGTTTCGCGACATCCAGCCATTCTGAAGCGCGCTGGTATAGTAAGCCGCACGGCCAGCGCTGTCGGCGCGCAGCAGTCCTTCAACGGAGAACTCCGCGAACACGTCATCATCGCTATCGAGCAGGCACCGGCCAATTTCCTGTTCAATATTCACCAGCAGCGGTCGAAGAGTGTGCGTCAGGAACTGAAGGTTCATCCCTTCAAGACTGGATGCCCAGCTGCTTTGTTTAGTGGTATGACCGACCATGAAAGGAGGAACGCGAAACCAGCGGCAAATTTCCTCGATACTGAAGGAACGGCTTTCCAGCAATTGTGCCGCTTCCGGATTCATGGTGACATTCTGGTATGTGAGTTCATTTTCCAGCACCATCAGTTTCCCGGCATTTTTTGAACCGATAAAAGACTGAAGGTTTTGCCTCAGACGATCACGCTGCTCTTTGGTCAGCGCATTTTTTGAAGAAAGAAACCCTGTACTCTGAAGGCCATTTTCAAAGATTTTTGCCGCGGCTTCATCCACCGACATTGCCGCACCAAAGACATCGATGCCCGTCATCGCAGGCATCATGCCACATACACCATCCAGACCGAATCCACGGATATGCATAATCCGGTTTACAGGTATAATTCGCTGTTTTCCGTTCTCAGTATATGAGTACTGCAATTGCCCACTATCCAGTCGTTTTACTACCATGTTCTGTGGTAACAGCGGAACCAGCGATACCAGTTTTCTGCCGATAAACAGTTTTTCAACAAATGCATTTCCCCGCAGACAGATACTGGCGACCACCATCAGCATAAAACGTGACGGCGTCATTTCAGGATTGGGGCGCCGGCAAAGTACCTGGTAAGCAGGATTATCAGAAGCCAGTTTTCGGGAGCCATCAGCCTGACGTTCGTAGATTTTCAGCGGTAACGTGGAAACCGATTCACTCAACAACCTGACACAGGCCCATACAGCAGACAGGCGGATAATCTTATCAGCAGTCACAACTTTTCCACTGCTGCTGGTTCCGAACCACTCGCGCCAGAACTCGCCGTTAGTCAGGCTGACGGGGACGCCCAGCCAGTTTAAAAGGGCGCTTTTTATTCGCCCGGGGTGTTTATTATTCGCCATCAGATACCCACTATGATTGGATCATCAAAGAAACCATCAACATCGCCATCATCAGTGACATCCTCTTCTGATGCACCTATTGCCATAGCGGAAGCCACCACGCCATCAATACGTCCGGTACTTTTTTTCTTGGCAAAAATGCGGTTTTCTTTCTGATCGGCTTCGGTTACTGCGGAAGCTGCATTCCAGCGCAGGCAGGGATTAGTTTTAATAACGACTGCACCATCATCCAGCATCTGCTCAAATAGCTCGATAGAATGCGGCATCCACAGACCAGAATCTTTTGCCTTGTAGTAGCCCTGCCCATGCGGGATCAGCGGCACTGATACTGAGGCTTCGTCCAGTTCCGGCTCAAGGTATTTAATACGGTACTGATCGAAGGCAATGGCTTTGATGTCGAACTGCATTGCAAGATCTGCGATACGTTCAGCAACAAAACCATACTTCACGGCTTTACCTGGTGTGGTGTGGATGTATCCGTCCCGTTCCCATGCGTCATATGGAACCCGGTCTGTTTTCGCCCGGTCTGTCAGAGTGTCTTTTGGCGTCCAGAATTCCACCACCAGCTTTCTCTTTTTCGGAAAGAACAGCGCCAGTGCGGTGAGATCCCGGCTGCCTGAAAGATCCAGACCGCCATAGCATTCCTCGCCCCGCAGCTCCTGCAGGGAGAAGTCCTCTTCGCACCCCATCCACACATCGCTACTCATCCAGGGGTTATCGGCATCCACCCACTGACAGAAGTTTAACCGCCGAACAATGCTTTCCTTCGACGGCATCCCCCGAGCCTGAGTAACCTGCTCACGCAGGTAGCGATCGGTAAAAGTATGACCAAGAGAGGGGTTTGCTTTTTTCCAGCAGGACTCGTCCTTGAATGGGTCTTCTCCTTCGTCCAGGGAACAAATGAAAGAAAAGAAACTGTCATCCTCAATCGAGCCTTCGGCAACTTTACGCCCATACTCGTGATAGTCGTAGCAGACGCTGGTTTTGTCGTGGCCGCTGTTAGTGATCATGAAAATCAACGCCTGGCGACGACCTTTCGTCCCGGCGCGCATCATTTCCACGACCTGGTTGTTTTTGTGCTCGTGAATTTCGTCTATCAGAGCACAATGCGGGCGTGGACCTGACTGTCCGTCGTCCGAGCTGATAGGCCGGAAAAAAGAACCGGTCTGCAGAAAAGCCAGATTCCACTCTTTCCCGGCACCGCCTGATTTGTTAATCCGCTGTGCCAGTGCTGGCGACTGGTCAACCATCGCCACAGCATCGCGAAACAGTATCATGGCCTGGTCTTTTTTCGTGGCGGCCGCGTAGACTTCCGCGCGTGGCTCCTTGTCGGCGACAAGGCAGTAAAGAGCTATACCAGCTGCAAGCGGTGATTTACCTGACCCCTTACCGGATTCGACGTACACCATACGGAACCGGCGATAGCCGTCTGAGTTTTGCCAGCCAAATACAGACCCCACGATAAAGCACTGCCAGGGTAACAGATTGAACGGCTTGCCTTCGTGTTCGCCGCCGTTAAGTTTCAGCACTTTCGCGAAAAAGTCGATAGCACGCTGCGCTGTTACCGTATCCCATACCAGACCGCGGGCATGGCAGGACTCCAGATCCTTCAGATGACGCTTGCAGGAATTGCGGATATCAGGTCCGGCAATTTCCTTACCGGACGCCACATCCATCGCATAACGAGTGGTGGGGTCAACCGAAGAACTCGTTGAGCGGGTCTTCTTCTTTTTCTCCACCATCCACTTTCACCTTCGTTCTGGCGGCCGGAGTCAGACCGAATTCAACCAGGTAACTTTTAAAACGTCGATCAGCATCCGCCAACATTGCTACTGCCGGGTTCGCCTTAATCAAAAATCCCCCTTCAGTCTGGACTGTATAAGTTCTCCCTTCGTCCGCGATCGTCAGGCGAAGCTGAAGGATATCTGCATAGATATCGCAAAGACGCTCCAGCGCCAGTGAATCGGCAACTGTAAGAATACCCATGCCATCAAGTAAAACTGTGAGCCTGCCCCACGCAACTTTTCCCCAGTCGCTAAGATGTGCTGGCGGGCTGGGGATTTCTTTTGCAGGTTGGGGTTCTTTATCGTTGAGTTTACGTTTGCCCGGATTGCCGGTTACCACTTTCAGGTGGGTCGGTTTCGGGCGCCGTCCTGCCATCGGAACCTCCCGGAAAAAAACTTTTCATTTCGCGGTTGTGCAAACAGAGGAGGGCGGGCGGTCACGCAGGCACAAAGCTGTGAACTTTTAACCCGCCCTCCTCCTTCATAGCTGCCACACATATGAGAATTGTTATCGTCTGAACCAGTGCGATGCACGGTCAAGTGGAATACCGTTCTCGTCACAGCCCACGACGACACCGCGTTTCTCCATTCGTTGCTTCGTAGAGTCGTGGTGCTGCTTACACAACCCCTGCCAGTTCTTCCGGCTCCAGAATAGCTTTTGTGCCTTCGCTATCGCTTCGGCGTTTCCACTATTCAGCGCCTCTTTCAGTTTGTGCGGAATGATATGATCGACCACCGTTGCCGCCGTCACTCTTCCCTGCTCATGACACATGGCACACAACGGATGAGTACGAAGGAACAGGAGGCGCTCACGGTCCCATTTGCTGCCATAGATACGGGGCGATTTGTTCATGCGATATCTGTCCAGGTGGCTATCAGTCATCATGTGGGTAAGTTACTACTAGGCTCTGCTGTAACGCCTACTTCACGGCCTCGATGGTGGCACCATTAGAGTTCATCACATAAACCTGATCGCCCGGATAGATAAACTGGTAACGGCAGCCATCACCCGCGCCGGGGAAATTTTCACTCGGATATTCCTCAATAATGATGGCAATAGCATCAGTATCCAGCACATCAGTACGGTCACTAATAACCAGTTCCTCCTCCTGCAGCGCTTTGGTCATTTCTGGATCTTCATAGATAGCCGGGAGCCAGTATGCGAAGTCCGGGCTGGCTGAGTTATGAGTAAGTTTTAAAGTATCTGCGAACGTTTCAGAACCAGCTCTGGCTATCGAGATGGATGGCTGCTCACAAATATGCGTAACACCGTTGATGATGGTTTTAACTGTAAACATAGTATTTCCTTCTTCGTCTTCTTGTTACAACAAAAAGCCCCGCTAGTGCGGAGCTATGGGATTGTTGGTTGACTCTCTCACCGAGTTGTAAATACGCTCACACGTCATTCCTGCCTGGTAGCGTTCGTCAGCGATTGCAGCATATCGTTTAGCTTCTGCTGCAATATCTCCGAGCATGTCGGCAAGCATTCCGGCGGTGGCGTCGGTTGTTTTGCTTCTGACGGAAGCGGCAAGATCTGCGGTGTGTTTTGCGGCGTCCAGGCGGGCGGCAAGCTTTGTTGCTTCGGTGCGCAACTGGCTAACAGTGGCAGACAGGCCAGCAGCAGTGGCAGCAGATTTAGCGGCTTGTGCTTGTGCATCTTTTACAGCCTCATCACGGGCAATAATGCGGCCCTGTTCAATAATACGGGCGGCGGTCTGGGCGTTGACCTCCTGAGAGGATTCAGCGCTGTCGCGATCTGCCCATTTTTTTTGCCAGCCCCTGTCACTCCAGACATTACCGGCGATAAACGTACCAGCCATCAGCAAAATAAACACCAGCTGCAACCAGTATCTTTTCAGAAGAGCAGGTAACAGAGTCATACCAGCACCGATTTTGCTTTTTCAAAGCGCTCTCGCCGATCTCCGATGCCGTTCTGCCCTCCGTTGATTATCTGTGTAACGCGTACCATGTCGCCGGAATATTTCAGACACCCTTTAGTCGCGAAGAACCACGCTGCACTACGGGCAGCATACGTATCCTGTGCCAGTAGATCCGGATGGGCAACGAGCTCAGTTTTGATCCCGTTACCGCAATCACGGTAGTTGTTCAGACCTGTGATCTGGATAAGTCCACGCCCGCGGTAGTTCCAGCCGTCGCCAGGCCCGTTGTTACCCATTCGCTTGCTGTATACCAGATTAGCTATTGCACGCTGTCGCTCGAGCGGAAGCGCCTTCTCACAGGCTTTTCGCCCAAGAGTACTGGCCTGATCTGGAGTGATTCTCCCGGCGCGGATGAATCCGGTCAGCCCGGCGATACTGTAGTTGAAGCTCTCCACCAGCCTTGTAAAACCAGCGCTTTCATGTCCCGCCTGAGCAATGAACATGGCCTGATCCAGTGGAGCAGTAATACCGAATTCGCTCATTGCCGCCGTAATATGTGGATACCAGCGCGCGGCCAGTTCGGCGCTGATACCAGCCGCCTGCTGAAATTGAGACTCGTTCATGATTAAACCTTGTTATTATCCCCACCGATACGACCACTGATAAACTTCATTGCAAAGCCGCGGATCGCATCCACGCCGATAAGGCCGACGCCGCCACCAATCGCAACAGACAGGGACTTGGGCCAGCCGAAATATTCCAGCGCAGATGAGAAGGTCAACGTCAGGGCACCACATAGCAGAATTTCGAGTGTTTTTTTCTTCCAGCCACCGTTACCGCCAAAATAGGCAATGCGCAGACCGGCCATAAATAACGACATCAGAACAGCGCCCAGCGGCGTATCTCCTCGCCACCAGCTCTGGAACAGCTCCAGCCAGCCCTGCCAGGAATGGGGATCGTTGTGCATTTTCATAAGCCTCACCTCCGATAGCTCGGATGGCGCAGTGTGAAGTAGGAAGGCCGCCAGGTGGATTAACGACAAAACTCAGAGGGATTATTCCGGACGGCACAAACAGAAAAGCCCCGCACGATGGCGGGGCTTGAATTTATTTGGTCGACGATTGAAGCTATGGCGACGATATCAGATTTACATAAAATATAGCCGTTTTAATCCAGTTTTGCAATCACCACGTCGCCAGTGTCTCAACCAGCCGGTCACGTTTGATGATTATCCACCCCATCTGGCGAAGGTCACTTAATATGCTCGATACTTTGCCGATAAATACGTCGTCAGGCAAAGGCTGGGTATCAGCAGTACCGTCGGGGGACACTGTTACAATGAAACGTCGTTCTTTTGGAAATGGAATTGCGGGATGAGTCTGGCGTGCTGGAACAGGTTGTTTCTGGCTGAAATAGCAGTCCTCCAGTCTCTCGAATACTTCCCATGCCTGATCCGTTTCGAGCATTTTTGCGTGACGGGCAGCACCGCGTTCTGTCCAGAGGATGAGGGAACGTACATTGCGAGCGATTTTCACGGACTCGCTTAAAGATAGTCTGTGCTTAAGCTCCCTTAACTCCTGACCGACCAGTTTGAAAAAATGTTTTCCCTCAATAAAACGTTCCGCATTTCGCGCGTGGTTTTGTTGAATTCTGATTACTTCAGTACCGTACAACTGTGCCAACAATTCGGTAGTAATAACAGGGATATTTTGATGGGTGGTCAGCGAAATGGATTCTACGGAAATTTGAGTGGTCATGGTTGATAGCTCCAATGGGGTTGGATTATCACCACTGTCAACGCCAATTGACGGGTGGTGAACTGTGCAGGGTTGGCGTAACCGGTCAACCGTCCGGCGCACCTTTCGGTGCCCCCACACAGCCCACCATAATTTGGATGTAACTGTGTTTTACGCATAAAAAAACCGCTAACGCGGCTTATGCGTCGATTGATTCCGGGACGCCAATCCCAGGTTGCATATAGGCAACGCTAGAAATATAGCCCCGGATAACTGTTTGTGTCAATTAAGTGCGTATAGGTTGAAAGCCACCTGTTCCGAACGCGACTCCGATACACTCAAAAGAGACGCCTGATCAAGACGCAGAAATATCGCGCGCATGGTCAGCCAGTGTCTGGTGAAGGTTTCTGACCAGTTCTTTTCGCTAACGCCTACCAGTCCCGCTAACTCTTTATATTGATAAACCTCACGCCCGGCTAATTCAGATTTGACATCCTGCGCCGCCAGCCAGATAAGTTTCTTCAGCCGTTCCACTGTCTTGCCAGCCATCTTCCTCCCTGCAAGCTGCTGTCTAAACTCGCACCACGCCCAACTTGTTATTTCGACCTGGTGTTCCCAGCAGGTATTCTCACTGTAATTCCACAACAACCACGCCTTGTAGTGTTCATCCAGTGAAAGAACCGCCCGGCGCCATGAGGCAGTGGAATATTCCACAGGCTTCACCAGCGGGATAGCGCTTCCTTTTGCCAGCGACTGCTTGCCGGGGATTGGCGGGTTATTTAACGTTATCCAGCGTTCTGTTTCCTTGTCCCAGATACGCTGTTTTTTTCGGGGGTAGTTTTTCGTGTCGAATTGTGCGTTCTCCAGCCAGGCCAGAAGCTGCCCTTTAGTCTCCCCGCTTAAATCGGCTGTCGCTACCATTAGCTGTTCACGTACATACTGGAGGTATTGAGTGTTCATTGAGTAAATCCTGTGAACTGATAAATACGAACAAAATTGCGCAGGATGCGGTAGTCCACCAGCACCGAACCCGGACGGCGGTAAATACGGAGACGCAACCAGCGCATGCGGAGTATGTCGATCAGTTCTGGTTTCATGCTGCATTATCCTGTCGACGTGCGCGGCGCTTCTCCAGCGCCCGGGCTTTGCGGGTGAATATGTATTTGATGCGTTTCAGGTACGGGATATCGAAACGACGTGGCGCATTGTCTGATTCAAGACGCTCCACCCTTTCGAGGCCTATACGCCTGATGAGGCGGATTCGGTATTCGACCGCATTACCGCTTAACTGCCGGTTGCAGCGCGTGCAGGCCGAATGAACGTTGAATACGTTGAATTTGAGATGTGAGGCGGCACCGCGCGAGCGGTAATGGCTTGCATCGATGGCGCTTCCGGTCAGGAAATTGCTTTTACCAACCAGCGGCGCATCGCAGCTAATGCAGGGTTTACCTTCATCCCGTATCCTGATGTAACGGTTAAAGGCGGCCTGCGCCTCTTTATCCCACTGAGCTTTAGTTTTGAACGACTCACGCTTAGCCTGGCGGCGCTGGCGTTCGGCTTTATCCGCCTGGTGTTTCTCCCTGATACGCCTGGCTGCGGCTTTAATCTTTGCTTTGGCACGCAGTTCAAGCGCGTAGATAGCGCCATGTTCAGGACAGCACCAGACAACATTGCTGTAAGCAGGATGAAACCATTCCCGGCAAACTTTGCACTTACGGCGCGGTAATTTAGCCATGTTCACCCCCAGACCTTTTGGCGTAAGGATTTTGGCGTCCGCACCCGGCGTGCATATTCAGGTAATTTCGCACTGACAGTCCAGGTAATGAAGTCAGGGTTCAGGCTCTTTTCTGTCCTTACGCCCCGCTTCTGATAATCCGATATCAGCGTGTCGGCCTGCTCGGTTGTGCAGTCGTGATGATGGAACCAGGAGTATTTCATCGCCATCACCCCGCAAAGCTCATGAGCTGGGCGGCGGCGTTCTCGGCCTCGCGCTGAGTACGGAATGTACGTGATAAAATCCACCGCCAGAGCACATCAAGCGCGGATTTATACAACTGCTGAAATTCGACCTCATCCATGCTGGAAAAAGCGATGCTGCGGGGATGTTTGCGAAGGGTGCCATCAGGTAGCTGGATGGCGTCATAGTGACCAGCCTCAACCGTCACCCATGCGCGGTATGCATCGAAAGATTTACAGAGGCTAATTCCGTTTGTTACCCGGCGGTTTGCAATCTGTTCCAGATACTGTTCAGCCGCATCCAGTAATGCGCTTTCATTCCCGCCATATGCAGCAAGAAACTTTGCATAACCGTTTACCAGTTTGCGCTCGTTGGCAGAAATGGCGCCGCCGGTGGGTTCCCAGTATTCAAACCCGAGATTAAGCAACGCGAAAAAGCGGCGATGGAATGCAGGATTCCTCACCTGACGAAACTCAGCCACCAGCACGGCGCCGAGTTTAATTTTTGATTGCAGAATATCGCTGGTCTCCGGCGTCGCGGGGATCAGAATTCCAGATGACTGCTTGATGAGTTGTAATTCGTGCGCCATGGTGTTCTCCGTGGCGCAGAAGGTTAACGGTTGTTCAGGCCGTTGATTTCATATTATCAGAAGGTGGTGTTACCCGGTAGCCGAGACGGCGAATAAAATGCATAAAACCGTTGGGAGTAAAAACTTCTTCATCATCCAGCAAAGGACGCATAGATACCATGCCATTTACACGATAGATAAGATGCCTGCCTGATGATGGAAAGCTAAACACTACGCAACCATCAGATCTTCTTACAATGTCATACCAGCTATCTTCTGACTTTTGCAAAGCTGAATTACTCAATTTTTGTTCTCCCTTCAGGCGATGTACAGACGCGGTTAAAAATTGTCGGCAGCAGCATCAAAGGGATACGCAAATTGCGGTATTCTGAAAAATGCGCGCCAGCATTAAGCGCAATGTTAATAAAACCAGTCGTCAGCGCTTTCCCACGTTTCCTGCAGAATGCTCTGTATACGTTTTTTATCGCCATCAGCAGCACCGACGATACTCAGACCATCCTGACTGCCTCGACGGATGGTTAAGTTGCAGTTTTCATACTGATTCTGGAGACGGGTAATTAGTTCTTTTTCCAGTGCAGGAACTGCCCCTTCCGGAAGCTGTTTTGTCCGGCTGATAACAAGTTCAATTCTCATAATTCCCTCTACATTCAACTACTGTATATAAACACAGTACACCTGTTAGAAATAACATTCAAGAGGTGAATAGCACTTTTTGCTAAAGCCATGCCCTTGTATAGGAAGAGTTTTTCCGAGTATTCGGAATTTACTAAATCAGTTAGGCAAAGGCTGAAAGCGAAAAAAAACCCGCCGAAGCGGGTTATATAATTCAGTATTGGTCGGCCAAATAACCGCCTCTCAGCGGATTCAGTTTTTCGATACGATTCGGATGTAGTGTGAAGTCGCCACGAGAACCTGAAGCGAATTTCCGCCTGTTGCACATAACGTTCTGGAATCGTACTCTCGGGACCAGTGGCATAGCCAATTTTCTAGGTCTTCCACTGAATAATCCTTACGAGCCAAACCCTCTGCGATGGTTACGACCTCATCACTGGGTGCTGTAAGCTCATATCCATTCAGCAATAGAAATACGTAACCAGCCATCATGGCGGTGCGTTTGTTTGCATTTGCGAATGGATGATTCTGGATCAGGCTTTCAATAAGAACAGCAGACAGGCGAAACATATCGTCTGTCTGCTCATAATATCGAATCGTACTTGGTCGGGACTGTGAAGAACTGAGGTTGTTCGGATTCAGTACACCTATTGGCTCATTTGGCGTCTGAGTCTCGATCAGAGACCTGTTGATGTAAACGATATCGTCAATCGAAAGATAATTGACTCCTTCAACATACTCTATCGTCATCCGTTTCTACTCAGACCTTTGAAAGTTCTTCCATCGCCTTCTCATAACGAGCAAACCCAAACTCAAAGGCGTTTTTAACTTGACCAGTATGTGAACATGCTTCGCTGATCGCTGCACGAGGTTTCGCCACCGTGGATTTGTCACGAGGCGGAATGTACAAGCGATCTGCCTTTTTTAATGCGTGACCCATGATTATCATCCTCATGCACGTTTGGCAGTGCTTTCTCAAATTGTAGGATGTAAACACATCCAAAGAATTCATCACCACTTGGAGTGGTTGAGGACAATTTAATACCATTCGTCATATTTGAGCAATGGGTCCATGTCTGAAGATAGATGCATGTTCGACGAACTTTATTGTGGCCACTTTGCAAGTTAGCACCATTTTCGACGATATTACCCCACGGGTATAAGTAAAGTAATATCACGTTCAGCGGAGATAGGTGGGGCCTATGATCCGACTTGAGCTTTCAAGAATGGCAAAAATAGCACTTTTTGCACAAAATGCATGGCTTAGTTGGAATGCATGACAACAAAGATTGCTGTAGTATTTCGCCCCCTCTGAATGTAGCGCTCAGATTTTAATCGACCCAATCCCGCCCTGCTTCAACAACAAGCCCCGCATATGCGGGGCTTGTTGGGTTGACCCGCGGTAATGGGTTATGACGCAACACTTCATGCCGGAGTTTTCCTTTCTGTCTTGTTGTGAACCTCCCAGAGGCTAATGCCACAACTGAACACAAACTCAGCCAGATAATTTAAGCCGGACCATTCCCGGATGCCGCCGCGCGCCGCTTCCACAAATACAGCGATATCCTGATCACGCCACACTCCAAACAGGCGCCAGCCGCCACTGTCAGTCTTAACGGCTGCTATACGCGTCAGAACACCAGTCTGGTACAGGTCAGTGAACGCAGGTTTCTTCCTGGTTATTATTCGCATATCTACAAACCTAAGAAATGTTGATTACAAATCACTGATTCGTATTTTTTGATTTTGCACTAGTGCCGATCACAGGACCGGCATGTGGGTGTTTCACGATTTACCTCCGTTGAGCATGGCGGAGCGACAGGCGTTCCACATGTCAGCAGCAATGCAGCACGCATATTCATCAGGGTTGGTCGTGGGCAGAATACTTTTAATGACCTTGTAATCTGGCTCAATGGCGGGCGGCACTACCGGCACTGGCTGCTCTTTGATATGCAGCCGCGGCTCACCGTCTTTCGGCTCCGGCCACTGGCGGGACTTGTTTACCGCCAGCTTTTCTACCATCGCCTGGGTAATCTGCTCATCTGTAATACCGGCACGGCGTTGCGCATCCCATAGCAAGAATTGCATGTCAGCCCATTCGCTCAGGTCGTCTGGTTCAGCAGCGGCCTCAAGCGCTTCTTTCGAGAGGTGCTTCAGCGGACCGATGGGGCCAACATCGCCGAACGTGGCATCAGACCATTCGGCGTGCTCGCGGCGTATCTGTTCGCGTTCTGACGCTGGCTGGGTGTAGAAATACGGTCTGATAGTCCACCTCTTATTCCAGAAGTCTCGCGTTTTCTCGGCTTCCTCAAGCGTTGTAACACTACAGCCAACCTTTCCGCACTCTTTGATGACGTGGTATCCGGCTGGCTCTGCGCTATCAGCCTTGCGGCGTTCCTGTAGCTCACACAGGGCCGCTGCAACATAATGGCTATTGTGCTGTTCAGCCCACTGAATGAGCCGAATCAGTGTTGCATTTGAAACGCGTTCGTCTGTTAGTTTGTTATTGGTAATAGTGGTCATGGGTTAGTCCTTCACAAAAATAATCCAGTGGGTTTTATCGTTCTTGCCGGTTCGTTGGCCGATGATTGGTTTCACGTCCGTCAGCGCCAGAATCTGGCTAACCGGGATCTGCGTTTCATTCCATTTAAAAATGAGTACACCGTGTGACCGCAATACACGGAAAGCCTCTTTGAATCCGGCGCGGAGGTCAGAACGCCACGTTTTTTTATTCAGGCACCCGTATTTTTTACCCATCCAGGCCGTTTGACCGACACGTTCCAGATGAGGCGGATCAAACACCACAACCGGAAACGACGAATCAGCAAACGGTAGCGCGCGAAAATCAGCAATGAGGTCAGGACTGATAACCAGACGGCGACCGTCGCACAGGGTATGCTCTTCGGCGCGGATATCGGCGAACACGGCGCGGGAATCCTGTTTGTTGAACCAGAACATGCGAGAGCCGCAGCACACGTCTAAAATGGTTTCTGCCATCTCATTCCACCTTCACACCAATGTCAGTGCGTGTGCTATATGCAGACATGCATTGCGCGAACCCGGATTGGTCATCTGTCTGCCCATAGCTGAACCCAGCTTTCAGGCCGTCACGGAATGCGCCATCCTGCAACTTGTCAGCAGTTTCAAGTTTCGCCTCAAGTTCTGCTATGCGCTGGCGGAACTGGATAACGTCATCTGTCTGGTTGCGCCATAGCTCGCACGCCAACTCAATTTCATCTATCGCATTCTCGAAGCTAAACCAGTTACTCCATTCTGGTGCCTGGCCCATTACGGCTTTGTAGGCATCATTGAGGGCAGATTCAGCATTATCGCGTTCGTCGATTAACTGAGTTTCGCTGCGTTCGAGTTCGGCGTTCCGCTTTTCTGCGGCTGCCAGTTGCTCCCGCGCCTGTCGCATATCATCACGCAGTGCCAGCGCTACGGCCTCTGTTGCGTCTTTTTCCCGCTGGAGTTGAAGATTCTCATCCAGCAGCGCCTCTGCGGCGATATAAATAACCTGTCGTGCACGGTCTGCTGGGTCGCTATAGTGCGCCTGCATGAGGCGGAACTCTTCACGTAGCGCCTGTTTGTCGATGTTGCTCATTCCTCATCCTCCAGTTCAGATACGGCGTCCATTACATCTGAGCCGCGAATAGTTTCGAATGCCACGCAAGCCATTTCAAAGCACAGGCGCTCATGCGGATGCGGAGACTCCCAGTATTTGAACCCTGGACGATGCGAATAGCCCTGCATCGCATAGAACTCTCCGGCAAGTTCAATGGCCGCATCGACCAGTTCGCGATTTGTCATTGGTTTGTCGATGTTGCTCATTGGGCTCCCCCCTTGTTGATGCTCATTTTGGATGCTCCATAAACCTGCATTACCGGGCTTTTCTCCAGCACCGGCAGCGCTGAAAATCCCGTTACCTGACTACTGCTGTATCGCCTGAGGTCATAATCAATCACCGCACGCTGGTCTCGGAAAATGCCGCAGCGGCCATGACGAATGAAGCCGCCTCGCTCCAGCGCGATACGCAGATATTTCTCCGCCGTGGTTCGGTGCACGCCAAAAATCGCAACGACGTCGTTCGTCGTGATGCGCCCCTGCTCTTTCACCAGACCGATAATCCGCTCAAGAATAATCATCCGTTCGCTGTGTGTTTTAGGTCGGGCCATTTTTAACCCCTTATTTCACGATCCGGAGGTGGCTAACGTTTTTCCGGTAGCTTCCCCAGTCAAAATTCACCCACATCCCTCCGTCCATCTGGAGGCGATCGATAACCCTCGCGCCCAGTGAATCCAACAGCCCCTCGTAGTTAAGATTCGTCAGAACACCAACAGGTCGCATCGATGAGAGACGGCGATCGATAACCTGATTGAGAATGACCTTCTCACCACTGCTCCCGCGCTGAATACCGACTTCATCCAGTACCAGCAGGTCAACTTTGCAAAGGTCATCAAGCAGGGACGCTTCTGATTGCCCACCGTCGTAGCACTCACGAACCCTGAGCATCAGGTCAGGAATGGTTACCACCAGAACGCTATGACCGCCGGCCAGCAGATGATTTCCGATTGCCGCCGCAAGATGGTTTTTCCCGGTTCCCGGACCACCGCTGAACACAAAGCTCGCAAATCCACTACCGAAGTTCTGGGCATAACTTTTTGCCATCGTGTACGCTTTTCGCTGCCCCTCCCCGCTTACTTCGTAGTTAGCAAACGTACAGCTACGATGGAGATCCTGAATGCCAGATCGCCCGAAAATCTTCTCGGTGCGGGATTTCTGATTCATCCTGTCAAGCTCTTCACTGCGTTTACGCCCTTCGGCTTCCTGCCATGCCCGCCACTCATCAGCAGTCGAGAATTTCGGCTGCACACTGGCTGGGATAATTCTTTTCAGGCGATCAAGCGCACTGCCAGTACCGATTACGTTTTTCATCGTTACCCCCTGAATCCGGTAGGGATCGAATTATCAGGTTGAGATATTTCGTTTACGTCACGACGCTTTTTGCTCGCAGTTTCCTCAGGAACAAGTAGCCCCCTCCACTCATTTTCCATGGTCAGTTTCACCACGAACTCAGGGCTATGCCCCTGCGTCCTGTATGCTGCGAGTTTATTAATCGAGCCGTTGGCCCCTTGCAGGGTTTTAATTGGCTTACCAAGTTGTTTGCGATAACCCACCCACTCCGCCCAAAGAGTCGGGGATAGCCATTCCGGTAATTCAATCGAAAGCGGATTAAAATTATTTCTATCTCCCCCCGTGGGGGATTTAGGGGGATCTTTTAATTCTTTTAGATCTTTATTCTTATTCTTATCTTTATTAGTTGAGTTTCCGTTAGCATTCCGCTCTAACGAACTTTCAACGAGCGTTGAACACACGTTGCTTTCTCGTTCAACTTTCATTGTTTTATTGGCTTTTCTCTTTGCTACTGAGGCCTTTCCTGCGGCAGAACGTTGTTCCAGCTTCGCATGAACAGATGCCAAATCCTGTTCAATACGTTCATGTATCCATTCTTCACCATTGTCGATAAAAAACTCACTTAACGACTCTTCAACGGGAATCCAACGCTCGTTATCAAGTCGTGCAATTTTTGCTAAACGACTTTTCGGAATAGCTCTCCCCGTTTGCCAGTAGTTAAACATCAACAGCAAATAAGCCCCATGCTCCTCTGTAGACAGATGCATGGTATCTGCCAGATAATCAGCTATGTACAATTGCATGTAAGGTAAAGCAGCCATAAAATACCTACAGACCATGGAGTTAAAATGAACAAATTCATAGCAACACCGCACAGACCTGAAATTTCTGTCAGATACGATGAGCATGACAATTCGCTTACAATTTCTATCAATCACTGCCCTGGTGTTAATTCGGAAGAATTGAATATCTGCCGAGAAATTGAGATGCACGTAGGGGAAGTTCCTCGCCTGATCGACGCCCTCACTAAGGCATACGAATGCGCTACTGGAGAGAAGCCTTAAGCCACATGGTGAACTTTGCATAGATACCCCTGAATTTAATACGTTGGAGAGTTCGTCTTTTCTGCGTATTTAAAGACAATATCAACGCACTGAAAGACGCATTTCTGGCAGATAGAAACGCCAGCCACTTCAATATTCGTCTTTCCGCAAAAAGAGCATTTGTGGGTTGGCTGGATGTTTACCTCGATACTGGTTACTGACATAATTTCCCCGCAATGAATTCGCAATGAATTGCACCAGAAAGCCGTTGGTGACCCCTCACCGCGGCTTTCGCCTTTTTGGTTGCTACCATTTTCAGTCCCACCCCAGCGCATCCGGCCTGGCTCGTTCAGCCTTTAGCCCGGCATCAGCGAGAATCTCTACGGCTGTGAGATAGTTTCTGGATACCAGTACCGCCTCCGGTGGCGCGGCCTGAATCCCAAGAAAAGCCAGCTCTTTCGCCATGTTGCAGAAATATCCCTCAGCTTTACGTCTGCTGACTGTCGACTCACTGATGCCCATATGCTCGGCGTATGATTTCTGCCCTACTGATGCAAGCCGGTTGAGCAGGACACTCTCTATCTCAATCGGGTTGATTTCTGGTGGGTCTAACTTTCGTGCAATTGCGTTCTCCATGGGTAAATATCCTCTATGGTTATTTGGCTGATGCCTCTTGGCTTGGTAAGCCATCGGTTGGGTTTGGGTAGATATCAGGGCGCAGTTCGTGAGGTGTGATGCCCGTTATCTTGAAAATCGGTAATACGCGGCCTGGTGGGACAGCACCGTTGTAACGTGTCTTCCAGCGGCTTACCGACATGGGTTTAATACCCAGTAAGGCCGCAAGATTGCTGGCATTACCTGCTTTTTTGATGGCTTTCTCTAATCCGTTCATGATGGTCTCCAAAAGATACACGAACAAATTAAGCCTTAGACTTAAAATTAAATCAAGTCCCAGGCGAATTTTATTTTATAAGCAAAAGGCTTATTCTTCTGACATGACAGAGAAAAAATTACTTAACCCGATTCTTGTAGAGCGTCTGACAGAATTAACGCGCCGTGGGATGACAAAGTCTGATATGGCCAGGATTGCGGGAATAACTCCGCAGTCCGTTAACGGCTGGTTCAAAAAAGGTGCTATGAGCAAGGAGTCAGCGCTCGCTGTAGCAGATGCTGCTGGCGTATCAGTTCCGTGGCTGCTTGGTGAGGATGTCGGAGAGAAAGACGGACTTAAACCTGACGAACAGCGCCTGCTTGAGCTCTATCGCCAGTTACCGGAAGAAGAGCAACAGAACATGTTGCGGATTGTCTCGCTGCGCCTGAAGGAACTTGACGAGCTGTACGCGAAGTACATGGGGCGGCGGATTAAGGGCGATACGGAGTAATACGCTACAGACCTACAGGAAGTACGGTTAGCCTGAGGTATTCGGGTGCTGATGGGCTGAAGAGCCGTTTGGTTAAGGATAAGCTGTGCACGTTATTTTTTTAAAGTTTTCCAGCACCAATGTTTAGTGTTTATTTCTAGGGAAAGTATGTTTTGCAAAATAACTATCTGCAAGTTACAGCCTATACTAGACGCATGAATGACGGTATGACTCAGCCGTTTCTTTGCACGTGCCAAGATGGGCTGGCTTACATAGTTAAGGGCAGGCCAAAACTCCGGCAAAAAGAGCTTGTAGCAGAATTTATTTCTGCACACCTAGCCAGACAGATAGGTCTACCTTGCCCTGATTTTTGCATTGTAGATGTTGGCCAAGAGATTATCGAATTCATGCCTGATTTGCGCGGCGAGCTTTCACCAGGCCCAGCATTTGCCACCCGCTTTGTTGAAAATGCCTCAACCATTAACATTCAACAAGCCCGCAGTGCTGTAAACATACAGGATCAAAAGAAAATATTCTTCTTTGACCGCTGGATAAACAATGCTGACAGGTCTTTGACTGACATCGGTGGCAATGTAAATATAATTTTCGATGCTGTTAATAATAGGTATTACCTGATTGACCATAATCTGGCATTCGCACAGGATACAACTGATGATGAGTATGATGTCCATGTGTATTCTGCAAACGGAAGAAAGTGGGTGTTCGACATACTTGATAAACCCGAACTGATGGATCTCGCTAGTGGTGCTATTGGTTCAGTTGAGGAGAAGTTTAATCAGGTTCCTGATGAGTGGTTTTCATCCGATGAAGAACGCGAACTGATGTTGAATGAGATAATGAACTGCCTGAACAGAGTAAGCGACAGAGAATTTTGGAGTAACATCAAATGACCACACCATGCCTATACAGCATTATTAGATATGCGCCATATGCAGAAACCGAAGAGTTTGCCAACGTCGGTGTGGTTCTTTGTGCTCCGAAGTTAGGGCAGTTTCACTTTCAACTGACTCAAGGCAACAACGCTAGAGTAAAAAATTTTTTTCAGGACGAGATAATTTTTCCTCATGCGAAAGATGCAATTGCAAGAGAGTTAAAGTTTGCTCAAGAACAAAGTTATAAATTCACCACCCCTGAGAAATTAGCAAACTTTTTCAATTACTTAATTGGTAAAAAGGAATCAATCATTCATTTTAGCCCAGCGAGAGTTGTGATGTCTGATTGCCCTCAGGAAATTACAGCCACCCTTTTTAATAAGTTTGTAAATCATTCAGAAGTAACAAAAGAATCTCGTGAGGCCATCCTAACGAGAGAACTTAAGCATCGCTTCTCTCATTACAGTGATCTTAAGAATGCGTTTAAAAAAGAGACGCTTGGCGGAGAGTTGACGCGATTCTCTTTACCATTTGTCGCTCGTCAAGAGGGAGAGATTTTATGTGCAATCAAACCCCTGGCGTTCACACAGGACAAACCGGAAAAAATGATGGAGCACTGTGACTCTTGGACAGCAAAAATTTTACGCGCCGCCAGTGAGAAAATTTTATCTATCTCTAATGTGTTATTTACGATAGATGCACCTTACCAGCCAAGCGCTCTTGAGGTAAAAGCGATGCGTGAAATTCGTAACACATTCGACGAGAAAGGTATCCATCACATAGAGCATAGAGATGAAGCATCAATAGTAAAGTTTGCCAGACAAGCAATTTAACCCGGCCTTCGCGCCGGGTTTTTTATTGCCCTTTCCGCACCATAGCAGCCGCATCCCGCAATACACCTTTGTGAATGACGTTTCCCACTGCCCTGCGCTTAGCCTCTAGGCTATCCACAATCGCATCGCGGCTGATCACTACGCCGTCGATTATCAATTCGACCACTGCGCCGCCAATCTCACCCGCAATGAATGC
>NZ_JBEUJO010000004.1:0-519026 GCF_043356435.1 Salmonella sp. SJTUF15591 | reverse complement strand
TGGTGGCGTGACAGTGCAGGTGCAGGCGCACCTCAAAACGTTTTTTGATTTCGCTCACCAGCTCATACGCCGCCATCGGAGTGAGAATGCCGGACATATCCTTGATGGCAATCGAGTCGACGCCGGTCTCTAACAGCTGTTCGGTTAAGTCCAGCCAGGTCTGCAGCGTGTGCGCCGGGCTGGTGGTGTAACTCAGGGTCCCCTGGGCGTGCGCGCCGTGGCTGCGCACCGCCTGCAGGGCGGCTTTCATATTGCGCGGGTCGTTCATGGCATCGAAGACGCGGAACACGTCCATGCCGTTTTTCACCGCGCGTTCGACGAAGCGTTCCACCACGTCGTCGGCGTAATGGCGGTAGCCGAGCAGGTTCTGGCCGCGCAGCAGCATCTGCAGCGGGGTTTTGGGCATGGCTTTTTTGAGTTCGCGCAGGCGCAGCCACGGGTCCTCGCCGAGGAAACGGATGCAGGCGTCAAAGGTGGCGCCGCCCCAGCATTCGAGGGAGCCGTAGCCCACGTCGTCGAGCTGAGCGGCAATCGGCAGCATGTCGTCAAGGCGCAGGCGGGTGGCGAACAGGGACTGGTGGGCGTCACGCAGGACGACGTCGGTAATGGCAATGGTCATGGATTCCTCCGTAAATTAAGGGTTAAGGCGGCGATGGTGGTGGATAGCGGCGGCAATCACCGGCTTGAGGCGGGCAAAGTCGTCAGCGGGCGCGGCGGCGGCAGGTGCCGCCTTCGGTACCGGGACCGGTTCAGGAAAGAAACGGTTGACGGCGGCGGACATGCCGCGGATGGCGAAAATCAGCAGGAACAGAAACGCCAGCACGAACCCCATGCCGAGGAACATCAGAGTGAAGCCTTCACCTAATAGCACCGAACTATTCATAATAAAGTCTCAAATTTAATAATCTAAAATAGAAAAGTAATATCAGGCATTAATAGAAGGGATAAAATACCGGTAGTAAAATCATACTAACGATAAAACAAACCAAACTAATCGCCAATCCGGGTTTTAAGAAATCTTTAAATTTAACATTCCCCGGGCCAATAATCATTGAGTTTGCTGGAATAGCCATTGGGGTACAAACAGCAACACTACTCGCAATAAAAACAGCAATAACAACTGCACGAGGGTCTGCGCCAATAGACTGTGCGATAGTCCACCCTACCGGGCATAACAACGTACATGCTGCAGTGTTACTCATAACTTGAGTCAAAGCCCATGTAAGTATCCACAATGATGCCATAATAATCATAACGCCAGAATCTCCGGTTACTGAAATAACGGCATTGGCAATCATTTCTCCAGCACCAGTAGAATTAAGCGCGGCTCCTAAAGGCATCATAAACGCAAGCATGAAAACAGTTAGCGTTTCAAAAGAATTAAAAGTTTCCTTTTGTGTCAAAACGCCAGCAAATACAAGAACAATAGCCGCACAACACGCAATAATATGCATTGGAGGCAGAAACTTAATATAATCAGTTGCCACCATTCCAGCGATAGCCAGGATAAAAACGGCTAAAGTTAAATTTCTATGCCAAGCCGGAATTTGGCTATAATCCATTTGAGAATCAGATTGTGTATTTCCCTCACGATCTGCGATGAGTTTTGAACCGAAGAAATAGAGAAATATAGAGCATGCAATCAGCAAAGGAATACCAATTTTAGCGTATTCGAAAAATGGCACCGACAGACTTCCCTTACTAAAAGTTTCAATAGTATTTTTAGCAATCAGATTTCCTGGCGAACCGATAATAGAAATATCAGCACCGATTGTTGCCCCAAAAACCAGAGGCATAAGAAGTTTAATAGGCTTAATCTGACTACTGGCGGCAATACCTAAAACAATAGGAATTAGCACAGCAACTGTTCCGCTATTAGAAACAAAGGCAGACATAACTCCACCAATAAGAAAAATCAATACACTAAGGCTTCTTTCTGTTTTAGCATATTTTAGTAAAATTTTACTTGATTGCCATGCCAAACCTGTTTTAAAAAATGCCGCACCGAGTACACACATGGCGACGATAAGAATAACATTCGCATTTACGATTGAAGCAAAAATATCCTTAGCATCGATAACACCGGTAAAATAAAGTGCCATTGGGACCATAAATGCAACTAATCCCATAGGAAGACGATCGCTAACAAAGATAATTATTGCAACCACTAAAACCAACAAAGTAATAATCGCTGGTGACATGTATAGTCCTTATATTATTAGGGTACAAAAACAACTCATTACAGTCATGAATACAACTGCAACAAGCATAAATCACATGTTATACTAAAATTACATCTAATTAATTTCTATTGAGAAAGAATACACTCACATAAATAACAACACTTACCCGACAAAGGCATAACATATTCTTACTGCTTTTGTTTCTGTTTAATCAAATAATTTCCTCTTAAAATCTGTCTGTGTATAATGCTACTTATATAAATGAAACTCATCCAATGCTAATAAGGTTGCAGCTTATGCAATATCGGCATCACCTCGAACTAACATGGCTCGAAGACTGTCTGGCTCTAAAAGAAACGTTGAATTTCTCAAAAGCGTCTGCCTCAAGATATGTGACTCAACCCGCATTTAGTCGTCGGATACAATCTCTCGAAGAATGGGTGGGTACGCCCCTTTTTGAAAGAAGTAAACGGGGAGTCACCCTTACCAAGGCCGGAGAAGTATTTACAGACCAGCTTCCCGAACTGATCCACTCCTTGTACACATTGAAAAGTGATACCCTTGAGGCCGCAGGTAATAAACAACCCAGTCTTGTTTTTTCAGCAACGCATGCTTTGTCTTTCTCTTTTGTCCCGCATTTGTTAAAACAGAGTGATAAAATTGCAAAATTTGGTTCATTTCGTCTTTTATCTGACTCATTGAATGCGTGCGAAAAAATGATGCGGCAGGGAGATTCACAATTTTTGCTGTGTCACCATCACCCACATATGCATCTAAATTTAAATAAAAATAACTTTATGAGCATTCGTCTTGGGTTTGATACATTAATTCCATTCAGTAAACCAGACTCAGAAACGTTAAAACCGTTGTGGAATATAAATAATAAGATTCAATTCCCTTACCTTTCTTTTTCATCACAATCAGGTCTGGGAAGAATAATAGCAAATACAGCGTCTATTAACAGAATTACCCATAATATAAATGTTGCCTTTGTGGCCGATCTGGCAGCAACACTATTGGCAATGGTCAGATCTGGCGATGGTGTTGCCTGGATACCTCAAAGCCTTGCCAGGCAAGATATAGAGGCTAAAACTATTGTTACTGCAGCGGAAAAAGAAAGCAATTTATGGGTACCCATAGAAATAAGACTTTATAGACCAGCCAAGAGAATGCCTCCAGATGCCGAAGAGCTATGGGAAATTTTTGTTGAAGAACAAATATAATTATTTAATTGTAAAATGTTCTTTAATATAATCCTCAATGAATTTAATTAACGCTCTGGTTGCATATGATAAATATTTATCTTTCTTCCAGGCCAAACCAATCGTAACATAAGTCGGCTCAGTCATGGCCTTGGTTATTACTTTTTCGGCTTTAAGATCGACAGCGTCCAAAATGAAAGAAATTCCTTCATTTTTAGCAACCAGATCTATGTTGGTTTGAACCCTGTTTGATGATAGAAAAATATGTGTATGAATTCCTCGCTTTGTACATTCTTCAATAATCGTTTTTCTATGCCAGGAATCTTTTTTCATTAGTATCAATGGCTCATATTGTAGATCTTCCCAATCGATACTATCCTTTTTTGCCAGAGGATGTTTATCTGACATACATACCACGTGCTGCTGAGTCATTAATGGTACCGTAACTAATTCTTTTGGACAGTCATTAATAATAACAATAGCAAGATCCAGCTCTCCAGCAGAAAGTTTATCATGTAAACCAAAAGTCCCCTCTTCAACAAGAGAGAGTTCCATCTCTGGATAAATCTCTCGGAAATGCTTGAAGAGCGGTGAAAAAAGAAACAAACTTATCATCGGTGGGATCCCCAAAGTTACTATGCCACCATTTTCATTACGATAATCTTTCATTTCCGCTACGCTATTTTTTAACGCAATAAGGATAGGTTCAATTTTTTGTAAGAAAAACATGCCCTCCTCAGTAAGGACAAGTTTATTTTTCTTTCTATCAAATAATGTCACCCCTAATTCAGTCTCTAACTTCTTAATAGCAATGGTGATATTAGGTTGAGAAACAAAATGCCGCTCAGCAACTCTGGTTAAGTTACCTAACAAAGAAGCGCTTACAAAATATTCTAATTGTCTAATTTCCATCTATTTTCCACTACTATAAATAAAATTTATCATTTAATAAAAATAACATATTTCCTTCCTACAATGAATACGAATATCATGAAAATGTGATCAATGGATAAAACAATGCAACATAGCACTGGAGGGAGTATGAGTCGTATATTAAATACAGAAATTATCATTCCGGTTATCGAAAAACTTGTAAAAAAAGCTTGTTATGAACTGGATGATAATCTCATGTGTTCTTTTCGTAAAGCATATGATAAAGAAGAGTCAAAGATCGGCAAGGAAACCATTAAGATATTAATTGATAATGGAGAGTATGCAAAAAAAGAACAACTTGCATGCTGCCATGATACCGGCACTTGTATCGTTATAATGGAAATTGGACAACATGTATGCTGGGAAGGTAAGCCGCTTAAAGATCAGGTGAACCAGGGTGTTCGCCAGGGCTATGAAAATGGATACTTAAGAAAATCCATGGTTGCAGATCCATTAGAACGTATTAATACTAATGATAATACTCCTGCAATTTTACATACTGAAATTGTTGATGGTGACCGAGTGACAATTACCGTTATGCCAAAGGGCGGCGGTAGCGAAAATATGGGAACTTTTAAAACATTGCTTCCCGGCGATGGTATTGATGGTATAAAAGATTTTGTTCTGGAAACTGTCCGTCGTGTAGGAGGCAATCCATGCCCTCCTTATATTATTGGTATCGGCGTTGGCGGTACAATGGATCACTGTTCGTGGATGGCGAAGAAAGCATTATTACGCCCTCTTGGTGAGTTCAATGCTAAGCCACTTTATGCCCAGCTCGAAGCTGAATTATTAGAGGCCGTGAATAATACAGGGATCGGCCCTTTAGGTATGGGCGGGCGTATTACGGCGTTAGGCGTGCATGTCGATTACTATCCTTGCCATATCACTGCACTGCCAGTCGCAATCAATTTCCAATGTAATGCAAGCCGCCACGCTAGTGAAATCATTTAATACCTGGAGAAGCTATGATGGAATTAACATTACCATTGACTAAAGAGAAAGCGAAAACTCTTAAGGTCGGCGATATATTATTTCTCACTGGATTTGCTTACACCTGCCGTGACGCCGCGCATAAAAAAATCGAAGTAGCGCTTAGTAACGGAGAAAAATCACCAGTCGATTTTCAAAACCAAACGATTTACTATGCTGGCCCCTGCCCTGCCAGACCTGGTTTACCTATTGGCTCCAACGGTCCTACAACGGCCGCGCGTATGGACCCATTTGTAGAAATGATGTTTCAACAAGGGGCAACTGCGTTTCTTGGCAAAGGCGATCGTGCTGATTATGTCGCTGAGCTTTGTAAAAAATACGGTGGGGTTTCGCTACTCGGGATTGGAGGAGCGTCTGCAATTAATACAAAACATGTTAAATCAGTAGAAATTGTTGCCTACGAAGAATTAGGAACAGAATCCATTAAGAAGTTATATTTTGACCGCTATAGAGTCATTGTAGGAATTGATTCGGAAGGAAATACCCTCCAGAAGCAGGAAGTACCTAAGTACGCCAAATAATAATACATTAATATTGGCAATATCGGTCCGGTAGGCTGTTACCGGACCGATATGTTTTCTATCCTGCACTTCACCACAGGATAGAAACTAAACTTAGCCGCGACGGGCTTTTACCGCTGCCGACAACTGACGAAGCAGCGCATCGGTATCTTCCCAGCCAATACAGGCGTCAGTAATGCTTTTACCGTAGGTCAGCGGCTGACCGCTTTCCAGACTCTGGTTTCCTTCTACCAGATGACTCTCTACCATCACGCCAATAATCGCTTTTTCACCGCCCGCTATCTGCTGGCAGACATCGGCGCAAACCTCCATCTGCTTTTGAAATTGCTTACAGGAGTTGGCATGGCTGAAATCGATCATGACCTGCGGCATCAGTCCCGCTTTGATGAGGCCTTCTTTCACCTCAGCAACATGTTGCGCGCTATAGTTTGGCGCTTTACCGCCGCGCAGAATGATATGGCAGTCGCCGTTGCCGCTGGTATTCACAATCGCCGAATGACCCCATTTAGTGACGGAGAGGAAGCAATGCGGCGCGCCGGCGGCGTTGATGGCGTCAATGGCGACTTTAATCGTGCCATCAGTACCATTTTTAAAACCGACCGGACAAGAGAGGCCAGACGCCAGTTCGCGATGAACCTGGGATTCAGTAGTCCGCGCGCCAATGGCGCCCCAGCTCATCAGATCGGCCAGATATTGCGGCGTGATCATATCGAGGAATTCGCCGGCGGCAGGCAGGCCGCTGTCGTTAATATCCAGCAGCAGTTTGCGCGCAATACGCAGACCGTCGTTAATCTGGAAGCTGTTATCCATATGCGGATCGTTAATCAGCCCTTTCCAGCCGACGGTGGTACGCGGTTTCTCAAAATAGACACGCATGACAATTTCAAGCTCGCCTTGAAGCTCATCACGTAGCGCCAGCAAACGGGCGGCATACTCTTTCGCCGCTGCCGGATCATGAATTGAACAAGGACCGATCACCACCAGCAGACGATCGTCATTGCCTTTGAGAATTTTATGGATAGCTTTGCGCGCGTGAGCAACGGTATTTGCTGCATTTTCCGTGGCGGGAAACTTTTCCAGCAGCGCGACCGGAGGTAATAACTCGTTGATTTCTTTAATGCGTAAATCGTCGTTCTGATAATTCATGTTTATTCCAGTGTTGCCGTACTTATCCCAATGAATGCAATCCCTCCAATCTATCTCTTCAATTAAATAGTGTAAACGGGCTTTTACACTTTGAACGGAATAATCCTGGAATTCAGGAAAAAAACGCACAAATGTAGCGAAAAATGGGATCTAACCTACACTTTTTAACTGTAACCACTCTGTTTATGAATTATTGCAAGATTCTCTGCTGCGTTAACCCGCGGCGGCGAACGCTTTTTATCCCTTATTTGAGGATTTGACTGACACGTGCACTGTTGGAAGAGGTTATCCGACATATCCACCATAACAGGAGCATCTTATGAAAATGACAAAACTGACTACGCTTTTACTCACCGCTACCCTCGGCCTTGCCAGCGGCGCAGCGTTAGCTGCTGAATCTAACGCGCAATCCAGTAATGGCCAGGCGAACTCGGCGGCAAATGCCGGTCAGGTTGCCCCGGACGCCCGCCAGAATGTGGCGCCGAATGATGTGAATAACAACGACATCAATACCAACGGCAACACTAACAGCACGATGCAGCATCCAGACGGTTCAACCATGAATCATGACGGAATGACCAAGGATGAAGAGCATAAAAATACCATGTGTAAAGATGGTCGCTGCCCGGATATTAATAAAAAAGTGGAAACCGGTAATGGCGTCAATAATGACGTGAATACCAAAACCGACGGTACCACACAGTAATGCAGAAAAAAGTCTGATAACGGGAGAGCTTTCGCTCTCCTTTTTATTTTGTCAGCGAAAAATCAGTATGATGTCTACAGTATTGATGAGAATAACAAAGGAATGACGTTATGGCGCACTCACACTCTCATGCCGATTCACACCTGCCGAAAGATAATAATGCTCGTCGCCTGCTTTTCGCCTTTATCGTCACTGCCGGATTTATGCTCCTTGAGGTGGTGGGCGGGATACTCTCCGGCTCTCTGGCGTTGTTGGCGGATGCGGGACATATGCTCACCGACGCGGCGGCCCTTCTCTTTGCGCTGCTGGCGGTTCAATTTTCCCGTCGTCCCCCGACTGTTCGCCACACTTTTGGCTGGCTAAGACTCACCACACTGGCGGCTTTTGTGAATGCCATTGCGTTGGTGGTCATTACCCTTCTCATTGTCTGGGAAGCGATAGAGCGCTTTTACACGCCACGTCCGGTGGCGGGCAATCTGATGATGGTGATTGCGGTTGCGGGTCTGCTGGCGAACCTGTTTGCGTTCTGGATTCTCCATCGGGGAAGCGATGAAAAAAACCTGAACGTGCGCGCTGCCGCGCTACATGTGATGGGCGATTTGCTGGGTTCCGTCGGCGCAATAGTCGCCGCGCTGATCATTATCTGGACGGGCTGGACGCCAGCGGACCCGATTCTCTCTATTCTGGTTTCGGTACTGGTGTTACGCAGCGCCTGGCGTTTGTTAAAAGATAGCGTCAACGAATTGCTGGAAGGCGCGCCGGTTTCGCTGGATATTAATGCCTTACAGCGCCATTTAAGCCGGGAAATCCCCGAAGTCCGTAACGTACACCATGTGCATGTCTGGATGGTCGGCGAAAAACCGGTCATGACATTGCACGCTCAGGTCATTCCGCCACACGACCATGATGCGCTGCTGGAACGTATCCAGGATTTCCTGATGCACGAATACCATATTGCGCACGCTACGATTCAGATGGAATATCAAGTGTGTCACGGCCCGGACTGTCATCTGAATCAGACGTCATCCGGGCATGTTCATCACCATTAACGGGAAAGCGCGCGCGATCCTCGCTCCCGCGCGCTGTTTATCCACAGGCGGCTACCGTTCACGGCGATAAATGTCAGGATCAGATATTCCAGCGACATCGCATAGACGCCCTGCAAAGCAAAAATCACCACGCTGATCACGTTGATTACCACCCACAGGAGCCAGTTTTCGACATATTTTCGTGTCATCAGAATCATCGCCGCGATAGACAGCACCATCATGCAAGAGTCCCAGAACGGGAAAGCGTCCGGTTGCAGTACAGGCATTGTCACCTGTAACCCCAGCATCTGCATAATGGCGACGGCCACGCGCGTCAGGACGGCGAATACGGGATCGATATATCGCGTCATCAAACCGATAGCTATCACACATATCGCCAGCCATGCCATTGCTTTTGGCAACGGCAGCCAGCGGATTTTAAGCTCGGCTTGATTATCCTTTGTTTGCCGCGACCACGCATACCAGCCATAAATATTGGCGGCAAAGAAAAAGAGTTGCAGCAACAGGCTGGCATAAAGCTGGATCTGAAAGAAAATAATCGCAAACAGAGTGACGTTAACCAGTCCAAAAAAGTAGTTGCTGATCTTCTCCAGACTGGCAAGCCAAATACAGAGCAGGCCGGCGATGGTTCCTACCGCTTCGATCCACGAGAGATCGTACCCGCCAGCGCCAATCGGAATATGAATCAGTATGTTGTGCGTACTAAAAAAATCCATTCTCTCCCCCAAAGATTTCCGTCTTTACGCCCGAAGTGTAGTCGCAAAATCCAGCATCCGGTTGAGGGGCAGTAATGCGCCCTCGCGTAGCGCCGCATCAACCTGTATTTCATGCGCCGCGCCTCCCTGCCCCAGCCCTTCAGCAATAGCTTTCAGGCCATTCATCGCCATCCACGGACAGTGCGCGCAGCTACGGCAGGTCGCCCCCTCGCCAGCCGTGGGCGCTTCAAGCAGCTCTTTTTCAGGCACCGCCTGCTGCATTTTGTAGAAGATGCCGCGATCGGTCGCCACGATAAGCTGTCTGTGCGGCAGCGTTTTTGCCGCCTTAATAAGCTGACTGGTGGAGCCCACCGCATCGGCCATTTCGACAATGGACTGCGGCGATTCAGGGTGAACCAGAATAGCGGCATCGGGATAGATTTTTTTTAAACGGGTCAACGCCTGGGTTTTAAACTCGTCATGCACGATACACGCCCCTTGCCAACACAGTACATCGGCCCCGGTCTGTTTTTGCACGTAATTCCCCAGGTGTCTGTCCGGCGCCCAGATAATTTTTTCCCCCAAACTATCCAGATGCTCAATCAGTTCTACGGCGATACTGGAGGTCACAACCCAGTCCGCACGCGCTTTAACAGCAGCCGAGGTGTTAGCATAGACCACTACGGTTCTGTCAGGATGCGCATCACAAAAAGCGCTAAATTCGTCTATTGGGCAGCCTAAATCCAGCGAACATTCCGCCGCCAGGGTAGGCATAAGAATGGTTTTTTCCGGGCTGAGGATTTTGGCGGTTTCCCCCATAAACCGTACGCCCGCTACCAGTAGCGTGGATGCGGCGTGCTTCGCGCCGAAACGGGCCATTTCCAGTGAGTCGGAAATACAGCCGCCGGTTTCTTCTGCCAACTGTTGAATTTCCGGATCGGTGTAGTAGTGCGCCACCATGACGGCATTGCGCTCTTTGAGCAAGCGCTTGATTTTCTCACGATAAAATTGCTTTTCATCGTCGTTCAACGGCGTTGGTTTCGGCGGGAACGGGTAGATTGCGGCTTGTGGGTCAAACATTACGCTCATCGTGGCTTCTCGTTTTACTGACTTAACGAAACAACCGAATGAAAGCGTAATAAACGCCACAATCGGTTAATTTGTTTTATATGCTAAACAAGATAGCTGATTCAATAAGGAAAGTCACAATAATTACGTAGCCCCGTATCTGATGGCGGCGTAACGTCTTATCAGGCCTACATGAGCGGTGCCGTCTGTAGGCCTGATAAGCGCAGCGCATCAGGCAAGACCCGAACCTGCGACAGGTTCGAATCATCCATATTGCAGATAGCAAAAAGGCGCCGCCAGCGCCCTCTTTTACATTGGTGGGTCGTGCAGGATGACTCGCTTCGCTCGCCCTTCGGGCCGTCGCCGTAAACGGCTCCGTTGTCTCACTGCGCTACTCGTCTCATCCTGAGACTCGCCCTTCGGGCAACGCTACGCATTGTGCAAAATTGTTCCCGACAATTTTGTCGACCCGAACCTGCGGCAGGTTCGAATCTTCCATATCGCAGATAGCAAAAAAGCGCCTTTAGGGCGCTTTTTTACATTGGTGGGTCGTGCAGGATGACTCGGCTTCGCCTCGCCCTACGGGCCGTTGCTGACGCAACGTTATCCTTCACGTTCAACATCTGAGTTTGATGTTAAATTGGTGGGTCGTGCAGGATTCGAACCTGCGACCAATTGATTAAAAGTCAACTGCTCTACCAACTGAGCTAACGACCCCTTGGATAAGGGTTACTGCTTCAATCATTCAGGATGGTGGGTCGTGCAGGATGACTCGGCTTCGCCTCGCCCTTCGGGCCGTTGCTAAAGCAACGTTATCCTTCACGTTCTCTACCAGTTACCACCTTGTATATTGGTGGGTCGTGCAGGATTCGAACCTGCGACCAATTGATTAAAAGTCAACTGCTCTACCAACTGAGCTAACGACCCATACGGGTGCTGCCTGAAAGATTTTACTCGGACCATCTAAAGATGGTGGGTCGTGCAGGATGACTCGGCTTCGCCTTGCCCTACAGGCCGTTGCTGACGCAACGTTATCCTTCACGTTCAACATCTGAGTTTGATGTTAAATTGGTGGGTCGTGCAGGATTCGAACCTGCGACCAATTGATTAAAAGTCAACTGCTCTACCAACTGAGCTAACGACCCGAGTGGTGGGTGATGACGGGATCGAACCGCCGACCCCCTCCTTGTAAGGGAGGTGCTCTCCCAGCTGAGCTAATCACCCGATACTACGCTGGATATTACTGACTAACCGAAGTTAGTGGTGGGTTGTGCAGGATGACTCGGCTTTGCCTCGCCCTACGGGCCGTTGCTGACGCAACGTTATCCTTCACGCTTTATTCTCGTTTCCACCGAACGATTGGTGGGTCGTGCAGGATTCGAACCTGCGACCAATTGATTAAAAGTCAACTGCTCTACCAACTGAGCTAACGACCCACTTTTACGTTGCTTTCGAGTTGTTTAATATCCCGTGGCAACGGCGGCATATATTACTGATTTCAGATTTGAGCGCAACAAAAATTTCGACGCAGAGGGCTCAACTGCTTAGGAATCGCACGACGCGACCAGAAAAAAGGCGTTTTCTGGTCGCATGGTACGCATTACATCGCGTTAAGACGCTTCTGCGCCTGTTTCGCGCCATCAGTGCCTGGATATTTGTTAATCACCTGCTGATAAACCGCTTTCGCTTTTGCCGTATCACCTTTGTCCTGCATGATAACGCCAACTTTGTACATCGCGTCCGCAGCCTTCGGCGACTTAGGATAGTTTTTTACTACCGAGGCGAAATAATAGGCGGCATCATCTTTTTTACCCTTGTTGTAATTCAACTGGCCCAGCCAATAATTGGCGTTCGGCTGATAAGTAGAATCAGGGTATTTCTTGATGAAGTTCTGAAACGCCACAATCGCATCATCCTGGCGAGACTTATCCTGCACCAGCGCAATTGCCGCATTGTAATCGGTATTCGCATCGCCACTTTGTACCGGCGCCCCTGAGGTTGCCGTACCGGCATCCGGGGCGGGGGTCGCAGTGGTTGCCGCCCCGCTCTGGTCACCAGCTGCTGGCTGCGCTGCGCCGCCATTATTTAAGCTCCCCAGCTGCAGCATAATTTGCTTCTGGCGCTCCATCACCTGATTCAGTTGATACTGATTTTCCTGGATTTGGCCGCGCAAAGAATCGATATCGGACTGATTATCGGAGAGCTGCTGCTGAAGTTGGGTTAAAAGCTGGCTGTGAGCGTTAGAGATACGCTCAAGTTGAGTGACGCGGTCTTCGACCGAGCCTGAGCCGACACTACTGATTGGCGCCTGAGCAAAAGCGGCCCAGGGGGCCGCTATGCCAACCAGTAACGACAGACTCAACAGGTGATGTCTGAAGTTACTGCTCATGCAATTCTCTTAGTAAACCAGTACAGCGCGACGGTTCTTAGCGTAAGCCGCTTCGTCGTGGCCCAGTACGGCAGGTTTTTCTTTACCGTAAGAAACGATGGAGATCTGGTCAGCGGAAACGCCTTTACCCTGCAGGTACATTTTAACGGCGTTAGCACGACGTTCGCCCAGGGAGATGTTGTACTCCGGAGTACCGCGTTCGTCCGCGTGACCTTCTACGGTGACTTTGTAAGACGGGTTGCTACGCAGGAAGTTAGCGTGCGCATCCAGCATTGCCGCGAAATCAGAACGGATATCGTACTTGTCGAGATCGAAGTAAACGATGTTGTTCTGCTGCAGCTGCTGCATCTGCAGACGCGCTTGCTCTTCAGATGACATGTTGCCGTTGCCGTTAGCGTCCATACCAGTGCCGGCGCCGTTCAGCATGCCGCCTTCGCTACCGTCATTGCTGGCGTTCTTGTTGGAAGAACATGCCGCGATTGCCATAACAGGCAGGGCAATCATCAGGCCCTTCAGCACTTTGTTCAGTTGCATTTCTTTAATTCCTTTAGTAATCAATTAATTATTATCACAGATACGGCGACCAGGCAGGCGATTTCACCTGACCATCAGTTGCCGGAAGACGCGCTTTGAAACGCCCATCTGTAGAAACCAAATTCAGCACAGATCCCATCCCCTGAGAAGAGCTGTAGATTACCATCGTGCCGTTAGGTGCCAGACTTGGCGTTTCATCCAGGAACGTTGACGACAGAACCTGTACGCCACCCGTCACCAGATCTTGTTTGGCAATGTGCTGCTGCCCGTTATTTGAGCTTACCATTACCATAAATTTACCGTCGCTGCTGACATCCGCATCCTGGTTTTGCGAACCTTCCCAGGTAATACGCTGCGCCGCACCGCCGTTAATGTTCATTTTATACACTTGCGGACGTCCAGCCTGGTCAGAAGTAAAGGCCAGAGTCTGGCTGTCCGGGAACCAGGTCGGCTCCGTATTGTTGCTACGGCCGTCCGTTATCTGACGAATCTGACCGGAGGCGAGATCCATAACGTACAGGTTCAGACTTCCGGTTTTCGATAACGCGAACGCCAGTTTCGTCCCATCCGGCGAGAAGGCCGGCGCGCCGTTGTGACGCGGGAAGGACGCAACCTGACGCACTGCGCCGTTTGCCAGCGTCTGGATAACCAGCGCGGAGCGACCGCTTTCAAATGTCACGTAAGCCAGTTTTGAGCCGTCCGGAGACCACGCCGGAGACATCAACGGCTGCGGAGAACGGTGCACCACGAACTGATTGTAGCCATCGTAATCCGACACACGCAGTTCATACGGGAACTGACCGCCGTTAGTCTGTACCACATAGGCGATACGAGTACGGAACGCGCCCTTAATGCCCGTCAGTTTTTCAAAGACTTCGTCACTGGCGGTATGGCCTGCATAACGCAGCCACTGCTTGTTCACTTTATAAGAGTTTTGCGCCAGTACAGTTCCCGGCGCGCCGCCAGTGTCAACCAGCTGATAAGCAACATTGTAGGAACCGTCCGGATTCGGCGTTACCTGCCCAACGACGACGGCATCAATACCCAGCGCAGACCATGCGGTAGGCTGAACTTCCTGAGCGGTGGCTGGCTGCTGCGGCAGTCGGGACCGGTCTAACGGATTAAATTTACCGCTGTTGCGTAAATCTGCCGCCACGATGCCGCCGATATCTTCAGGCGCAGCGCCCGGCCCGGCCCATTTAAAAGGCACAACGCCAATCGGTCGCGCCGAGTCCACCCCCTGGGTGATCTCGATACGGACTTCTGCGTGCAGCACTGCCGCCCACAGCATCAGAAAACCAAATGCTACTCGTAATGCCTGCTTCATCATATCTCCCATACCTGGGCCTGCGACCCACGATAATTTAGCAGAATGTTAACAAACTCAAATACACAAAACCACCAGGACCAGTAACAACTCAACCGCTCCAACTTCCATAAAGAAAAGTATCTACAGTTTAAAGTCTAGTTTGGCATCCTTTATTTTCTCATAAACAGCCTGGCTTGGCGGTTTAGGAATTTTCGCGGTTTTTGCCGCCATTAACGCTGCCTGACAAAGCGCCGGATCGCCGCCCTCAGACGTAATGCTTTTTAATGAGCCATCCGGCGCCAGGCTAATATGCAAGACACATTGTTTGCCCTGATACAGGCTCGCATCATACAGACGGCTCTGAATGGCGACCTGAATCTGTTTCGCGTAGGCGCTGATATCAGCGCCTGTCGCCCCACCGTTAGCGCCCGATGTACCGCTATCTTTCGATGGCTGGCCATTCCCTTTCGCGCCGCCGCCGGTTTTCGGCGCATTCTTACCCGAGCTGAGATCGCCAAGCAGATCGTCGACGCCTTCTGCGGCGGCCGCTTTTTCGGCAGCCGCTTTCTTCTTAGCGTCCGCCGCTGCTTTCGCCGCCGCGGCATCCGCTTTCTTCTTCGCCTCCGCCGCCGCTTTCGCCGCCTCGGCATCCGCTTTCTTCTTCGCCTCCGCCGCTGCTTTCGCCGCTTCGGCTTCCGCTTTCTTCTTCGCCTCCGCCGTTGCTTTCGCCGCTTCGGCCTCTGCTTTCTTCTTCGCCTCCGCCGCTGCTTTCGCCGCTTCGGCTTCCGCTTTCTTCTTCGCGTCCGCTGCCGCTTTTACCGCCTCGGCCTCTGCTTTCTTCTTCGCGTCCGCCGCCGCTTTCGCCGCTTCGGCCTCCGCTTTTTTCTTCGCGTCCGCCGCCGCTTTCGCCGCTTCTTCGGCCTGTTGCTGCTGCTGTTGCGCCAGTTTTGCCGCTTCTTCAGCCTGCTTTTGCTGCTCCTGAGCCGCTAAACGTTCTTTCTCAAGTTGTTTCAACCGCTCCTGTTCGGCAGCCTGCTTCTGCTGCAGCTCCTCTGCTTGCTGCTGTTGCAGCTTTTTACGCTCTTCTTCCGCGCGTCTGGCGCTGGCCTGTTGATCCTGCTGACGGTTGTACTGTTGCACAACGGCGCCAGGATCGACCATCACCGCGTCGATAGCGGAACCGCCGCCGCCGCCGGCAGAAGCCTCTATATGCTCATCAAACGAACTCCAGATCAGCACTGCAAATAAGATGATATGCAGCACGGCTGAAATAATTATCGCCCGTTTGAGCTTGTCGTTTTGTTCGGTTGCCTTTGACACTCTCGGTTCCCAAAAAACTGTTCGCCTGTTACTCGCCGTCTTTCAAGCCAACGGGACGCAGACTTCAGATTGGCTGCGTCATTAAGCCAACCGATTTTACGCCCGCGCTGTGTAACAAGTTCAGCGCTTTAATTATTTCATCGTACGGCACCTCTTTCGCGCCGCCGATTAAAAAGACTGTTTTCGGATTAGCCTGCAGATGACGCTTTACTTCTGCGATCACCTGTTCAGACGGCAGTTGATCCATTCGATCTTTATCAACCACTACGCTGTATTGCCCTACTCCGGAAACCTCAATAATGACCGGTGGATCGTCGTTACTACTGACCGCCTGCGACTGATTCGCCTCCGGCAAGTCGACTTCCACGCTCTGGGTAATGATCGGCGCGGTTGCCATAAAGATCAGCAGCAGCACCAACAGTACGTCGAGCAGCGGTACAATATTGATTTCGGACTTAAGTTCGCGACGACCTCGTCCACGCGTTCTGGCCATGGCTTACCCCTTGTTGCTTTCGCTTACGGTAAACGCCTGGCGGTGCAGAATCGCGGTGAACTCTTCCATAAAGTTGTCGTAATTCAGTTCCAGCTTGTTCACGCGCTGATTCAGTCGGTTGTAAGCCATAACCGCAGGGATGGCGGCAAACAGACCAATCGCCGTGGCAATCAATGCTTCGGCAATACCCGGCGCAACCATTTGCAGAGTCGCCTGTTTCACCGCGCCCAGGGCGATAAACGCATGCATAATCCCCCAGACGGTGCCAAACAGACCGATATAAGGACTGATAGAGCCTACCGTGCCAAGAAACGGGATATGCGTTTCCAGCGTTTCCAGCTCTCGGTTCATGGAGATGCGCATCGCACGCGACGCCCCCTCTACCACTGCCTCCGGCGCATGGCTGTTGGCGCGATGGAGCCGGACAAACTCTTTGAACCCGCTATAAAAGATTTGTTCCGAGCCCGACAGACTATCGCGTCTCCCCTGGCTTTCCTGGTACAGACGCGATAGTTCGATTCCGGACCAGAATTTATCTTCAAACGCTTCCGCCTCACGCGCAGCGGCGTTCAGGATACGCGTTCGCTGGATAATGATGGCCCAGGATGCTATTGAAAAACCAATCAAAATCAACATGATAAGTTTAACCAGAAGGCTTGCCTTCAGGAACAAATCAAGGATATTCATGTCAGTCACTGCTTAAACTCCGCGACAATAGACTTAGGAAGCGCACGAGGCTTCATTTTGAGTGGATCAACGCAAACAATCAGAACCTCTGCTTCATTTAGCAGCGTGTTCTCTGCGTTGACAATGCGTTGCGTGAAAACCAAAGCGGTGCCACGCATTGACGTAATTTCTGTTTGAACTTCAAGCATATCGTCGAGCCGCGCAGGCGCATAGTATTCCAGCGTCATCTTGCGCACCACAAAGGCGACCCGCTCCGCCAGCAGCACCTGTTGGCTGAAGTGATGGTGACGCAGCATCTCCGTGCGCGCTCTTTCATAAAAAGCGACATAGCTGGCGTGATAAACCACACCGCCGGCGTCCGTGTCTTCGTAATAAACTCGAATTGGCCATCGAAACATATACTTATTCATCCCTGCAGCCTCTTTGTTGGCGTCATCCGCTTGCCGCCGTAATGCCTCAAGAATGCCGTTGTATATCGCCTTGTATTCACTTTACATCCCGGTAATGCAACAAAAGTAGAGCTTTTAAACGTTGCTACTATACGCGCGGGAATGAGGCTTGGGAATGGGGGGAAGTTAAGGGAGAGTAAAAATATATGGGCTTATGCAAGCCCCTATATTTTTAAGGAGGTTTCTTATTCACAAGAAGAAGAAAATCAGGCCAACGATAAGGACGATATCCGCAAGGAGCGGACAAAAAATCCCTTGCCAGTGTACGGATTCAGGGCGAAAACCCACGCCGTGGATTATGCCTGCGCAAACCGCCCACATCAGCAGTAATCCGTGCCAGATTTCAAGCGTGCTGGTCCTGGCGGCAAACCGTGACGGGTCCCAGAACATACATCCTGCCAGCACTATCGCCATCACGAAGGAAAGCGCCCTTAACGGGCGCTTGTCCATTACCGCATACAGTTTTGCGATAATATGGGTCATTAGCTTTCTTCTTGACCGGTTTTACCCGCTTCAACGTGCTCAAGCGCCAGGGCGGTAATGATCCCGAATGCACAGGCAAGAAGCGTTCCCAGAATCCATGCGAAATACCACATTTTAAGCTCCTTACTTAGTACAGAGAGTGGGTGTTGCTTTCAATATGTTCTTTAGTGATACGACCGAACATTTTCCAGTAACACCAGCTGGTGTAGATCAGAATGATCGGTACGAACACCGCCGCAACCCAGGTCATCAGGTTCAGCGTCATCTGGCTGGATGTCGCATCCCACATGGTCAGGCTGGCATTCATCATCGTGCTGGACGGCATCACAAACGGGAACATAGCGATACCCGCCGTCAGAATAATGCAGGCCAGGGTCAGCGAAGAGAACAGGAATGCCCACGCGCCTTTCTCCATACGGGAAGTCAGGATAGTCAGCAGCGGCAGAACCACGCCCAGAGCCGGAACCAACCACAGGATCGGAGCATTATTAAAGTTCACCAGCCAGGCGCCAGCTTCACGCGCCACTTCTTTAGTCAGCGGGTTAGAGGCGGCATGATGATCAATCGCGGATGTCACGACATAACCATCAATACCATACATTACCCAAACGCCCGCCAGCGCAAAGCACACTAATGTCACCAACGCCGCAATCTGCGAAGTGGCGCGCGCGCGCAGGTGCAGTTCGCCAACGGTACGCATTTGCAGGTAAGTCGCCCCCTGCGTGATGATCATCCCTACGCTTACGATACCCGCCAGCAGACCAAACGGGTTCAACAACTGGAAGAAGTTACCGGTGTAGTACAGACGCAGATACTCATCTACATGGAACGGTACGCCCTGCAACAGGTTGCCAAAGGCCACGCCAATCACCAGCGGCGGCACAAAGCTACCGATGAACACGCCCCAGTCCCACATGTTGCGCCAGCGCGGGTCTTCAATCTTGGAACGGTAATCAAAACCGACCGGACGGAAGAACAAAGACGCCAGCACCAGGATCATCGCCACATAGAAACCGGAGAACGCCGCAGCGTAAACCATCGGCCAGGCAGCAAACAACGCGCCGCCCGCGGTGATCAACCACACCTGGTTACCGTCCCAGTGCGGGGCGATAGAGTTAATCATAATTCGACGTTCGGTGTCGTTACGACCGAGGAAACGGGTGAGCATCCCCACCCCCATGTCGAACCCATCGGTGACAGCGAAACCAATTAGCAAAATGCCAACCAGCAGCCACCAGATAAAACGTAGTACTTCATAATCGATCATTTGACGACTCCTGTCTTAGCGTGCCGGCTGAGAAGTCACGGTGGACTGCTCAAAGTGATAGCGACCGGTTTTCAGGCTGCTTGGGCCAAGGCGTGCAAATTTGAACATCAGGAACAATTCTGCCACCAGGAACAGGGTATACAGGCCGCAAATCAGGAACATGGAGAACAGCAGATCGCCCACGGTCAGCGATGAGTTCGCCACGGCTGTCGGCAACACTTCGCCGATCGCCCACGGCTGACGACCATATTCGGCGACGAACCAACCTGCTTCAACCGCAATCCACGGCAGTGGAATACCGTACAGCGCCGCGCGCAACAGCCATTTTTTCTCACCGATGCGGTTACGAATCACGCTCCAGAAGGAAAGTGCGATGATCGCCAGCAGCAGGAAGCCGCACGCCACCATGATACGGAAAGCGAAGTACAGCGGCGCAACGCGAGGAATGGAATCTTTCGTCGCTTGCTGGATCTGCGCTTCGGTCGCGTCAGTCACATTAGGCGTATAGCGTTTCAGCAGCAGGCCGTAACCGAGATCTTTCTTCATGCTGTTAAACTGGTCGCGAACGGCCTGGTCGGTAGAACCGGCGCGCAGCTGCTCCAGCAGTTCATAGGCTTTCATCCCGTTACGGATACGCTCTTCATGCTGAACCATGAGATCTTTCAGGCCAATAACCGGCGTGTCCACGGAACGCGTAGCGATAATGCCGAGCGCATAAGGGATCTGAATCGCCAGATGGTTTTCCTGTTTGTCCTGGTCAGGAATGCCGAACAGGGTAAAGGAGGCCGGAGCAGGTTGCGTTTCCCATTCAGCTTCAATCGCAGCGAGCTTGGTTTTCTGCACATCGCCCATTTCGTAACCGGATTCGTCACCGAGTACGATAACGGACAGTACGGCAGCCATACCGAAACTGGCGGCAATAGCAAAGGAGCGTTTAGCAAAGGCGAAGTCACGACCTTTCAGCATGTAGTAAGCGCTGATACCGAGGATGAACATCGCGCCGGTGACATAGCCGGACGCTACAGTGTGAACAAATTTCACCTGTGCTACCGGGTTCAGCACCAGTTCAGAGAAGCTCACCATTTCCATACGCATGGTTTCGAAATTGAAATCCGCAGCGATTGGGTTTTGCATCCAGCCGTTCGCTACCAGAATCCACAACGCGGAGAGGTTGGACCCCAGAGCCACCAGCCAGGTGACGCACATATGCTGAACTTTACTCAGACGATCCCAGCCGAAGAAGAACAGACCTACAAAGGTGGATTCGAGGAAGAAGGCCATCAAACCTTCGATGGCCAGCGGCGCACCGAAGATGTCCCCAACATAGTGGGAGTAGTACGACCAGTTTGTCCCGAACTGGAACTCCATGGTCAAACCGGTAGCCACACCCAGAGCAAAGTTGATACCAAACAACTTGCCCCAGAACTTGGTCATATCTTTATAAATCTGTTTGCCGGAAAGGACGTATACCGTTTCCATAATGGCCAGCAGGAACGCCATACCGAGCGTTAGCGGCACAAACAGGAAGTGGTACATCGCGGTCAAGGCAAACTGTAAGCGCGACAGTTCGACTATATCTAACATCATGACTCCTTGCTCATCGCATGAAGACTCCGAGAGTGAACCCCGTTAGAAAGGGTCACACGCATGCCCCAATACAAATTTATTTGCGGCCTCTCATCGTACTATCCCCTCGGGAAGGAAACAGTAATGATGAAAAGTTACAAACATGTTAATAAAAAACCCAAATTGATCCCGCAAATATATTACGCCGTAAAACCCTTACAATAAACAGGTTTTTAGTGGGTCAGATTTGCTTTTTTCGACAGCGATCAATTTATGGCTAATCTATCGCTTTTCAGGGAATTTGATCACGGACAATTTAACCAGTTTTGATGCTCTTTTCCAACATTTAAATATTGATTAAAATCAATTTTTGAAGTTAATGTTAATAATGTTTATTCATTGAATGCATGGTGAATTTTTTGTTAACTTTTTGTTTTTGCAAAGAGTAATTTCAAACTCCCTGCAAAAAGAGGCTTATTCGGTAAGGCTAAACATTTTGTGCGTTTTTTACTGCCCCGCATCCCGTAAAAAACATTCCACATTGATGTTCAATTATTGCTAAATAGCTCACAGATTTTTTCTGCAGATTATCAACACTTATTATTTTATACATTTAGTCTATTTTTATTTTACTTATAATTAACACCGCAAAGAAACTATCTCATTGCACACGCGCCATCATCCCACCGGGATTACCCTGCCCGAACTTCCCTTTCCCGACGACTAACGGCCAGGATCATCTTGCCAGGTTATCGCCTTAATTATCGCTAATAAGCTTTCCAGATAGCCAGAAACAAACATTTTATTCGCTACTTTTTCTTTATTTCAATGACACCGTTTTTACCTCTCTATAATTATTATAGCGAAGATTCTGTTATCACCTTCACAGATTCACCCTCAATTTCTACGTCACTCATAGTGATAATTCTGTTTATTTGCAGCCATAAATACCCTTTAAACATGATTAATCACGAACGAATAGTGTCAATAAGTTCTTAATAATTTTTAAAGTTAACCTCTTTTAATCAGCAAAAGTTCATATAATTTATTAAACGATATCTTTAATACTTCAGGGAAATAATGCCGGTACTCTTATGATTAAAATAGCTGTTTTATTCTGCCATTAAACAAGCAGTCTGTGTAAGCGCGATACATCTGAGGAGACATGTAGTTCGCGCTCAGGCAAACATGCGCGGCCACAGAGTCAAGCGTCAATTTACTATAGAGGTTAGCGTCAACATAGTGTAATGCTGCGATGCGTTTTTTTCATGGCGGAAAGCGCATAATCCGTCTCCAGTGAGGTCGGCAGGTCTTTCACTAAGACAGCATCTGTATTTGCTGAAAAAGAGTTAACCGGCAAACAGAGTAAATTTACTGCCGCTGCCAGACGGTTATTATCAATTATTTTTAGACTCCACCATGTTTTTTTACTGAGGCATCATTTTCCTATAGCTCAATATTTACAAAGCCAATAATTTTATATCCCGGATGCTTCACCCGTACTTTGCCACAAACAATAAAGCCATAAAAAAGGCCACCGTAAAGGTGGCCAACCATGTCGAAAACGGACATTTATCTGTTCCCGCAGGAACAGCGAGTTTTATTTTATAATTGCTTTCAGCGCTTCGCCGATATCGGCCAGGCTGCGAACGGTTTTCACGCCCGCGGCTTCCAGCGCGGCGAATTTTTCATCCGCGGTGCCTTTACCACCGGCAATGATGGCGCCAGCGTGGCCCATACGCTTGCCTTTCGGCGCGGTAACACCCGCGATATAGCCAACAACCGGCTTGGTCACGTGGTCTTTAATGTAAGCCGCCGCTTCTTCTTCCGCGCTGCCGCCGATCTCGCCGATCATCACGATCGCTTCGGTCTGCGGATCTTCCTGGAACAGTTTCAGAATGTCGATGAAGTTAGAGCCCGGGATCGGGTCGCCGCCGATACCCACGCAGGTGGACTGGCCGAAACCGTAGTCGGTGGTCTGCTTAACCGCTTCATAGGTCAGCGTGCCGGAACGGGAAACGATACCCACTTTACCCGGCTTATGAATGTGACCCGGCATGATGCCGATTTTGCATTCGCCCGGGGTGATCACACCTGGGCAGTTCGGGCCGATCATGCGTACGCCTGCTTCGTCCAGCTTCACTTTCACGGTCAGCATATCCAGCGTCGGAATACCTTCGGTGATGGTGATAATCAGTTTGATGCCTGCGTCGATCGCTTCCAGAATGGAGTCTTTGCAGAACGGCGCCGGGACGTAGATAACGGATGCGGTCGCACCGGTAGCTTCTACCGCTTCGCGCACGGTGTTGAACACCGGCAGACCCAGATGCGTGGTGCCGCCTTTGCCCGGCGTTACGCCGCCGACCATTTGCGTACCGTAAGCAATCGCCTGTTCGGAGTGGAAAGTCCCCTGGCTACCGGTGAAGCCCTGGCAGATAACCTTGGTATCTTTATTAATTAAAACGGACATTATTTCCCCTCCACTGCGGCAACAACCTGCTGAGCTGCATCCGTCAGACTTTTCGCTGCAATAATATTCAGGCCACTGTCAGCCAGTTTCTTCGCGCCGAGTTCGGCGTTGTTGCCTTCCAGACGCACCACCACCGGAACGTTCACGCCCACTTCTTCCACCGCGCCGATGATACCGTCGGCAATCAGGTCACAACGGACGATACCGCCGAAGATGTTAACCAGAACCGCTTTCACGTTGTCATCCGAGAGGATGATTTTAAACGCTTCGGTGACGCGCTCTTTGGTTGCGCCGCCGCCCACGTCAAGGAAGTTAGCCGGTTCGCCGCCATGCAGCTTAACGATGTCCATGGTGCCCATCGCCAGGCCCGCGCCGTTCACCATGCAACCGATGTTGCCGTCCAGCGCGACGTAGTTCAGTTCCCACTGCGCCGCCTGCGCTTCACGCGGGTCTTCCTGAGACTGGTCACGCATTTCGCGCAGATCCGGCTGGCGGAACAGCGCGTTGCCGTCAGCGCCCAGCTTGCCGTCGAGGCAAATCAGATCGCCCTGCTTAGTGATCACCAGCGGGTTGATTTCGATCAGCGCCAGGTCGCGCTCAAGGAAAATGGTTGCCAGGCCCATAAAGATTTTGGTGAACTGCTGCACCAGTTTACCTTCCAGACCCAATTTGAACGCCAGCTCCCGTCCCTGATACGGCATCGGGCCGGTCAGCGGATCGAGCGCGACTTTATGGATCAGATGCGGGGTTTCCTCCGCGACTTTTTCGATCTCTACGCCGCCTTCGGTAGACGCCATAAAGACCACGCGACGAGAACTACGGTCAACTACCGCGCCGAGGTACAGTTCTTTGCCGATGTCGGTCGCCGCTTCAACCAGAATCTGGTTTACCGGTTGGCCATTAGCGTCTGTTTGATAGGTCACCAGACGTTTGCCCAGCCAGTTTTCCGCAAAGGCGCGAATCTCTTCCTTGCTTTTTACTACCTTCACACCGCCCGCTTTGCCGCGGCCGCCAGCGTGAACCTGACATTTCACTACCCACGGGCCGGCACCGATTTTAGACGCGGCTTCTTCGGCTTCACGCGGAGTAGTACAGGCATAACCCACCGGCGCCGGTAAGCCATAGCGGGCAAAAAGTTGTTTTGCCTGATATTCATGTAAGTTCATGTGTTCTGTCCATCCTTCAGGTAATCGTTATCTTTAGACCTGTAGGCCTGAAAGCTGCGCGCCATCAGGCATTACACCATCGCCGGATGGCGGCGTGAACGCCTTATCCAGCCTACAGGTAGCAGGTGATGCTCTTGCTGACTACACGTCCAACAGCAGACGGGTCGGATCTTCCAGCAACTCTTTGATGGTGACCAGGAAGCCCACGGATTCGCGACCATCGATCAGGCGATGATCGTAAGAGAGCGCCAGGTACATCATCGGCAGGATTTCCACCTTGCCATCCACCGCCATCGGCCTGTCTTTAATAGCATGCATTCCCAGAATCGCGCTCTGCGGCGGGTTGATGATCGGGGTAGACATCAGCGAACCGAATACGCCGCCGTTGGTAATGGTAAAGTTACCACCGGTCAGATCTTCTACGGTCAGCTTGCCGTCGCGGCCTTTGACAGCCAGTTCTTTAATTTTTTTCTCGATGTCAGCCATGCCCAGCGTATCCACGTCACGCAGGACCGGCGTGACCAGGCCGCGCGGCGTAGACACCGCCATGCTCACATCAAAGTAGTTGTGGTACACCACGTCATCGCCGTCGATAGAGGCGTTCACCTCCGGATAACGCTTCAGCGCTTCCACTACCGCTTTCACGTAGAAGGACATAAAGCCCAGGCGGATACCATGACGTTTTTCAAACACTTCGCCATACTGCTTACGCAAATCCATAATCGGCTTCATGTTGACTTCATTGAAGGTCGTCAGCATGGCGGTAGAATTTTTCGCTTCCAGCAGACGCTCGGCCACGCGCTTACGCAGGCGGGTCATTGGCACGCGTTTTTCGCCGCGCGCGCTCAGAGCGGGTTGTGCTGCAGGTTCAACAGCGGGTGCTTTAGACTCGCCTTTCGCCAGATGTTTTTCCACATCTTCACGGGTCAGACGCCCACCCACACCAGTGCCTTTAATGGCGCTGGCTTCCAGATTGTGTTCAGCCAGCAGGCGACGGATCGCCGGGCTGAGCGCATCGTTGTTTTGTTCTTCCAGCGACGCCTGCTGGCGCTGTGCCGGCGTAGACGCTTTCTCTTCAGATTTGGCGCTGGTCTCTTTACCCGCGCTGTTGCCTTCACGCAGGCGACCCAGGATCTGGCGAGAGGTGACAGTCGTCCCCTCCTCTTCCAGAACCGCATCCAGAATGCCGTCCGCTGATGCCGGTACTTCCAGTACCACTTTGTCAGTTTCGATTTCTACCAGCACTTCGTCACGAACAACCGCATCACCCGGTTTTTTATGCCAGGTGGCGACGGTCGCGTCCGCTACGGACTCAGGCAGGTCGGGAACAAGAATATCTACGCTACTCATTATTTATCCTTTATTTAATCGACGTTCAGCGCGTCATTAACCAGATCTTGTTGCTGTTTCTGGTGAACGGACATATACCCTACCGCCGGAGAGGCGGAGGCCGGGCGACCTGCATAACGCAGAGCGGCCCCAAACGGAATCACTTCACGGAAATGATGCTGACTGCAGTACCATGCGCCCTGGTTGAGCGGCTCTTCCTGGCACCAGACAAAATCATGGACGTGAGCGTATGGTTGCAGCGCTTCCTGCACCGCTTTATGCGGGAACGGATAGAGCTGTTCGATGCGCACGATAGCGACATCTTTCTGGTCGTTTTTGCGACGTTGTTCCAGCAGGTCGTAATAAACCTTACCAGAACACATTACCACGCGTTTTACGGCTTTAGGGTCCAGCTCGTCAATTTCGCCAATGGCCGGCTGGAAGGAACCGTTCGCCAGTTCATCAAGCGTGGAAACCGCCAGCGGGTGACGCAGCAGCGATTTCGGCGACATCACCACCAGCGGACGACGCATCCCGCGCAGCGCCTGACGGCGCAGCATATGGTAGACCTGCGCCGGGGTGGACGGCACGCAAACCTGCATATTCTGCTCGGCGCAAAGTTGCAGATAACGTTCCAGACGCGCGGAAGAGTGCTCCGGCCCCTGCCCTTCATAGCCGTGCGGCAACAGCATCACCAGACCGCACATCCGGCCCCATTTCTGCTCGCCGGAGGAGATGAACTGGTCAATCACTACCTGCGCGCCGTTGGCAAAATCGCCAAACTGCGCTTCCCAGATAGTCAGGGTACGTGGTTCCGCCGTGGCATAACCGTATTCAAAAGCCAGTACCGCTTCTTCAGACAGCACGGAGTCCCAGACTTTAAACTGTCCCTGACCGCTGTGAATATGCTGCAACGGCGTATACGTTGAGCCGTTCGTCTGGTTGTGGATCACCGCATGACGATGGAAGAAGGTGCCGCGACCGGAGTCTTCCCCGGACAGGCGCACCGAAATGCCTTCATCGACCAGCGTGGCGTAAGCCAGATTTTCCGCGCCGCCCCAGTCAAACAATTTCTCGCCTGCCGCCATTGCCTGACGGTCGCCATAAATTTTCGCCACGCGAGACTGCATTTCAATGGCTTCCGGCACGGTGCTGATACGTTTTGCCAGCTCCTGCAGACGCTTCATTTCTACCTTGTTCGGGTATGCTTCATCCCATTCGTGGTTTAGATACGGCGACCAGGTGAACGAGTGCATATTCATCGGACGCCACTCTTTCACCACGCATTCGCCTGCATCCAGCGCATCGCGATAGAGGTTGACCATTTCGGTGGCATCTTCCAGCGTTGCGACCTTATCAGCTTCCAGTTTGTCGGCGTAGATTTTACGCGGCGTCGGATGCTTTTTGATTTTCTGGTACATCAGCGGCTGGGTTGCGCTTGGCTCGTCGGCTTCGTTGTGGCCGTGACGGCGGTAGCACACCAGATCGATGAACACATCGCGTTTAAAGGTGTTACGGAAGTCCAGCGCCAGACGGGTCACAAAAGCGACGGCTTCCGGATCGTCCGCATTGACGTGGAAAATCGGCGCCTGGACCATTTTACCGATATCGGTGCAGTAAGGCGTTGAACGCGCATCCAGTGGGTTAGAGGTGGTGAAACCCACCTGGTTGTTGATAACGATACGTACCGTACCGCCCACTTCGTAACCGCGCGCTTTCGACATGTTCAGGGTTTCCTGAACCACGCCCTGGCCGGTCACCGCGGCGTCGCCGTGAATAGTGATCGGCAACACTTTGTTGCTGCTCGGTTCGTCCAGTCTGTCCAGACGGGCGCGCACGGAGCCCATCACCACCGGGCTCACAATTTCCAGATGCGATGGGTTAAACGCCAGCGCCAGGTGAACCAGACCGCCTTCGGTTTCGATATCTGACGAGAAGCCCATGTGATACTTCACGTCGCCGGTACCCAGATGTTCTTTATGCTTACCGGCAAATTCGTCGAACAGATCCTGCGGTTTTTTACCCAGTACGTTGATCAGCACGTTCAGGCGACCGCGGTGCGCCATCCCCAGCACCACTTCGCGAGTGCCGCTGTTACCCGCATGGCGAACCATCTCTTTCAGCATGGGTATCAGCGCATCTCCCCCCTCGAGCGAGAAACGTTTCGCACCCGGGAATTTGGCGCCCAGATAACGTTCCAGCCCTTCAGCGGCGGTCAGTTCGTTCAGGAAGCGTTTTTTCTCGTCAGCGCTAAAGGCCGCACGACCGGATTCGATGCGCTGTTGGATCCAGCGTTTCTCTTCGGTGCTGGTGATGTGCATATACTCAGCGCCAATCGGGCCGCAGTAGGTCTGTTTGAGCGCGTCGAGCAGCTCGCCCAGCTTCATCGTCTCTTTGCCGCTGGCAAAGGAGCCGACATTGAAGGTTTCCTGGAAATCGGCCTCGGTCAAATCATGGAAAGAAGGGTCCAGATCCGCCACGCGTTCTTGTTTCCACAGTCCCAGCGGATCGAGGTTTGCATGCTGATGGCCACGGAAACGATAAGCGTTGATAAGCTGCAGGACTTTAACCTGCTTCACATTGGTGTCAGGGTCGGAAATCGTAGAAGAGTGACGTGAGCCAGCCAACGCCTGCCGCCGGAAATATTCACGTGTTTTTGAATGGAGTTGATCCGGTTTGACTCCGGTACCAGGTAACTGCTGGAACGTCAAACGCCAGTTAGCGTCTACCGAGTCAGGATCGGTTAAGAAGTCTTCATAGAGCTGTTCTATCCAGCTCTGATTCGAACCAGAGAGGTAAGAAGAGTCCAACCAGGCTTTCAAAGCGCTGTTCTGCATCGTGATCCCTTAAGCATCTTTTCTGCTTATTTAATACTCTAAATAGGTCACGTTTCAGGAAGGCGGCAAGCTTGCGAATCCCAGGGAGCTTACATCCAGTAAGTGACCGGGGTGAGCAAGTGCAGCCAACGCACATGCAACGTGAACTATGACGAGTATTTCGCCGTGGATACTAACCACGCATACGCCGTATGCGTGCCGGGGTTCACTTGTTGCGGACTGTCGTGTCATCTGCGTCCGCTAAGGAACCTTTAAAAACTGTCTAATAATCTTCGCTGTTCAGGCTACGACTGCGTTGCGGCCTTCGCTCACTCCGGTCACATAGTTAACTATGCTCCCGAAGATTCGTTCAGACCGCGCCTTGTCTCGCTCTGAACATCTCGATTATTACTAATCATATGGCAGTTTTTAGAGGTTTCCTGCACTTCTATTGCCTGATGGCGCTGCGCTTATCAGGCCTACGGGATTGCGCCTGTAGGCCGGATAAGACGGTACGTCGCCATCCGGCAACCACTACAACTACTTACGCGCTACGCTGCAACAGCATCGACTTAATATGGCCGATAGCGCGCGTCGGGTTCAGTCCCTTAGGACATACACTGACGCAGTTCATAATGCTGTGACAGCGGAATACGCTGAATGCATCGCTCATCCCTTCCAGACGACTGTCGGTCTCGGTATCACGACTATCGATCAGGAATCGATACGCCGCGAGCAGCCCCGCCGGACCGATAAACTTATCCGGGTTCCACCAGAATGACGGACAGGATGTTGAGCAACAGGCGCAAAGAATACATTCATACAACCCATCGAGTTTTTCACGCTGCTCCGGCATCTGCAGATGCTCACGAGCCGGTGGATTTTGCCCATTATTCAATAAGTAAGGCTTAATCTTCTCATATTGTGCGTAGAATTGCCCCATGTCTACCACCAAATCGCGGATCACCGGCAAACCGGGCAGCGGGCGAATCACAATCTTCTTACCCGGCTGAGTCAGCGCCGAAATAGGGGTAATACAGGCCAGACCATTCTTACCGTTCATATTCAAACCATCAGAACCACACACGCCTTCGCGGCAGGAACGGCGGAAAGAAAGGCTGGGATCTTTTTCTTTAAGCTGGATTAACGCATCCAGCAGCATCATGTCGCGCCCTTCTTCGCCTTCCAGGGTGTAATCCTGCATACGCGGAGCGTTATCGACATCCGGGTTATAACGATAAATCGAAAATTCGAGTTTCATCATCCTGTCTCCGCAATTAATAAGTACGAATCTTCGGCGGGAACGCCGGACGCAGTTTCGGTTCCATATTGACGCTTCGGCGCGTCATGGATTCCGTTTGCGGTTGATACAGGGTATGACACAACCAGTTGGCATCATCACGCTCCGGGAAATCGAAGCGGCTATGCGCGCCGCGGCTTTCCGTTCGGAAGTTGGCTGATACGGCAGTGGCGTAGGCAGTTTCCATCAGGTTATCCAGCTCCAGACACTCAACACGCTGGGTATTAAACTCGCTGGACGTGTCATCCAGACGGGCGTTTTTCAGACGCTCGCGGATCACTTTCAACTGCTCAAGCCCTTTCGCCATCGCGTCGCCTTCACGGAATACGGAGAAGTTATGCTGCATACACTCCTGCAACGCTTTGCGGATAGCCACCGGATCTTCGCCATTGCGGTTATTGTTCCAGCGATTCAGGCGCTCCAGAGAACCTTCAACGTCAGACTCGCTGGCGTCGCGCAGCACGCCCTGTTCGGCGATGGATTCCTGTAAATGCAGCCCCGCCGCGCGGCCAAAGACCACCAGATCCAGCAGTGAGTTACCGCCCAGACGGTTGGCGCCGTGAACCGATACACAGGCGATTTCGCCTACCGCAAACAGCCCCGGAATCACCACATCTTCGCCCTGCTCGTTCACGGTCAGCGCCTGACCGGTCACTTTAGTCGGAATACCGCCCATCATGTAGTGGCAGGTCGGGATAACCGGAATCGGCTCTTTCACCGGATCGACGTGAGCGAAAGTGCGGGACAGCTCCAGGATACCCGGCAGGCGAGATTCCAGCACCTCTTTACCCAGATGATCCAGTTTCAGTTTAGCGTGCGGCCCCCACGGACCATCGCAGCCGCGGCCTTCACGGATTTCGATCATGATGGAACGCGCCACCACGTCACGACCCGCCAGGTCTTTGGCGTTCGGCGCATAACGCTCCATAAAGCGCTCGCCGTGTTTGTTCAGCAGGTAACCGCCTTCGCCGCGGCAGCCTTCTGTCACCAGCACGCCCGCCCCGGCGATGCCGGTTGGGTGGAACTGCCACATTTCCATGTCCTGCACCGGGACACCGGCACGCAGCGCCATACCGACACCGTCACCGGTGTTGATGTGAGCGTTGGTGGTGGACTGGTAGATACGGCCTGCGCCGCCGGTCGCCAGCACCGTCGCGCGGGCTTTGAAGTACACCACTTCACCGGTTTCGATGCACAGTGCGGTACACCCCACCACCGCGCCATCCTGGTTTTTCACCAGATCCAGCGCATACCATTCGGAGAAAATCGTGGTGTGGTTTTTCAAATTCTGTTGATACAGCGTGTGCAGCAAGGCGTGACCGGTACGGTCAGCCGCTGCCGCGGTACGTGCCGCCTGCTCGCCGCCAAAGTTTTTCGACTGGCCGCCGAACGGGCGCTGATAGATACGTCCATCATCAAGACGGGAGAACGGTAGCCCCATGTGCTCCAGTTCCAGAATCGCTTCCGGTCCGGTCTTACACATATATTCGATGGCATCCTGGTCACCAATGTAGTCCGACCCCTTAACGGTGTCGTACATGTGCCATTCCCAGTTATCTTCATGGGTATTGCCGAGCGCCACGGTGATACCGCCCTGCGCGGAAACGGTATGGGAACGGGTCGGGAAGACTTTCGAGAGCAGCGCACAGGTTTGGCCGCTCTGGGAAATTTGCAGCGCCGCGCGCATACCTGCGCCACCGGCACCAATCACAACAGCATCAAATTCTCTGACTGGCAGTTTCATTACACACCCCACACCACAACAAATCCATAGATGACGTAAACCACCAGCGCAACAACAATAACGAGTTGCAGTATCAGACGCACTGCCAGTGGTTTAACGTAGTCGGTTAACACCTGCCACATGCCGATCCAGGCATGAATCAAGATGGAAAAAAGCGCCAGCAGGGTGAAGACTTTGGTGAAGGCCGATGAGAAGAAACCGGTCCAGGCTTCAAAGGTCAGTTCGCCGCTCGTGGCGAAAAAACCCACCATGTAGATGATGTATAACGTCAGAACGATAGCGGTAGCACGGACCAGGATGAAGTCATGTACGCCATTGCGTCCTAATGCGGAGGCGTTGCTTACCATACGAGGACTCCTGCGAGAAGTGAAAGCACGACAGTGATAACAAAAGAGATTTTGGCAGAGCGTTGACCCGCTTCGAATGTTTCTTCCAGATAGCCAAAATCCATTAACATGTGACGAACTCCCACGATGACGTGATACGCCAGCGCGGTAAGGATGCCCCACATGATAAATTTAACGATGAAGCCGTCCATGATGTCGGCAGCCTGCTGGAATCCTTCCGGAGAAGAGAGGCTGGTGCCCAGTAGCCACAGTAGTATGCCGACGGCGATGAAAGTAATCACACCTGATACGCGATGGAGAATGGACGCTATCGCTGTGATGGGGAACCGAATCGTTTGTAGATCCAGATTGACAGGTCTTTGTTTTTTCACATTTCTTATCATGAATAACGCCCACATGCTGTTCTTATTATTCCCTTAAGACTTCGGTTACAGAGGTGAATCTACCTGTAGCCAGAAAGACGACGGGATTTCCTTCCTCCGGTCTGCGTGCGGGTCAGACAGCGTCCTTTCTATAACTGCGCGTCATGTAAAACACTGCTTCCAGTAGCTAAAACGACACGTTACAACGCTGGGTGGCTCGGGATTGCAGGGTATTCCGGAGACCTGGCGGCAGTATAGGACGTTCACAAAATCATTACAATTAACCTACATATAGTTTGTCGGGTTTTATCCTGAACAGTGACACAGGTCACGATAACAACATTTTTTTAATTTTCAATCATCTGATTTGACAAACATTAAACAAAATTGTTACAAACGACACCAGAAAAAGCATATAATGCGTAAAAGTTATGGGGTCACTCTTTCACCTGTTAATAAGTTATGCAACAGTACAATGATATTGACCCATTCTTTCAGGACAGTTATTAGTGATAGACAGGTTACATTACTCGGATTGCTACGTTCCTGATTTGCTGCTAATTCGAAATTAATCAAGCCGTTACCTGCAAGCGCCCATTGCTCTGTACCCAGGTCATCCCCTCTTTCACAGAGCGGCGAGCCAAATAACAAACTGGTAACGGTTGATTGATGCATACACAGAATTTTCCCTGCACTAACGACGAGGAAGATGACGTGGAGAAGGCAAGTCTGAGTTCCGGCAGTCTTAAGCAATAAGGCGCTAAGGAGACCGTAAATGGCTGATACAAAGGCAAAAATCACCCTTACTGGTGACACTGCTATTGAACTGGATGTGCTAAAAGGCACACTCGGTCAAGATGTTATTGATATTCGTAGTCTCGGTTCAAAAGGAGTTTTTACTTTTGACCCTGGTTTCACCTCTACCGCATCCTGCGAATCTAAAATCACCTTCATCGACGGCGACGAAGGCATTTTGTTGCATCGCGGTTTCCCGATTGACCAGCTTGCTACCGATTCCAACTATCTGGAAGTCTGTTACATCCTGCTGTACGGCGAAAAACCGACGCAGGAAGAGTATGACGAGTTCAGAACGACAGTCACCCGCCATACGATGATCCATGAGCAAATCACTCGCCTGTTCCATGCTTTCCGTCGCGACTCACATCCGATGGCGGTAATGTGCGGGATCACTGGCGCGCTGGCAGCGTTCTACCACGACTCGCTGGATGTGAACAATCCGCGCCACCGTGAAATCGCGGCGTTCCGCCTGCTGTCCAAAATGCCGACCATGGCGGCGATGTGTTACAAATATTCCATCGGTCAGCCGTTTGTTTATCCGCGCAACGACCTTTCCTACGCCGGTAACTTCCTGAACATGATGTTCTCCACGCCGTGTGAAACCTATGAAGTGAATCCGGTACTGGAGCGCGCGATGGACCGTATTCTGATCCTGCACGCTGACCATGAGCAGAACGCCTCTACGTCAACGGTACGTACCGCAGGTTCAAGCGGCGCTAACCCATTCGCCTGCATTGCCGCCGGGATCGCCTCCCTGTGGGGACCCGCGCACGGCGGCGCCAACGAAGCCGCGCTGAAAATGCTGGAAGAAATCAGCTCTGTTAAACACATTCCGGAATTTGTTCGCCGTGCGAAAGACAAGAATGATTCTTTCCGCCTGATGGGCTTCGGTCACCGTGTTTACAAAAACTACGATCCGCGCGCCACCGTGATGCGTGAAACCTGCCATGAAGTGCTGAAAGAGCTGGGCACCAAAGATGATCTGCTGGAAGTGGCGATGGAGCTTGAGCACATTGCGCTCAACGACCCGTACTTCATCGAGAAGAAACTGTACCCGAACGTAGACTTCTACTCCGGCATCATTCTGAAAGCGATGGGCATTCCGTCCTCCATGTTCACCGTGATCTTCGCCATGGCGCGTACCGTTGGCTGGATTGCACACTGGAATGAAATGCACACTGACGGCATGAAAATCGCCCGTCCTCGTCAGCTGTATACCGGCTACGATAAACGCGATTTTAAATCGGCGCTGAAGCGTTAATTGACAACCGGATGGCGACGCAACCCTCGCCATCCGGTACATTTTCCCTTTTTTCTTATCCTCATTATTTTATTCTTACCCCGTTACTCTCTATGATTAATTAAGGTTTCGCTAAATATCATTCAGGGAGCATGGAATGCCGATTCTGCAGTGGTTTTTGTTGTTCCTGTTATCGCTGCTCATTTCCCTTATTTTTCTCTATCTGCACCTTCCGGCGGCAATGCTGCTCGGTCCAATGATTGCGGGTATCGTGTTGAGTTTGCGAGGTAGTACGCTACAACTTCCGCGCGGTATTTTTCTCGCCGCGCAGGCAATTCTCGGCTGTATGATCGCCCAAAATCTAACCGGTTCGATATTGACCACCCTCGCCCTCTACTGGCCGGTCGTGCTTTTAGTGTTGCTGGTGACGCTGCTTTCCAGCGCGGTAGTCGGCTGGCTGCTGGTACGTTACAGCTCGCTGCCCGGCAATACCGGCGCATGGGGGTCTTCGCCGGGCGGTGCGGCGGCAATGGTAGCGATGGCGCAAGATTACGGGGCGGATATCCGCCTGGTGGCGTTTATGCAGTATCTGCGGGTACTGTTTGTGGCTGGCGCGGCGGTGCTGGTGACACGCCTGATACTCGGCGACAGCGCGGCAACGGTCAGCCAACAGGTGGTCTGGTTTCCGCCGCTTAGCGGTAATTTATTGACGACGCTGTTATTAGCGATCGTGGCGGGCATTGCCGGTCGCCTGTTGCGTATCCCTTCCGGCACGATGCTGCTCCCCATGTTGGCAGGCGCGCTTCTCCATTCGCAAGGCATCATTGAAATTGAATTACCCGAATGGCTGCTGGCCGTGGCGTATATGGCGATAGGCTGGCGTATTGGGCTGGGCTTTGACAGACAGGTGTTTTTTATGGCGCTGCGGCCATTGCCGCAAATCTTATTGTCAATTTTCGCGCTGATGGCGATTTGCGCCGCGATGGCGTGGGGAATGGCTTACTACATGCAGATTGATTTTATGACGGCTTATCTCGCCACCAGTCCCGGTGGTCTGGATACGGTTGCCGCGATCGCGGCAGGAAGCAGTGCCGATATGGCGCTCATCATGGCAATGCAAACCCTACGGCTGTTCAGCATTCTGTTAACTGGGCCAGCAGTGGCCCGTTTTATATCAACCTATGCGCCCAGACAACCTTTGTAGGACTGATAAGCGTCGCGCCATCAGGCAATAGCCGCTCGCCGATGGCGGTTCCGGCTATTTCTGGCAATGCGAGCACCAGTAAAACGGGCGTGAGGACAGTGTTGTCTTTTCAATAATGCCGCCGCACCGCTCGCACGCTTCGCCGTCACGGTGGAAAACCTTAAAGCGAAACAGTGCGCCATGATGCTTGTTTTCATCCGCCTGACCGCGAGTCGTGTAGGACAGGCGCGGAATATCCAACAGCGCGTGAGAAAGCGCATTCAGTTGCGCCTCGTTGAGATCTTTCGCTTTATGCTGTCCGGTTAACCCTACCTGCCAGAGGATTTCAACGCGCAGATAATTCCCCAATCCCGCCAGAAAGGCCTGATCCAGCAACAGCCCGGAAAATTGTCGGTTGCGAAAACGCGGCGACAGCAATCGAGCTTTAACCTCTTCCGGAGTGAGACGCGCGTCCAGCACATCCGGACCGACCCGCTGTAAAAAAGGGTGCGTCGTGAGCTGCTCTGCTGTCAGCATTTCGATATCAGACGCGCTATAAAGCAGAATAGTTTTATCCGCCGTTTGTAGCCTGACGCGCAATATACGCGTGGTCTGCGGTATTTCACCAGTATCGATCACCCGCCATACGCCATAGAGTTGGTTGTGGCTGTAGAGCGTCAGGCCATTTGAAAAGTGGGTCAATAACGCTTTTCCCCGCGTCTCTATCCGGGTAACAATTTGACCGGTAAGTTGCGATTCATACGGTTTTAACTGTGCAAAGGCAAACCAGACATCGGTTAAGGGTTTGCCTTTGATTGCCGCCTCCAGGTTATCCGCCGCACGACGAATTTCCGGGCCTTCAGGCATGATAATATCCTTTGTTAACAGTTGATTAATGGACTACACCGCCTCTGACTATCTGGAATGCACATCGAACGCCATAATGAACATCCACAGCCGTAATATAATAGCTTCAATCGTCCGGCTCTCAGGCAATAACGTGTATATTACGCGCATTGAACGCGGCGCGTAGCCTGCGTGCGAATGCAAGCGCATACTCGCCGTCGCCATGAATGCACACCGTTTGCGCCGTGACAGTCGTCCACACACCAGTAACGCTTTTCACTCTCCCGGCTTGCACCATATCCAGCGTTTGCGCCAGCGCCTGCTCTTCGTCGTGAATCAGCGCGCCAGGTTGCGTGCGCGGCACCAGGCTACCGTCGGCCTGATAGCCGCGATCGGCAAACACCTCCTGCCGCGTCACCAGGCGATGGCGTTCACCGGCCCGGATCAGCTCACTTCCCGCCAGTCCAACCAGTATCAGTGACGGATCATAGTCGTGTACCGCTTTCGCAATCGCCTGTGCCAGATGAGGATCTTTCGCCGCCTGGTTATAGAGCATACCGTGCGGTTTGACATGGCGCATCACGCCGCCTTGCGCCTGGACAATCGCCCCCAGCGCGCCGATTTGGTACAGCGTCTGGGCGTATACCGTTTCCGGCGGCAAAACCATCGCCGTCCGCCCAAAATTATCCCGATCCGGAAAGCTGGGATGCGCGCCGATCGCCACGCCGTTTTTCAGCGCCTCGCGCACACAGGTCAGCATGGTTTGCGCATCACCGGCGTGAAAACCACAGGCGATATTGGCGGAGGAGACCAGCGTTAATAATTCGCTGTCGCTGGCGCAACCTTCGCCCACATCCGCATTTAAATCAATGTTCATGCTGAAGTCGCCAGGTAAGCTGTTCCAGATAGCGCTGACGCTCGCGGCGCGCGTTGAGCGCCTCTTCCAGCGAACATTGCACAAAATGGATCGGTTGCCCTAGCGGGATCTGCGCCAGATGGTACATATCTGCCTCGATGATGCAGGCAATGCGCGGATAGCCGCCAGTTGTCTGGGCATCATTCATTAGCACAATAGGTTGACCGTTGTAAGGCACCTGTACGACACCGGGCAGCAAACCGTGCGACAGCAGTTCGCGATCCGTTGTCCGCGTTAACGATTGTCCCTGCAAACGATAGCCCATGCGATTACTTTGCGGACTGAGCTGCCACGGCGAACGCCAGAACGCTTCTTGCGATGCGCGATCGAACTCACGGTATTCCGGCCCCGGCAGCGCACGAATGCGATTCCCCCACAGTAACTGCTTCACGCCCTGCGGCCCGCTAAACTGTCGCGATGGTTTACCCGTCGCCAGCCGATCGCCATCTTTTAGCAGCCGTCCTTCCAGCCCACCGATGCCGGACTTCAGATCGGTACTACACGATCCCATCACCTCCGGCACAGCAATACCGCCCGCTACCGCCAGATAGCTACGCATCCCGTGAAGCGGTCGATGCAACGTGAGGCGCTGACCCGCTTTTACCGGCAATCGCCAGCCGGTCCAGACCGGTTGATCATCCAACTGCGCTTCGCAGCCCGCGCCGGTAAGAGCGAACCAGGTCTCATTTTCAAATTCGACAACCAGTTGACCGAGAGTGATTTCCAGCGCCGGGGCATTCGCATCGTTCCCGACCAGGAGATTAGCGGTCTGAAAGGCGGGTTTATCCAGCGCACCGCAGTGACTCAGCCCCGACTGACGAAAGCCGTGACGCCCGCTATCCTGCACGGAGGTGTAAATCCCCGCGCGAATAATATTCAGCATATTCCCTCCTTTTGCGGCACAAAGCGTACGCTATCGCCAGGGCGTAGCAGAACCGGGGGCTCCCGCATCGGATCGAATAACTTCAACGGCGTGAGGCCGATCAGCTGCCAGCCGCCCGGCGTGGATAATGGGTAAATCCCCGTCTGCGCGCCGCCGATGCCGACAGAACCGGCCGGAACCTGCAGGCGCGGCTCCGCGCGTCTGGGCATATGGAGCGGTTCTGGTAAATTCCCAAGATAGGGAAAGCCAGGCTGAAAGCCTAAAAACCAGACGACATATTCAACGGAGGCATGTAGCTCCACGACCTGCTTTTCACTCAAACCGCTGTGCCGTGCCACCGCCGCCAGATCCGGCCCGCCTGCGCCGCCATAGATCACCGGGATCTCAACCGAACGCGAGTCCGGCTCCAGCGCCTCGCTCTCTTCCCACCAGCGCTGCAGACGCTCAATCGCATCCAGCGCCAGGGTTTGCGGTTCCCGCAAGATCACGGTGATATTGTTCATCCCGGGAATGGCTTCCACCACGTTCGGCATATCGACCAGACGCTGCGTCAGACGCCAGATGCGTTTCTGGCTCGCCAGCGTAATCGGCGGTTCAAGTTCCAGGACGACCGCCGTTTCGCCTAACAGATAACAACGCGCTCGCTGCACTTTATTACCTCTCAGTTATGCCGGGTTAGGGATATCAATAAACGTCACATCCAACGCCATGTTTTCGTTCAACCATTCGCTCAGGGCGCGAATACCGCCGCGTTCAGTGGCATGGTGCCCGGCGGCATAAAAATGCAGCCCCTGTTCGCGCGCGGAATGAATGGTCTGTTCAGACACCTCGCCGGTAATAAAAGCATCCACGCCGAAGCGGGCGGCGCTATCAATAAAACTTTGCCCGCCGCCGGTACACCAGGCGACACGCTGCACATTCTCTGGCCCGGTATCGCCGCACCATAGCGGTTTACGCCCCAGACGCGCTTCAATCCATGAGGCCAGTTCCAGCCCCGGCACCGGCATTGAGAGCTCTCCCCACGGCACCAGCGGCTCAATTTCTCCTTTCACGGTAATGCCCAATAGCGCCGCCAACTGCGCATTGTTGCCCAGCTCAGGATGCGCATCCAGCGGCAGATGCCAACCGTAAAGGTTAATATCATTTGCCAGTAACGTTTTTAAGCGACGGCGTTTCATCCCGCGAATAACCGGAGACTCGCCTTTCCAGAAGTAACCATGATGAACAATGACCGCATCGGCCTGCAAACGCACCGCCTCATCGAGCAGCGCCTGACTTGCGGTCACGCCGGTAACGATTTTCTGTACCGTCTCTTTTCCTTCGACCTGTAAACCATTCGGCGCATAATCGCTTATTGCCGCACTGTTCAGCTTGTCGTTAATCAGTTGTTCCAGCTCGGTGTTTTTCATCATCGCTCCCTTTAACCCACGTTCTACTTTCCCGTTACGGGTTCAGTCTCCGTTAACATAGCCTCCCGTTAGCCGTTCGTCGATAAACATTTGTTTGACACATCAAGAAACAATCACCCCCGGGTTTGGCGCAAATTACTTAGCAAAACACGATCGGTTTCATGTATATTTATGCAATCAGAACGCATATTGCAGAAAAAATCAGTTCTGTATCATGTTGGTAACTTTAAGGAAACACGGCGATACGGCAGGCTTAATAAGCCCACAAAGAAAGGCATTATCTGAGAATGCCGCTTTCTTGCCGCAGCGTCTCTATCCCGGAAATACGATGAATAAACAAGCATCTCAACCCCGCGCTATTTACTACGTTGTCGCCCTGCAAATTTGGGAGTACTTCAGCTTTTATGGTATGCGCGCCCTACTGATTCTTTATCTCACCAATCAGCTAAAATACGACGATAACCACGCCTATGAGTTATTCAGCGCTTATTGTTCGCTGGTCTACGTAACGCCGATTCTTGGCGGCTATCTGGCGGATAAGGTGCTTGGCAACCGAATGGCAGTCATGCTGGGCGCATTTTTAATGGCTATAGGTCATTTAGTGCTGGGCGCCAGTGAGATCGCGCCGACATTCCTTTATCTGTCGCTGGCGATCATTGTCTGCGGCTACGGCCTGTTTAAATCGAATATTAGCTGCCTGCTGGGCGAACTGTACCAGCCGGAAGATCCGCGCCGCGACGGCGGGTTCTCGCTGCTTTACGCAGCGGGCAATATTGGTTCGATCGTGGCGCCTATCGCCTGCGGCTATGTGCAAGAGGAGTACAGTTGGGCGATGGGCTTTGCGCTCGCCGCCATTGGTATGCTGGCGGGGTTAGTGATCTTCCTGTGTGGAAATCGTCATTTCACCCACACCACCGGCGTGAATAAAGCCGTGTTGTGCGCCAGAAACTACCTGCTGCCGAACTGGGGCTGGCTGTTAATTCTGCTGGTAGCGGCGCCGTTGCTGATTACCGTTCTGTTCTGGAAAGAATGGTCTGTCTATGCCTTAATCGTGGCGACCGCGATCGGCTTGGTCGTGCTGGCAAAAATTTATCGCCAGGCGCAAACGGCCAAACAGCGCAAAGAACTGGGGCTGATTGTCACCCTGACCCTGTTCAGTATGCTGTTCTGGGCGTTTGCCCAGCAGGGCGGCAGTTCTATCAGCCTGTATATCGACCGCTTTGTGAACCGCGATATTCTGGGCTATTCCGTTCCTACCGCCATGTTCCAGTCGGTGAACGCCTTTGCCGTGATGCTGTGTGGGGTCGTCCTGGCCTGGCTGGTTAAAGAGAGCGTAAGCGGTAATCGCACCGTGCGTATCTGGGGCAAATTCGCGCTGGGTCTCGGTCTGATGAGCGCCGGATTCTGTATTCTGACCCTGAGCGCACGCTGGTCCGCCGCTTACGGACACTCTTCAATGCCGCTAATGGTGCTGGGACTGGCGGTGATGGGCTTTGCCGAGCTATTTATCGACCCGGTCGCCATGTCGCAAATTACGCGCATTGATATCCCCGGCGTCACCGGCGTATTAACCGGAATTTATATGCTGCTGTCCGGCGCGATAGCTAACTATCTGGCAGGCGTCATCGCTGACCAGACCTCGCAAAGCGCCTTCGACGCCAGCGGCGCGGTTAATTACGCCATCAACGCCTATGTGGATGTTTTTGAACAGATCACCTGGGGCGCGTTAGCCTGCGTAGGGGTTGTCCTGCTGATTTGGCTGTATCAGTCCTTCAAATTCAAAAGCCGCGCGCTGGCCGTCGAATCCTGATAGCAGAATGCCCGGTAGTTTGCGCTACCGGGCCTGTATCACGCCCCTTTTCTCGCCGCCTCATAGGCGGAAAGCGTTGCGATTCTCGCCTGTTTGTGCTCCACAATAGGCCGAGGATAATCAAGCACGACTCCCGCTTTTTCCGCCCACCGCCACGGCTCGTGAATCGCTTTTCCAGGGATATCGCGTAATGCCGGTAGCCACTGGCGGATAAATTCGCCGTCGCGATCGAACCTCTCTCCCTGAGTCGTGGGATTAAAAATACGAAAATAAGGCGCGGCGTCAGTACCGGTTGAGGCGGCCCACTGCCAGCCGCCATTATTGGCGGCAAGATCGCCGTCAATAAGCTGCGACATGAAATAGCGCTCCCCCAACCGCCAGTCAATCAACAGATCTTTTACCAGAAAGCTGGCGGTAATCATGCGTAAACGGTTATGCATCCAGCCCGTCGCATTAAGCTGGCGCATCGCCGCATCGACAATGGGATAACCGGTTTCGCCTTTCTGCCATGCCTGAAAATAGTGCGGGTTTTCCTGCCACGCGACGCGTTTTGTCCAGCGGATAAACGGCTGGTGTTTGCATAATGCCGGATACCAGGTCATTAAATGACGGTAAAATTCCCGCCAGATGAGCTCATTCAACCAGACGCTTCCCGGCCCGCCGTCCAGCGCCTGCGGCTGCTCCGCCAGTAATCGGTGCAGGCACTGTCGCGGCGACAGGCCGCCCGTCGCCAGGCTGGCGGAAAGCCGACTGGTGCCGTCGACCGCAGGGAAATCCCGCTGTGACTCATACTCGTCTGCGCCCTGCGCGCAAAACTGACGTAGCTGCGCGATAACCGCGTTTTCTTCCACCGGGAAAAGCGCGGCGTCAAACGCCTGTTGCGGGTAGTTAAGCGAGACTGGCGTTAAGGGTGTAGAAAGCGCGCCGCTCACCCGGATCTTCGGGGCCGGAACGCACGGCGGGATATCCTCTTTTAGCCGTTTCAACCAGGCGTTTTTAAACGGCGTAAAAACTTTATACATTTCATGATTGCCGGTCATCACCGCGCCGGGCGCCAGAATCACGCTATCGTCAAAGCCTTCGCAGATGACAGAGGGCAGCGTTTTTTCCACCGCCGCATCACGCTGACGCTCGTTAAACTCATACTGATAGTTATAAAACAGATGGCTGACGTCATGCTGTCGGCAAACGTTTTTGACCGTTTCAATACTGGCGTTAAAATCCGCCACTTCATGAAACAGCAGCGGAATGCCTTTCTCTGCAAGGGCCGCCTGTAGCGCATTGAGCTGCGCGCTGATGAATGCCGCCTGCCGCGGCGCCATATCATGGGCCTGCCACTGCGCGGGGGTGGAAATATAAAGCGCCAGCACCCGCGCGGATGCATCGCGGCAGGCGGCGGCCAGCGCAAGGTTATCCTGTAAACGCAGATCGCGCCTGAACCAGACTAAATGGGTGGGCATACAACTCCTGAAAGATGAAACGTCACGGCGAATAGCGTTAAACAGTGTAGACCCTGGCGCATAAAAAAACCGCCAGCGTGGCGGCTGACGGTTTTTCAGGCTGGTCGCGATTAATAAAAGTCGCAGGTGGCTTTTTCAGCCTGCGCCATCCATACCGGTTTATCACTGGTTTTCGACCAGACACGGTGCAGATAACTATAAAAACGCGCGCGGTCTTTCCAGAAGAGCATCACTGGCAGCGCCAGCACGCCTGCGATCACCGCGAAAGCACGACGGGCAAAAATGACATGCGCCGGATAGTCTTTATAGTGTTCCATACGTTTCCCCCCTTTATACCGACGCTACCCGCCCCGGTATAGATTGAATCGGTGAATAGCACCGAAAAATTGAACCTCGTTACCTGATTAAAATAGTACCGCTTTCGGTGTAATTTTACTACTCATCCGACCACTTATTTTCACGCTTTTCCAGCAGATTTACATTCAAAGCGTAAATTAGTTACAAAAAGGTTAAATTAATACTAATCATTAGTTAAATAATGGTCTTTGCCATTTTTATACTTTTTTTACACTCCGCCCGCCAATTTTTGCGAAATCTTTGCAGCCAAAAAATTACCTTTCTCAGGAGTAAAACAATGCCACTGGAGGTGCTCTGTGAGTGCAGGCGTGATAACCGGCATCGTGCTGGTTTTCTTACTTTTAGGTTATCTGGTCTATGCCCTGATTAATGCGGAGGCGTTCTGATGGCCGCGCAAGGATTTTTACTGATCGCCAGTTTTTTACTGATTTTATTAGTACTGGCGAAACCGTTGGGTTCGGGCCTGGCAAGGCTCATCGCCGCCGTTCCGTTGCCGGGCGTGGCTGGCGTTGAGCGTATCCTCTGGCGGACTCTTGGCATTACCGACCACGAAATGAACTGGCGTCAGTATTTACTGGCGCTACTGACGCTCAATCTGCTGGGACTGGGCATCCTGTTTTGCCTGCTATTCTGGCAGGAGTGGCTGCCCTTAAATCCGCAGCGGCTACCGGGGCTGTCCTGGGATCTGGCGCTGAATACCGCCGTCAGCTTCGTCACCAATACCAACTGGCAAGCTTACAGCGGCGAAAGCACGCTGAGCTACTTTAGCCAGATGGCCGGGCTGACGGTGCAAAATTTCCTGTCGGCGGCGACCGGGATTGCGGTGGTTTTTGCGCTTATCCGCGCCTTTACGCGCCAGAATGTGCACACGCTGGGTAATGCCTGGCAGGATCTGGTACGCATTACGCTATGGATATTATTTCCTGTCGCGTTAATTATCGCGCTGTTTTTTATCCAACAAGGCGTACCGCAAAACCTGTCGGCTTATCAGCCCATCACCACTCTTGAAGGCGCTAAACAACTCTTGCCGATGGGTCCGGTTGCTTCGCAGGAGGCGATCAAAATGCTTGGCACCAACGGCGGCGGTTTCTTTAACGCCAACTCTTCGCATCCGTTCGAAAACCCCACCGCGCTCACTAATCTGGTGCAGATGCTGGCGATATTTTTGATTCCAGCCGCGCTCTGTTTCGCCTTTGGCGAAGCGGCGGGCGATCGCCGTCAGGGACGCGCGCTACTGTGGGCAATGTCATTCATTTTTGTGGTCTGCGTAGCGGTAGTGATGTGGGCGGAAGTTCAGGGAAATCCACATCTGTTGGCGGCAGGCGCGGACAGTAGCGTCAACATGGAGGGTAAAGAAACACGCTTTGGCGTGCTGGCCAGCAGCCTGTTTGCCGTCGTCACGACCGCGGCGTCCTGCGGGGCGGTAAATGCCATGCACGACTCGTTTACCGCGCTGGGCGGTATGGTGCCGATGTGGCTGATGCAAATTGGCGAAGTGGTCTTTGGCGGCGTCGGTTCAGGCCTGTACGGCATGTTGCTGTTTGTCCTGCTGGCGGTGTTCATCGCGGGGCTGATGATCGGTCGCACGCCGGAGTACTTGGGGAAAAAAATCGACGTGCGCGAAATGAAAATGACCGCGCTGGCGATTCTGGTCACGCCGATGCTGGTCTTGTTGGGTTCGGCGCTGGCGATGATGACGGATGCCGGACGCAGCGCAATGCTGAACCCTGGCCCGCACGGTTTTAGCGAAGTGCTATATGCCGTCTCCTCTGCCGCCAACAACAACGGTAGCGCCTTTGCGGGTCTGAGCGCTAACTCGCCTTTCTGGAACTGTTTGCTGGCGTTCTGCATGTTCGTCGGACGTTTCGGCGTGATTATTCCTGTCATGGCCATCGCCGGATCGCTGGTCAGTAAAAAAGTACAGCCGGCCAGTCAGGGAACGCTGGCGACCCACGGCGCGCTATTTATTGGACTGCTCATCGGCACGGTACTGCTGGTCGGCGCGCTGACGTTTATTCCTGCCCTGGCGCTTGGCCCGGTAGCGGAACATTTCTCTTTACCTTGAGCGATGTGGAGTACATTGATATGAGTCGCAAGCAACTGGCGCTGTTTGAACCTGTTTTACTCGTACAGGCGCTAACGGATGCCGTAAAAAAATTAAGCCCACGCGCCCAGTGGCGTAACCCAGTGATGTTTGTGGTCTGGGCCGGCAGCGTGCTAACCACTCTGTTAACGCTCGCTATGGTAACAGGACAAATAGCGGGAAGCGCCTTGTTTACAGGGGTGATCAGCCTGTGGTTATGGTTCACCGTACTGTTCGCCAATTTTGCCGAAGCGCTGGCGGAAGGCCGCAGCAAAGCCCAAGCAAACAGTCTGAAAGGGGTGAAAAAGACCGCGTTCGCTCGCCGCCTGCGCGCCCCGCGCCATGATGCGCAGGCCGATAACGTGCCCGCCGCTGAACTGCGGAAAGGCGACATTGTCCTGGTCAAAGCGGGCGATATTATTCCCTGCGACGGCGAGGTCATCGAAGGCGGCGCCTCGGTGGATGAAAGTGCGATTACCGGCGAATCCGCGCCCGTGATCCGCGAGTCCGGCGGCGATTTCGCTTCTGTCACCGGCGGCACGCGAATTCTTTCCGACTGGCTGGTGATTGCCTGTAGCGTCAATCCTGGCGAAACCTTTCTTGATCGGATGATCGCGATGGTGGAAGGCGCACAGCGGCGGAAAACGCCTAACGAGATTGCCCTGACGATTTTGCTCATCGCCCTGACCATTGTCTTTTTACTGGCGACCGCCACCCTGTGGCCCTTCTCCGCCTGGGGCGGTAACGCGGTCAGCGTCACCGTGTTGGTGGCGTTGCTGGTGTGCCTGATCCCCACCACCATCGGCGGGCTACTCTCCGCCATTGGCGTAGCCGGAATGAGCCGAATGTTGGGCGCGAACGTCATCGCCACCAGCGGCCGCGCCGTAGAAGCCGCGGGCGATGTCGACGTGCTGCTGCTGGATAAAACCGGCACTATCACGCTCGGCAACCGCCAGGCGTCCGATTTTATTCCCGCCCGAGGGGTAGACGAACGCACGCTGGCTGACGCCGCGCAGCTCGCTTCGCTGGCCGACGAAACGCCGGAAGGCCGCAGCATTGTGATCCTCGCCAAACAGCGCTTTAACCTGCGTGAACGCGATGTGCAGTCGCTTCATGCCACCTTTGTTCCGTTTACCGCGCAAAGCCGCATGAGCGGGATTAATATCGATAACCGGATGATCCGTAAAGGCTCGGTGGACGCGATTCGGCGTCATGTCGAGAGCAATGGCGGCCATTTTCCCGCCGATGTCGAGCAAAACGTCGAGAACGTGGCGCGTCTGGGCGCGACGCCGCTGGTGGTCGTGGAAGGCGCGCGCGTACTGGGTGTTATCGCCCTCAAGGATATCGTTAAAGGCGGCATTAAAGAACGTTTCGCCCAGCTACGAAAGATGGGCATTAAAACGGTGATGATCACTGGCGATAACCGCCTGACGGCGGCAGCGATTGCCGCCGAAGCCGGTGTGGACGATTTTCTTGCCGAAGCCACGCCGGAAGCCAAGCTGGCGCTGATCCGTCAATATCAGGCGGAAGGACGGCTGGTCGCCATGACCGGCGACGGCACTAACGATGCCCCGGCGCTGGCGCAGGCTGACGTCGCGGTGGCGATGAACTCCGGCACCCAGGCGGCGAAAGAAGCCGGTAATATGGTGGATCTGGACTCTAACCCGACCAAGTTGATTGAAGTGGTGCATATCGGTAAGCAGATGCTGATGACGCGCGGCTCGCTCACCACCTTCAGTATCGCGAATGATGTAGCGAAATATTTCGCCATTATTCCCGCCGCGTTTGCCGCTACCTATCCGCAGCTAAACGCGCTCAACGTGATGGGGCTGCATTCGCCGAACTCCGCCATTCTGAGCGCGGTGATCTTTAACGCCCTGATTATCATTTTTCTGATCCCGCTGGCATTAAAAGGCGTGAGTTATAAGCCGCTTTCCGCATCGGCCATGCTGCGCCGTAATTTATGGATCTATGGTCTGGGTGGTCTGGTGGTGCCGTTTATTGGCATCAAAGTGATTGATGTGCTGCTGACCCTGCTGGGTCTGGCGTGAGGTGTATGATGATCGGTTTACGTCCTGCTTTTTCGACAATGTTATTTCTGCTGTTATTGACCGGCGGCGTGTATCCGCTTCTGACCACGGCGCTGGGGCAGTGGTGGTTTCCCTGGCAGGCTAATGGCTCGCTGATTCATAAAGACAATGTGATACGCGGCTCAGCGCTTATCGGACAATCGTTTACCGCCGCGGGCTATTTTCATGGCCGGCCCTCCGCCACCGCCGATACGCCTTATAATCCACTGGCGTCGGGCGGAAGCAACCTGGCCGCCAGCAATCCCGAACTGGATGCGCAAATACAGGCCCGCGTCGCCGCGCTACGCGCCGCTAACCCCCAGGCGAGTTCCGCGGTTCCGGTTGAGCTGGCGACGGCGTCGGCAAGCGGGCTGGATAATAATCTGACGCCCGGCGCCGCGGCATGGCAAATCCCCCGCGTGGCGGCGGCTCGCCAGCTTCCCGTTGAACAGGTCGCGCAACTGGTTGCAGAATATACGCACAGGCCGCTGGCGCGCTTTCTTGGGCAACCGGTGGTGAATATTGTTGAGCTTAATCTGGCGCTGGATGCGCTACAGGGACACAGAGCGAAATGAACGACGAACCCTTGCGTCCTGATCCGGATCGCTTGTTGGAACAAACGCCCCCGCCCCACCGGGGGAAGTTGAAAATTTTCTTCGGCGCCTGCGCAGGCGTCGGAAAAACCTGGGCGATGCTGGCGCAAGCGCAGCGGCTGCGAGCGCAGGGGCTGGATGTGGTGATCGGCGTGGTAGAGACGCATGGCCGTAAAGAGACCGCCGCGCTACTTGACGGGCTGACCATTCTGCCGCCAAAACGTCACTCGCACCGGGGGCGGCAAATCCGCGAATTTGACCTGGATGCCGCCCTCGCCCGACGTCCGGCGCTGATTTTAATGGATGAGCTGGCGCACAGTAACGCGCCTGGCTCACGCCATCCTAAGCGCTGGCAGGATATTGAAGAGCTGCTGGAAGCGGGAATCGACGTTTTCACCACCGTGAACGTACAACATCTGGAAAGTCTGAACGATGTGGTGAGCGGCGTCACGGGGATTCAGGTGCGCGAAACCGTCCCCGATCCCTTTTTTGATGCCGCCGATGAAGTCGTACTGGTCGATCTGCCGCCCGACGATCTGCGCCAACGGCTCAACGAAGGTAAAGTGTATATCGCCGGTCAGGCGGAACGCGCTATTGAACATTTTTTCCGCAAGGGCAATCTGATCGCCCTCCGCGAGCTGGCGCTACGCCGGACAGCCGATCGCGTCGACGATCAGATGCGCGCCTGGCGCGCGCATCCGGGCGAAGAAAAAGTATGGCATACCCGCGATGCGATTTTACTGTGTATCGGGCATAACACCGGCAGCGAAAAACTGGTGCGTACCGCGGCGCGTCTGGCCTCCCGGCTCGGCAGCGTCTGGCACGCCGTCTATGTCGAAACGCCAACGTTACACCGCTTACCGGAAAAACAACGGCGGGCCATTTTAAGCGCGCTGCGCCTGGCGCAGGAGCTTGGCGCGGAAACCGCCACCCTGTCCGATCCCGCCGAAGAGAAAGCGGTCGTGCGCTATGCCCGCGAACATAATCTGGGGAAAATCGTCATGGGCCGCCCGGCGTCGCGACGCTGGTGGCGACGTGACGCTTTCGCCGATCGTCTTGCCAGACGCGCGCCGGATCTCGATCAGGTGATCGTCGCGCTGGAAGAACCGCCTGCCCGCGCGTTGGCGCAAACGCCTGATAACCGACCTTTTAAAGAGAAATGGCGTGGGCAGATTCAGGGCTGTCTGGTCGCCGCGGCGCTTTGCGCCATCACCACGCTTATCGCTATGCAGTGGCTTGTCACCTTCGACGCCGCCAATCTGGTGATGCTCTATTTGCTGGGCGTAGTGGTGATTGCGCTGCTTTACGGACGCTGGCCGTCGGTGGTGGCGACGGTGATTAACGTGGCGAGTTTCGATCTCTTTTTTATCGCGCCACGCGGTACGCTCGCCGTTTCGGACGTGCAATATTTGCTGACCTTTGCCGTGATGCTGACGGTAGGTCTGGTGATTGGCAATCTTACTGCCGGGGTGCGCTATCAGGCGCGCGTCGCCCGTTATCGGGAACAGCGTACCCGTCATTTATATGAAATGTCTAAAGCGCTGGCCGTCGGGCGTAGCGAACATGATATCGCCGCGACCAGCGAGCGGTTTATCGCCTCGACGTTCCAGGCGCGCAGCCAAATTTTATTACCTGATGCTAACGGTAAGTTGCTGCCTCTCACCCACCAGCAAGGCATGACGCCGTGGGACGACGCAATTGCGCGCTGGAGTTTTGATAAAGGCCAGCCTGCCGGCGCAGGCACCGATACCCTCCCTGGCGTGCCTTATCAAATCCTGCCGCTGAAAAGCGCCGATAAAACGTACGGTCTGGCTATCGTCGAACCGGGTAATTTGCGTCAGTTAATGGTGCCGGAGCAGCAACGCCTGCTGGAAACATTCACTCTGCTTGTCGCCAACGCGTTGGAACGACTGACGCTGACCGCCAGCGAAGAACAGGCGCGTCTCGCCAGTGAGCGCGAAAGTATTCGCAACGCTCTGCTGGCGGCGCTGTCGCATGATTTACGCACGCCGCTGACGGTATTGTTCGGCCAGGCGGAAATTTTGACGCTGGATTTAGCCAGCGCAGGATCGCCCCACGCGCGTCAGGCCAGTGAAATCCGCCAGCATATTCTCAACACCACCCGGCTGGTGAATAATTTGCTGGATATGGCGCGTATTCAGTCCGGCGGGTTTAATCTTAAAAAAGAGTGGCTGACGCTGGAAGAGGTCGTCGGTAGCGCGTTACAGATGTTAGAGCCGGGTTTATTGCATCCGATTACATTGTCGCTGCCGCAACAGTTAACGCTTATCCATGTCGATGGCCCCTTATTTGAGCGTGTCCTGATCAACTTGCTGGAAAACGCCGTTAAGTACGCCGGGCCGCAGGCCAGTATCGGCATTGATGCTGCGGTTAAGGACGATCGTTTACAACTGGATGTCTGGGATAACGGGCCGGGTATTCCTGCGGGGCAAGAACAGAAGATTTTCGATAAGTTCGCCCGCGGCAACAAAGAGTCCTCCGTCCCCGGCGTGGGGCTGGGGCTGGCGATTTGCCATGCTATCGTAGAGGTACACGGCGGCACGCTTACCGCCTATAATCGACCGCAGGGCGGCGCCTGTTTCCGTGTGACGCTGCCGCAAGGAAAGCCACCTGAACTTGATGATTTTCATGAGGATATGTGACAAACGTTCTGATTGTTGAAGATGAACAGGCCATCCGCCGCTTTCTGCGCGCCGCGCTGGAAGGCGACGGCCTGCGCGTGTATGAAGCTGAAACATTACAACGTGGTTTACTGGAAGCCGCCACGCGAAAGCCCGATCTGATTATTCTCGATCTCGGCCTGCCGGACGGCGACGGAATCGATTTTATTCGCGACCTGCGTCAGTGGAGCGCAATACCGGTGATTGTCCTTTCCGCCCGCAGCGAAGAAAGCGATAAGATTGCCGCGCTTGACGCCGGAGCTGATGATTACCTGAGCAAGCCATTCGGCATTGGCGAGTTGCAGGCGCGTTTGCGTGTCGCGCTGCGACGGCACGCCGCCAGCCCTTGCGCCGATCCGATCGTCCGCTTTTCCGGCGTGACGGTCGATCTCGCCGCACGGTTGATCCACCGTGGCGACGAAGAAATCCATCTGACGCCGATTGAGTTCCGCCTGCTGGCGGTATTACTCAATAATGCCGGCAAGGTATTAACCCAACGGCAGTTATTAAACCAGGTCTGGGGCCCTAACGCCGTGGAGCATAGCCACTATTTGCGCATCTATATGGGACATTTACGCCAGAAACTGGAACAAGATCCCACCCGCCCACGCCATTTTATTACCGAAACCGGAATTGGCTATCGCTTTATGCCGTGAATAGCTATTCATTATTTTTAAATAACTTCTAATTTTTATGTCATTTATTTTCGGCGTCGCGAATAATTATTTTCGCGGCGATATTATATTTTATGGAGAATATAAAAAACATATAATTAACATTTAAGAAACAATCCGTTATTTCACAGCACGATATGCATAATCGCCGACTAATTATTTTTCAAATGATCGTTTTTTGTTGATCTGGTTCACAGATTGCTGGCGCTTCCTGGATAAAATATCCATGCTTTCAATAAATCAATGAAAGGACCTCAAAATGGAAAATAATAATCGTTTTATGCCCCATATAAGGCGGACAACGCATATTATGATGTTTGCCCACCGTAATAGTTTCGACTTTCATTTCTTTAATGCCCGGTAGTTTTTCTGCTACGGGTACTTCAGCATACAGGTCTTTCCGACCCTTATGTCATTCAGGTCTATTGCCTAAATAACTCGAATTGTTAAAAGCGACAGTACGGTAATTCCTTTACGCCCAGCCAGCTAACTATGTGGTTTGACAGAAGAAATTCCGACTCAGCGCAATTTTAGTTATCGCGGTTTCTGCCTGTATATCGTAGTACTCAACTCCTTAAATCCTGAATTTCCTGCAACCGGACGGGTTGGGATTTATTACATCTAAAATAAAGCTAATTTACTGATTTTTTTATCAGCGGGATAGCTTTGATTTTTTCCGGAAGAATCAGTTTCTCATGCGAGAAATTGAGGGCCTGCTATTACCTGAAATAAAGAGATGAAAAATGTCAGAATTAAAAATTGCCGTTAGCCGTCATTGCCCGGATTGTTTTTCTACACACCGTAATATTGTAAATGTTGATGAGAGTCGTTTCATCGACGTGGCTGCCATCGTGTTATCCATCGACGACATTGAACACGGAAAACTCGATGAAATCGACGCAACGGGTTACGGTATTCCCGTGTTTGTCGCGACTCATGACGAAGGGCGCGTACCGCCTGAGTATTTGCCGCGTATCTCTGGTGTATTCGAATATAATGAATCCCGTACTGCCTTCTATGGTCGCCAGTTGGAAACCGCGGCAAGCCACTACGAAACGCAGTTACGTCCGCCGTTTTTCCGCGCGCTGGTGGATTATGTCAACCAGGGCAACAGCGCATTTGACTGCCCGGGGCATCAGGGCGGCGAATTCTTCCGCCGTCATCCTGCCGGTAATCAGTTCGTGGAATACTTTGGCGAAACGCTCTTCCGCTCCGACCTATGCAACGCGGATGTGGCGATGGGCGATCTGCTGATTCACGAAGGCGCGCCTTGCATTGCGCAGCAACATGCGGCGAAAGTCTTTAACGCCGATAAGACCTACTTTGTGCTGAACGGGACCTCCTCCTCTAACAAAGTCGTACTCAACGCGCTGTTAACGCCGGGCGATCTGGTTCTGTTTGACCGTAACAACCACAAATCTAACCACCACGGCGCATTATTGCAGGCGGGCGCAACGCCAGTTTATCTGGAAACCGCGCGTAACCCGTATGGTTTTATCGGCGGGATCGACGCTCACTGCTTCGAAGAAGATTACCTGCGCGAGCTGATTAGCGAAGTCGCGCCGCAGCGTGCCCGCGAAGCACGTCCATTCCGTCTGGCCGTCATCCAGTTAGGCACCTACGACGGTACCATTTATAACGCCCGTCAGGTCGTCGATAAAATTGGTCATCTGTGCGACTACATCCTGTTTGACTCCGCCTGGGTCGGCTATGAACAATTTATTCCGATGATGGCCGATTGTTCGCCGCTGCTGCTGGAACTGAACGAAAACGATCCGGGTATTCTGGTGACGCAGTCCGTTCACAAACAACAAGCCGGTTTCTCCCAGACCTCGCAGATCCATAAAAAAGATAGCCATATCAAAGGGCAATCGCGCTACGTTCCGCATAAGCGCATGAACAACGCCTTTATGATGCACGCCTCCACCAGCCCGTTCTATCCGCTGTTCGCCGCGCTGGACGTTAACGCCAAAATGCACGAAGGCGTCAGCGGTCGCAATATGTGGATGGATTGCGTGGTTAACGGCATCGATGCCCGTAAATTGATCCTCGAAAACTGTCATCACATCCGTCCGTTCGTACCGGAACTGATTGATGGTAAGCCGTGGCAGTCATACCCGACGTCAGAGATCGCCAGCGATCTACGCTTCTTCCACTTCGTTCCGGGAGAACACTGGCATGCGTTTGAAGGCTATGCCGAACATCAGTACTTTGTCGACCCTTGCAAACTGCTGCTCACCACACCGGGCATTAATGCAGCGAGCGGCGAATATGATGACTTTGGCGTTCCTGCCACGATCCTCGCCAACTTCCTGCGCGAGAACGGCGTTGTGCCGGAAAAATGCGACCTCAACTCCATTCTGTTCCTGCTGACGCCGGCAGAAGACATGGCGAAGTTACAACAGCTTGTCGCCCTGCTGGCTCGTTTCGAAAAACTGCTGGAAGCTGATGCGCCGTTAGCGGAAGTATTACCGTCCATCTACAAACAGCATGAAGCGCGTTATGCCGGCTACACCCTGCGTCAGCTTTGCCAGGAGATGCACGATCTCTATGCGCGGCACAACGTGAAACAGCTGCAAAAAGAGATGTTCCGTAAATCGCATTTCCCGAAAGTCAGTATGAATCCGCAAGAGGCCAACTATGCCTATCTGCGCGGCGAGGTTGAACTGGTTCGCCTGCCGGAAGCGGAAGGTCGTATCGCGGCTGAAGGCGCTCTGCCTTACCCGCCGGGAGTGCTGTGTGTAGTTCCGGGTGAAATCTGGGGCGGTTCTGTCCTGCGTTACTTCAGCGCCCTGGAAGAAGGGATCAACCTGCTGCCGGGCTTTGCGCCTGAACTGCAGGGCGTTTATATCGAAGAACACGACGGCCGTAAGCAGGTCTGGTGCTACGTCATTAAACCTCGTGACACGCAGCGCTCCCTGCTGAAGGAGGAAAAATTATGAGTAAACCTAAATCCAATAAAATGGGTGTCGTGCAGCTCACAATTCTGACTATGGTCAACATGATGGGCTCCGGGATCATCATGCTACCGACCAAACTGTCTGAAGTCGGCACGATATCCATTATCTCCTGGCTGGTCACCGCCGTCGGCTCGATGGCGCTGGCCTGGGCGTTTGCGAAATGCGGTATGTTTAGCCGTAAATCCGGCGGCATGGGCGGTTACGCCGAATATGCCTTCGGTAAATCCGGCAACTTTATGGCGAACTATACCTACGGCGTCTCGCTGCTGATCGCCAACGTGGCTATCGCCATCTCTGCTGTCGGCTATGGCACCGAACTGTTCGGCGCCGCGCTGACGCCGCTCCAGATCGGTCTGGCGACTATCGCCGTATTGTGGGTTTGTACCATCGCAAACTTTGGCGGCGCGCGTATTACCGGACAGATCAGTAGCGTTACCGTCTGGGGCGTCATCATTCCGGTTGTCGGCCTGTGCATCATTGGCTGGTTCTGGTTTAGCCCCAGCATGTACGTAGCGTCATGGAACCCGCACCATGTTCCGTTCTTTAGCGCGGTCGGTTCTTCCATCGCCATGACGTTGTGGGCATTTCTTGGACTGGAATCCGCCTGCGCCAACGCAGACGTGGTCGAGAATCCGGAAAAGAACGTCCCCATTGCGGTACTGGGCGGTACGCTGGGCGCGGCGGTCATCTATATCGTTTCGACTAACGTGATTGCCGGGATTGTGCCGAACATGGATCTGGCGAACTCCACGGCGCCGTTTGGTCTGGCGTTTGCACAGATGTTCACGCCTGCGGTAGGTAAAGTGATCATGGCGCTGATGGTAATGTCCTGCTGCGGCTCGCTGCTGGGCTGGCAGTTCACTATCGCTCAGGTCTTTAAATCCTCCGCTGACGAAGGCTATTTCCCGAAAGTCTTCTCTCGTGTAACGAAAGTCGACGCACCGGTACAGGGGATGCTGATTATTGTGATTATTCAGACTGGCCTGTCGCTGATGACCATTAGCCCGTCGCTGAATAGTCAGTTTAACGTCCTGGTTAACCTGGCGGTGGTGACGAACATTATTCCGTATATTCTGTCGATGGCCGCGCTGGTTATCATTCAGAAAATGGCGAATGTGCCGTCATCAAAAGCGAAAGTCGCTAACTTCGTGGCCTTCGTTGGCGCCATGTATAGCTTCTACGCGCTATATTCCTCCGGTGAAGAAGCCATGCTGTACGGCTCAATTGTGACCTTCCTCGGCTGGACGTTATACGGCCTGGTCTCACCGCGTTTTGAATTGAAAAATAAACACGGCTGATGGCGCGCCCGGGCTGCGGTAACGGTAGTCCGGGCATTTTCACTCTTTGAATAAGATAATAGAAATGAGTAATCCAGAACGGGAAGTCACTGATATAGCAGAAATACTGGCTATTCTCAGTAAACACGAAGTGTGTCGGATAGGGTTTAACGACAATCTCTGCCCGTATGTTGTCCCCGTAAATTTTGGCTACGAGTATCAGAACGGACGCTGGATATTTTATTTTCACGGCGCACGCACCGGGAAAAAGATGCGTCTGTTACGTAAGAACCCGGCAGTATGCATTGAAATGGACGGCGACCATGCATTACTACGTGCCGATGATCCCTGTGATTATAGCTACGCCTACACCAGCGTTTTCGCCACCGGACTGGCATCGATATTGCAAACACGCGAGGAGATGCGCTACGGCCTGGACGTCATTATGCGCCAGACCGATCCGGGAAAAACCTTCAGTTATCGGGAAGATATGATGAAAGCGGTTTGCGTGGTGCGTATCGAATGCGACGCCCTCACCTGCCGCCGACATCTGGCGACTCAGAGCGAATAAGTCAGATATCACAAGCGCCTTATCCGGCCTGGAGGCGGTTTACAGGCCTGATAAGCACAGCGCCGTTAATATAAAAAAGGAGCCGTAAGGCTCCTTTTTCTTCCATATCGCCCATCAGGCGTTTTTCAATACTTCGCTAACGATTTCAACGGCTTCTTTCTCAATCTGCTTGCGATGTTCTTCCCCCAGGAAGCTTTCGCAATAGATCTTGTAAGCGTCTTCCGTACCGGATGGACGCGCGGCGAACCAGCCGTTATCGGTCATTACCTTCAGGCCGCCAATCGATGCGCCATTACCCGGCGCTGCGGTAAGACGCGCGGTGATCGGGTCGCCTGCCAGCGTGCTGGCGCTGACCATTTCCGGAGACAGTTTAGACAATGCCGCTTTCTGGGCCGAGGTCGCTGCCGCCTGCAGACGGTTATAGCTCGGCGCGCCAAAACGCGCTGCCAGTTCATTGTAATGCTCTTGCGGGTTTTTCCCGGTAACGGCGGTGATTTCCGCCGCCAGCAGGCACATGATGATACCGTCTTTATCGGTAGACCACGGCGTACCGTCGAAACGCAGGAACGAAGCGCCCGCGCTCTCTTCCCCGCCGAAACCAAAGCTGCCGTCGAACAAACCGTCAACAAACCATTTGAAGCCAACCGGCACTTCTACCAGCTTGCGTCCCAAATCATTCACCACGCGGTCAATCATCGCGGAAGAGACCAGCGTCTTACCGACGGCAACATCTTTGCCCCACAGCGGACGATGCTGGAACAGGTAGTTAATAGCGACCGCCAGATAATGGTTCGGGTTCATCAGCCCTGCAGGCGTCACGATGCCATGACGGTCGTAGTCCGGGTCGTTAGCGAAGGCCAGGTCAAACTTGTCACGCAGCGCCAGCAAACCCGCCATCGCACATTCGGAGGAGCAATCCATACGGATCGCGCCATCTTTATCCAGATGCATAAAGCGGAATGTTTGATCAACCTGATCGTTGACTAACGTCAGGTTAAGCTTGTAATGCTCTGCGATACGTTTCCAGTATTCAATACCGGAGCCGCCCAGCGGATCGACACCCAGCGTCAGACCGGCTTTCTGAATCGCCGCCATATCAACGATATCCGCCAGCCCTTCGACAAATGGCTGTACCAGATCTACCGCTTTAACGTGGCCCGAGGCCATTGCCGCATCCAGAGAGATGCGCTTAACGCCTTGCAGGCCGCCCGCCAGCAGCGCATTGGCGCGATCTTCTACCACTTTAGTGACGTTGGTATCCGCCGGGCCGCCATTGGGCGGATTATATTTAATACCGCCATCTTCCGGCGGGTTGTGCGACGGCGTAATGACAATACCATCTGCCAGCGGGCCGCCTTTTTTGTTATGGACCAGGATAGCATTTGACACGGCAGGCGTTGGCGTAAAGCCATTATTTTCCTGCACGATAACGTCTACGCCGTTTGCCGCCAGCACTTCCAGCACGGAAATGAAGGCCGGTTCCGAGAGCGCATGGGTGTCTTTCCCCACATAGCAGGGGCCGGTAATGCCATTCTTCGCCCGCTCTTCAGCAATCGCCTGGGCGATCGCCAGAATATGCGGTTCGTTGAAACTGTGACGACCTGCGCTACCGCGATGGCCGGAAGTGCCAAATTTCACGGCATGTTCTGCATTCCCTGCCTCCGGTTTCAGTACATAATACTGCGCCGTCAGTTGGGCGACGTTAATCAAATCACTCTGTTGCGCGGGTTGTCCTGCGCGGTTGTGGATTGCCATTGCCTGGTCCTTCTAATGCAAGGATTAAATTGTTCCGCAAACCTTTTCAATCAATTCCGCCGGGAATTGCATTGACTGCATGATGTGTTCGATCATGCTGCATTTACGGCCGGTGTTGGTGTTGGTGATCACCCAGTACGGCGTGCCGGGAACGTGCTTAGGTTTAGTTTGATTCCCATTTTTCAGCAGCGTTTGTTCATCCGCCGCAAAATAGACGCGCGTGCGGCCATGCAACGACTCCGTCGCCTCCGCAAACGCGTGGTGATCCAGTGAATAGAGTGTAGTCAGAATCAGCATAAAGCGGTTGACCGCTTTTTTCTGCTCGGCATATTCGTCAGACAACAGCAGCTCACGCATCGCGCGAACTTTGTCTTTTACCGGGTTGACCGGTTTCGCTTCGGCAACGGGTTGCGCCGCAGGCGTCCCCTTCACCGCTGAAGCCGTTGGCTGTGTCGTGGCGGAAAACTTCAACATACGCCGTAAAATGTCGGATGCGCTCTCGCCGATATGCTTGGTGTGGCTGGCAATATAGCTATAGAGTTCATCATCAACTTCAATCGTTTTCATCTTAATCCAGTGCGATGTCTTTGCTGAATACAAGTCATTGGGATTATAGGAACAAATCCCAACAGCGGATAGCGTTAAGCCCGGCTGACAAAAAAACTCGGAGTAAACCTTAGAGGTTGCAGCCCAGTGGCAGAATGGTCAACATAATACCCTAACCCGACAGAGCGAAAAAAAGAACTTTGCCATGAAATTAAACATCCGAGCGCAATCTGCACAAAACCTGCACAATAATTCCCCCATCGTTCTCGTTCATGGTCTGTTTGGCAGCCTGGACAACCTCGGCGTACTGGCGCGCGATCTGGTGACCGATCACGACATTATTCAGGTCGATATGCGCAATCATGGTTTATCGCCGCGCGATCCGGTCATGGATTATCCGGCAATGGCCCAGGATCTTCTGGATACGCTTGACGCGCAGCAGATTGAAAAAGCGACGTTTATTGGTCATTCCATGGGTGGAAAAGCGGTAATGGCGCTGACGGCGCTGGCGCCCGATCGCATCGATCGTCTGGTCGCGATTGATATCGCCCCCGTGGATTATCACGTTCGCCGCCACGATCGCATTTTCGCGGCCATTAACGCCGTCAGCGAATCCGACGCGACATCCCGCCAACAGGCGGCAGGGATTATGCGCCAGCACCTCAACGAAGAAGGCGTGATCCAGTTTCTGTTAAAATCCTGGGCTGAAGGCGAATGGCGTTTTAATGTTCCGGTATTATGGGAGCAGTATCCGCATATCGTCGGCTGGGAAACCATTCCGCCCTGGGAATATCCGGCGCTGTTTATTCCAGGCGGTAACTCGCCGTACGTGACCGAAGCGTACCGCGACGCGCTGCTGGCGCAATTCCCTCTGGCGCGCGCGCATGTGATCGCCGGCGCGGGCCACTGGGTACATGCTGAAAAACCAGAGGCGGTTCTGCGCGCCATCCGCCGTTATCTGCACGATAAACGCTAACTGATTAAAAACTCATCGCCTGTGCGCGATTACGCGCGCGGGCGTTGGCGTCGCTTCCTCGCTGATGTATGATGGCGCGCTATCCATCCGGGCATAAGCCTGGCTGATTGTTTCCCCCGAAGTCACCAAAATCATGGCCAAAGAACAAACGGACCGTACGACATTAGATCTGTTCGCGCACGAGCGTCGCCCGGGACGACCTAAAACGAATCCGCTTTCGCGCGATGAACAGTTACGCATCAACAAGCGCAACCAGTTAAAACGCGACAAAGTTCGTGGCCTCAAGCGTGTCGAATTAAAACTCAACGCACAAGCGGTTGACGCGCTGAATGAGCTGGCCGAAGCGCGCAACATTAGCCGCAGCGAGCTCATTGAAGAAATATTAATGAAGCAGCTTATGGCGCTGCGCGGCCAGGGTTTAGTCTGAAAATAAGTTTTGTTTCATATTTCGTGTAGCAGAGCGTGCAGTCCCGCGTGATTGCTGTTTCCGCATATCTGCCTGTTCTGCTATGATTGCCCTTATCCGTGGGCAATTCGCCACCACCATTTCAATAAGTTTCAAGAGGTTATTTTACTCATGGCAATCACTGGCATCTTTTTCGGCAGCGACACCGGTAATACCGAAAATATCGCAAAAATGATTCAAAAACAGCTTGGTAAAGACGTTGCCGATGTGCATGACATTGCAAAAAGCAGTAAAGAAGACCTGGAAGGGTATGACATTCTGCTGCTGGGCATCCCAACCTGGTACTATGGCGAAGCGCAATGTGACTGGGATGACTTCTTCCCGACTCTCGAAGAGATTGACTTTAACGGTAAGCTGGTGGCGCTGTTTGGCTGTGGCGATCAGGAAGACTACGCGGAATACTTCTGTGATGCGCTGGGCACGATTCGCGACATTATTGAGCCGCGCGGTGCCACGATTGTGGGTCACTGGCCAACCGCAGGCTATCATTTTGAAGCCTCTAAAGGTCTGGCTGACGACGATCATTTTGTCGGTCTGGCGATTGACGAAGACCGTCAGCCTGAACTGACCGCCGAGCGTGTTGAAAAATGGGTTAAGCAAGTTTCGGCTGAATTGCACCTCGACGACATCCTCAACGCCTAATCTTATGCGGCGCAGCGTTATATCTGCGCCGCATCAATAGACAAGACCAATCAAAATAATTGCTACAAATTTGTAACTTTCGCACCCATCCCTGTACAATGTCCGGGTGTAATCAGGTGGCGCCAAAATTTGCAGGCAAAACCACAGTTTTATTAACATCTGCGAGAGACTTGCGGTTTTCATTTCGGCATGGCAGTCCTATAATGATACGCATTATCTTGAGTGCAATTTCTGTCACTTCTCTAATGAAGTGAATCGTTTAGCAACAGGACAGATTCCGCATGACTGACAACAATACCGCATTAAAGAAGGCTGGCCTGAAAGTAACGCTTCCTCGTTTAAAAATTCTGGAAGTTCTTCAGGAACCAGATAACCATCACGTCAGTGCGGAAGATTTATACAAACGCCTGATCGACATGGGTGAAGAAATCGGTCTGGCAACCGTATACCGTGTGCTGAACCAGTTTGACGATGCCGGTATCGTGACCCGCCATAATTTTGAAGGCGGTAAATCCGTTTTTGAACTGACGCAACAGCATCATCACGACCATCTTATCTGCCTTGACTGCGGAAAAGTGATTGAATTTAGTGATGACTCTATTGAAGCGCGCCAGCGTGAAATTGCGGCGAAACACGGTATTCGTTTAACTAATCACAGCCTCTATCTTTACGGCCACTGCGCTGAAGGCGACTGCCGCGAAGACGAGCACGCGCACGATGACGCGACTAAATAAGTGTAAATCTTTCGAAGAGCCAACCGCCCGGTTGGCTTTTTTATATCCTCCTCTTTCCTGCCGCTTGATGTTGATTTAATGTAAAAAACGCTATCGCATCTCAGGAGAGCAGGAATGGAGCTTCGCCAGTTACGCTATTTCGTGCGTATTATTGAAACCGGCAGTATGGGTAGCGCCGCACAGGATCTTGATATTGGCGTTTCAGCATTAAGTCAACAGATGTCCCGTCTGGAAAACGAGCTTGCTATCCGTCTGCTGCAGCGCACCTCGCGCGGCGTAACGCCAACCAACGCCGGGCTGGCCTTTTATTCGCAGGCGCAACTCGCCCTGCGTCATGCCGACGATGCGATTCTCGCCGCCAGAGAAGCGCGCCTTTCCGGTCATGTGAGCGTAGGAATGGCCCCCAGTACCGCCTCCATACTGGGTATACCGTTTATCCATGCCATGCAGGAAAACTATGCCGATGTCCGACTGCATGTGGTGGAAAGCTTGTCCGGTAATCTGGAAAGAATGATCAATACCCGCCAGATTGATTTAGCCGTTGTCTTTCAAAAAGATAAAATCCTGCGCTGGAGCGCCAGACCGATCCTTGAAGAACAGCTTTTTCTGATTGGCTCCCATGCCCTGCTGGCGGCGCTTCCTGATAACCCGATCACACCTGAACAACTGGCAGGCATTCCGCTCATTATGCCAAGCCAGGGACACGGGCTGCGCGGCAGGCTGGACGCTGTCTGCCAGGAACATGCGCTTAACGTTGAAATCGTCGCGGAAATTGACGGCCTGGCGTTGTTGATGCGCGCCGTGCGCGACGGTCTTGGCGCCACGTTGCAGCCCGGCGCGGCGATTTCTCATCTGGATAACGACGCGCTACGCGTGATCGGCGTCCATAATCCGGTACTCAGCCGCCCCAATTTTTTAGTCAGCCTGTCGGATGATGAACTGACGCCCGCCGGCCTTGCAGCCAGAGTAGTCCTTACCAAAGTTATGCGTCAGTTAGTCGACGCCGGTGAATGGCCAGGCGCAACCCTTTACGCTTACTAAACCCCTGTTTAGCGCTACCTGATAGCGCGCCGCTTATTTATCCGTATACATTTCAATTACAAATTTAACAAATAGTTAAATGGTACGGGAGTATAAGATGGTTGATGTACTGGTGATAGGCGGAGGCAATGCCGCATTATGCGCCGCCCTGACCGCACGGGAAGCGGGCGCATCGGTTCTGCTGCTGGAGGCTGCCCCGCGAGAATGGCGCGGCGGAAATTCTCAGCACACACGAAACCTGCGCTGTATGCATGATGCGCCGCAGGATGTGCTGGTAGAAAGCTATCCTGAAGAGGAATTCTGGCAGGATCTGTGGCGAGTCACCGACGGCAACACCAACGAGGCGCTGGCGCGGCTGGTCATTCGCACCTCTTCGCAATGCCGCGACTGGATGCGCAAACATGGCGTTAACTTTCAACCGCCACTATCTGGGGCGCTCCACGTTGCGCGCACCAATGCGTTTTTTATGGGCGGCGGGAAAGCGCTCGTCAATGCCTATTACCGTAGCGCCGAACGGCTGGGCGTACAGATTCGCTATAACACGCCGGTTCACGCGCTTGAACTTCATGACGGCGAATTCGTGGCAGCGCTGGCGGGTAGCGAACGTATTACCGCCAAAGCCTGCGTATTAGCGGCTGGCGGTTTCGAATCAAACCGTGAATGGCTGCGGGAGGCTTGGGGAGAAAACGCCCGCGGCGAATGGCCCGCGGATAATTTCCTGATTCGCGGCACGCGTTTTAACCAGGGCGTATTACTCAAATTTATGATGGATGCCGGCGCGGATATCATTGGCGATCCTTCCCAGTCGCACTGCGTAGCGATTGATGCCAGGGCGCCGCTGTACGACGGCGGTATTTGTACTCGCGTGGATTGCGTATCGCTGGGTATTGTCGTGAATCGCGACGCCGAACGTTTTTATGATGAAGGCGAAGATTTCTGGCCGAAGCGTTACGCCATTTGGGGGCGGCTGGTGGCTCAACAGCCAGGACAAATTGGCTATTCGATTATTGACAGCAAAGCCATCGGCCACTTTATGCCGCCGGTTTTTCCTGGCGCGCAGGCCAATACGTTGGCAGAACTGGCCTGCCAGTTGGGGCTGGACGCGGAAAAATTTACCCATACCGTCACGCAGTATAACCAGGCCTGCCAACCCGGTCATTTTGATCATACCTTGCTTGATGACTGCGCCACCAAAAACCTGACGCCGGCGAAAACCCACTGGGCGCGCCCGCTTGATGCGCCGCCCTACTACGGTTATGCGCTGCGACCCGGCATCACGTTTACCTACCTGGGCCTGAAAGTTAACGAACGTGCCGCGGTGCATTTTGCCGGTCATCCAAGCCGCAACCTGTTTGTTGCCGGCGAGATGATGGCAGGAAATGTTCTGGGCAAGGGGTATACCGCAGGCGTAGGCATGTCTATCGGCACAACCTTTGGCCGCATTGCGGGAATAGAAGCCGCCCGCGCGGCGCACAAGGAGGCGCAGCATGAAACAGCTTGAAAAATTAATCATTGAGGCCACCGTGCTTACCGAACCGGAAGTCGAGGTCGAACGCGTCATGCAAGTGTGTAACGCGTGTCGCTACTGCGAAGGTTTTTGCGCGGTATTTCCGGCGATGACCCAGCGGCTCGAATTCGGTAAAGCCGATATTCATTATCTGGCGAATTTATGTCATAACTGCGGCGCCTGCCTGCACGCGTGCCAGTACGCGCCGCCCCATGAATTTGCCATTAACGTGCCGAAAGCGATGGCGCAAGCCCGCCTGGAGACGTATCAACAGTATGCCCAGCCCGCCGCTTTTGGCGCGTTATACCGCCGGGCGGGGATCACCGTCGCGCTGGCGCTGATAGTCGGTCTGACGCTCTTTTTATTACTGGCGATGGCGCTGAAAGGGTCGCTGATTCATCCGCCGCTGGCCGGTGACTTCTATCAAATTTTTCCGCATAGCCTGCTGGCATGGATGTTTGGCTCAGTTTTTGTGCTGGCAATCGGTTTGCTTATGGCGGGCGTAATCCGCTTCTGGCGTGAGATCTCGCCGGGTGTACCGCGTTCGGCGGAGATTGCGGAAGCGTCGCACAATGCGTTAACGCTGAAATATCTCGACGGCGGTCACGGCAAAGGCTGTAACGAAGCGGACGATGCGTTCACGCTGCTGCGCCGTCGCTTTCATCACTTTACCTTTTACGGTTTTATGCTCTGTTTTGCCGCCACGGTAGTGGCGACAGGCTATCACTACGTCGCCGGTTGGGAAGCGCCCTACCCGTTCTTTAGCCTGCCGGTCATGCTCGGCACGCTGGGCGGTATCGGTCTGCTTATCGGCCCGGCCGGGCTACTGTGGCTCAATCTGCGGCGGTCGCCGTTACATGGCGATGCGCGCCAGAAACCCATGGATCGCAGCTTTATTCTGCTGCTGTTCTTAACCAGTCTTACCGGGCTGGCGCTGCTGGCAGGCAGAGACACCAGCGGAATGGGCATACTGCTGGCGCTCCATTTAGGCGTGGTGATGGCGCTCTTTCTCACCCTTCCCTACGGAAAATTCGCCCACGGATTTTTCCGCTGCGCGGCCTTACTCAAATGGGCAGTTGAGAAGCGACGCGGAAAACATGCGGGGGATACAGGCAACTGACCCGCAACATCTTACCCATAAAACAATAAAGACAGTGGAGAGCAAACCCTATGGCACAACACACACCTGCAACATCGCGCGCCGGCACGTTCGGCGCAATACTGCGCGTGACAAGCGGCAATTTTCTTGAACAGTTTGATTTTTTCTTGTTCGGATTTTACGCCACCTATATCGCCAGAACGTTTTTTCCGGCGGAAAGCGAATTTGCCTCATTAATGTTGACCTTTGCCGTCTTTGGCTCCGGTTTTTTAATGCGCCCCGTCGGCGCGATTGTGCTTGGCGCCTATATTGACAGAATCGGACGTCGTAAAGGGCTGATGGTGACGCTGGCGATTATGGGCTGCGGTACGTTGCTCATCGCCCTCGTCCCCGGCTACCAGACGATCGGCCTGGCAGCGCCTGCGTTGGTGCTGTTGGGCCGGTTATTACAAGGATTTTCTGCGGGCGTTGAGTTAGGCGGCGTCTCGGTCTATCTGTCCGAAATCGCAACGCCAGGCAATAAAGGGTTTTATACCAGCTGGCAATCCGCCAGTCAGCAGGTTGCGATCGTTGTCGCCGCGTTGATTGGTTATAGCCTGAATATCACGCTGGGACACGACGCGATATCGGAGTGGGGCTGGCGGATTCCGTTCTTTATCGGCTGTATGATCATTCCGCTGATTTTTGTTTTACGTCGTTCATTACAAGAAACAGAAGCGTTTTTACAACGCAAGCATCGCCCCGACACCAGGGAAATTTTTGCAACTATCGCCAAAAACTGGCGCATTATTACGGCCGGAACGCTGCTGGTGGCGATGACCACCACAACGTTTTATTTTATCACCGTTTATACACCGACCTATGGCAGAACCGTGCTTAATCTCAGCGCGCGGGACAGTTTGATCGTCACCATGTTAGTGGGGGTGTCCAATTTTATCTGGTTACCCATTGGCGGCGCGATTTCCGACCGGATTGGCCGTCGCGCCGTGTTAATGGGCATTACGTTGCTGGCGCTGATCACCACCTGGCCCGTCATGCAGTGGCTGACCGCCGCGCCCGACTTTACCCGCATGACGCTGGTACTGCTGTGGTTCTCTTTCTTTTTTGGCATGTATAACGGCGCAATGGTCGCGGCGTTAACCGAAGTGATGCCAGTCTATGTGCGTACCGTTGGTTTCTCGCTGGCCTTTAGCCTGGCGACGGCAATTTTTGGCGGCCTGACGCCGGCCATCTCTACCGCGCTGGTAAAGTTAACCGGCGATAAAAGCTCGCCCGGCTGGTGGCTGATGTGCGCAGCGTTATGTGGACTTGCCGCGACGGCGATGCTGTTTGTACGTCTGAGTCGCGGCTATATCGCGGCAGAAAATAAAGCCTGAAAAAACCACGGGCGGAAAACATTCGCCCGTGGGTGGCAAGGCAGGGTTTTATTGCACGTTATTATGACTGCGAATTTCCTGCCAGACCTTATCGCAGTCAGCCTTGACCGCCTGATCGTTTCCCGTGCGCGTCGCCTGAATGCACTGCTGATAGTCCAGTACCCGCACGCTTTCTTCGTTAGCAAATTGCTGATGTTTGCGCTCTTTTTTAAGGACATTCAGCACGCTTTGGCAGGCCTCTATCTTCTCAGGCGAGCCCTGTGCGGTATTGATACAGGCGCTGTACGCCTCTTTCAGCCGGCTATCTTCTTCCGGCGCGGGTGATGACGCGCAGGCCGTCAAACCGGCGGTCATGCTGGCGATGAGTAAAATTTTTTTCATAGGTCGTTCCTCAACAGCGCGGCAGACCGGCAGCCTGCCGCATCTGACATCAGAAAATAGTGAATGGCGCAATAACGATAAATTTCACGTCACGTTCATCCTGGAAGATGTTGCCGTAACCACCGCCCCAGCTTGGAATATTGGAGTGGTTGTCATATTCGGTGAAGTGCAGTTTGAACATGGTGCCTTTGGCACGCCCCTCCTGCAGGGTATAGACCGCATCCAGACTGTATGAGGACTCTTCGATAGTGCGGTTTTTGTCGTAGTAAGCATCCGGGTTACTTTGCCAGGTTGCCGGTTTAGCATCCCAGGCGTAAACATAAGACGCGCCCACAGCCCAGCCCGGCAGATTCCAGTTTTTCAGGTCATACATCGCGCCGAAGAAAACCGCCTTTTCACCGTTAGCGTTAAAGTCGGAGCGGTTATCCCACCAGATATCCAGACGACCGTTTGAAGAGGCGTAGGTTGGCGTCATACGTTGCAGAAAATAGCCCTGCTGACCGTCCGCTTTCACCCAGGTGCCTTCCAGACGCAGGTCAACCACTTCCGCGACTTTGTAGCCGAAGGTCAACGCCTGCAGCCAGGCCGTACCGTCGTAAATATCATTCACGCTGCGATCGTCTACTTTGTCGCGCGCGCCGTAGAACTGGTAACTGGTGGTGAACGGATTGCCGCCTAAATCAAATTTATAGCTGGCCTTCGCGAAATATTGATCGACATAGCCTTCGGACTGACCAAACGCCGCTTCCAGCACCAGATCATTTTTGAAGTCGTACTTCGCGCCGATGGAGTGGAGATAATCCACATTGGTTTTTTTATCCGCCTGATAAAACTTATCCATTTCGGTATGCCACGGCGCTTTATATTCGTTAGTCCACATGTAGGAAAAACTTAACGCGCCCGCATCGCCATAGTCAAAACTGGCGCCGGCTTCCGCACCCTGATAGGTACCCGGCATAAAACTCCAGTGCGGCGCTAACAGCGTCTGACCGGTAGGCTGAATATAACCAGCGCGCGCCCAGACCGGGCCATATTTAAATTTCGCTGCGGCTTTATAAAGACTGATACCGCTCTTATCGCCGGAATAGTCTTCGTCGTAGCCTTTATTCTTTTTCGAGAAGGCAATTTCGTTTGGATGACCGCTGTCGCCGTTTTCTGCCATTTCAATCGCGGTAAACGCCGCGATATCCAGACCGAACATATCCGCAGCGTAACCAGACTGAAAATCCAGGTTAGCGTTCCAGGTCGCATGAGAAAGGTTAGTTTTATATTTGTCGCCGTCGGTCACATCTTTGCGATCGCGTTCACGCTGCCAATAATAGATGCCACCCGTTAACGTGGAGTCGTCGAAAAAGCCGGAGGCTTGCGCCTGCGGAACAACGATCCACCCCGACATTGCTGTGATACCGGCGATAGCCAGAGCCAGCGTACTACGTTTGCCACTAAACGTACGCATAAGTTAATCCTCTTTGACGTATAAATTGCTGCCGACAAAAGCGAACAGCGAAAAAATAAAAATAAAAAGTAGCGCTGAGAAACCTCATTTACTACGTTAAATAGACTATTTTTCGCGATGCGAATTATCAATCTCTTTCTGTAACCAGTATGTAATAATATGAGCAACCGCACATATTTAATTGCTTTCTGTTACATTCGACTGCTGGTGGGGGAAGCAGACCGCCACAAAGAAAATTGACTTGTTTTCCATAGGCATGAAAATAATTGTCTCCTGTTGACCTGACGCTTATAACATTTAGATTAATAATCATTTATCAGATCAATAATTTTCAGAAAATAATTAATTCGCCTCGCAAAAAAGAGAATCGACTTAGAGCCTATCCCACCAGGCGTTATTGGCGCAGCCAGTTTGGACACGGACAGCGCGCAAAAACCGGAGCGTACACGTAGTACGTGAGGATTGACTCGCTACGCTCGCCCTTCGGGCCGCCGCTAGCGGCGTTCAAAACGCTAACGCGTTTTGGCGAGCACTGCCCAGGTCCAAAATGGCAAGTAAAATAGCCCTAATGGGATAGGCTCTTGGAAATGCAGAGAAAAAACGCCGCAGAACGCGGCGTTGACAAGGTATTTTTACAGCATTCGCCTGTTGGCGCAGTGCTTATTCGCCCGCTTTCGCCCAGGTATCACGCAGGCCCACAGTGCGGTTAAAGACCAGCTTATCGGCCGTTGCATAGCGGCTGTCGAGGCAGAAGTAGCCTTCACGTTCAAACTGGAAAGCTTTCCCTGCTACCGCCGCTTTCAGTGACGGCTCGCCATAACCCTGCTTAATCACTAATGATTCGGGGTTGATAACGGACAGGAAGTCCTCCGCGGCGCCTGGATTCGGCACGCTGAACAGACGGTCGTAGAGACGAATTTCAATCGGCAGCGCATGTGCTGCGCTAACCCAGTGGATTACGCCTTTCACTTTACGCCCGTCAGCCGGATCTTTACTCAGCGTATCGGCATCATAGGTACAGAAGATGGTGGTGATATTCCCTTCGGCATCCTTCTCTACGCGCTCCGCTTTAATGACGTAGGCATTACGCAGACGCACTTCTTTGCCCATCACCAGACGCTTGTACTGCTTGTTCGCTTCTTCGCGGAAATCTGCGCGATCGATCCAGATCTCACCGCTAAACGGCACTTCACGGCTGCCCATCTCCGGTTTATTCGGATGGTTAGGCATGGTAACCATTTCGCTCTCACCCTGCGGGTAGTTTTCGATAACCAGTTTTACCGGATCGATTACCGCCATTGCGCGCGGCGCGTTTTCGTTCAGATCTTCGCGAATGCAGGATTCCAGCGACGCCATCTCAATGGTGTTGTCCTGCTTGGTGACGCCGATGCGTTTGCAGAACTCACGAATAGAAGCCGCGGTATAGCCGCGACGGCGCAGACCGGAAATAGTCGGCATACGCGGATCGTCCCAACCTTCGACGTGTTTGTCGGTCACCAGCAGGTTCAGCTTACGCTTGGACATCACGGTGTATTCCAGATTCAGCCGCGAGAATTCGTACTGGCGCGGGTGAACCGGAATGGTGATGTTGTCCAGTACCCAGTCGTACAGACGACGGTTGTCCTGGAACTCCAGCGTACACAGAGAATGAGTAATACCTTCCAGCGCATCGCTGATGCAGTGAGTAAAGTCGTACATCGGGTAGATGCACCACTTCGTGCCGGTCTGATGATGCTCGGCGAATTTAATGCGATACAGCACCGGATCGCGCATCACGATAAACGGCGACGCCATGTCGATTTTAGCGCGCAGACAGGCTTTACCCTCTTCAAAACCGCCGGTACGCATTTTTTCAAATAGCGCGAGGTTTTCTTCCACGCTGCGATCGCGGAACGGGCTGTTTTTACCCGGCGCGGTCAGCGTACCGCGGTATTCGCGGATCTGCTCCGGCGTCAGCTCATCAACGTAGGCCAGGCCTTTATTGATCAGCTCGACCGCATAGGCGTGCAGTTGGTCAAAGTAATCGGAGGAGTAGCGAATATCGCCAGACCAGTGAAAGCCTAACCACTCGACGTCGTTTTTGATCGAATCAACGTACTCGATATCTTCTTTTACCGGGTTGGTGTCATCGAAACGCAGGTTGCACTGGCCCTGATAATCTTGCGCGATGCCAAAGTTCAGGCAGATAGATTTCGCGTGGCCGATGTGCAGATAGCCATTCGGCTCCGGCGGAAAACGGGTATGGACAGTGGTATGTTTACCACTCGCCAGATCTTCATCAATAATCTGACGAATAAAGTTAGTCGGGCGGGCTTCAGCCTCACTCATCGTGGATTCCTCAAAGCGTAAACAACGTATAACGGCATATGATCTTATAAGCCGGACAGACTGACAACCTTTAGTTACTTAAAAAGTGGCTTTGCAGAAAATATTGGGGCTAATTGCGGTAAAAAAAAGCGGCGAAGGTTTCCCTCTGCCGCTTATGTTTTCTGTGATATCGCCGGATAAGGCGTCTTACGCCTTATCCGGCCAGGAAGCGATTATTTGCTCTTGATCTCGTACAGCGGCGTTTGACCCGCTACCACGTGACCATCCGCTTTGATGACCAGAGCGCTGAAGTCATCGCTGTTGCTGCAAACAACCGGGCTTATCATGGAGCGCGCATTGGCATTCAGGAAGTCCAGATCCAGTTCCAGAACCGGCTGACCCGCCGTGACTTCCGCACCCTCTTCTACCAGACGCTTGAAGCCCTGACCGTTCAGCGCGACGGTATCGATACCCATATGGACAACGATCTCCGCGCCTTTTTCGGTTTCCAGACAGAACGCGTGGTTAGTGTTGAAGATTTTCACGATAGTACCCGCCGCCGGAGAAACCACGGTTTTATCGGTGGGTTTCACCGCCACGCCGTCGCCGACCGCTTTGCTGGCGAAAGCTTCATCCGGTACCTGATCCAGCGCCACTACCTCACCGGTAATCGGAGAGACCAGTTCAGCGATAGTCACCGCATTCGGCACCGCCTGGGGTTTGGCCGCCGGAGCAGGTGTCGCAACGTGAGCCGCATCAGCAGACGCTGCCGCGACCGGCCCCCGCGCCACCACTTTCTTCATTTCATCGCCAATCGATTCCGCTTTCGCGCCGACAATAACCTGAATGGTCTGTTTGTTCAGTTTCACCACGCCGGAAGCGCCGAGGCGTTTGCAGGCCGCATCGTTGACGCGAGCAGAGTCGTTCACGGTCAGGCGCAGACGGGTAATACACGCATCGATCGCTTTCAGGTTGTCCGTACCGCCAACCGCAGCAATATAGCTGGTCGCCAGTTGCGTTAACCCTTCTTCGGTGTTGCTGTTGGCTTCTTCCGTTACCATCTCATCAACTTTATCTTCGCGGCCCGGCGTTTTCAGGTTAAACATACGAATAACCGCGCTGAACAGCAGGAAGTAGATGATAAAGAATACAACGCCCATCACCAGCAACATCCAGACGTTATTGCTGGCCGCAGGCAGGTTATACATCAGAACATAGTCGATCGCGCCTGCCGAGAAAGAGAAGCCCGCATGGATACCCAGCAGCGTCGCGACGAACAGGCTGATACCGGTCAAAATGGCGTGCAGGAGGTACAGCAGCGGCGCCAGGAACATAAACAGGAATTCCAGCGGCTCGGTTACGCCGGTCAGAAACGCGGTGATCGCGACAGACAGCAGCATACCGCCCACCATCGGACGACGTTCTTTCGGCGCGGCGAAATACATCGCCAGAGCGGCGCCCGGCAGACCAAACATCATGATCGGGAAGAAGCCGGACATAAACATCCCCGCCGTGCCGTCGCCAGCATAGAAGCGGTTGATGTCGCCGTGGAATACAGTGCCTGCGGCATTGGTGAATTCACCAATCTGGAACCAGGCGATGGTGTTCAGTACCTGATGCAGACCGGTTGGGATCAGCAGACGGTTGATGAAGCCAAAGATACCGGAACCCAGCGCGCCTGCGGAAACGATCCATTCACCACCCGCATGGATGCCATGCTGTACCGGCGGCCAGACGTAACCGAAAATAGCGGCCAGCACCAGACAGAAAAAGCCCGTTGCGATCGGCACAAAACGTTTTCCACCGAAGAAACTGAGAAAATCAGGCAGTTTGATACCAGACCAGCGATTATAAACCGCGCCGCCGACCAGACCGGTAATAATCCCCGCCAGCACGCCCATGTTGATTTCCGGGTTAATCGTCACCATCGCTTTGGTCATGACGAAGTAACCCACGGCTCCCGCCAGCGCTGCCGCGCCCGCGCTATCTTTAGACCAACTGGAGGCCACGCCGATAGCGAAAACCAGCGCCAGGTTATCGAAAATAGACCCGCCCGCTTGCGCGATAAACGGCATATTCAGCAAATCTGGTTGGCCGAATCGCAGCAACAACGCTGCCACCGGCAACACGGCGATAGGGAGCTGCAACGCCCTACCCAGCCGCTGGAAAAAACCTAAAATATTCATCTTATTCCCCCTACGAGACGCCGATATGGCTTCTTTGAAGCCGTTTTTTATTGTGCTGCAAACGTTAAAAACGTGATGTTCTGTAATCGAACGGTGAGATCATCTTCTGCAGAGTGTGTGGAAAATTAATTCGCCTCGCAAATTAAACGGGTGTTTTTTGTGATTATAATCACTAAATATCGTAATCACCCCCACCATCCACTGGCTAACACGGAAAACTTATTTTATGATTCAAAAAATCAGGACGGATTGAACACGAACCCTGGATATCCAGGTTACGCTTAATACGATCCGCCAAATTTTGACATTGATTATTGAGGTGAAGAATGAGACTGATCCCCCTGAGTACCGCAGAACAGGTTGGCAAATGGGCCGCTCGCCATATCGTTAACCGTATTAATGCGTTCAAACCGACCGCCGATCGTCCGTTTGTCCTTGGACTGCCTACCGGCGGCACGCCGCTAACGGCGTACAAAGCGCTGGTTGAGATGCACAAAGCGGGCGAGGTCAGCTTTAAGCATGTGGTCACCTTTAATATGGACGAATATGTTGGCCTGCCGAAAGAGCACCCGGAAAGCTACCACAGCTTTATGCATCGTAACTTTTTCGATCACGTTGATATTCCAGCAGAAAACATCAATCTTCTCAACGGTAACGCACCGGATATCGATGCAGAATGCCGTCAATATGAAGAAAAAATTCGTTCTTACGGTAAAATCCATCTGTTTATGGGCGGCGTCGGCAACGACGGTCACATCGCCTTTAACGAACCGGCGTCTTCCCTGGCTTCCCGTACCCGTATCAAAACGTTAACCCATGATACTCGCGTAGCGAACTCCCGCTTCTTTGACGGCGACGTAAACCAGGTGCCGAAATACGCGCTGACGGTAGGCGTAGGCACGCTGCTGGATGCGGAAGAAGTGATGATTCTGGTGCTGGGCCATCAGAAAGCCCAGGCGCTGCAGGCGGCGGTTGAAGGCAACGTCAACCACATGTGGACCATTAGCTGCCTACAACTCCATCCGAAAGCGGTTGTGGTATGCGATGAGCCGTCCACAATGGAACTTAAAGTTAAAACATTGAAATATTTCAATGAATTAGAAGCAGAAAATATTAAAGGTCTGTAATGTTGTCTCCGCCCCGCCAGTCAATGCGGGGCGGTAAATTTTTGATATCGGGGGTCAGAATGTATGCTTTAACCCAGGGCCGGATCTTTACCGGTCACGAAATTCTTGATGACCATGCGCTTGTTGTCGCTAATGGCCTGATTGACCGCGTTTGTCCGATGGCCGAACTGCCGCCGGGAATAGAACAACGCTCATTGAATGGGGCCATTCTCTCCCCCGGTTTTATTGATGTGCAGCTAAACGGCTGCGGCGGCGTGCAGTTTAACGATACCGCAGAAGCCGTCAGCGTTGAAACGCTGGAAATTATGCAGAAAGCCAATGAAAAATCGGGCTGTACTAACTTTCTGCCAACGCTTATCACTACCAGCGACGAATTGATGAAACAGGGCATTCGCGTCATGCGCGAATACCTGGAAAAACATCCGCACCAGGCGCTGGGTCTCCACCTGGAAGGCCCCTGGCTTAATCTGGTAAAAAAAGGCACCCATAATCCTGATTTCGTGCGTAAACCAGACGCTGCGCTGGTCGATTTCTTATGCGATAATGCCGACGTCATCACCAAAGTTACACTCGCGCCGGAAATGGTGCCTGCTGACGTAATCGCTAAACTGGCGAATGCGGGCATTGTGGTTTCCGCAGGCCACTCCAACGCGACGTTAAAAGAGGCAAAAGCGGGCTTCCGCGCCGGGATTACCTTTGCGACTCACCTGTTTAACGCGATGCCGTACATTACAGGGCGTGAGCCGGGCCTTGCTGGCGCCGTTCTGGACGAAGCGGATATTTATTGCGGCGTTATCGCCGATGGTCTGCATGTCGACTACGCCAACATTCGCAATGCCAAACGCCTGAAAGGCGACAAACTTTGTCTGGTGACAGACGCCACCGCACCGGCGGGGGCCAATATTGAGCAGTTCATTTTCGCAGGTAAAACAATATACTACCGCAATGGACTGTGTGTGGATGAAAACGGTACGTTGAGCGGTTCGTCCTTAACCATGATTGAAGGCGTACGTAACCTGGTCGCGCATTGCGGCATCGCGCTGGATGAAGTGCTGCGCATGGCAACGCTCTATCCGGCACGCGCTATCGGCGTTGATAAACATCTCGGTAGCATTGCGCCGGGTAAAGTCGCCAACCTGACCGCGTTCACCCACGATTTTAAAATTATCAAGACCATCGTTAATGGTGACGAGGTCGTTGACTTGAGTAAGTGAGAATATGACACCAGGCGGACAAGCTCAGATAGGTAACGTTGATCTCGTAAAACAGCTTAACAGCGCGGCCGTTTACCGCCTGATTGACCAGCATGGTCCTATCTCGCGCATACAAATTGCCGAGCAAAGCCAGCTTGCTCCCGCCAGCGTAACGAAAATTACGCGTCAACTCATTGAACGCGGGCTGATCAAAGAAGTCGATCAGCAGGCCTCTACCGGAGGCCGCCGCGCTATCTCTATCGTCACGGAAACCCGTAACTTCCATGCCATTGGCGTTCGCCTGGGTCGTCATGACACCACTTTAACGCTCTACGATCTGAGCAGTAAAGTGGTCTCTGAGGAGCATTATCCGCTGCCGGAGCGCACCCAGGAGACGCTGGAACACGCGCTGCTCAACACCATCGCCGTCTTTATTGATAGCTGTCAGCGTAAAATTCGTGAATTGATCGCTATCTCGGTGATCCTGCCAGGGCTTGTCGATCCGGAAAGCGGCGTGATTCGTTACATGCCGCACATTCAGGTTGAAAACTGGGGACTGGTCGAAGCGCTGGAAAAACGGTTTCACGTTACCTGTTTCGTGGGACACGATATCCGTAGCCTGGCGCTGGCGGAACACTACTTCGGCGCCAGTCAGGATTGCGAGGACTCGATTCTGGTGCGCGTCCATCGTGGTACAGGCGCCGGGATTATCTCCAACGGGCGCATCTTCATTGGCCGTAACGGCAACGTCGGCGAAATTGGGCATATTCAGGTGGAGCCGTTGGGCGAGCGCTGCCACTGCGGTAATTTCGGCTGTCTGGAAACCATTGCCGCCAATGCGGCGATTGAACAACGGGTGCTGAATTTGCTTAAACAAGGGTATCAAAGCCGTGTTCCGCTTGACGACTGCACGATTAAAACCATCTGTAAGGCGGCAAACCGGGGCGACAGCCTGGCCTCGGAAGTCATTGAGCATGTTGGTCGCCATTTGGGCAAAACGATCGCCATTGCTATCAACCTGTTTAATCCGCAAAAAATCGTCATTGCTGGCGAGATCATTGAAGCCGATAAAGTCCTGTTGCCCGCTATCGAAAGCTGTATCAATACGCAGGCGTTAAAGGCCTTTCGCAAAAATTTGCCGGTGGTACGCTCCACGCTGGATCACCGTTCTGCTATCGGCGCATTTGCCTTAGTTAAACGCGCCATGCTCAACGGAACATTGCTGCAACGTTTGCTGGAAAGTTGATGCGCTCTTATAGTATCGGATTATTCACAAATTCCCTGGGTAGTTCATGACCATCAAGAATGTAATCTGCGATATCGACGGCGTGCTGATGCACGACAACGTAGCCGTACCCGGTGCGGCGGAATTTCTGACGGGGATTCTGGAAAAAGGTCTGCCGCTGGTGCTGCTGACCAATTACCCGTCGCAAACCGGCCAGGATCTGGCGAACCGTTTTGCTACCGCTGGCGTTAACGTGCCGGACAGCGTGTTTTATACTTCAGCAATGGCGACAGCCGATTTTCTGCGCCGTCAGGAAGGTAAGAAAGCGTATGTCGTGGGTGAAGGCGCGCTTATTCACGAGCTCTATAAAGCGGGTTTTACCATTACCGATGTGAACCCTGATTTTGTCATCGTTGGAGAGACCCGCTCCTACAACTGGGACATGATGCATAAAGCAGCATTTTTCGTCGCCAATGGCGCGCGCTTTATCGCCACCAACCCGGATACCCACGGTCGCGGCTTTTATCCGGCCTGCGGCGCGCTGTGCGCAGGCATTGAAAAAATTTCCGGCCGGAAGCCGTTTTATGTCGGCAAACCCAGCCCGTGGATCATCCGCGCGGCATTAAACAAAATGCAGGCGCACTCGGAAGAGACCGTTATCGTCGGCGACAACCTGCGCACCGACATTCTGGCGGGGTTCCAGGCCGGTCTGGAGACCATTCTGGTGCTTTCTGGCGTATCAACAATCAATGATATTGACAGTATGCCATTCCGCCCAAGCTGGATTTACCCTTCCGTCGCCGAGATAGACGTTATCTAAACCTGTCCCCTGCCTGATGACGCATAGCTTTCAGGCCTACGGTTCGAACAACATTGTAGGTCTGATAAGCGAAACGCCATCAGGAAAAACATAATTCAATTAAACCACGATAAAACTGAAGATCCATCAATAAATCCGCGCAATACGTAATCATTTTTCACTAATCAACAATGACGATTGCGTTTTTCATTTTTCAGACCGTAATCCTCTTGCGCCTCCCACGCCTTTGCGGCATTTTTTAGTCAAGCAAACACAAAAAGTACGACGCAACAGATTAACGGAGAAGGCTATGTGTTCTATTTTCGGCGTATTCGATATCAAAGCAGATGCAGCGGAACTGCGTAAAAAAGCCCTTGAACTGTCACGCCTGATGCGCCATCGCGGCCCGGACTGGTCCGGCATCTACGCTTGCGATAACGCGATTCTCGCACATGAACGTTTGTCGATTGTTGATGTTAACGCCGGTGCCCAGCCCCTGTATAACGCCAGGAAAACCCACGTGCTGGCGGTGAACGGTGAAATTTATAACCATCAGACGTTACGCGCGGAGTATGGCGATCGTTACGCGTTCCAGACAGGCTCCGACTGCGAAGTTATCCTCGCGCTGTATCAGGAAAAAGGGCCGAATTTCCTTGACGATTTACAGGGGATGTTCGCCTTCGCCCTGTATGACAGCGAAAAAGACGCTTATCTGATTGGTCGTGACCATATCGGTATTATTCCGCTCTATATGGGCTATGACGAATTCGGCAACTTCTACGTAGCGTCAGAAATGAAAGCGCTGACCCCGGTCTGCCGCACCATTAAAGAGTTTCCGGCGGGCAGCTACCTGTGGAGCAAAGACGGCGAAATTCGTCAGTACTATCAGCGCGACTGGTTCGATTACGATGCGGTAAAAGACAACGTCACCGACAAAAACGCGCTGCGTCAGGCGCTGGAAGAATCCGTGAAAAGCCACCTGATGTCCGACGTCCCTTATGGCGTGCTGCTCTCCGGCGGTCTGGACTCGTCGGTTATTTCGGCAATCACCAAAAAATTCGCCGCCCGTCGCGTCGAAGATCAGGAGCGCTCCGAAGCCTGGTGGCCACAGTTGCACTCTTTTGCGGTCGGTCTGGAAGGTTCGCCTGACCTGAAGGCGGCCCAGGAAGTGGCTAACCACCTCGGCACCGTGCACCATGAAATTCACTTCACCGTGCAGGAAGGCCTTGATGCCATTCGTGATGTTATCTATCACATTGAAACCTATGACGTGACCACTATCCGCGCCTCAACGCCGATGTATCTGATGTCGCGTAAGATCAAAGCGATGGGCATCAAAATGGTGCTCTCCGGCGAAGGTTCCGATGAGGTGTTTGGCGGCTACCTGTACTTCCATAAAGCGCCGAACGCCAAAGAGTTACATGAAGAGACGGTCCGTAAGCTACAGGCGCTGCATATGTATGACTGCGCCCGCGCCAACAAAGCGATGTCCGCCTGGGGCGTGGAAGCGCGCGTACCGTTCCTGGATAAAAAATTCCTCGACGTGGCGATGCGTATCAACCCACAGGATAAAATGTGCGGTAACGGCAAGATGGAAAAACACGTGCTGCGCGAGTGCTTCGAGTCTTATCTGCCAGCAAGCGTCGCGTGGCGTCAGAAAGAGCAGTTCTCTGACGGCGTAGGCTACAGCTGGATTGATACGCTGAAAGAGGTGGCGGCGAAACAGATTTCCGATCAACAACTGGAAACCGCCCGCTTCCGCTTTCCATACAACACGCCGTCGTCTAAAGAGGCGTACTTGTACCGGGAAATTTTTGAAGAATTGTTCCCGGTGCCGAGCGCGGCGGAATGCGTACCCGGCGGCCCGTCCGTGGCCTGCTCTTCCGCCAAAGCCATTGAGTGGGATGAAGCATTCAAAACGATGGATGACCCGTCAGGCCGCGCGGTCGGCGTGCATCAGTCGGCGTACCAGTAAATTAACGATGACGAAAGAGCCCTTAGGGGCTCTTTTTTTATAGCAAACCACTTTCGGAAAAACGATTAATAACCAATAATTGCCGAATATTGCGCCACGCTGTTCGCAACCTAACCAAACAGACACTTTCCGACGTTTTTCGATGAAAAAGAGGTTGACGCTTCAAGGCTCAATACGCATAATGCGCCCCGCAACGCCGATAAGGTAACGCGAAAAAAAGATGGCTACGTAGCTCAGTTGGTTAGAGCACATCACTCATAATGATGGGGTCACAGGTTCGAATCCCGTCGTAGCCACCATCTTTTTTGCGGGAGTGGCGAAATTGGTAGACGCACCAGATTTAGGTTCTGGCGCCGCAAGGTGTGCGAGTTCAAGTCTCGCCTCCCGCACCATTCACCGATAAGCGTTGTACGGATGGGGTATCGCCAAGCGGTAAGGCACCGGTTTTTGATACCGGCATTCCCTGGTTCGAATCCAGGTACCCCAGCCATATTTCTTCGAGTTTGCGGTTCACCGCGACGGTATTGGGGTATCGCCAAGCGGTAAGGCACCGGTTTTTGATACCGGCATTCCCTGGTTCGAATCCAGGTACCCCAGCCATCGAAGAAATCATCTGGCTACGTAGCTCAGTTGGTTAGAGCACATCACTCATAATGATGGGGTCACAGGTTCGAATCCCGTCGTAGCCACCATATTCAGAACGCGTCGAGGTATTCGACCGGTTCGAAAATAATTTGTTGGGGTATCGCCAAGCGGTAAGGCACCGGATTCTGATTCCGGCATTCCGAGGTTCGAATCCTCGTACCCCAGCCAGTTTTAAAGACGCTCTGCTAACGAGCGCAAGAAGTACGACAATTGGGGTATCGCCAAGCGGTAAGGCACCGGATTCTGATTCCGGCATTCCGAGGTTCGAATCCTCGTACCCCAGCCACCTTTAAAAAGCTCGCTTCGGCGAGCTTTTTGCTTTTCTGCGTTTATAAATTCCGAAAGAGGTTTCCCCCTCAATGCCCTGCTATCAGTAAAACGCTATGATAAAGCCTTACAGGGATCGTTCGGTAACCTCACAATGAATTACCAGTTTTGTTGGTATCTCTTTTTGCGGCCATTAACATTTTTTATGGTCGTCTTGCTCTGCGCTTTCACCTTCATTGATATCACGGCCAGCGCCGCCTGGTTGATTATTTTGGGTCTGGTTTACCCCGTGGCAGTGTCAATGAGGCTACATATACTGCACCAGAAAAAGGCGGTCATGCTACGCCAGAATAGTGCGGAATGGATAGTGTATCTGCCAGGGATCCCTGTGCAAGAAAAACAAAGCGCGCTGATTAATGTCGCGTTTTCCTCGAAAACGGCGCTGCGTGGATTCTATATTCGCGCCCTGTCCAGCAAAGTCATTCTTCACATCATCACTTTTTATATTCTGTGGTTTGATGTCCAACATGCAACACTGACGTGGTATCGGATTCTCGCCACATTAATCACCCTGGCGATTCTTGTAAAATCAATGAGTTCCACATTACTGATGCTACATAAAGTAGTACGTTGCCAATACAACGTATGCACAATTGAAATGGCATCACCTTGGTATGAGTTTGATTTCAAAGGGAAATTAGGTTTATGTGCTTTATTTGCAGTAAAGTAAGATGTCAATACGCTTACCCGACCTGCAATTGAGCGTTTTTACAAACCGGGTAAGGCATTCAGCGGGTTACAACCCCAACGCATACTTCAGCGCCTGACGTTTTAGCACGCCTGCGCGCTGCGCCGCCATCAGCCCCATATTGCGTAAAATACGCAGCGGCGGCAATTCATTGCTGAACCCGGCATAAAACAGATCCATTCCACTTTGCATCATAAAATTATCTGCCATGCGCCGCGTCTGATAGCGTTTCAACACCGAATGGCTGGCCCAGGACTCGCCATAGCTACGGGCACTCGCCAGCACATCAATCAACGCATCAACATCCCGATACCCCAGGTTGACGCCCTGTCCGGCCAGCGGATGAATGGTATGCGCCGCGTCGCCTACCAGCGCCAGCCCCGGTTGCGCATACTGCAACGCGTGACGACGGGTTAGCGGAAACGCGCCCGCCGCGACAGGCATCACCGCCCCCAGACGCGCCGGAAAATGCTGGTTAATTTCCACCTGCAATTGCGTCATCGATAAACCCTGCAGCTGGCGAATACGTGCCGGAGCGTCATACCACACCAGCGACGCCCAATCGTCGAACAGCGGTAAAAAAGCGCGCGGCCCCGTTGGCGTAAACTGCTGCCAGGTGCTGTCGCCTGGCGAATTTTCACACTTGACGGTGATAAGCATACACGACTGCGCATATTGCCAGGCATGAATGCCAATTCCCGCCATTTGCCGAACCTGCGAATTCGCGCCGTCGGCGCCAATCACTAACTTCGGCGTGATACATTCGCCGTCGGCCAGTTCCAGCGCATAACCATCGTGGCGGCGGTGCAATGCCGCCAGTGAAGCCGGAACGCGCAGCGTCACGCCGGGGTGCGCTTCCAGCGCCTGCCACAGCGCCTGTTGCAGGACGTTGTTCTCCACCATATAGCCTAACAGCGGCAGCTTGAGTTCAGCGGCGTCGAACACCACATGGGCGTTTTCCCACTCCCAGGTCTCCAGTCGCCGATAAGGATGGCTACGCATCCCCTGCACCGCCTCCCAAACGCCCAGCCCCTTGAGCAGCGCCACGGATGCCGCGCTAATGGCCGAAATCCGCACGTCAGGCTGGCTGTCAGCCACAAACGGCGCAGGCGCGGCATGTTCTATTACCATCACCGTAAATCCTTGCTGCGCCAGACCCAGCGCCAGCGCGCCGCCGACCATTCCCCCGCCGACAATGGCAATTTCCGTTGGTTGATTTGTCATGGTCATTCATCCTGTTACGTTTTAGACAAGTTTACAGGATTTTTTACCCATTAGGGCTGACGTCAGTCATACTGGTCACAACCGCGCCAAAGCATTACACTATGCGCCCTGCTTTTCAGCCACTATTTCGCAAGAGCAAGTCGATGACTAAAAAACTCCATATTAAAACCTGGGGCTGTCAGATGAACGAGTACGATTCATCGAAGATGGCCGATCTGCTGGACGCCACCCACGGCTATCAACTGACCGACGTGGCGGAAGAGGCGGATGTGCTGCTGTTGAATACCTGCTCAATCCGCGAGAAGGCTCAGGAAAAAGTCTTCCATCAATTAGGTCGCTGGAGACTGTTAAAAGAGAAAAATCCCGATCTGATTATCGGCGTCGGCGGCTGCGTGGCTTCCCAGGAAGGCGAGCACATTCGTCAACGCGCCCATTACGTGGACATTATTTTTGGCCCGCAAACCTTACACCGCCTGCCGGAGATGATTAACTCCGTGCGTGGCGACCGCAGCCCGGTGGTCGATATCAGCTTCCCGGAAATCGAGAAGTTCGACCGTTTGCCGGAACCGCGCGCCGAAGGCCCGACCGCTTTCGTTTCTATCATGGAAGGCTGCAATAAATATTGTACTTACTGCGTGGTGCCGTATACCCGCGGTGAAGAAGTCAGCCGTCCCTCAGACGATATCCTGTTCGAAATCGCCCAGTTAGCGGCGCAGGGCGTGCGTGAGGTCAACCTGCTGGGCCAGAACGTTAACGCCTGGCGCGGAGAAAACTACGACGGCACCACCGGCACCTTTGCCGATCTGCTGCGTCTGGTTGCCGCCATCGACGGCATTGACCGTATTCGCTTTACCACCAGCCATCCGATTGAGTTCACCGACGATATTATCGAGGTGTACCGCGATACGCCGGAGCTGGTCAGTTTCCTGCATCTGCCGGTACAGAGCGGTTCCGATCGCGTGTTGAATCTGATGGGGCGTACCCACACTGCGCTGGAATATAAATCAATCATCCGTAAACTGCGCGCGGCGCGGCCGGACATTCAGATAAGCTCTGACTTTATCGTCGGTTTCCCTGGCGAAACTACCGATGATTTCGAAAAAACCATGAAGCTTATCGCTGACGTCAACTTTGATATGAGCTACAGCTTTATCTTCTCTGCGCGTCCGGGAACGCCGGCTGCCGATATGGTTGATGACGTACCGGAAGAAGAGAAAAAGCAGCGTCTGTATATTCTGCAAGAGCGTATCAATCAGCAGGCGATGGCATGGAGCCGCCGTATGCTCGGTACGACACAGCGCATTCTGGTGGAAGGCACGTCGCGTAAAAACATTATGGAACTGTCTGGCCGTACCGAAAACAATCGGGTGGTGAACTTTGAAGGCACGCCGGAGATGATTGGTAAGTTTGTCGATGTGGAAATTACTGACGTCTATCCGAACTCCCTGCGCGGAAAAGTGGTGCGTACCGAAGATGAAATGGGTCTGCGCGTCGCCGAAACGCCGGAGTCCGTCATTGCCCGTACCCGTAAAGAAAATGAGCTGGGCGTAGGATTCTACCAGCCTTAATCCTGCAGGAAAGGCAATAATGCCCGATGGTGCTACGCCTGTCGGGCTTCCTGGTCATGGCCTGTCGCCCGACGGGCCTTGCAATTTTCTCTCTTCATCCCCATCTTCATTGCAATGCTTGCGCCTTTTCCCTATGGCGTGAATAATTTCCTTAGATGCCGGTAAATGTTCAGCGTCCGGCGATACAGACACAAGAGGAACAGTTTGAATATAGACACTCGCGAAATTACCCTTGAGCCCGCAGACAACGCCCGTCTGTTGAGCCTTTGCGGGCCGTTTGATGACAATATTAAACAGCTCGAACGTCGTCTCGGTATTGAAATCAACCGCCGTGACAATCACTTTAAACTGACCGGTCGTCCGATTTGCGTGACCGCGGCGACAGATATTTTGCGAAGTCTGTATGTCGATACCGCACCGATGCGCGGCCAGACTCAGGATATCGAACCGGAACAAATTCATCTGGCGATCAAAGAAGCGCGGGTGCTGGAACAGAGCGCGGAAAGCGTGCCTGACTATGGCAAAGCGATCAATATCAAAACCAAGCGCGGCGTGATTAAACCGCGTACCCCGAACCAGGCGCAGTACATCGCCAATATTCTCGATCATGATATTACCTTTGGCGTCGGCCCGGCGGGTACCGGTAAAACGTATCTTGCGGTCGCCGCTGCGGTAGACGCCCTGGAGCGCCAGGAGATTCGCCGTATTCTACTGACCCGTCCGGCGGTGGAAGCGGGCGAAAAACTGGGCTTTCTGCCAGGCGATTTAAGTCAGAAGGTGGACCCGTACCTGCGTCCGCTGTATGACGCGCTGTTCGAAATGCTCGGCTTTGAAAAAGTCGAGAAGCTGATTGAGCGCAATGTGATTGAAGTCGCGCCGCTGGCCTATATGCGCGGACGCACATTAAACGACGCCTTTATCATTCTGGATGAAAGCCAGAACACCACTATCGAACAGATGAAGATGTTCCTGACGCGTATCGGCTTTAACTCGAAAGCGGTGATCACCGGCGACGTGACGCAGATTGACCTGCCACGCAACACCAAATCCGGCTTGCGTCATGCCATTGAAGTGCTGGCGGAAGTTGATGAAATCAGCTTTAACTTCTTCCACAGCGAAGACGTGGTTCGCCATCCGGTCGTTGCCCGCATTGTGAACGCCTATGAAGCCTGGGAAGAGGCCGAACAAAAACGCAAAGCGGCGTTGGCGGCAGAGCGTAAGCGTGAAGCCCAGGAGCAGGAACAGAAATGAGCCAGGTGATCCTCGATTTACAGTTGGCCTGTGAAAACCACGCGGGCCTGCCGGATGAAGCTCAGTTTCAACGCTGGCTGGACGGCGTTATTCCGCAGTTTCAGGAAGAGGCGGAAGTCACAATCCGTCTGGTGGATGAGGCCGAAAGCCACAACCTTAATTTGACGTACCGCGGGAAAGATAAACCCACTAATGTTCTCTCCTTCCCGTTTGAAGCGCCCCCCGGCATTGAAATGCCGCTACTGGGCGATCTGATTATTTGCCGTCAGGTCGTGGAGCAGGAAGCGCAGGAACAGAGCAAGCCGCTGGAGGCGCACTGGGCGCACATGGTCGTGCACGGTAGCCTGCATTTGCTGGGTTACGATCATATCGACGATGACGAAGCGGAAGAGATGGAGTCTCTCGAAACGGAGATTATGCTTGCTATGGGCTATGAGGATCCGTACATTGCCGAGAAGATTGCAGAATAGTAGCTTGCCGGATGGCGGCGCTTGCGCCTTATCCGGCCTACATTCATGCCTTTTGTAGCCCTGATAAGCGTAGCGTCATCAGGCAAAACATGCCGTCACAGCTGAGTATACGCATGACGAGCTTTGTATTAACTAACATGAGAACCCATACGACGCCATGAGCGACGACAATTCACACAGTAGTGACACAGTAAACAGTAAAAAGGGATTTTTTTCCCTGCTACTCAGCCAGCTTTTCCACGGTGAACCTAAAAACCGCGATGAGTTGCTGGCGCTGATCCGTGATTCCGGGCAGAACGAGCTTATCGATGAAGATACGCGCGATATGCTCGAAGGCGTAATGGACATCGCCGACCAGCGCGTTCGCGATATTATGATCCCGCGCTCCCAGATGATTACCCTGAAACGCAACCAGACGCTGGACGAATGTCTCGATGTTATCATCGAGTCCGCCCACTCGCGTTTTCCGGTGATCAGCGAAGATAAAGATCACATTGAAGGGATTCTGATGGCCAAAGATTTGCTGCCGTTTATGCGCAGCGATGCCGAAGCCTTCAGCATGGACAAAGTGTTACGCACCGCGGTTGTCGTACCGGAAAGCAAACGGGTTGACCGTATGCTCAAGGAATTCCGCTCCCAGCGCTACCATATGGCCATCGTTATCGATGAGTTTGGCGGCGTTTCCGGCCTTGTGACTATCGAAGACATCCTCGAACTGATTGTCGGTGAAATTGAAGATGAGTATGACGAAGAAGACGATATCGACTTCCGTCAGCTTAGCCGCCATACCTGGACGATTCGAGCGCTGGCGTCGATTGAAGACTTCAATGACGCTTTCGGCACCCACTTCAGCGATGAAGAGGTCGATACCATCGGCGGGCTGGTGATGCAGGCGTTCGGCCATTTACCGGCCCGCGGCGAAACCATTGACATTGATGGTTACCAGTTCAAAGTGGCGATGGCCGATAGTCGTCGTATTATTCAGGTGCATGTCAGGATCCCGGATGACTCGCCCCAGCCAAAACTGGACGAATAACAGCAATAGTGGACTAAAAATGGCATTTGCCTCGTTAATTGAACGCCAGCGTATTCGCCTGCTGCTGGCGTTATTATTCGGCGCCTGCGGAACACTGGCTTTCTCTCCGTATGACGTCTGGCCCGCAGCGATAGTGTCGCTTATCGGGCTGCAGGCCTTAACGTTTAATCGCCGCCCGCTCCAGTCTGCCGCCATCGGCTATTGCTGGGGACTCGGACTTTTCGGTAGCGGGATTAACTGGGTTTATGTCAGTATCGCGCAGTTTGGCGGCATGCCGGGCCCGGTTAACGTTTTTCTGGTGGTGCTGCTTGCAGCTTATCTCTCGCTGTATACCGGACTGTTTGCCGGGATTTTGTCGCGCCTGTGGCCAAAAACCAACTGGCTGCGCGTCGCTATCGCCGCGCCTGCAATATGGCAAATCACCGAATTTTTACGCGGCTGGGTGCTGACCGGCTTCCCCTGGCTGCAATTTGGCTATAGTCAGGTCGATGGCCCGCTAAAAGGCCTGGCGCCGGTAATGGGCGTCGAAGCGATCAACTTCCTGCTGATGATGGTCAGCGGCCTGTTAGCGCTGGCACTGGCGACGCGGAACTGGCGTCCGCTGGCTGTCGCCGTGATTCTGTTTGCTTTGCCCTTTCCGCTACGTTATATCCAGTGGTTTACGCTGGAACCTACCAAAGCGACCCAGGTATCGCTGGTGCAGGGCGATATTCCGCAGTCGCTGAAGTGGGACGAAAACCAGCTACTGAATACGCTAAAAATTTATCTCAACGAAACCCGCCCAGAGTTAGGCAAATCACAGATTATTATCTGGCCTGAGTCGGCGATTCCGGATCTCGAAATCAATCAGCAGCCTTTCCTTCGTTCGCTGGACGAGATGTTACGCGAAAAAAATAGCACGCTGATCACCGGTATTGTCGATGCGCGTCTCAATAAACAGAATCGATACGACACCTACAATACGATTATTACGTTGGGCAAGGATAATCCATACAGTTATGACTCGCCCAATCGCTACAATAAAAATCACCTTGTGCCCTTTGGCGAGTTCGTTCCGCTGGAATCTATCCTGCGTCCGCTGGCGCCGTTCTTCGATCTGCCCATGTCCTCCTTTAGCCGCGGCCCTTATATCCAGCCGCAGTTACATGCGCACGACTATAAGCTGACGGCGGCAATCTGTTATGAAATTATTCTTGGCGAACAGGTGCGGGATAACTTCCGCCCGGACACCGACTATCTGCTGACGATTTCTAACGACGCCTGGTTTGGTAAGTCCATTGGCCCGTGGCAACATTTCCAGATGGCGCGGATGCGTTCGCTGGAACTGGCGCGTCCGTTGCTGCGCAGTACTAACAACGGTATTACGGCGGTGATTGGCCCGCAGGGCGAAATTCAGGCGATGATCCCGCAGTTCACACGCCAGGTACTGACCACCCACGTCACGCCAACCACGGGGTTAACTCCCTATGCCCGTACCGGCAACTGGCCGCTATGGGTACTGACCGCGCTGTTTGCTTTTGGCGCGGTAGTGATGAGTCTGCGACAACGACGGAAATAATCTCTCCCCAGGCCGGATAGCGCTTCATTTATCCGGCCTGAAAATCCTCCTTTTTTCCCCATTCTGGCACGTCTATTGCTTTGTTAAACATGGCAAACCTGTTCTGGCTGCTTGTGCAACCTGGTCGCACCAAAATCGATCATCGGTAGCACCTGAACGGTGCAATGTAGGATTTTTGCCTCTGAACGGTGCGGCGCACTTCGCAAAAATAAACAATATCGCAGCAAAATATTTACAACAAGCCACACTAAATGTTAACAAACACACATAACACTGCACGCGCAAGTTGCAGGCAATAACAACATCACAATAGCTATCAATGCGTCGACGGCGCAGATGATAAAGGAGTTGGATATGCAATTACGTAAGCTAACCACAGCAATGCTGGTCATGGGACTGTCTGCGGGCCTTGCGCACGCAGAAGATGGCGCGCCTGCCGCTGGTAGCACCCTGGACAAGATCGCTAAAAATGGCGTGATCGTCGTCGGGCATCGCGAATCTTCTGTGCCCTTTTCTTATTACGACAACCAGCAGAAAGTGGTCGGCTATTCCCAGGACTACTCCAACGCCATTGTGGAAGCGGTAAAAAAGAAACTTAACAAGCCCGATCTGCAGGTGAAGCTGATCCCGATCACCTCGCAAAACCGTATTCCGCTGTTGCAAAACGGAACCTTCGATTTTGAATGTGGTTCAACGACTAACAACCTTGAGCGCCAGAAACAGGCCGCCTTCTCCGATACGATTTTCGTCGTCGGGACGCGACTGCTGACTAAAAAAGGCGGCGATATTAAAGATTTCCCGGATCTGAAAGGCAAAGCGGTCGTCGTCACCTCCGGGACGACCTCTGAAATTCTGCTGCATAAGCTTAACGAAGAGCAAAAGATGGGGATGCGTATTATTAGCGCGAAAGACCACGGTGACTCGTTCCGCACTCTGGAAAGCGGCCGCGCCGTCGCCTTTATGATGGATGACGCGCTGCTGGCTGGCGAGCGCGCCAAAGCCAAGAAACCGGATAACTGGGAGATTGTCGGTAAACCACAGTCCCAGGAAGCCTACGGCTGTATGCTGCGTAAAAACGACCCTGAGTTTAAAAAGCTGATGGACGATACCATCGCTCAGGCGCAAACCTCCGGCGAAGCGGAAAAGTGGTTTGATAAGTGGTTTAAAAATCCGATCCCACCGAAAAACCTGAACATGAATTTCGAGTTGTCTGACGAGATGAAAGCCCTGTTCAAAGCACCGAATGATAAAGCGCTTAACTAACTAAAACTAAATGGGACGGGACTCCTGTCCTCTCGATTGTCGCTCAGCACGGACAGACTATAAGCCTGATGGTCGTTCCCCATCGGGCCTGAAGCCGCAAATCGCCGGGCAACAATCTTCGAGGGTAGCGCTGCTACCCTTTTTTTTCGGAGTAGATGTATGTCAATAGACTGGAACTGGGGTATTTTTTTACAGGAAGCCCCCTTCGGCAATACAACCTATCTCGGCTGGCTATGGAGTGGTTTTCAGGTCACCGTAGCCCTTTCGATTACCGCCTGGATTATCGCTTTCCTGGTAGGATCTATTTTCGGCATTTTACGTACCGTTCCCAACCGTTTCCTCTCTGGACTGGGCACGTTGTACGTAGAACTGTTCCGTAACGTGCCGCTGATCGTGCAATTCTTCACCTGGTACCTGGTGGTGCCTGAACTGTTGCCGGAAGATCTTGGCATGTGGTTTAAGGCGGAACTCGATCCCAATATTCAGTTTTTCCTCTCCTCAATGATCTGTCTGGGACTGTTTACCGCCGCCCGTGTTTGCGAACAGGTACGCGCTGCGATTCAGTCTTTGCCTCGCGGGCAGAAGAACGCGGCGCTGGCGATGGGGCTAACGCTGCCGCAGGCTTATCGCTATGTCCTGCTGCCGAATGCCTATCGCGTTATCGTGCCGCCAATGACGTCAGAGATGATGAACCTGGTGAAAAACTCGGCCATCGCGTCAACCATCGGTCTGGTGGATATGGCAGCGCAGGCAGGCAAACTGTTGGATTACTCGGCGCACGCCTGGGAATCCTTCACCGCCATTACGCTGGCCTATGTGCTGATTAACGCCGTTATCATGCTGGTCATGAGCCTGGTTGAACGCAAAGTCCGCCTGCCGGGCAACGTGGGGAGCAAATAATGTACGAATTTGACTGGAGTTCGATTATCCCCTCACTGCCTTACCTGCTGGCCGGGTTGGTCATCACGCTGAAGATCACCGTCACCGCCGTTGTCGTGGGGATAGTCTGGGGAACCATTCTGGCCGTCATGCGCCTCTCAAGCTTTACCCCTATCGCCTGGTTTGCTAAAGCGTATGTTAACGTTTTCCGTTCCATCCCGTTGGTGATGGTGCTGCTGTGGTTTTATCTGATTGTCCCCGGCTTTCTGCAAAACGTGCTGGGACTATCGCCGAAAACCGATATCCGCCTGATCTCCGCGATGGTGGCATTCTCCATGTTTGAAGCGGCCTACTATTCCGAGATTATTCGCGCCGGTATTCAAAGTATTTCCCGCGGGCAGTCCAGCGCCGCGCTGGCGTTGGGGATGACCCACTGGCAGTCGATGAAGCTCATTATTCTGCCGCAGGCGTTTCGGGCGATGGTGCCGCTGTTGCTTACGCAGGGTATCGTGCTATTTCAGGACACCTCTTTAGTTTATGTACTCAGCCTGGCGGACTTCTTCCGCACCGCGTCGACTATCGGCGAGCGTGACGGTACTCAGGTCGAAATGATTCTGTTCGCCGGCGCCGTTTATTTTGTTATCAGCCTGAGCGCGTCGTTGCTGGTCAGCTATTTGAAGAAAAGGACAGTTTAATGATTACCCTGAAAAATGTTTCAAAATGGTATGGTCACTTTCAGGTGCTGACCGATTGTTCAACAGAAGTGAAAAAAGGTGAGGTGGTGGTAGTCTGCGGGCCATCGGGTTCCGGTAAATCCACGCTGATTAAGACCGTCAATGGTCTGGAACCGGTGCAAAAAGGCGAAATTACCGTTAACGGCATTATTGTGAACGACAAAAAAACCGATCTGGCGAAACTGCGTTCCCGCGTGGGCATGGTATTCCAGCACTTCGAGCTGTTTCCCCACCTGTCGATCATCGAAAACCTGACGCTGGCGCAGGTGAAAGTGCTCAAGCGCGATAAGGCCGCCGCCCGCGATAAAGGCCTGAAGCTGCTGGAGCGCGTTGGCCTGTCTGCACATGCCAACAAGTTCCCGGCGCAGCTTTCCGGCGGTCAGCAGCAGCGCGTGGCGATCGCCCGCGCGCTATGTATGGACCCCATTGCCATGTTATTCGATGAACCGACTTCCGCGCTCGATCCGGAAATGATCAACGAGGTACTGGACGTAATGGTCGAGCTGGCGAACGAAGGGATGACCATGATGGTGGTGACGCACGAAATGGGCTTTGCCCGTAAAGTGGCTAACCGGGTGATCTTTATGGATGAAGGTAAAATCGTCGAAGATTCGCCAAAAGAGGAGTTCTTCGCTAACCCCAGTTCCGATCGCGCAAAAGACTTCCTTGCGAAAATCCTGCACTAATCTTCCCGGCGCGCACGTCAGAGTGCGCGCTATCTCACGCTTTACCGCTTCGCTTCTCGAAACGTATCCAGCCGGGCGTTAACCTTGTCACAAAGTACCGCTTACAAGGAGCCACAATGGCACTGCCCATTATTATTGATTGCGATCCGGGTCATGATGACGCGATCGCCCTCGTTCTCGCCCTCGCCTCCCCTGAACTGGAAGTGAAAGCGATCACCTCTTCCGCCGGTAACCAGACGCCGGAGAAGACCCTGCGCAACGTGCTGCGGATGCTGACACTGCTCAAACGCCCGGATATTCCGGTGGCGGGCGGCGCGGTGAAACCTCTCATGCGCGAACTGATTATCGCCGATAACGTTCACGGCGAAAGCGGCCTCGACGGCCCGGCGCTGCCCGAGCCGTCATTCGCCCCGCAAAGCGGCACTGCCGTTGAGCTGATGGCAAAAACACTGCGCGAGAGCTCACAGCCGGTCACCATCGTCTCTACTGGCCCACAGACCAACGTGGCGCTGCTGCTGAATAGCCATCCGGAACTGCATACGAAAATCGCCCGCATTGTGATCATGGGCGGCGCAATGGGATTGGGTAACTGGACGCCCGCTGCGGAATTTAATATTTACGTCGACCCGGAAGCGGCAGAAATTGTCTTCCAGTCAGGCATTCCGGTGGTGATGGCCGGGCTGGACGTCACCCATAAGGCGCAGATTCACGCCGCCGATATCGAGCGTTTCCGCGACATCGGCAATCCAATTTCGACGATCGTGGCTGAACTACTCGACTTCTTCTTTGAATATCACAAAGACGAAAAATGGGGATTTATCGGCGCGCCGCTGCACGACCCGTGCACCATCGCCTGGCTGCTGAAACCCGAGATTTTCACTACCGTTGAGCGTTGGGTTGGCGTGGAAACCCAGGGGAAATACACCCAGGGGATGACGGTGGTGGATTATTATTTCCTGACGGGGAATAAGCCGAATGCGACGGTGATGGTCGATGTAGACCGCCAGGGATTTGTCGATTTGCTGGCGGAGCGGCTGCAATACTACGCATAAAGCGCAAAGTAGAATCCAGGGATGAACAGCGATGTTTTGGCGTAACAATAGACCTGAAATCAGCCTGCTACAGCACGACGTAGCCCATATTACGTTTTCAGTACGTAACGGAAAAGCATTGCTTCGTCCCTGCGTTATCCACGATCCCGACTCTTACGCCGGTATTCATACGCTCTCCTGGCATGGCTCGCCGCTGATTCGTTTTTACACTGAAGCCTGGTGCCCAACCTGCGCAGAATTTGTTTATGCCGGTTTTAGCAATGATGATGAAGGCGCCGCGCAGTTTTTATCCTCACTTGCCGAGTGGAATCAGCCAGGAGTCGGGTTGAACGAAGCATTTACCGCCCTGACGCCGCTGTTTTCACTCTTTGCCGATGGCTATTACCGACTGGAGGAACGCGAACTTTATCCGACGGATGGCAACGGGCATTTTTTCTGGGCGGTGGGTAACGAAAAACAACCGAATCCCGCGACCACAGGGCAGTGGATTGCTGACGTGGACTATCACTACCAGTCCGGCGAACCCTGTTTTTTACTGCCAGGCCAGCCCCCATCGCGATTTAACCCACAACGCGCCGGGTATTACCGCGATAAGCCAGAGAGCCACGCGCTGGCCTGGTATATGAATGACAGCTGGCTTTGCGTCCTGCTTGATGGTCACCATAAAGCTACCGCCGCGGCGCTGGAAGGCCGGCCCGTGAAGACCTGGGTCATCAGCCAGCCGGTGGCGATGACATGCTACGAAACGCGGCAGCAATACCTGCGATTTTATGACGGCGAGCGCCTGGAAGCAGCCCAGTTTCAGCGCCGCATCCCCCTGAAAATACAGTACGAAAAACTACCGCCATCCCTTTGGGAGGATTACTTTACTCGCCATGACGGACGTTATACCCGCGTCAACTGGCCGAACGCATTGTCTAACTGCGCAACGCATTATCCCGATCTTGCGGCCTGCGCAGATATTATTGCCGCAGGCGATCTGAGCGAAGCCAGCCTCAATAAAATCATGGCGCAAGGGATCACCGAAGAGGGATTTCCCGCCGTACTGTTACGCGCGCTGTTTTATACCCATTCTCCCTTGTTGATTGATTTTGTCCGTTTTCTGACTCGCGCACCCGGTTATGCTTGCCACTACCCGCTGGCGTTTCGTTTACTGGCCCAGAAACGCACGCCACAGGCCGATGCTTTTTTCCTCGATTTCGCCATCAATGATGACGGCGAGCGCCCGGAGTTGACGAACATTATGGATGAATACTTTCGCCAGGCGTGACATTGATAAAGATCACCACGCCAGAGGGTGGTGTTCTTTATTCTATAAACTCTCTTTCCCGATAAATTAAACGCAATGGATAATGCAACGTTAGCGATTGGTATCGATCTCGGCACCACAAATAGTTTAATCGCCGTCTGGCAAGACGGGGCCGCACAATTAATACCTAATAAATTTGGTGAATATTTAACACCGTCCATAATTAGTATGGATGAAAATAAACAAATTCTGGTGGGAAAACCTGCCGCAGCTCGTAAAACATCTCATCCAGATAAAACCGCTGCCTTATTTAAACGCGCAATGGGCAGTAATACTCACTGGCATTTGGGTGAAGAGTCGTTTAATGCGCCGGAATTATCTTCGCTGGTTTTACGCTCGCTGAAAGAAGATGCGGAAGACTACCTTCAGCAGCCAATCAAGGACGTCGTGATCTCGGTTCCGGCTTATTTCAGCGATGAGCAGCGGAAGCATACACGCCTTGCCGCTGAGCTTGCGGGGTTAAACGCCGTGCGCTTGATCAATGAACCCACGGCGGCGGCAATGGCTTATGGTCTGCATACGCAGCAAAATAGCCGTTCGCTGGTTTTCGATCTGGGGGGCGGAACCTTTGATGTGACCGTTCTGGAATACGCTACGCCGATTATCGAAGTTCACGCCTCCGCTGGCGATAACTACCTCGGCGGCGAAGATTTCACGCATTTGTTACTTGATGAAGTGCTGAAACGCTGGAATCTCGATAAATCAGCGCTGACGGATAGCGATCTGGCTGCGCTGTATGCCTGTGTTGAAGCCGCAAAATGCGCCAGCGGCTCCCCGCTGCGCATGAGCTGGCTTTATCAGGAGCGCGTGCTGGAAAGCACGTTTTATGACGATGAGCTGGAAGCCCTGTGGCTACCGTTGCTCAACCGGCTGCGCACGCCCATTGAGCAGGCGCTGCGCGATTCCCGACTCAAACCGGAGCAAATTGACAGCCTGGTGCTGGTCGGCGGCGCGTCACAGATGCCGCTGGTGCAACGCATCGCGGTGCGCTTATTCGGTAAATTGCCCTATCAAAGTTACGATCCCAGCACCATCGTGGCGCTTGGCGCCGCAACTCAGGCCGCCTGTCGCCTGCGCCATGAAGACGTTGAAGAGGTGATCCTCACGGATATCTGCCCCTATTCGCTGGGCGTGGAAGTCAACCGACAGGGCGTGCCTGGTATCTTCTCGCCCATCATTGAACGCAATACCACCGTTCCGGTGTCAAAAGTGGAAACGTACTCCACCATGCACCCTGAGCAGGACTCTATTTGCGTCAGGGTATACCAGGGCGAAAGCCATAAGGTGAAAAATAATATCCTGATCGATTCTTTTGACGTCATGCTGAAGCCGAACGGGCACATTCAGGCCATTGATATTCGTTTTAGCTACGATATTAATGGCCTGCTGGAAGTTGACGTGCTGCTGGAAGACGGCAAGAGTGAATCCAGAATCATCAGTCACAATGCCACCTCACTGACGACGCAGCAAATCGACGCCAGCCGCGAGCGCCTGCAGGCGCTGAAAATTTATCCCCGCGATATGCTGATTAACCGGACGTTTAAAGCACAGTTAGAGGAGCAGTGGTCACGCGCGTTAGGCGATGAGCGCGAAATGCTGGGGGAGATTATTACCGATTTCGACGCGGCGCTGCTGTCTAATGATATGCAGCGCGTCGATGACGTGCGCCGTCGCGCCTGCGAATATCTGGGTATTGACGAGCCGAAAGCGCCGTAACGGCGCTTTCACTGCCCCTGTTCAGAAAAAATGGAAGAATCGATTTAACGCGCAGACAATCAACGCGATCAAACCGACAATCTTCATGATTTTCATCACCCCGCCAGATTCCGCCTGACGGGGTGCTTCGGTTTTCGCTTCAGAAGACAATTTTTTCTCTTCTTTCTCAGCCGCCAGCCTGAGCTCTTCCGCCAGCTCCTTTTTGTCGCGAATATCGCCTGGCTTCATGGCAATTTTAGATGACAATGCCTGCGTTATCAGCGCCTCCAGCGGACAGGCTTGCCCCTCCTCCAGCCGGATCAGCAGGCGAAAAAAGGGCTTTTCTTTGGGAAACGCTTCCAGCACCACCTGCTCCGCCGTCCGGTACAGATCCAACAGCGGCGTTTCGGGTTCCCCCTGGGTACTCAGCCGTGAATTTGCCCACGCCATCGCTTTTCGCTTATAAAACAGGGAGTCAACAAATGAACGCCCCAGCGGTGATAACCTACCGCTGTGCAAAATGTCGGCCCACAGTAAACGCGTGCGCGCACTTTCACCGGGGACATATTCAGCATCCGCCATACAGCGCGCTTCGACCGCCATCACCGCCAGCGGGAAGAAATCAGGCCGATGCTGGCGGCACCAGCCCAGCAACAGGTCGTCCGCCTGCGTGGAGGGATAACGCTGCCAGAAATCGCAAAGATCGGCCAACAGGCTTTCCCCTTCACCGCAGAGCAAACGCTGTTTGCACAGGTAATAGTGCGCATCTTCGTCATCCGGCTCCGCGGCCTGCCAGCGACGAGCAATATCGGCCAGTTCCGCCATGCCCCACTGCTCGGCGCTAAACCAGTGTAATAGTTTACGATGCAGCTGTTTATCATCGGGAATTATCCAGGCTCCCTGAACCTGCAGAGCGTCGGAAAAATGTTCGGGATAAAAGCGCCAGATACGCTCAAGCTTAAAAAAGTAGGCGTCAGTTTGGTCTTGAACAACAAGAGGCAATTTGGCCAGACTTAGCAGATCAAACGCATCGCCCCGCTTTACGGTCTCCAGAAATGCTTCCAGCTCTTCTCCATCAGCATCATCTTCTGCTTCCTGCGGCTGCCAGTTCAGACGCTGCGCCAACAATGCCAGGCAAGACAGCGAGATCGTTTCCGTTTTCATGGCGATATCGCACAATTGCCAGCGCAGCTTATCTATCTCATCCATTGAACACTGGTTCAATTGCTGAATAAATTTCTGCCATGCCGAGGGCTGAAAGCGATCGCGCTCTGATGCCAGCAATTCCCTGAACGCCACCAGTATTTCATGTTCGTCGCCCACCTCTTCCGTTTTTACATCCTCCGCAGGCGAGGCGGCCCAGTGCTGCGCTTCTTCATAGGCCTGGCGCAATCGCTTAAAACCCTGCGGATCGCTCTCAGGGTGGAATGAGGGCAACAGGGCAAGATAAGCCTGACGGATACATTCCAGATCGGTGGTGGGTTCAATGCCCAGGATTTCCCAACAGATATTCATAAATCGCTCACTCCTTTAAGCGTTTCCGGGCATGTCGGTTGTTCGTTGAGCGGACGCCACGGTAGCTGCGCATAATAACTCTCTGTCGTAGAGGTCAGTTCATTAAACATCCGTGCGCCTGAAGCGTCGTACTTTAGGTGGGCGAAATATGCCTGCATGGCGTCCCCTTCGGCCTGCCAGTACAGCCGCCCCAACGAATAGGCGGCAAAATATTGCGTCCAACCGTCGTAAAAATAGTACGCCCGCGCATAGATACGCGATTGCAGCCACAGGCTTTCCTCTTCCGTCAGCCATTGATTCAACACCCCCATCCGGCATAAAAACCCCATACGCACATAGTCCCAGGCTTTAATGCCGCCGCGCCCGCAGCATAGTGCGGTTTCGGCAACAAATCGCGCATAAATCTGGCCCTGCTCGCCAAACTGCGCGGTAAATTCGCGCCATTGACGCGGAGATAGCGTAAACCAGCGGATATAAAAGGGAGCCAAATCTGCCGCATGGCCATCGTCCGTCATCCGATAGATGGTTTGAATAAGATCTTCACGATTATCAATCCCCCATGAATCGGAGAGATCAAAGTGTGTTTTCCCGGTATACATTGCCGGGGAGAAGTGCGAAGGTTTCGCGCCAATGGCACGACTGTTTAGCACCTCCATCGGCGTGGAGAGCGCAAAAAGTAAATATTGTTCTTCCTTGTCCATATTCGATATCCCTAATGCATAAACCGACTCAACACATGGCCGACAACGCCAATAAATAAAATGATTTTAATCATCTGCCAGAGGCCAAAGCCGCCGCCAGATTCCTCCGTACTCGGCGAAGTCACCGTCGTCACCGGTTCCTCATCTGCGACTACAGCTTCACACGGTGTGGCAACAGCCGCAGCCCGCCCCAGCAACCCGCGAATAACCAGCGCTTCCAGCGGGCAGATATCAGGCGCATCAAGCTTCGTTACCAGCCTCTGTAACAATGCCGCTGACGGATCCTCGGCGCACGCCAGGCTATCCGCCACCTGATACAACAGCCAGTATGGATGCTGGCTATGCGCCTCACTCATCGCTGGCGCGCCATAATTCAAACGCCGCGCAATAAAACTTTCGCTTAGCGGCGATAATGCGCCACTGTGCAGCGCCTCGGCCCACAGCAAGCAGGAACGGGCGCTGTAGCCGGGAATATACAGCAGCGGTTCGCCATCGATATCGACCTGCTCACGCCCCTCAACCTCCATCACCAGCAGCGGGAAAAAGTCCGGTCGATGCTGACGGCACCAGCGCAGCAACAGATCGTCAAGCTGGGTAGAAGGATGCGCCCACCACTGCGCGTAAAGTTCTGGCAGCAGGCTATCGCCTTCACCGCAAAATACGCGCTGGGCTAAGTAGTAATAACCCGGCGTTGCGTTATCGGGTTCGGCTTCCTGCCATGCCAGGGCGACAGGCAGCAGCTCCGCAATACCCCAGTGCAAGGTGCTGAACCAGCGTAACAGACGTCGTTGAAAGCGTAGATTGTCCGGGATAATCCAGGCGCCGTGCTGCGCCATAAGTTGGGCGAAATAGAGAGGATGCTCGAAAAAGGTGTTGTCCTGGGCATCATAAAAAGCAATGGTCTGGTTTTGTACCGCCACTGGCAAATGCAGCAATAGCGAATAATCAAACAGGTCGCCACGGCGGATTTCAAACAAAAGATCCTCCACCTCCTCGGCATCGACATCTCGATTATCACTCCCCTGTTCCCAGGCCAGGCGATCTGACAGCAGTTTCAGACACGAGTACGAAATAGGAAAGGTCTTCATCGCGATAGCGCACAGCCACCAGCGCGATTTTTCGACCTGTGAAATCGATAATTTATTGATCTGTTGGATAAACTCCTGCCATGCCTGCGGCTGAAAGCGCCGTTCGCCATCCGCCAGCAAATCACCGAATATCTCCCTGAGATAATTCACCCACGGGGTATCGGGATCCTCTTCAACCATCGTTATGGCGGGAGATTTCGTAAACCGCAATGCGTATTCATAGGCTTCTCGCAATAGCTTAAAACCCTGCGGATCGGTTTCTGGATGAAATGACGGCAGCAGCGCCTGATAAGCCTGACGAATGGCGTCGGTATCCGTGGTGGCCTCAATGCCAAGGACTTGCCAACAGGTTTTCATAGATCGCTCACCTCCTGAAGCGTGTCCGGGCATTCAGGGTAATGGGGCAGGTAGCGCCACGGCAGCGTGGCGTAAAAACTGTCTTTCCCTGCGATCAGCTTATTCATCATACGTCGCCCCGCGTCATCAAACTCCTTACGGGCGAATGTCTCGCGTAGCAGCGGTAGGTTATCGCCATTCCGTAACTGCCAGTACAAACGCCCGGTGTAATAAGCGCTGAAATACGGCAACCAGCCGGAATAATAGTTGAGCGCACGAAGCTGTATCCGCGACTGCAGCCACAGGCTCTCCTCTTCCGTCAGCCATTCATTGAGTACGCCCATGCGGCAGAGAAATCCCATCCGCACATAATCCCAGCTGCGAATACCGCCTTCACCGCAACATACAGCGGTATCAGCGACGAATCGGGCATAAATACGATCTCCCTCGTCCAGCGCGTCGGTATACTCCTGCCACTCCTGCGGCGCATACCTAAACCAGCGGCGATATAGCCATTCCAGTTGCGTGGCATGACCGTCATCCGTCATGCGGGAAATGGTCTGAAGCAGTTCATCGCGATTTTCAATACCCCACGACGATTCAAGATCGAAACGTTTTACACCTAAATACATTTTCGGTGACGAATGTGAAGGTAAACAGTCCTCGTTCAATACTTCCATCGGCGAGGAAAGTGCAAAGAGTAAATATTGTGATTCTTTATCCATAATAAATCGCCAAAATATATTCACACCACAAATAAAAACGCAATTGAAAACTAAAATAGAGTACAACAAAGCCAAATCGCAATATATTATTAATCTAAAAAACAATGGCGGGATAAATTAAAAAATGAATCATTCCATAACCAGTCATCCCTGCGACAACGTATCTTTAGCACAATTAACCGAACTGGCGCAGTCAGGAAATAGTGAAGCTCAATATATATTAGGCCGTTTATATAATGACGAACGTATAGATGGCAGCGAAGAGGATAAGCTCTCTTTTTATTGGCTACAGCAGGCGGCCGAGCAAGGGCATTGCGAGGCGCAATATTGGCTCGGCTTACGATACAAAGACACGCCTACCGACATGAAAGATAATACGCTGGCTTTATTCTGGTCAGAAAAAGCCGCACAGCAAGGACACCGACACGCTTTCAACACATTAGGCTGGGTTCAGGAAGGAGAAACCGGGATGGCTCCAGATTATGCCCAGGCCGTTGCCTGGTATCGCAAAGGAGCAGAACAGAGCCACAACCTTGCGCAATATAATCTCGGGAGAATGTATCATTCAGGAACTGGCGTAGAGCAAAATGATACACAGGCACTCTACTGGTTTAAACAGGCAGCATTACAAGGCCATTGCGCCAGCCAGGAAAGACTGGCGTATATGTATGGCAATGGGAAAGGATGTCGGAAAAATTTATCCCTTGCCGCCCTTTGGTACAAGAAGAGCGCGCTACAAGAGAGCAGCTACTCGCAATATCAGATGGGCTATTGTTATTACATCGGAAAAGGTATCAAACAAGATTACCAGCAGGCAATATACTGGTTTCGAAAAGCGGCAGACCAGGGTGACGATGATGCCTATAACAGTATCGGCTGGATGTACAAATGCGGTCATGGCGTCGAGCAAAATTATTCGCTAGCACTGGAATGGTTCCACAAATCAGCAGAATGTAACAATTCATCGGGCTGGTACAACCTCGGATGCATGTACAGAGATGGATACGGTACCGCACAAGACCTACAACAAGCGCTCTACTGGTTCAAAAAAGCACAGCCCACGGGCAAATGGAACGTCGACGAAGAGATCCGCAAACTGGAAGCCCAACTGCACGCTTAACATGGCGGACGGCAACCGTCCGCTCACGATAATGAACCTTACGGCTCAAACGGCCTGCGCTGGAACTGATCGTGGCCACACTTCGGGCAGAGCGGCAACACATCCGGCGTGTAAACCGCCAGATGATAGTGGCATTTCTCGCACACCAGATTCCCCAACCCCACCACTTCGCCACTGTGATACACGCCGTGGTGATTCAAATCCTGGAAGACTTCACGCCATTCCAGCTGGGTTTTGTCGGTAATGTCCGCCAGTTCCTGCCAGAGACTCTCTTTAATCACCCGCAAGAAGACGCTATCTTCCTGGCTCTCTTCGTAGCTCATGGCGAACTCTTCCAGATCGCGTCTGACAGCGCGCGTCAGTTCGTCCACCTCGGTTCGCGTTAACTCCCCTGTTTGCATCACGCGCTGGCGCGCCTGCTCCACCAGCGCATCAATGTCGCGCTCGCCATTGCGTAAACGCTCGCTTAATGAGGCCACCAGTTCACGGTAATATTGAGCAACCTTGTTCATCACTTCACCTCTTGGATCGTTAACTGCCTATAATAATAGACGTTATTTGCGTTACGCTTTGCAAGGCTGCCCACAGAGTCTGTAAATTCTTGTCAGGCCGACTCACGTATCCAGCGCGTCAGCGAGGTACGATCGACATTTAACCGTTTCGCCACTAACGATTTATTATCCCTTTCCGCCTCTAATAATTTTCTCAAAATACGCAGGCGAATCGTTTTATAATCGCCAGCCAGCATCTGGCAGTCGTGGCAGGTACTTGGCTCGCGTCGGCTCCCCTCTTCCAGATCGTCCAGCAAGAGGCGGCCCTCATCCAGCGTTACCGGGGAGTGATCAATAGAGAGCACCAGCCGTTCGATAATATTGCTTAACTGCCTGACGTTTCCGGGCCAGGCGAAGCGCTGAAGCTCTTGCCACAGCGCCGGGGTTAACGTTAGTGCCGGGCGTTTATAATGCTGGCTGAAACTAGTAAGCAGCGACAGGCCGATGGCTTTGATATCCTCCGGACGTTTGCGTAGCGGGATGGTGGTCACTTTTAATACGTTAAGCCGATAGTAAAGATCTTCGCGAAATGTCCCGTCCGCAATGAGCTTCGTTAACGTCTGATTGGTCGCCGCAATCACGCGAATATCAACAGGTATCATCTGGTCTGAGCCCAGCCGCATAATCTGCCGCTCCTGCAATACCCGTAATAAGCGCGTCTGTAGCGGTTTATCCAGTTCGCTAATCTCATCCAGAAAAATGGTACCGTGGTGCGCTAATTCAAACAGGCCTATTTTGCCTTTCGGCGACGCGCCGGTAAATGCGCCGGCGACATAGCCAAAGAGTTCGCTCTCCAGAATCTGAGGGGCCATCGCGCCGCAGTTAATGGCGACAAACGGGCCGTTGACGCGTTGGCTGGCATTATGAATACTTTGCGCCAGCACCTCTTTTCCCGTCCCGCTTTCGCCATTAATTAAGATAGTCGCGTCCGTACCGGCATAATTTTTAATGATCGCCAGACGACGCAGCATTTCCGGGTTTTCGGTAAGCAGATCGTCGAAATGATAGCGGGCGCTCAAGCCGCGGCGAGACAGTTCCTGGCGGCGAACATGATGTTCCGCCCCCTGTAAACTGGAGACGGTTTGCATCGTCAACACCACCCGGCTTAACTGTCTGGCCGCAAATACCGGATACAGATTAACCACCATCGCGCCTTGCGGCGTATCGACGACTTTCGCGCTGACGGTTTTTCCCTCACGTAATGTATGCCGCTCCTGGTGCAATACCTGTTTCAGGAAAGACGCGTCATAAATCTCACCGGAGGCGTTAATTTTAAAAAGTTGGCTCGCATATTTATTGTAATGCAGTAACGCGCCGGTATCATCAAGCGTGATAACAGCTTTATCAAACTGATCGAGAATCAGCTGCAGATGATGACGCTCCAGTAATTGGCTGCGAAAAGCCAGATATAATGAGCGGGCTTCTTCCAGAGCTTCGGTTATTGAGGCAGGGCTGGAATCAAGCAAACGGAATTGCGAGCCCAGCGGTGAAAAATAATCCTGACAAACGGTATCGCCAACAATGCAATCTAATGGCGTGGACGCTAATTGCCGCTTCAGGCAAGAAATCGTTTCTTTATCATTTCCCTGTAAGGTAAAAATTTTATAGTTAATATTTAACTGTTCCGCTACGCGCGCGCATCCTTTGATCACACTGGAAAAACCGACAATACCGACAGTGCCTTTTTGTCCTTTAAAAGGGATAAGCGCATCAAGAATGTCGTAGCCGGACATTTTAATTTCGACTACCGGTAATTTACTGTGCTTTTTTAATATTTCCGCACAGCCGCCACGACTAATCAGTACCTGGTGCCCACGGGACTCTAATAAAGGTAGCTCATCCAGGATACGATTAAGCGTCGTTTGATGAATAGTGACGGCGTAATCCAACTGCGCGACCAGCGCCTCGGCAGCCTTTGCCAGTTGCGGGTAAGGAGAGACAAAACAGAGAGGAGATGCGGCTATATCTTTCGTCTTATTCATCACTCACCATCCTGTTGGTTTATGAACGGGCGAGACCGCCCGTCGTGATTTATTTTCCGCCGAAACGCTAACCGCCTGCGGCGGCTGGGTTCAGTTTACGATCGTAGCGTTTTTTTATCCATACGGTCAGGAAGGGGGCGCACAGAGCGGTAATAATCGTCGAGGCCGCCACCTGCGCCGCCGCCGTCGACGCCAGGTCGGTAAAATGCGGATCGAGCAGCGCGATTGCCGCTGGCGTCGCGACGGCGTTGCCAGAGGTGGTGGATACCGCCGCGCCTGCCACGCCGCTGCCTCCCGTCAGACGATCGGCGAAAATATTAAAAAATCCGCCAATCGCCACCGTCATGAGTCCCAGTAAAATGCCTGAAGAACCTGCCGTGATAAGTCTTGCGAAATCAATACCGTATCCTAACCCAAAGGCAAAGAAGGGAATCGTTACCACGCTGCCCTGTTTAAGAAACTTGCGCATGTCCTCATCCAGATTGCCCAAAATCATGCCAATGATAATGGGAATAATAACCGCCACCAGATTCATAAAGGGTATCGACACCATGCCTGCCGACCCTAACGCCAGCATGGTGAAAAAGGGACCATCGTTCAACGATATTACCGCAATCGCGCCGCCGTCGGTTTCATCGCCGTACTCCCCCACCAACGCGGCATATAACCCACTGTTCGAGTTGGTCATCGCCGAAATAATCGCTAAAGCCGACAGACCTAATAACCCATCCGGGCCGCAAAATTTTCCGACCAGAATGCCAATAATCACGCCGCTGGCAAATTTCGCAAAGGTGATCGCAGCGCCTTTTTTTAGCGCTTTCGGCGCGGCTTTAAACTGGATATCCGCGCCCATACAGACTAAAAACATGCCTAAAATCGCCATTGCGCCATGCGAAATAGAGGTGACAAAACCGCCTATTTCCAGCGCCTCCGGCGCAAAAGTTTTAAACAATGCGCCGATGATTAGCGGTACAACCATCATACCACCAGGAAAACGTTCCAGTGTTTTTTTAATTTTCATAGCTTATTCCCAGGAGATAACCGGACAGCTTGTGCTGCCCGATTTGGTATCAGAACGTCGGCGCGATCTTATAAATAGAGAATTCGTTATGACCTAAATCTTCTGATTTAGTCGTTTTCCCATTCGCGACGCGTAAAATTTCCTGATAAATTTCCTCGCCCATTTGCGTAATAGAAGCCTCGCCAGACATAATGGCGGACACATCAATATCAATATTGTCCTGCATCATTTCCCACGTTGCTTTATTACCCGTAATTTTTATTACCGGCGCTATTGGGTTACCGGCAGGCGTTCCGCGACCGGTAGTAAAAATAACGATCTGCGCTCCACCCGCCACCATGCCGGAAATAGATTCAATATCCTGCCCCGGGGTATCCATAATCCACAGGCCCGGATGCGTTGGACTATCGGCATATTCCAGTACGCCCTGTAGCGGCGCATGACCCGCTTTATGCATACAGCCTAACGATTTTTCTTCAATGGTAGTCAACCCGCCTTTAATATTGCCCGGCGTCGGCTGTCCCCCGCGAATATCCTCGCCCAGCGCTTTTGCTCGCGCCTCGCAGCCGACCACTAAATCAATGAGCTGTTGACCAACCTCCGGCGTCACCGCGCGTTTCGCCATCACATGCTCGGCGCCAATAAATTCCGTCGTTTCAGAAAGAATTGAGCTTCCGCCGCAGCGTATCAGCTTATCCGAGGCGACCCCGCAGGAAGGGTTAGACGCCAGCCCCGATGTCGTATCTGACCCGCCGCACTCCATCGCCAACAGCAGCTCGCTAACCGGTGCTTGCTGCGGTTTTTGCATGGAGAGTTGTTGCGCATAGTCGCGGGCCAGCGAAATCCCCCTGGCCTGACATTTAAGCGTGCCGCCCTCTTCCTGAATGGTAATGCAAGAGGTCGGTTTGCCAAATGCGGTAATCTCTTCTGCGATGCGCAGCGGCTCCGCGCCTTCACAGCCTAAGCCCACAACCACAATAGCGCCGACGTTGGGATTATTCGCCACATTAATCAATGTCTTTTCCGTCAGACGCGCATCGCCTGCCACCTGGCAGCAGCCAAAATCGTTATTCACCCATGTCGCGCCTTTTACCTGTCGGGCAATATCCTGGGCAACTTTATTCGCACAAACGCTGGTAGGTAAAATCAGTACATAATTACGGATGCCAAAACGGCCGTCAGGGCGGCGGAAACCCAAAAAAGTCTCATTGCTCATAATCATTTTCCCTTGTTTTATATTATTTCCAGTCACCACGTCCGCGTTCGCTTTCCACATTGTGGACGTGCACATAGTCGCCACTTTTTATTTCCTGAGTGGCGCGGCCAATGGATTCACCATATTTATAAACTTCGCCATGAAAAGGCACATCGCAGATGGCGAATTTGTGACCAAATGGCACATCCTGATGTAACACAACGCTTATCTCGCGTTCGCCAATGAACATTGTGGCGGTTTCGCCGGCCTTGAGCGCCGTAATAGCCGTCGCGACGCAATCCTGAGGGTGAATCACCACTGCATTTTTTTTCACGATTAACTCCTTTGCTTTAGTCCTGTCTTCCCTAATCAAAAGACGTGCCACTTTTTAACAACATGATTTATATGACTTTATTTTCATGAGATGATCTGGCGGTGACAGGAACTGCGGTAATTTGCCTCAGTCGTGTCGCATTTTGCGTCACCTGCTCATGGACGCCTGGCGCGACAAATGTTCTACCCCCTGTTTTGACGTGCGTGTTTGGGCTATGCTATGCGGATCTAAACACCACCTCTAAAGCTACATTTGTAGCTGTATCGAAAACAGGACTACTGGCTGCCATGCAAGAGCAATACCGCCCGGAAGAGATAGAATCCAAAGTACAGCTTCACTGGGATGAGAAGCGCACATTTGAAGTGACCGAAGACGAGAGCAAAGAGAAGTATTACTGCCTGTCGATGCTTCCCTATCCTTCTGGCCGACTACACATGGGCCACGTACGTAACTACACCATCGGCGACGTGGTTGCCCGCTACCAGCGTATGCTGGGCAAAAACGTGCTGCAGCCAATCGGCTGGGACGCCTTCGGCCTGCCGGCGGAAGGCGCGGCGGTGAAGAACAACACCGCGCCGGCGCCGTGGACGTACGACAACATCGCGTACATGAAAAACCAGCTCAAAACGCTGGGTTTTGGCTATGACTGGAGCCGTGAAATCGCGACCTGCACCCCGGAATACTACCGTTGGGAACAGAAATTCTTCACCGAGCTGTATAAAAAAGGCCTGGTGTACAAGAAGACTTCTGCCGTTAACTGGTGCCCGAACGATCAGACCGTTCTCGCCAACGAACAGGTGATCGACGGCTGCTGCTGGCGTTGCGACACCAAAGTTGAGCGTAAAGAGATCCCACAGTGGTTTATCAAAATCACCGCTTACGCAGACGAGCTGTTGCGCGATCTGGATAAGCTGGACCACTGGCCTGATACCGTAAAAACGATGCAGCGCAACTGGATTGGCCGCTCTGAAGGCGTGGAAATCACCTTCGATGTGAAGGGTTACGATAACACGCTGACCGTCTATACCACCCGTCCGGATACCTTTATGGGCGCCACCTACCTGGCAGTGGCCGCCGGTCATCCGCTGGCGCAAAAAGCGGCGGCGAACAACGCCGAGCTGGCGGCGTTCATCGACGAATGCCGTAACACCAAAGTGGCCGAAGCCGAAATGGCGACCATGGAGAAAAAAGGCGTCGACACCGGCTTTAAAGCGATTCATCCGTTAACTGGCGAAGAGATCCCGGTCTGGGCGGCAAACTTTGTCCTGATGGAGTACGGCACTGGCGCGGTGATGGCCGTTCCGGGTCACGATCAGCGCGACTACGAATTTGCCTCCAAATACGGTTTGACCATCAAGCCGGTGATTCTGGCCGCCGACGGTTCCGAGCCGGATCTTTCCGAACAGGCGCTGACCGAAAAAGGCGTGCTGTTTAACTCCGGTGAGTTCGACGGTCTGGCCTTTGAAGCGGCGTTTAACGCCATTGCCGATAAACTGGCGGAAAAAGGCGTCGGCGAACGTAAAGTGAACTACCGTCTGCGTGACTGGGGCGTTTCCCGTCAGCGTTACTGGGGCGCGCCGATCCCGATGGTCACCCTGGAAGACGGCACCGTGCTGCCGACGCCGGAAGATCAACTGCCGGTTATTCTGCCGGAAGACGTCGTCATGGACGGCATCACCAGCCCGATCAAGGCCGATCCTGAGTGGGCGAAAACCACCGTTAACGGGATGCCGGCGCTGCGTGAAACCGACACCTTCGACACCTTTATGGAATCGTCATGGTACTACGCGCGTTACACCTGCCCGCAGTATCAGGAAGGAATGCTGGATTCGAAAGCGGCAAACTACTGGCTGCCGGTCGACATCTACATCGGCGGTATTGAACATGCCATCATGCACCTGCTCTACTTCCGCTTCTTCCATAAGCTGATGCGCGATGCGGGCATGGTCACCTCTGACGAGCCGGCTAAGCAGTTGCTGTGTCAGGGCATGGTGCTGGCGGATGCGTTCTATTATGTCGGCGAGAACGGCGAACGTAACTGGGTTTCGCCAGTTGACGCTATCGTCGAGCGCGATGAAAAAGGCCGCATCGTCAAAGCAAAAGACGCAGCGGGTCATGAGCTGGTCTACACTGGCATGAGTAAAATGTCCAAGTCGAAAAATAACGGTATCGACCCGCAGGTAATGGTTGAACGTTATGGCGCGGACACGGTACGCCTGTTTATGATGTTCGCTTCTCCGGCGGATATGACTCTGGAATGGCAGGAGTCCGGCGTAGAAGGCGCAAACCGCTTTATTAAACGCGTCTGGAAGCTGGTTTACGAACACACCGCTAAAGGTCCTGTCGCGGCGCTGAACGTCGATGCGCTGAGCGAAGATCAAAAAGCGCTGCGTCGCGATGTGCATAAAACCATTGCCAAAGTGACCGATGATATCGGCCGCCGTCAGACGTTCAACACCGCCATTGCGGCGATCATGGAGTTGATGAACAAACTGGCGAAAGCCCCGCAGGAAGGCGAACAAGACCGCGCACTGCTTCAGGAAGCGCTGCAGGCCGTCGTGCGTATGCTTAACCCGTTCACCCCGCACGTCTGCTTTACCTTGTGGCAGGAACTGGGTGGCGAAGGCGATATCGACAACGCGCCGTGGCCGGTTGCCGACGAGCAGGCAATGGTGGAAAACACCACGCTGGTTGTCGTGCAGGTTAACGGTAAAGTTCGCGGTAAGATCACCGTTGCGGTGAATGCCACCGCAGAACAGGTGCGTGAACGTGCAGGCCAGGAACATCTGGTGGCAAAATATCTTGATGGCGTTACCGTGCGTAAAGTGATTTACGTTCCGGGTAAACTCCTCAATCTGGTTGTTGGCTAAGCGCGGGAGGAAGCGTGCGATATCTGGTAACACTGTTGTTATCTCTGGCGGTGCTGGTCACCGCCGGATGCGGCTGGCATCTGCGTAGCACTACGCAGGTTCCGGCTTCAATGAAAACGATGATCCTCGATTCCGGCGATCCGAACGGTCCGCTAAGTCGTGCGGTACGTAATCAGTTACGGCTGAATAACGTAAACCTGCTTGATAAAGACACAACGCGCAAAGACGTTCCGTCTCTGCGGCTTGGAACGGTGACTATTTCGCAGGATACGGCGTCAGTGTTCCAGGACGGCCAGACGGCGGAATATCAGATGGTGATGACCGTCAATGCCTCGGTATTGATTCCGGGCCATGACATCTATCCTATCAGCACGAAAGTGTACCGTTCGTTCTTCGATAACCCGCAGATGGCGTTGGCGAAGGATAACGAGCAGGCCATGATCGTTCAGGAGATGTACGACAAAGCCGCTGAACAGCTGATTCGTAAGCTGACCAGCGTCCGCGCGGCGGATATTCAGGCGACGAAAGAGGAGGCTACCGCCGACAATGAGACGGCGGCGCCCGCCTCTACGCCAGCACGCGTCTCCACTACGCTGAGTAACTAATGATCAGGTTGTATCCTGAACAACTCCGCGCGCAGCTCAATGAAGGGCTGCGTGCGGCATATCTGCTATTGGGCAACGATCCGCTGCTGCTGCAGGAAAGTCAGGACGCTATTCGTCTGGCGGCTGCGTCGCAAGGCTTCGAAGAGCACCACGCTTTTACTCTCGATCCCAGTACCGACTGGGGATCGCTTTTCTCACTCTGCCAGGCGATGAGTCTGTTCGCCAGCCGTCAAACGCTGGTGCTGCAACTGCCGGAAAACGGGCCTAACGCGGCAATGAATGAGCAACTCGCCACCCTGAGCGAGCTGCTGCATGACGACCTGTTATTAATAGTACGCGGAAACAAGCTCACCAAAGCGCAGGAAAACGCCGCCTGGTATACCGCGCTGGCAGACCGTAGCGTTCAGGTCAGTTGTCAGACGCCGGAGCAGGCGCAGCTTCCCCGCTGGGTGGCCGCCAGAGCGAAAGCACAGAATTTGCAACTGGATGACGCCGCGAACCAACTGCTGTGCTATTGCTATGAGGGCAATCTGTTGGCGCTGGCGCAGGCGCTGGAACGGCTGTCGCTGCTTTGGCCTGACGGTAAGTTAACGCTTCCTCGCGTGGAGCAGGCCGTCAATGACGCCGCCCATTTTACCCCTTTCCACTGGGTGGATGCGTTACTGATGGGGAAAAGCAAACGCGCGCTGCATATCCTGCAACAGCTACGCCTTGAAGGCAGCGAACCGGTTATTCTGCTGCGCACCCTCCAGCGAGAGCTGCTGCTACTGGTAAATCTCAAACGTCAGTCCGCGCATACGCCGTTACGCGCGCTGTTTGATAAACACCGGGTCTGGCAAAACCGTCGCCCCATGATCGGCGACGCGTTGCAGCGTCTCCATCCTGCGCAGCTTCGCCAGGCCGTGCAGTTACTGACGCGTACAGAAATTACGCTCAAACAGGATTATGGTCAGTCGGTATGGGCAGATCTTGAAGGGCTGTCGCTCCTGCTCTGCCATAAGGCGCTGGCAGACGTATTTATTGATGGGTGATATGAAATCGTTACAGGCTTTATTCGGCGGCACCTTTGATCCGGTGCATTATGGACATCTTAAACCTGTTGAAACGCTGGCGAATCTGATCGGCTTATCGCGGGTGATTATTATGCCTAACAATGTGCCGCCGCATCGCCCCCAGCCGGAAGCCTCCAGCGCGCAGCGTAAATATATGCTGGAGCTGGCTATCGCCGATAAGCCGCTTTTTACGCTGGATGAACGCGAGCTACAGCGAAACGCGCCCTCTTACACTGCGCAAACGCTGAAAGCATGGCGCGAAGAACAGGGCCCCGAAGCGCCGCTGGCGTTTATTATCGGCCAGGACTCGCTGCTTAACTTCCCCACCTGGCATGATTACGACACCATCCTTGATAACACTCACCTGATTGTTTGTCGTCGTCCGGGCTATCCCCTTGAAATGACGCAGGCGCAACACCAGCAGTGGCTGGAACAGCATCTGACCCATACGCCGGACGATCTGCACCAGTTGCCAGCCGGTAAAATTTACCTGGCGGAAACGCCCTGGCTTAATATCTCCGCAACCCTCATCCGCGAACGGCTGGAAAAAGGCGAATCCTGCGACGATCTGTTGCCGGAAAACGTGCTGAACTACATCAATCAGCAGGGGCTATACCGGTAAGCACATTGCGCAGCGCCGCCAGCAGACGCTCGTTTTGCGCAGCGCTGCGTATCGCCACACGATAATAGCGGCTATCCAGCCCCGGGTAGTTAGCGCAGCTACGGATTAAAATCCGCTGCGTCAGCAACCGTCGCTGCAGATCAATATCCTCTCGCTCACAGCGTAACAACAGATAGTTTGCCCGCCCGGGATAGACCGTCAGCAGGGGGAGCTGACAAAGCGCCTGATAAAACCGGGCGCCCTCCTCCCGTAACCAATGCCAGGTCGCCTGTTGCCAGGCGCTATCCTGTAACGCTACCTCACCGGCAAGCGCCGCCAGCGCGTTAACCGACCACGGCATTTGTTGGCGACGCATCCGCGCTACCGCCGCGTCATTGCTGTTGACGAGATATCCCAACCGCAGGCCGGGAATGGCATAAAATTTGGTCAGCGAACGCAGCACCCAGATATGCGGATTATCTTTAAGAGCAGGAATAAAGCCCGCCTCATGCGGAATAAAATCGATAAACGCTTCATCCAGGATCAGGTTAATGTTCAGCGATTTGCAGCGATCGGCAATGGCCTGTAATAACTGCCGCTCCGGCAGCAGGCCGGTAGGATTATTGGGCGTACACAGAAACAGGCAGTCCAGATCGGGCGTCAACGCCTCAAGAATGGCATCGGTAAGCTGCCAGCCATCCGCTTCGCGTAGAGACCAGCGACGAATTTCACAGCCACTTTGCGCCAGCGCCCGGCCATACTCCGCGAAACCTGGCGTGACAATCATTGCACGACGCGGTTTAAGACCGCTCGCCACGGTAAAGATTGACTCCGTCTCGCCATTTCCCGCCAGTATCCACGATGCCGGCACCTGATGATGACGCGCCAGCGCCTGGTGCAAATGAAAATAATCGGCGTCCGGGTAGCGCTCAATGCAGTCCAGATTGTCGATAAGCGCGCGTTTCACGCTGACAGGCATACCCAGCGGATTAATGTTTGCGCTAAAATCCAGTAACTGGTCAGGCGAGATGCCCAACACCGTCGCGGCTTCCCGAATATTACCGCCATGCGCGCTGTTGAATAACGCCATTATGCCTCCGGTCAAAAAACGCTATTTTAGTGAAAAAAACGTTGCGCAATCAGGGGCATTATCATGTTTTGCGCATTTAACCTCATGAGGAATACCATGCGATTGTGGCTGGTGCGTCATGGCGAAACCGAGGCCAATGTCGCCGGGTTGTATAGCGGACATGCTCCCACGCCGTTAACGGAAAAAGGGATTGGCCAGGCGAAAACGCTACATACTTTATTGCGCCACGCGCCATTTGACCGGGTGTTATGCAGCGAGCTGGAGCGCGCGCGCCATACCGCCCGGCTCGTACTGGAGGGCCGGGATACACCGCAACACATCTTATCTGAGCTTAACGAGATGTACTTCGGCGACTGGGAAATGCGCCATCACCGCGACCTCGCCCATGAAGATGCCGAAAGCTATGCCGCCTGGTGTACGGACTGGCAGAATGCGGTTCCGACCAATGGCGAGGGTTTTCAGGCTTTTACCCGGCGCGTAGAGCGCTTTATCTCGCGACTCGACGCGTTTAGCGATTGCCAGAACCTGCTGATCGTCAGCCATCAGGGCGTACTCAGCCTGTTGATTGCCCGTCTGCTCGCAATGCCTGCCGCCTCGCTATGGCATTTCCGGGTAGAACAGGGATGCTGGAGCGCAATCGACCTGTGCGAAGGGTTCGCCACCCTGAAAGTATTAAATAGTCGCGCCGTCTGGCGGCCTGAGTGATGAATTTTCCGTTTTTTCTCGCCGCAGCGGTTTCGCCCATTGACAGCCCCCGACAGGCTGTTATTCTCCGCAGCCAGGCTTTTTTCACCTTGCAGAGCTTTGCAGAAATTGTTTTACAAAAATGGCGATGCTTTCTGTGACGTGGGATGGGATGATAATCTGGTTTTAAACGCCGATCCGGCGACATAAGTCCCGGTATCGCCGCTGATTCAGGTATACTACACGGCGTCCCGCCGGAAGGTTAGCGTTAACTCGCAACGCCTTACCGGTCCAGCCTGTTGGCCTTTTTCTATCGTTATAACGCAATTATTCACCCAGGGGGAAAACTTGCAGGGTAAAGCACTCCAGGATTTTGTTATCGACAAAATTGATGACCTGAAAGGTCAGGACATCATCGCCTTAGATGTTCAGGGTAAATCCAGTATCACCGACTGTATGATTATTTGTACCGGCACCTCCAGCCGTCACGTTATGTCTATTGCCGACCACGTGGTGCAGTCGTCGCGCGCGGCCGGTATGCTGCCATTGGGCGTCGAAGGCGAAAATGCGGCTGACTGGATTGTCGTCGATCTGGGCGATGTGATTGTGCATGTCATGCAGGAAGAAAGTCGCCGCCTGTATGAACTGGAAAAACTCTGGAGTTAATGCGTGAAGCTGCAACTTGTCGCTGTCGGCACGAAGATGCCCGACTGGGTTCAAACGGGATTTACGGAATATCTGCGTCGCTTTCCGAAAGATATGCCCTTTGAGCTGATCGAAATCCCTGCGGGCAAACGCGGCAAGAACGCGGATATCAAACGCATTCTCGACAAAGAGGGCGAGCAGATGCTGGCCGCCGCCGGTAAGAATCGCATTGTTACCCTGGATATTCCAGGCAAGCCGTGGGATACGTCGCAGTTAGCCAATGAGCTGGAGCGCTGGAAACAGGACGGGCGCGACGTCAGTTTGCTGATTGGCGGCCCGGAAGGATTATCTCCCGCCTGCAAAGCGGCAGCGGAACAGAGCTGGTCGCTCTCGGCGTTAACGCTCCCTCACCCGCTGGTTCGGGTTCTGGTCGCGGAGAGTTTGTACCGGGCGTGGAGCATCACAACCAACCACCCTTATCACCGTGAGTGATCGTGAAGTCTTGAGAAGATTAAGCAGCGGATGAAACGACAAAATTCTTTTCGTGACTATACGGCTGAGTCCGCACTGTTTGTGCGTCGGGCGCTGGTCGCCTTTTTGGGTATTTTGCTGCTGACCGGCGTACTGATCGCCAATTTGTATAATCTGCAAATTCTCCGTTTTACCGATTACCAGACCCGCTCGAACGAAAACCGTATCAAGCTGGTGCCAATTGCGCCAAGCCGCGGGATAATCTACGACCGTAACGGCATTCCCCTTGCGCTGAACCGCACTATCTATCAGATTGAAATGATGCCGGAAAAGGTGGATAACGTTCAGCAAACGCTGGATGCGCTACGCAGTGTGGTCGATTTAAACGACGACGATATCGCCGCCTTTAAAAAAGAGCGCGCCCGATCCCATCGCTTTACTTCTATTCCGGTGAAAACAAACCTGACGGAAGTTCAGGTCGCGCGCTTTGCTGTCAACCAGTACCGTTTTCCGGGCGTCGAAGTCAAAGGCTATAAACGCCGCTATTATCCATACGGATCGGCGCTGACCCACGTTATCGGCTACGTATCGAAAATCAATGATAAAGACGTCGAGCGTCTCGACAGAGAAAACAAACTGGCGAACTACGCCGCCACCCATGACATCGGCAAGCTGGGCATTGAGCGCTACTATGAAGATATTCTGCATGGGCAAACCGGTTATGAAGAGGTTGAAGTCAACAACCGCGGTCGCGTTATTCGCCAGCTTAAAGAGGTGCCGCCGCAGGCCGGACACGATATCTACCTGACGCTGGATCTCAAGCTCCAGCAGTATATTGAAACGCTGCTGGCAGGCAGTCGCGCGGCGGTGATTGTCACCGATCCGCGTACCGGCGGCGTGCTATCGCTGGTCTCCATGCCAAGTTACGACCCTAACCTTTTCGTGGACGGCATCTCCAGCAAAGATTACTCCGGGCTGCTTAACGACCCGAACACGCCATTAGTAAACCGCGCGACTCAGGGTGTCTACCCACCCGCTTCTACCGTTAAGCCTTACGTCGCCGTATCGGCATTAAGCGCTGGCGTCATCACCCGTAACACCAGTCTTTTCGACCCTGGCTGGTGGCAGTTGCCGGGGTCTGAGAAACGCTACCGCGACTGGAAAAAATGGGGCCACGGGCATCTGAATATCACCAAATCCCTTGAAGAGTCGGCGGATACCTTCTTCTATCAGGTGGCCTATGACATGGGGATCGATCGCCTGTCGGAATGGATGGGTAAGTTCGGCTATGGTCACTATACCGGAATTGATCTCGCAGAAGAGCGCTCTGGTAATATGCCGACCCGCGAGTGGAAACAGAAACGCTTTAAAAAACCGTGGTATCAGGGCGATACGATTCCGGTGGGCATCGGCCAGGGTTACTGGACAGCGACGCCGATTCAGATGAGTAAGGCGCTGATGATCCTTATTAACGACGGCGTAGTTAAAGTCCCGCACCTGTTAATGAGCACCGCGGAAAACGGTAAACAGGTGCCGTGGGTACAGCCGCATGAGCCGCCGGTGGGCGATATTCACTCCGGCTACTGGGAAATTGCGAAAGATGGCATGTATGGCGTCGCCAACCGCCCTAACGGCACGGCGCATAAATATTTTGCCAGCGCGCCCTATAAAATCGCGGCGAAGTCGGGCACCGCGCAGGTCTTTGGCTTGAAGGCCAACGAAACGTACAATGCGCATAAAATCGCCGAGCGCCTGCGCGACCATAAATTAATGACCGCCTTTGCGCCGTATAACAATCCCCAGGTCGCCGTCGCGATCATCCTTGAAAACGGCGGCGCAGGCCCGGCAGTAGGCACAATCATGCGCCAAATCCTTGATCACATCATGCTGGGCGACAACAACACCCATTTGCCTGCGGAAAACCCGGTGGTTGCAGCGGCGGAGGACCAATAATCATGACGGATAATCCGAACAAAAAAACCTTCTGGGATAAAATTCATATCGATCCCACGATGCTACTTATTCTGCTGGCGTTACTGGTTTACAGCGCATTGGTCATCTGGAGCGCCAGCGGCCAGGACATCGGCATGATGGAGCGTAAAATCGGTCAGATTGCGATGGGGCTGGTGGTTATGGTGGTGATGGCGCAGATCCCGCCGCGCGTGTATGAAGGCTGGGCGCCCTATCTCTATATCATTTGTATCATTCTGCTGGTCGCCGTTGATGCCTTCGGCGCAATATCCAAAGGCGCGCAGCGCTGGCTCGATCTGGGAATCGTTCGCTTTCAGCCTTCGGAAATAGCCAAAATCGCCGTGCCGCTGATGGTCGCCCGCTTTATTAACCGCGACGTCTGCCCGCCCTCGCTGAAAAATACCGCCATCGCCCTGGTATTAATCTTTATGCCTACCCTGCTGGTCGCCGCCCAGCCGGACCTGGGGACGTCTATTCTGGTCGCCCTTTCCGGTCTCTTTGTCCTATTTTTGTCTGGTCTGAGCTGGCGCTTAATTGGGGTCGCCATTGTATTGATCGCTGCATTTATTCCTATTTTGTGGTTTTTCCTGATGCACGATTACCAACGCCAGCGCGTCATGATGCTCCTTGATCCGGAGACCGATCCGCTGGGCGCGGGCTATCATATTATTCAGTCTAAAATCGCCATTGGCTCAGGCGGCCTGCGCGGTAAAGGCTGGCTCCACGGCACCCAGTCGCAGCTGGAGTTTTTACCCGAGCGCCATACCGACTTTATCTTCGCGGTACTGGCGGAAGAGCTCGGTCTGGTGGGCATCCTGATTCTGCTCGCGCTCTATATTTTGCTAATAATGCGCGGCTTGTGGATTGCCGCCAGAGCGCAAACTACATTTGGTCGCGTGATGGCTGGCGGATTAATGTTAATATTATTCGTTTATGTCTTCGTAAATATTGGTATGGTGAGCGGTATTCTGCCTGTGGTTGGAGTACCTTTACCCCTGGTCAGCTACGGGGGCTCCGCACTGATTGTGCTGATGGCCGGGTTCGGGATTGTGATGTCGATCCACACCCACAGAAAAATGTTGTCGAAAAGCGTATAAGGGGTGCGCAATGCGTAAGCAGTTGCCTGTAATCTGCGTCGCGGCAGGGATAGTACTACTCGCGGCATGTACTAATGACGGCGGTCAGCAGCAAACCACCGTCGCGCCGCAACCTGCGGTATGTAATGGTCCGACTGTGGAAATCAGCGGAGCGGAACCGCGTTATGAACCTCTGAATCCGACCGCAAACCAGGATTATCAGCGTGACGGTAAAAGTTATAAAATCGTTCAGGACCCGTCCCGCTTTAGCCAGGCTGGCCTGGCCGCTATTTATGATGCGGAACCCGGCAGTAATTTAACCGCCTCCGGGGAGATGTTCGATCCGATGCAGCTTACCGCCGCCCATCCGACACTGCCTATCCCCAGCTATGCGCGAATCACCAACCTGGCCAACGGTCGCATGATCGTCGTGCGTATTAACGATCGCGGCCCCTATGGCACCGATCGGGTCATCTCCCTGTCCCGCGCGGCGGCGGATCGTCTGAATACCTCGAATAATACTAAAGTACGGATTGACCCCATTATCGTGGCGCAGGATGGTTCGCTCTCCGGCCCGGGGATGGCCTGTACGACGGTGGCGAAACAGACCTACGCTCTGCCCCCGCGCCCTGATTTAAGCGGCGGAATGGGAAGCGCCTCTTCAGTACCTGCGCAACCGCAAGGCGACGTGCTTCCGGTCAGTAATTCCACGTTGAAAAGTGACGACACCACCGGCGCGCCGGTGAGCAGCAGCGGCTTCCTCGGCGCGCCGACTACGCTGGCGCCTGGCGTGCTGGAGGGTAATGAACCGACGCCGGCGCCACAGCCAGCGCCGGTTTCCGCGCCGGTGGCGGCTCCAGCGACTGCGACGCCGGTGAGCGCGCCTGCCGCCGCGGCCCCGGTATCTGCCCCGGTGAGCGCACCAGCCGCCGCGGCGAGTGGTCGTTTCGTCGTCCAGGTCGGCGCCGTCAGCGATCAAACGCGCGCGCAGCAGTACCAACAGCGTTTAAGCCAGCAGTTCAGCGTACCAGGGCGCGTAATACAAAACGGCGCGGTCTGGCGTATTCAACTGGGGCCTTTTGCCAGTAAAGCCGAAGCCAGCGCGTTACAGCAACGTTTGCAAACAGAAGCACAATTACAGTCCTTTATCGCCAGCGCGCAGTAACCGATCGCAGGTATCTGTACTGTCAATTTCTGTAAATGACATTAACAAAGTCACGCGGAAAGTCAGATGCCTGCCAGTTATGCTTTTGCTATAGTAGGGCTCTTTTTTTAATTTCATCACGGACGTCGTAGTTCAGACCATGAAGACCACTTTTTCCGCTCGTTTTATGCAGCGCATGGCGCTCACCACGGCGCTTTGTGCCGCGTTTATCTCAACCGCACATGCCGATGACCTGAATATCAAAACTATGATCCCGGGTGTTCCGCAGATCGATGCGGAATCCTACATCCTGATCGACTACAACTCCGGTAAAGTTCTGGCGGAACAAAACGCCGACGAACGTCGCGACCCGGCGAGTCTGACGAAGATGATGACCAGTTACGTCATCGGACAGGCAATGAAAGCGGGTAAATTTAAAGAAACCGACCTGGTTACCGTCGGTAATGATGCCTGGGCCACCGGCAATCCGGTATTTAAAGGCTCCTCGCTGATGTTCCTCAAGCCGGGAATGCAGGTACCGGTCTCTCAGTTGATACGCGGCATCAATCTGCAATCCGGCAATGACGCCTGTGTGGCGATGGCTGATTTCGCCGCCGGTAGCCAGGATGCTTTCGTCGGGCTGATGAACAGCTATGTGAACGCGTTGGGGCTGAAAAATACCCACTTCCAGACCGTACACGGCCTGGACGCCGACGGACAATACAGTTCAGCTCGCGATATGGCGCTGATTGGTCAGGCGTTAATTCGCGATGTGCCTAACGAATATGCCGTTTATAAAGAAAAAGAGTTCACCTTTAACGGCATTCGCCAGTTAAACCGTAACGGTCTGCTGTGGGATAACAGCCTGAATGTGGACGGCATCAAAACCGGCCATACCAGCAAAGCGGGCTATAATCTGGTCGCTTCCGCAACCGAAGGCCAGATGCGATTGATTTCCGCCGTGATGGGCGGACGGACCTATAAAGGCCGTGAAACAGAAAGCAAAAAACTGCTGACGTGGGGCTTCCGTTTCTTTGAAACCGTTAATCCGCTGAAGGCTGGTAAAGAGTTCGCTTCTGAACCCGCCTGGTTTGGTAATACCGATCGCGCCTCGCTGGGCGTCGATAAAGACGTTTACCTGACGATCCCTCGCGGTCGCATGAAAGATTTGAAAGCGAGCTATGTACTGAATACCGCAGAACTGCACGCGCCGCTGCAGAAAAACCAGGTGGTCGGCACCATCAACTTCCAGCTGGACGGTAAAACCATCGAGCAGCGTCCGCTGGTCGTACTGCAAGAGATCCCGGAAGGGAACTTCTTCGGTAAAATCATTGATTACATTAAATTAATGTTCCATCACTGGTTTGGATAAAAATTGAACGCTTGAAAGTGTGATTTTCGTCCCCATATACTATGCATCAGTAAAACTCCCGCCCTGTGGCGGGAGTTGTTATTTTTTTACGTAATGCCGGAGCTGACATGAAAACCAAACTTAACGAACTGCTTGAATTCCCTACGCCATTTACTTACAAAGTAATGGGGCAGGCGTTACCTGAGCTGGTTGATCAGGTGGTTGAAGTGGTACAGCGCCATGCGCCTGGTGATTACTCTCCGACGGTAAAACCGAGCAGCAAAGGCAACTACCACTCGGTCTCTATCACCATTAATGCCACCCATATTGAACAGGTTGAAACGCTGTACGAAGAACTGGGCAATATTGATATCGTGCGAATGGTATTGTAATACATCCAGACGGTTACCCGGTCTTATCCGGGTAACTCCCCGCCTCCCCCGCTGTGATATACTTTCCTCTCTTTTTTCATTCTCTACGGAGATGCCGTTTTGTATCAGGATAAAATCCTTGTCCGCCAGCTCGGCCTTCAGCCCTATGAAGCTATCTCTCAGGCCATGCATAACTTTACCGATATGCGCGATGAAAACAGCCATGATGAAATCTGGTTGGTTGAGCATTACCCGGTGTTTACCCAGGGCCAGGCCGGTAAAGCGGAACATATATTGATGCCTGGCGATATTCCCGTTGTGCAGAGCGATCGTGGAGGACAGGTGACCTATCATGGTCCGGGCCAACAGGTAATGTACGTTTTACTTAACCTGAAACGACGTAAACTGGGCGTGCGTGATTTAGTCACCCTACTTGAACAGACCGTGGTGAATACGCTGGCTGAAATTGGTATTGAGGCGCATCCGCGCGCCGATGCGCCGGGCGTCTATGTGGGTGAAAAGAAAATCTGCTCGCTGGGTTTACGTATCCGTCGCGGCTGCTCATTCCACGGTTTAGCGCTAAACGTTAACATGGATCTTTCTCCTTTCCTACGTATCAACCCGTGTGGTTATGCCGGCATGGAAATGGCCAAAATAACACAGTGGAAGGAAGACGCTACCACGGATAATATTGCGCCCCGCTTGCTGGCGAATATTTTAGCTCTGCTAAATAATCCACCGTATGAATATATTGCTGCTTAATGCGTAAAATATAATGGCCCAAGAAATTTATGGGTCATTAATCATATATGATTTGAATGCTTTACTTCTCCCCCCGCTTTCTATATTTTCGTTATATCCCTGCTGTAGCCGCCAGGCGGCATGGCCTCTTCAGTCCTCATGATGAGGAATTTTCCGTGACCAAAATCCCGGCCTTGCTGTTACTTATCTTATTGAAATGACTAAAAATACATTCATAAGAGTAATTTTAAAACCAACTCATAAATGCAAAATATACTATTTCATCTATTATTCATAATACGAATGAATTCGGAGCCAGAGCGTGAGTGATAATAATCAGGCAGAAAGACAACCGGCCGATCAACACCTACAAGACAAACCGCAAATTTTCAGAACACTGAGAAATATTGACCTCAATCTGTTGACGATTTTTGAGGCCGTATATGTCCATAAAGGGATCGTCAATGCAGCGAAAATTCTTAACCTGACGCCGTCAGCCATCAGCCAGTCCATTCAAAAATTACGGACTATATTTCCCGATCCGTTGTTTATTCGCAAAGGCCAGGGCGTAACGCCCACGACGTATGCTACGCATCTGCACGAATACATCAGCCAGGGGCTGGAATCTATTCTTGGCGCCCTGGATCTCACGGGCAGCTATGATAAGCAACGCACCATTACAATTGGCACGACGCCTTCAGTCGGCGCGCTAGTGATGCCGATTATTTACCAGGCCATCAGGCCGCGTTATCCTCAGCTTTTGCTGCGCAACATTCCGGTAGACGATGCCGAAAGCCAGCTTAGTCAGTTTCAGACCGATCTCATTATCAATACCCATAGCTATAACAACCGGAGCATCCAGCATCACGTCCTGTTTAGCGATACGCTTGAGATTGTCTGCCGCCAGCATCACCCGTGTCTGGCGAACGCCATTACTGAAGAGAGACTGAACAGCGCGGATCACACCTTTCTGATGCTGGAGGGACAACATCTTTCCCTCCTGCGCCAGCGACTGCAGGAGACATTTCCCGATCAGCAAATCAGTTTTAGCAGCTACAATATTTTTACCATTGCCTCGCTGATCGCCAGCAGCGATCTGCTGGGACTGATGCCCACCCGCTTCTACGACTTATTTAGCCGTTGCTGGCCGCTTGAACGCCTTCCCTACGCGCCGGTGAATAGTGAACAGGTCGAGTTCTCGCTGCATTACAATAAACTGAGTCTGCGCGATCCGGTGCTGGAGAACGTCATTGATATCATCCGTGAGGCGTTCTGACAAAAATGTTGCATTCAGGTCACGGAAGATATGGGCAAACAGCACAAAACAACAACTATTTTACATTTTGCCGGGCTGTCAGGCTGCTTTATGGCCCTTATCAATGATATACTGCGTGTCACAAATTCAAAAATAGTTGATAAATACAACTTTCCCTTGAATTGAAACGCTTTCCTTCGTTATTCGCAACTGGAACACGCACGCTATGAGTAAACCCATTGTGATGGAACGCGGTGTAAAATACCGCGATGCCGATAAGATGGCTCTTATCCCGGTTAAAAATGTGGTCACAGAGCGCGACGCTCTACTACGTAAACCGGAATGGATGAAAATAAAACTTCCGGCGGATTCTACCCGTATCCAGGGCATCAAAGCCGCAATGCGCAAAAATGGCCTGCATTCTGTCTGCGAGGAAGCGTCTTGCCCAAACCTGGCTGAATGTTTCAACCACGGTACCGCTACGTTTATGATCCTTGGCGCCATTTGCACTCGCCGCTGTCCGTTCTGTGATGTCGCCCATGGCCGCCCCGTTGCGCCGGATGCGGAAGAGCCGCAGAAACTGGCGCAAACGATCGCCGACATGGCGCTACGCTATGTGGTCATCACCTCTGTCGACCGTGACGATCTGCGTGACGGCGGTGCCCAGCATTTTGCTGACTGCATCACTGCCATCCGTGCCAAAAGCCCGGAGATAAAAATAGAGACGCTGGTGCCAGACTTCCGTGGACGTATGGATCGCGCGCTGGATATCCTTAACGCGACGCCGCCGGATGTGTTTAACCACAACCTGGAAAACGTGCCGCGTATTTACCGCCAGGTTCGTCCGGGCGCCGATTACAACTGGTCGCTGAAATTACTGGAACGCTTCAAAGAAGCGCACCCGGAAATTCCGACAAAATCGGGTCTGATGGTGGGCTTAGGCGAAACCAATGCGGAAATCATTGAGGTTATGCGCGACTTACGCCGTCACGGCGTTACCATGCTGACGCTTGGTCAGTATCTACAGCCAAGCCGCCATCACCTGCCGGTACAGCGTTATGTCAGCCCGGAAGAGTTTGACGAGATGAAAGCGGAAGCCCTGGCGATGGGCTTTACCCATGCCGCCTGTGGCCCCTTTGTACGTTCTTCGTACCATGCTGATCTCCAGGCCAAAGGCATGGAAGTGAAATGATCGTGTAATAGACGCTTACATTTCAGGCAAAAAAAACCGGCAACTCGCCGGTTTTTTTACTCTGCGGAGCAAGCGCATTGCGCTATTACTCTTTATGCGAGAGTTTTTCAGCCTGAACGCTACCGTCGACGTCTTTCTTAACGCCCGCGTCTTCATCGTTCATTGCTTTCTTGAATCCTTTAATCGCCGTGCCCAGGTCTCCGCCCAGCGTACGTAACTTCTTGGTACCAAACAGCAGAACAACCAGTGCGGCAACCACCAGCAGTTTGGTAATACTAATCTCACCCATAGATACCTTCTTCACTAAAAACAGGCTGCGTAACGCGCCGGATTAACCTGAGAATATTAACGGTCTTTCGACGCGCGCACACAATAGCAATCTGTAACAAGGTGAATCAAGCTTTGCGTAAAAAAACATCATAATAATTGCGGTGGCGCAAATCGTCGTTGCTGCAAAAGAGGAAGTTGCTCCCGCACCTGGTCTATTCGTTCTCTGAATATTTCCGCGACGATCAGCGCCGGACGATCGGCTGCTGCGGCTATCGTTACCCCCAACGGATCGATAATACGACTTTGACCAATATTACGATTACCACACTCCCCGGCCGCAATCATATAGCAGGTGGTATCCAGCGCTCTCGCCGCCAGCAGCGTCGACCACTGCTGCTCTTTCAACGGGCCGCGAACCCAGCCCGTCGGCAGCGCCAATACGTCAGCCCCCTGTAAAGCCAGCGCTAACGCCATGTCAGGAAAGCGCAGGTCATAACAGGTCATAAGCCCCACCTTAACCCCCACCACGTCCAGCACAGGCGCGATAACGGTTCCGGCATCAATACTGTGGGATTCTTGCATCGAAAACGCATCATAAAGATGCAGCTTCGCGTAACGCGCGACAATGTGACCTGCCCGTAGCGCCACCAGCATATTAACCGCCCGTCCAGGCGTTGACGGGACAAGGATAGTGAATATCGTCGTCATATTATTATGAGCGCTTTCTTCCAGAAGCCGCGTCATAAACGCGCCATCCAGCGGCTGCGCGGCGCGAATCGGCAGGTCAAGGTCGATGTCATCTCGCGCTAATATCCCCTCAGGCAACACCAGAAGCGATACGCCGCGGCCCGCCGCCTGAGCCATTAACGAAACGCAAACTTGCGCATTCTTTTCCCATACAGAACTCACCACAAACTGCCCGGCTGCAACGAACATATCCCCTCCCACACCTCTGTCAGGACTCGCCAATTATGCGTGTTCGGCGTTACACTCCTCCTGTATAGCAATTAAATAAAGGATTCGGCAGTGTTACAGCTTCTTTTAGCAGTTTTTATCGGCGGTGGAACGGGGAGCGTAGCCCGGTGGATGCTAAGTATGCGTTTTAATCCGCTTCATCAGGCGATTCCCATCGGTACGCTAACAGCAAATTTGCTTGGCGCGTTTATTATCGGCATGGGGTTCGCCTGGTTTAACCGCATGACACATATCGATCCGATGTGGAAAGTGCTCATCACAACCGGCTTTTGCGGCGGCCTGACGACCTTTTCTACTTTTTCTGCTGAAGTGGTATTCTTGCTGCAAGAGGGGCGCTTTGGCTGGGCGCTGCTGAATGTGCTGATTAACCTGTTGGGTTCGTTTGCCATGACGGCGCTGGCATTCTGGCTATTTTCCGCCGCCGCAGCGCGTTAAGCGCAAAAAAAACCCGCCGAAAGGGCGGGTTTTGAAATCTTGCTGTCGGACGTATGCTTACAGAGCAGTTACGTTTGCAGCGGAAGGGCCTTTGGCACCGTTAGTGATTTCGAACTCTACGCGCTGACCTTCAGCCAGAGTTTTAAAACCATTGGTCTGGATTGCAGAGAAGTGTACGAACACGTCTTTGCTGCCATCTTCCGGAGTAATGAAACCGAATCCTTTGGATTCATTAAACCACTTAACGTTACCTTTAATCTTAGACATCAAAATTACCTTTACATGAAAAATAGACACAAATGCTGTGTCGGATACCAGTACAACAATTGTGATGCATTTTGTCCAGTCGAACTTTGCGAAAAAGTGATAAATATCGCGTTAATTTTTAGCTAACCCTATCTACTTATTGTTTTTTAAGGATTTTTAATTCACAACTGAAGCATGCCCTTCCCCGTCAAAACTGGAAACGCATCCAGGCGAAATAGACGTTTCCGTTGTTATACGAGCCCGGAATGTAGGTCATCTGAAAGGTAGCGGGCCCATAGCCTATCGACGCTAAAGGCAACAGCACAGGGATGGGAATATAATTCCAGTTGTCGCGCGCGGTAACGCCTGCGGTAAAGCCCAGTCCCAGACGAAAATTATCGTCTTCCAGCGGTCGCCAGGTTTTTTCCCAGCCATAACCGCCTATGGGTTCCCATTTGTTAAATGAATCTTTAAAGGCCATCATATAGAGGCCATGCCAGTTGCCTTTGTCGTCCCAGCGCGACTGACCAAAACCAACGCCCCACGGCCGCTCGTTATAGCGATCCGTTTTCTCTTTATCGTAGGCAAAGCGCGCATGCCAGGTAATGGCGGGGACATACAAATCATAATGCTCAGGCTGTCGCCACGTTTCTGCGACGTTATCGGTAAACGTGTTAAACCACCCTTTATCCGCCGCAGAGACTGAAGGAATAGCCAGCCATGGCATAACAAGGAGAGCAATAATAAGAAAATACTTTCTGATAATCATCACAACAGCCATACCGTTCAAAAATTCGACTGTGATAATAACAACATTAACCTGAATAAAATCTTAACAAACTATAAACAGAGAATAATCTGAGAAAGTATCGGGTTAACGGCGTTTGATTTAGCACTCAGAACCGTCGCGCGCTCCTTAATAAGCTTTCACAAAAACACAAAACAAAGCACAACAAACAAAACAATAAAATAACAATAAATTAATACTTATAGCGCTACAGAAAATTCGTATAAGCATATTTCATCTTTAGCGATGACATGAAAAAATAACCGCGCCGTGATTTTAATCAGTAAGGCGCCATCCTTTATTCGGTACATTTTTATACCACTTTTGTGGCTCTTATTTTTACTCTGGGTGTCGATAAGACAGGGGAAACAATGCTAACAGTTATAGAACTCCTTATCGGAGTCGTCGTTATTGTGGGTGTAGCGCGCTACATCATTAAGGGATATTCCGCCACTGGCGTTTTATTTGTCGGCGGTCTGGTTCTGCTTATTATCAGCGCGCTGATGGGGCATAAGGTATTACCTGCCAGCGAAACCAGTACCGGCTATACCGCAACAGATATTGTTGAATACATCAAAATTTTGCTTATGAGTCGTGGCGGCGATCTTGGCATGATGATCATGATGCTGTGCGGCTTTGCCGCTTATATGACGCATATCGGCGCGAATGATATGGTCGTGAAGCTGGCGTCGAAACCTTTACAGTACATAAACTCGCCCTACCTGTTGATGATTGCCGCCTATTTTGTCGCCTGCCTGATGTCGCTGGCCGTCTCTTCCGCGACGGGGCTTGGCGTACTGCTCATGGCTACTCTCTTCCCGGTGATGGTCAACGTCGGCATTAGCCGCGGCGCGGCGGCGGCTATTTGCGCCTCTCCGGCCGCCATCATCCTCTCGCCAACGTCTGGCGATGTGGTTTTAGCCGCAAAAGCGGCGGAGATGCCGTTAATCGATTTCGCGTTCAAAACCACGCTGCCGATTTCCATCGCCGCCATTATCGGTATGGCGATTGCGCACTTTTTCTGGCAACGCTATCTGGATAAAAAAGAGAACATTTCACATGAGATGCTGGACGTGGCGGAGATTACCACCACGGCCCCGGCGTTTTATGCTCTTTTGCCGTTCACGCCCATTATCGGCGTACTGATTTTTGACGGTAAATGGGGGCCGCAGTTGCACATTATTACCATTCTGGTGATCTGTATGCTGCTGGCCGCCGTGCTGGAATTCGTGCGCGGCTTCAACACGCAAAATGTGTTTTCCGGCCTGGAAGTGGCTTATCGCGGCATGGCGGATGCGTTTGCCGGCGTTGTGATGCTGCTGGTCGCGGCGGGCGTTTTCGCCCAGGGGCTGAGCACCATTGGCTTTATCCAAAGTCTGATCTCGATTGCCACTTCTTTTGGCTCCGCCAGCATTATTCTGATGCTGGTCTTAGTGATTTTAACCATGCTGGCCGCGATGACCACCGGTTCAGGCAATGCGCCTTTTTACGCCTTTGTTGAGATGATCCCTAAACTGGCGCACTCCTCCGGCATCAACCCAGCCTATTTATCCATCCCAATGCTGCAAGCCTCAAACCTGGGGCGCACGATTTCGCCGGTCTCCGGCGTCGTAGTCGCTGTCGCCGGGATGGCTAAAATATCACCGTTTGAAGTGGTGAAGCGCACGTCCGTTCCGGTCATCGTCGGTCTGTTGATCGTCATTATCGCCACGGAAATTATGGTGCCAGGCGCCTCTTCCGCCGTTACTGGCGGCTAATAGCCGGTAAGCCGGGGCGAGGGAAAACATCGCCCCGGCATCTTAAACCAGGCTTAGCCGCCGTGGTAAATACGCTGCGGCCTGCCCACTTTGCCATGAATAATCTCTGCGACAATCAGGTGCCGACTCGCGCAATATTCCAGGTAGCGTCGGGATGTGGTGCGGCTTATCGTTAAGGCCTGCGCGACCGTTTCAGCCGTATGGCGTACGGTTGGATCGGCAAACAGCTTCATCACCGCATTAAGGGTTAAGGCATCAATACCGGTCGGCAAATCCCCTTTCGGTTCGCCGCGCGCATAGGCGTTGAACATTTCATCTATCTGCTTCTGGCTTGCGCTATCCGCGCTCGCCAGCATACGTCTGCGCTGTTGATAGCGGGTCAGCGTCTGTCCCAAACGTTCATAAGCAATAGGTTTGACCAGATAATCAAACGCGCCGCTACGTACCGCTTCCGCTACCGTCTCCATGTCACTGGCGGCGGTCGTAAACACGACGCCGCCGGGATAGCGCGACTGCATTAATTCATGCAGCAGCGTAATCCCCTTCCCATCCGGCAGATAATTATCCAACAGAATTAATCCAGGTTTGAACCGGTCAATCATCATTCTCGCCTGCGCCAGATTGCCCGCCAGCCATATCTGCTTAAAGCCAGGAATATGGCGGATATATTCTGCGTGCATCTCCGCCAGCAGCGTTTCATCCTCAACGATCAATAGGGTTAATGGTTCTGTCATCGTTTTTTTTCACTTTCGGAAGGAATAAAGAAAATAAGGTGCCACAAGGATCATTGTCTTCCAGCGTAATGACCCCGCCACAGCGCCCCACATAACTTGCAATCAGATATAACCCGATACCATGCTCACCGGGTTCGTCGGTGCGGGTACTTACGCCCTGTTCAAAAATCTTTTCCCGCAGCGCTTCAGGAACGCCGCAGCCTTGGTCGGCGACCTCTATTACCACCTCGTCGCCCTCGTCGCTCAGGAAAAGTTCGATGGTATTGTCGCCTTCCTGTGTACGTAAACTCGCCTCAAACGCGTTATCCAGCAGATTCCCGACGATGGCGGCGAACTCCGTGCTATCCAGCCCCTCCGGCAGTTGATGTAGCTGGCTGCCGGGAACAATCACCATCTTGAGCCCCAGTTCACGCGCGCGCTGAACTTTGCCAAACAGCAAACCGGCCACCTGACGATCGGCGAAGGCGCCGCGTAAACTATCAATAAGTTGCTGCTGCGCCTGCGACTCACCCTGCACCATCTCTCTGACCCGATCATACTCTTTCATTTGCAGCAGGCCGTTCAGAGTCGACATCCAGTTCAGGTGCTCATGGCGTAGCGTGCGCAGGCTCTCAACATACTGTTTAATCTGGGTTAGCTGCGCGTTCAACGTCGCGATTTCATCTTTGCTGCGAAAACTAATAATAGCGCCCAGCAGCTCCTCGCCGGAACGGATAGCCTCACGATTGGCGATGACGCTCAGGCCATTGAAGTTGGCCATCACGTCCTGGCGTCTTTCTGCGATCTGGCAGGTAAAAAAGTCTGCCGGATTGACGACTTCCGCGATCAGCTTGCCCAGCCACTGACGCCCCGGCGACGGCAGCCCCAACATTTTTCTCGCACTGCGGTTAATCGCGGTAATATGTCCCTCCGGATCAACGGCGATCAGCCCTTCATAAACCGAGCTAAACAACGCCTCCTGCTGGCGTACCACGCGCGCAATCTGTTTCGGCTCCATGCCCAGCATTTGTCGGCGGATATGCGCGGCGAAAAACCAGGAAAGCAGCATTAATACCACCAGCAACAGGACAAAAACCCCCGCCATCGGTAATAAGAAGTCCAGCCGCCAGGAGTCGATTTTACTGACCAGATAGCCAATTGAAACAACGCCGATCACGTTGCCTTTGTTGTCAAAGATAGGCGTTTTGGCGCGCATCGCCATCCCTATTGAGCCCTTACCGGTAATGAAATAACTTTCTCCTCTTTCCAGCGCGCCGGGTTTCGTAAACTGCATGGGATAGCCGATTTTTTCCGGATTCGGATGGTAAAGCCGGATCGAGTGGCGATCGCCTATCACCACATAGTCAAAATCCGTCCCGCGCTGCAGTTTATTCGCAATTATCGCCAGGCGTTTATAGTCCCGGTTTTTTACGGCAGCGATAATGCTGTCGTTAGAAGCAATAATTTTTGCCTGATTCATCGCCATATCACGAACATGGGACGCCAGATAATCTTCGAAACTGGCAGACAAATATTGTGCTAACGCTGCCACGATGAAAACAGAAACCACCAGAATGAGCAGAAAAATACGTAACGGAAACGCGAGTTGCCGAAAAAAAGGAAACAGTTTTTTATTTTTCTGATAGGACATTAAGGTTCCTTATGGGCATTTCTCTTCAGATTTATCGCAAATGTAATAAAAATGTTTTCAGCATCATGAAGCATATAAAAACCAATCGTTACAGATTCCCCACATTAAATCAATTAAACAACTAAAACCCACCGCCGGAATGGTGATTAAATTAATTAAAAAACTTAAAACCATAAAACACTTAAAAACCATCTAACGCTTTGTGAAATAAATCAAAATTTACCACCAAAATACTCCTTACGATGTATACGTCAGTGAGAAAAAATAAATAACTCGTCATAAAAATACTCCCACTCTGACTGAAAAGAAAAAGTTATCAAGTTGCAACACAGCGCAACATATACAGAAAAGTGGCAACAAGCATATCACCAGGATATTTCTTACTATGTTTGGCAATAATGTATTCACTCGGGTAAAACGCTCTGAAAATAAAAAAATGGCGGAGATCGCTCACTTTCTCAAAGAGAATGATTTAAGCGTCGATACCACTGTAGAAGTGTTTATTACCGTCAGCCGTGATGACCGTCTTATTGCCTGCGGCGGTATTGCCGGAAATATCATTAAATGCGTGGCCATTAGCGAATCAGTACGCGGCGAAGGCTTAGCGTTAACGCTGGCGACGGAATTGATTAATCTCGCCTGGGAACGGCACTGCACCCATCTTTTTATTTATACCAAAACGGAATACGAAGCGCTGTTTAAACAGTGCAGCTTTTCGACGATAGCCAGCGTCCCTGGCGTGATGGTCTTAATGGAAAATAGCGCGACCCGGTTGAAACGGTATGCGGAATCGCTGGCGACATTACGTCATGAGGGAAAGAAAATTGGCTGTATTGTGATGAACGCCAATCCTTTCACGAACGGCCATCGCTATCTGATCCAACAGGCGGCGGCACAGTGCGACTGGCTGCATCTGTTCCTGGTCAAAGAAGATACGTCACGCTTTCCCTATGAAGACCGACTCGATCTGGTCCTTAAAGGGACCACCGATATCCCGCGCTTAACCGTTCACCGCGGCTCCGAATACATTATCTCTCGGGCGACGTTCCCCTGCTATTTCATTAAAGAGCAGAGCGTTATTAATCACTGTTATACCGAAATCGACCTGAAGATTTTTCGCCAGTATCTGGCGCCCGCGCTTGGCATCACACACCGCTTTGTCGGTACGGAGCCGTTTTGCACCGTTACCGCCCAGTACAACCTTGATATGCGTTTCTGGCTGAAGACGCCAACGCTTCCCGCCCCACCCATTACGCTGGTGGAAATAGAGCGGCTTTGCTTCCAGGAGACGCCGATATCCGCCTCCTGGGTACGCAAGCTGCTGGTTAAACACGATCTCACGGCTATCGCGCCGCTGGTTCCCGACGCCACCCTGCGCTATTTGCAGGGCATGGTCGAACGCCATCCGGGCAGCGCGGCAGCCCGTCAAAAGTCCCCCGTATTAGCAACAGGTGAAAAATGAAAATAAACCAGCTAGCCGTCGCAGGCACGCTTGAGTCCGGCGATGTGATGATACGCATTGCGCCGCTCGATACGCAGGATATTGACCTGCAAATCAACAGTAGCGTTGAAAAACAGTTTGGCGAGGCCATTCGCGCCACCATCCTGGAGGTGCTTTCTCGCTACGACGTGCGCGGCGTACAACTGAACGTCGATGATAAAGGCGCTCTGGACTGCATTTTGCGCGCCCGACTGGAAACGCTACTGGCGCGCGCCAGCGGTATTGCCGCTCTGCCCTGGGAGGATCGCCAATGATTTCCGCCTCTCTGCAACAACGTAAAACCCGCACCCGCCGCAGTATGTTATTCGTACCGGGCGCCAACGCAGCGATGGTGAGCAATTCGTTTATCTACCCGGCCGACGCGCTGATGTTCGACCTGGAAGACTCCGTTGCATTACGCGAAAAAGACGCGGCGCGCCGTCTGGTATATCACGCGCTGCAACATCCGCTTTACCGTGACGTCGAAACCATCGTCCGCGTGAATGCGCTGGACTCCGAATGGGGCGTCAACGATCTGGAAGCGGTCGTGCGCGGCGGCGCGGACGTGGTGCGTTTACCGAAAACCGACACTGCGCAGGACGTCATTGATATCGAAAACGAAATTCTGCGCATTGAAAACGCCTGCGGTCGCGAACCGGGCAGTACCGGCCTGTTAGCCGCCGTGGAATCGCCGCTGGGTATTACCCGCGCGGTAGAAATCGCCCACGCCTCTGAACGGTTGATCGGGATTGCGCTGGGCGCGGAAGACTATGTTCGCAACCTGCGCACCGAACGCTCTCCGGAAGGCACCGAACTGCTGTTCGCCCGCTGCGCCATTTTGCAGGCCGCGCGTTCCGCCGGCATTCAGGCCTTCGATACCGTCTATTCCGACGCCAACAACGAAGCCGGTTTCCTGCAAGAAGCCGCCCACATTAAACAGTTGGGCTTTGACGGTAAGTCACTGATCAACCCCCGCCAAATAGAACTGCTGCACAACCTTTATGCGCCGACGCGTAAAGAAGTCGCCCATGCGCGTCTGGTCGTTGAGGCCGCAGAAGCCGCCGCCCGCGAAGGTCTCGGCGTCGTTTCCCTTAACGGCAAGATGGTCGACAGCCCGGTGATTGAACGCGCCCGTCTGGTGCTCTCCCGTGCAGAACTTTCCGGTATTCGCGAAGAATAAGGCAAAAAAATGACGCAGAAAAATGAATCTCAACGCCAGGATCGCGTAGCCGCCTGGAGCCGTCACGCTGAAAGCGAACTGAGCGCTTACCAAAGTGCGGCAAAATTGGATCTACAAGCGCAAAAACCGCGCGACCACAAACTGTGCGCCAGCCTGGAAGAGGCCATCCGCCGTTCCGGTTTACGCGACGGCATGACGGTCTCCTTTCACCACGCGTTTCGCGGCGGCGATCTGACGATTAACCTGGTGATGGAAACCATCGCGAAGATGGGCTTCAAAAACCTGACCCTGGCCTCCAGTTCGCTGAGCGACTGCCATGCGCCGCTGGTTGAACACATTCGTAACGGGGTGGTCAGCCGCATCTACACGTCAGGCCTGCGCGGCCCGCTGGCGGAAGAAATTTCTCGCGGCTTGCTGGCTGAGCCGGTTCAGATTCACTCCCACGGCGGTCGTGTACATCTGGTACAAAGCGGCGAACTCAATATTGATGTTGCGTTTCTTGGCGTGCCCTCCTGCGATGAATTCGGTAATGCTAACGGTTATACCGGCAAAGCCTGTTGCGGTTCACTGGGCTACGCGATGGTGGATGCCGACAGCGCGAAGCAGGTCGTGATGCTGACGGAGCAACTGCTGCCGTATCCGCATAACCCGGCAAGCATCGCTCAGGATCAGGTTGATCTGATCGTGCAAATCGAAGAAGTCGGTGATGCAAACAAAATCGGCGCTGGCGCGACCCGCATGACCACTAATCCGCGTGAACTGCTGATCGCCCGCAGCGCGGCGGAAGTCATTGCTCACTCCGGCTACTTCAACGAAGGTTTCTCCCTGCAAACCGGCACCGGCGGCGCATCGCTGGCGGTCACCCGCTTCCTGGAAGACAAAATGCGTAGCCGCAACATTGTGGCTAATTTCGCGCTGGGCGGTATCACCGCCACCATGGTCGACCTGCATGAAAAGGGCTTAATCCGCAAACTGCTTGACGTGCAGAGCTTCGATCGTAACGCTGCGCAATCTTTGGCCCGCAACCCGAACCATATCGAAATCAGCGCTAACCAGTACGCCAACTGGGGCTCTAAAGGCGCTTCCGTCGACCGTCTGGACGTGGTGGTGCTGAGCGCGCTGGAAGTTGACACCCACTTTAATGTTAACGTGCTGACCGGCTCCGACGGCGTTCTACGCGGCGCGTCTGGCGGCCACTGCGATACCGCCGTCGCGGCGGCGCTGTCCATCATCGTCGCGCCGCTGGTGCGCGGTCGCATCCCAACGCTGGTTGATAACGTCACCACCTGCGTCACACCGGGCTCCAGCGTTGACATTCTGGTCACCGATCACGGTATCGCCGTCAATCCGGCGCGTCCGGAGCTGGCTGAACGCCTGAAAGCAGCGGGAATGAAAGTGGTATCGATTGAGTGGCTGCGCGAACGCGCGCAACTGCTTACCGGTCAGCCCCGCCCTATCGAATTCACCGACCGCGTGATTGCTGTCGTGCGTTATCGCGACGGTTCAGTGATCGATGTGGTGCATCAGGTGAAGGAATAAGCCATGCGCCTGTTTCCTGAACTCGCCACCTGTCACGACGTTTCTATTCCTGAGCTGCTCGCCAGCCGGGATGAGAGACAAGCAAGACAGCGCGCCTGGCTAACGCGCCACGCCACTCCACTGGTCTCCTTTACCGTGGTGGCGCCAGGCCCGATAAAAGACAGCGCGTTAACCCGCCGGATCTTTAATCACGGCGTGACTGCCCTGCACACGCTGGCAGAAGAGTATGGCTGGACCATCCGGGAGCAGGCTGCACTGGCTTCCGCCAGCGGGCCGGAAGGACTGCTGGCGATTGACGCGCCCGCTCAGGCGCTCAAACAGGCGACCATCGCGCTGGAACAGCGTTATCCACTGGGGCGCCTGTGGGATATCGATGTCCTGACGGCGGAAGGCGAAATACTCTCCCGCCGCCATTTCGCGCTTTCCGCTCGCCGCTGTCTGCTGTGCGGGCAAAGCGCGGCTGAATGCGCGCGGGGTAAAACCCACGCGCTGACTGATTTACTGATTCATATGGAGGCGCTGCTGCATGATGCCGATTCCCGCCAACCCGACTAACGCCTCCATTCAGCCTCAGTCGCTGTATGACGCCTGGGCCGATTTGGCCTGGCGCGCCATGCTGACCGAGGTAAATTTATCGCCAAAACCCGGTCTGGTAGACCGACTAAACTGCGGCGCGCACAAAGATATGGCGCTGGCGGATTTTCACCGCAGCGCGGAGGCGATTCGACACTGGCTGCCGCGCTTTATGGAATATGGCGCCAGCTGCACGCGCCTGCCGCCAGAGTCGGTTCTGGTGGGCCTGCGTCCATTGGGGATGGCCTGTGAAGCAGCGATGTTTCGCGCAACGGCGGGCGTCAATACCCATAAAGGCAGCATTTTCTCGCTGGGGTTACTGTGCGCCGCCATTGGCCGCCTGTATCAGCTACGCCAGCCGATCACCGCAGAAACACTCTGCGCTACCGCCGCCGATTTTTGCCGCGGCCTGACCACGCGCGAACTGCGCCAGAACAACCTACAGCTCACCGCAGGCCAGCGGCTGTATCAGCAACTGGGATTAACCGGCGCGCGCGGTGAAGCGGAAGCGGGCTATCCGCTGGTCATCCGCCACGCGTTGCCGCACTACCGCGCATTGCTGGCGCAGGGGCGCGATCCGGAACTGGCGCTGCTTGATACCTTACTGCTGCTGATGTCGCTTAACGGCGATACCAACGTCGCGTCGCGCGGCGGGGCGGACGGTCTGCGCTGGTTACAGCAGCAGGCTGCGGTCTTATTACATCAGGGCGGCATACGGACGCCTGACGATCTCGTTTATCTCCACCGGTTCGATCAGCAATGCATTGAACGCAATCTCAGCCCAGGCGGTAGCGCCGATCTGCTGATCGTGACCTGGTTTTTAGCGCAAATTTCGCAAGTTAATCATTAACACAATTATAGAAAATATCCTTTCCGGAGAGTCATTTATGTCTTTATCCAAAGATAATATATGGAAGTTGTTGGCCCCATTAGTGGTGATGGGCGTCATGTTGCTAATTCCTGTTCCAGATGGTATGCCGCCGCAGGCCTGGCACTATTTTGCGGTTTTCGTCGCGATGATTGTCGGTATGATCCTGGAGCCGATCCCGGCGACAGCGATCAGTTTTATCGCCGTAACCATTTGCGTTATCGGCAGCAATTACCTGCTATTTGACGCTTCAGAACTGGCCGATCCGGCGTTTAAAGCCAGTAAACAGGCGCTGAAATGGGGGCTTGCCGGTTTCTCCAGCACCACGGTCTGGCTGGTTTTCGGCGCGTTTATTTTCGCGCTGGGCTACGAAGTGACCGGGCTGGGGCGCCGCATTGCGCTGTTTCTGGTAAAATTCATGGGTAAACGCACGCTGACGCTCGGCTATGCGATTGTCATTATCGATATTTTGCTGGCGCCGTTTACTCCCTCCAATACGGCTCGTACCGGCGGGACTGTCTTCCCGGTCATCAAGAACCTGCCGCCGCTGTTTAAATCGTTTCCAAACGATCCTTCCGCACGCCGCATCGGCGGTTATTTGATGTGGATGATGGTGATCAGTACCAGCCTGAGCTCTTCGATGTTTGTCACTGGCGCGGCGCCAAACGTGTTAGGTCTGGAGTTCGTCAGCAAGATCGCCGGCGTCCAGATTAGCTGGCTGCAGTGGTTTCTCAGCTTTCTGCCGGTGGGGATTATTTTACTGATCGTTGCGCCGTGGCTCTCCTATGTACTTTATAAACCTGAAGTGACCCACAGTGCGGAAGTCGCGGCCTGGGCTGGCGGCGAGTTAAAAAACATGGGGCGTCTGTCCCGCAAAGAGTGGACGCTGATTGGCCTGGTGCTGCTTAGCTTAGGATTGTGGGTTTTTGGTGGAAAAATCATCAACGCCACTGCCGTGGGTCTGCTGGCCGTCTCGCTGATGCTGGCGCTGCATGTTGTGCCGTGGAAAGACATTACGCGCTACAACAGCGCCTGGAACACCCTGGTGAACCTCGCTACGCTGGTGGTCATGGCTAATGGCTTAACCCGCTCCGGCTTTATTGACTGGTTCGCCAATACCATGAGTACACATCTGGAAGGTTTCTCGCCGGATGCAACCGTCATTGTACTGGTACTGGTGTTCTATTTCGCGCACTACCTGTTCGCCAGCCTTTCCGCTCACACCGCGACCATGCTGCCGGTCATTCTGGCGGTGGGTAAAGGCATTCCGGGCGTTCCGATGGAACAACTGTGTATTCTGCTGGTGCTGTCTATCGGTATCATGGGCTGTCTGACGCCGTATGCCACCGGCCCTGGTGTGATTATCTACGGCTGCGGTTACGTGAAATCCAAAGACTACTGGCGGCTTGGCGCAATCTTTGGCGTTATCTATATCGCGATGCTGTTGCTGGTGGGCTGGCCGATTCTGGCAATGTGGAATTAAACATTACGCCAACGTAGGTTAAAAATGATGCCGTTCAGGTTCACCTGAGCGGCATTTTTTATGATTAAATGAGTAACATTCATAATGTGTATAAATTATCGAATTCATCATGAACACAATATGGCATTACAGTCCGCTGCTGGCTGTCCTCTTAACCCCAATTTTTGCCGCCAACGCCGACGAACTTCAGGCGCAACAGTACGGTGATTTCACTGACTATGTGCTGGCGCTTTCCTGGCAAACCGGTTTTTGTCAAAGCCAGCATGAACGCCGCCATCGGGAACCCGATGAGTGCCGTCTGCAAAAAGAGCCAGCCAACAAAGCAGACTTTCTGACCGTCCACGGCCTGTGGCCAGGATTACCCAAATCTATCGCCGCACGCGGTGTTGACCAGCGACGCTGGCAGCGCTTTGGTTGTGCGACGCGGCCAATCCCGAATCTGCCTGAAGTCAAGGCCAGCCGGAAATGCTCCGCCCCCGCCCCCGGACTTTCGCCTGACATCGCGGCAGCGCTTAAGGAAGTGATGCCCGGCGCGGGGGGGAATTCCTGTCTGGAGCGCTACGAATATGCCAAACATGGCGCCTGTTTCGGGTTTGATCCCAATGCCTATTTCGGCACCATGATACGGCTGGATAAGGCGATAAAAGACAGCGCGCTGGGGCAGTTTCTGGCGGATAATTACGGCAAAACCGTTAGCCGCGCTGAGTTTGATAGCGTCGTCGCACAAATGTGGGGCCAGGATAATGTCAAAGCCGTTAAAGTAAACTGCCATGGCAATCCCGCCTATTTAACAGAGATTCAGTTTTCATTAAAGGCGTCGATGATTAACGCCCCGCTCTCCTCTGCCTCATTCCAGCCGCAGCCGCATCCCGGCAACTGCGGGAAACAGTTTATTATCGATAAAGCCGGTTATTGACGAAGCAGAGGTTTAAAACCGTAGCCACATTTGAGAACACGCCCGAATGTAGACTAAAATTCACTCAGGGCTATGACGTTTGAGGATTTACCCGAATGTGAACTAAATCACTTCAAAGACGGGGTAAGTCTCAGTATCATCATGAGAGTTAAACCCTCGCCGCCAGACGGTGAGGGTTTTCTTTTGGGACCATTTACCTGCACTACTCGCAGTATCGATGACATGGAGTAAGAAATGTCCAGACCCACTATTATCATTAACGACCTTGACGCCGAACGTATTGATCGTCTTCTGGAACAGCCTGCGTATGCGGATCTGCCGATTGCCGACGCGCTCAACGCCGAACTGGATCGCGCGCAAATGTGTTCGCCACAAGAGATGCCGAACGATGTCGTCACCATGAACAGCCGCGTTAAATTCCGCAATTTGAGCGATGGTGAAACACGCGTGCGGACGCTGGTGTATCCCGCCAATATGACGGACAGCAGTACCCAGCTTTCGGTAATGGCGCCCGTCGGCGCGGCGTTGCTGGGACTGCGCGTCGGCGACACCATTCACTGGGAACTGCCGGGCGGCGCCTCCACCCATCTCGAAGTGCTGGAACTCGAATATCAGCCTGAAGCCGCGGGCGACTTCCTGCGTTAAACCATCTGCATAAGCGTTAATGCGTTTACACAGAGGATGCCTGCGCATCCTCTTTCCGTTAGCCCTTTCATTTCTGCCTGCTTCAGACAACGCCGCCTGGCATCGGGTTGACTACTCCCGTCGCCTGTTTCTGCGCCGCTTGTGCCGACGTCGCTCCCGGCACCAGGATAACCTTCCGGCACTCTTCTTCGCGTTTTTCGAAAATTTCGTAGCCGCGCGCCGCCTCTTCAAACGGCATATAGTGCGTGACAATCTCCTCCGGCTTCAGCAACCCTTTTTCAATAAGCGGTAATAATTCCCCCAGCCACGCGTGAACATGGGTTTGACCCATTTTAAAAGTTAGCCCCTTATCAAAGGCGTCGCCGAATAAAAAGCCGTGAATAAAACCGGCATACACGCCGGGCACGCTGACCACGCCGCCGCGTCTGACCGCCGCGATACATTGTCGCAGCGCTTTGCCGCTGCTGCCTTCCAGTTTAAGGTTCGTCAGCACCGTCTCCGTCATGCTGCCTTTCGCTTCAAAGCCTACGGCATCAATTACCGCGTCCACGCCGCGGTGTCCTGCCGTCTGCTCGATGATTTTTTCCGCCGGATCGTTCTCATCATCGAAGTTGATCGGTATCGCGCCGTAACGTTCTTCGGCGAAACGCAGGCGCCAGGCGTGGTGATCAACGACGAAGATCTGCTCCGCGCCCAGCAGTCGCGCACAGGCGATAGTCAGTAATCCTACCGGCCCTGCGCCAAAAACCGCCACGCTGGAACCTTGCTGAATCTGGGCATTTTTTGCCGCCTGCCAGGCGGTAGGCAAAATATCAGAAAGAAACAGCGCCTTATCGTCAGATAACAGCGGCGGCACCTTAAATGGACCAACATTACCTTTTGGCACGCGAACATATTCGGCCTGTCCGCCGGGAACGCCGCCATACAGATGGCTATACCCAAACAGCGCCGCCGGTGGCGGGATCTGTTTTTTATTCATCGCCGCGCCGTGTCCGTCGTTAGTGTTTTCACACGCTGAATATTGCTGTAGCCGACAGAAAAAGCAGTCACCACAGGCAATGACAAACGGGATAACGACCCGATCCCCTTTCTGAATATTCTTTACATCATGTCCGGTTTCCACCACTTCGCCCATAAATTCATGGCCGAAAATATCACCATGTTTTACCTGTGGGATCTTGCCGCGATAGAGATGCAAATCAGATCCGCAAATCGCGGTGGCGGTAACACGCAAAATGATATCGTCAGGCTGCTCAATGCCGGGATCGGGTACGTTTTCAACCTTTACGTGATGTGGACCATGATACGTCAATGCTTTCATGCAGCCTCCGGGGTAACGGTGAATGTTACGTTCGACTATAAAAGGGTAGCTATCCCGGAGAGACTGCCGGAAAAACATGCGGCTTTAGGATTTTTCCTGGAAAATACACGACTTTTTTAACGTCAGGTTGCCGCAATATTTAAAATTGCCAGACAAATAGCAGAAAGAAACATTATTATATGCTTGAATAAATTCAGTATTGATTAACAGGGAGTAACGGGTATGTATAAGACAATCATTATGCCGGTTGATGTTTTTGAAATGGAACTTAGCGATAAAGCCATTCGCCACGCTGAGTTTCTGGCGCAACAGGATGGCGTCATTCATCTGTTGCATGTACTGCCTGGGTCCGCGAGCATGAGCCTGCACCGCTTTGCCGCCGACGTGCGTCGCTTTGAAGAACATTTACAGCATGAGGCGGAAACGCGTCTGCAAACGATGGTGGGACACTTCAGTATCGATCCTTCACGAATTAAAACGCATGTTCGCTTTGGTAGCGTGCGCGATGTCGTCAATGAGATGGGCGAAGAACTGGATGCGGATGTCGTGGTAATCGGTTCGCGTAATCCGTCCATCACGACACACCTGTTGGGGTCTAACGCCTCAAGCGTGGTGCGCCATGCGACGCTGCCAGTATTGGTTGTGCGTTAACCCTGGTGGCTAAAAACTGACACGCCCTGCCAGGTCACGCCTGGCAGGGCTTTTTACTGCATCATCGTTAGTACAAATGCCCGATATTCACAATAGTACTCACCGTGTCGCCAAAAAAGACCAGCCGACTCAGAAATACGCCAACGAATAACAAGACGAACAGGAGTTTCGGGCGCGAATCACCGTGACGGCTGGCGACAAAAGCAAGCGCAAGGCAGACCAGGCTTGCCAGATAAAACGGGGAAGCCAGCCATGAACGCGCCGTCATCTGCATGACCGTTCCCCCGCTTAACCACATCAGCGGCGCCGCGATAAGTACCGCGATACACACCACAATTCCCTGGCGTAACGCAGGAACGGCAGGCCTGAGTTTTAACAGCGGAATCGCCGCGCAACCCATGACCCATACCGTAATAAAAAATAACAGCATGGTAAATCCATTAGCGATAGCCACCATCGCTGGCGCGGCGTAGGTCATTCCCTGCACCGCCACCAGTAACACGCCGAACACGGAGGCGATAAGAGCCATCGCTTTATGTCCCTTTGCCAGGAACGTTACGCCGACCGCTGCGCCAAACAACGTGGCGCCAAGGATTTCCCGACTTAACCAGGCATGTCGCAGGTTAATCAGCGCATTATAAGCGCGATCGGGATGCGCCAGATGCAGAATCGCGGCAATAGACGCCAGTGCCAGCACCAGCCCGGTGACCAACCAATAGAAACGCTGGCCTTCCACTTCACCACGCAGCGTACGCCATGTCAGTACCAAAGCCATCCCGACAGACATCTGGCTTAATACCGTAAAAAACACCAGCGGCAGTTCATATTTTTCCATTACTTGTCCTCCGGCTGCTTAGGCTGGCGCGCCAGAATAAAGCGCGTTCCTGGATTGAGCTGTGGCATATGCGGGAACCCTGGCGGATACTGCACCGCATTATCGGGCACAGGATCGGCATCCAAATCGATAATCGACAAGGCGCCCACCGGGCAGGCGTTTACGCACGCCGGATTCATACCGATATCAAGACGCTCGTAGCACATACTGCATTTTTCCGCTTTACGCGTCTCTTCATTAAAACGCGGCGCGCCATAAGGACAGTTACGAATACAGTTTTTACAGCCGATGCAGCGCTCAGGGTTATGCACCACCACGCCATCTTCACGTTTGGTATAGGCTTCGACCGGACAGGCGGCGACGCAGGCCGGATGTTCGCAGTGGTTACAGGCCAGCGAGTAAAACGCCCGCTCTTCATGTGGATAGATGTCTTTATCCAACGGATAAACGTAGCGCCAGAAGCGATCCGGCTCCAGTTGGTTAAAGCTTTTACACGCCATAGCACAGCCGCGGCAGCCGATGCACTTATCGCTATTCACTAAAAACGCACGTCTCATGCTACGGATTCCCCTTTACCGATCAATACAACGTCAGCAAACTGACTGTGGATAGCGGCGCCCGGCGCGCCAGTTTTCATCAGCCCCATATCAGCAGGCGTATCGGCCACGACGTTTTGCACGTTGTACTGCCGTTTCGGGAACCACGCTTCATACATCACCAGAAAATCTTCCGGCACGTTGGTGGTAACTTTTGCCCGCAGCTCAACTTCACCGGTGCCATTGAAAACTTTGACCAGATCGTTCTCGCTGATGCCTTTTTTTTGTGCGGAAGAAGGATGGATATAAACGAACGGTTCCGGGTAGAACACCTGCATCCAGTCCAGGTTGATAAACTGCGAGTGCAAGCCAAACTGCACGTGCGGCGTAAACAGATGGAAAGGCAGTTTGCTCTCGGCTTCCGGTTTGTATTCCGGCAGCGCGGTATGGCCGTTTTTCTCCGCCAGTTCAGATTTAAATTCATACTTGCCTGACGGCGTTTTGAATTTGCGGTCGTACCAGGCGGCAGAGCTTGGCAGAATCGCTTTTTTTGGCCCGTCCAGCAGATCGTCCCAGGAAGAGATGCCGAACATTTTCGCCATACCGTCGTTGAACTCCTGATCCAGCCAGCGCTTGTGATCGAACTCTTGCGGGAAGGTACAGGAACCCGGCGCCATCTTATTAATGGTGCGCGACAGCATGGTCGCGATTTCAAGGTCGCATTTTGCTTCATACATCGGCTTAATCGCCGGCTGATTAATGGAAAGCCAGTAGTGCCAGTAAGAAGCATCCACGTTCCACTCTTCAAACGCAGTGGTAACGGGCAGCACGATATCAGCGTGTTGCACCGTTTCGTTGAAGAACTGATCGGCGCAGACCACCATTTCCAGTTTTTCAAACGCTTTTTTCATCTTGCTGCGATCGAAATCCTGGGCAAACGGGTTTTTACAGGCGACCCACAGCATACGAACCGGCGGATCGTTGGCCTCCAGAATCCCCTGCGCCGTCTGGTTGATATTCAGAGAGCGATCGGAGTACTGCACGGCGTCGCTGCCAGCGGCAGCCCCGAATTCACTGGTGGTGCCCGCCGCTCCCGGTATGCCAATAGCGCCCACCGGCGGCTTCTGCAGCATGGCGTTATAGTTAAAGCCCCAGGTATGCAGATGGCCATAACGCGCGCCGCCGCCTTCGACACCGATGTTGCCGGTCATAGCGACAAAGGCATCGATAGCGCGAACGTTGGCGCCGCCGTTGACATGACGCTGCATCCCGTAACCAATCCAGACCGTGGCCGGCTTAACCGCCGTAAACTCTTCTGCCAGCTGGCGAATGACATCCGCAGACAGGCCGCAGATTTCTGCCGCCCATTCCACGGTGACGTTATTGCGCAGATAGGCTTCAAATTCCGGATAGCCGTGAGCGTCGTTGTTGACAAAATCCTGATCCACCAAGCCTTTATCCACCAGATGACGCGCCATCCCCAGCGCCAGCGCGCCGTCTGAGCCAGGCCGTACGCGCAGGTAGAGATCGGCTTTGGCGGCAGTCTGCGACAGCAGCGGGTCGATAACCACGACCTTCGCCCCTTTCTCGCGCGCCTGATAGATGTACTTCATGCTATGCATTGAGCACCAGGCCGGGTTGGCGCCCCAGATAATGATGTATTTCGCTTTCACCATATCTTCCGGGTCGTTACACCACATGTCGCCCATGTCGTAGTTTTGCGCGTCGATACCGGCAGGCCAGCACGGCGTACCGGCAAAACGGGTGGTGTAGCCAAGCGAGGACATCATCCCTTCAACGGCATAGTTCAGCACGCCAAACTTACCGGAATATTTGGTCAGCGCCAGACCGAGCATAGAACCGTCTTTTTTCTTAATCTCCAGCATTTTGGCGGCAATGCGCTGCATCGCCTCTTCCCATGAGATGCGACGCCAGTTGCCGCTACCGCGAACGTCCTGCGCCATGGGATATTTAATACGATCGGGGCTATAAACCCGGCGCGGATAGCTTAACCCTTTGACGCAAGGGGTACCGTGAGTAAATGTTGATTCCGGCGCACCTTCCACGAAAGTAATGACCCCGTCCTTTACCCACGTCTTGAGGCTACAGGTGTCATAGCAGTTACGCGGACACGCGTTACGATAAATTTTGTACGTTTTAGGGTTAAAGGGAACAGGCGGCTGCGCAAGCGCGCATCGGGAGGTCAGTAATCCTCCGGGTAAAGCCGCAACGGCGCCCAGTGCCACTATCCCCTTTAAAAAAGAACGTCTGTTCAGATGTCCTGTCTCATTACTCATATTGATACTCTCGTTTTAATTCATCAAACCAATAAAATAAGATATCCGCCACCGTATATAACGTGGTCGTTTGTGCATGAGTTTTTATTTTTTCGATATATAATGGCACCCACTTTGTTAAATAGTTATTGATATATTGAGTGAGAGTAGATCGGTATTGTGACGTTTGCCGGGTATTAGCCAGTAATAGTGTGGTCAATTCCAGCACGCAGGAAATATGATCGTCAGGAATATTGCTCCCCTGATTAACCGATAATCCCAACGCTGCCATAAACTCCCGCATCTCCAGCGTCGCCTTTCCCATCACCAGCGCATCATCTTCCAGATACACTGAAGCGAAAGGCGCAGCCAGCAGCTTGCCAGGACCGACGAATAGCGCATTAAAGTCATACTCCGCCTCCAGCCACGCCCGATCGGTAAGGTTTACCGCAGCAGTGGGATTTAATCTCACGTAGGCAGATTTCAGTGAACGACTATCATGAGAATTAAAAAAATCACGCAATGTAAGCCCTGTTTTTTCTAATTCCGTCAGTGATTCATAGATTGAATCCATGAATAAATAACCTCACATACAAATGCAATATAAATCAAGAAAAAAGAATGGGCATGTTAGCGGAAGCGCTTAATCTTTCTTTGATAAAAAAACAGAAAAATTCCAGTTAAATCCGTAGAAGGCTTTTTTATTGTTTCAAAGTTTAAAAACAGAAGACCGTTGAAATAAAAAACCGTCTGTTATTAACAGACGGTTTCAGAGTATTGATAATGAAGAACGTGTTTTACCCGGCGGCGTTCCCCGGGCATAAACACCGCAGGCCCGAATAGCTTACACTATCGGGCCATTTACGATGGCCAGTTAACTGGCCTTGCAGGTGTGCTTACTTCTTTTTATGCGATTTTGGTACGAATCAGATAATCAAAGGCGCTCAACGAGGCTTTCGCCCCTTCGCCTGTGGCGATGATAATCTGTTTGTAAGGAACGGTGGTACAATCGCCTGCGGCGAAGACGCCCTTAACGCTGGTTTCACATTTGGCGTCAATAATGATCTCGCCCATGCGGTTACGCTCAAGCGCGCCTTCCAGCCAGTGGGTATTCGGCAACAGACCAATCTGCACAAAAATGCCTGCCAGCGCGACGCTATGAATATCGCCGCTGACACGGTCACGATACTCCAGCCCCACCACTTTCGAACCGTCGCCCTTCACTTCTGTCGTTTGCGCATTCAAAATGATATCGACATTTTTCAGGCTACGCACTTTGTCCTGTAGCACCTGGTCCGCCTTCATCTCCGGCGCGAACTCCAGCAACGTAACGTGTTCTACAATACCTGCCAGATCGATAGCCGCTTCAACGCCAGAGTTGCCGCCGCCGATGACCGCCACACGCTTCCCTTTAAATAACGGACCGTCGCAGTGCGGACAATAGGTGACGCCTTTGGTGCGATACTGATCCTCGCCCGGCACATTCATATTGCGCCATTTCGCGCCGGTGGCGATGATGATACTGCGCGCTTTCAATACTGCGCCGGACGCCGTTTCAATCTGATGCAGGCCGCCTTCTGTCGCGGCCGGAACCAGTTTACTTGCGCTCTGGCTGTCGATAACGTCAACGTCGTAATCGCTGACATGCGCTTTCAGCGCGCCCGCCAGTTTCTGGCCTTCGGTTTTCGGCACCGAGATATAGTTTTCGATATCCACGGTATCCAGCACCTGACCGCCGAAGCGCTCGCCCATCAGACCGGTACGGATGCCTTTGCGCGCCGAGTAGACCGCCGCCGCCGCGCCCGCCGGGCCGGAGCCGACAATCAGCACGTCATACGCATCGCGTTTGTTCAGCGCTTCCGCCGCGCGTTTTTCTGCGCCAGTATCCACTTTAGCGACAATCTCGGTCAGAGTCATACGTCCCTGGCCGAACTCTTTACCGTTGACAAACACCGCCGGAACGCCCATCACGTTACGTTCGGTGATTTCGTTCTGGAAGGTGCCGCCATCAATTGCCGTATGTTTAATACGCGGGTTCAGCACCGCCATCAGGTTCAGCGCCTGCACTACGTCCGGGCAGTTATGGCAGGAGAGTGAATAATAAGTTTCGAATTCAAAATCGCCGTCAATATCGCGAATCTGCTCCAGCAGCGACTGCGCTTCTTTTGACGGATGACCGCCGGTCCACAGCAGCGCCAAAACCAGCGAGGTAAATTCGTGGCCCAGCGGAGAACCGGCAAAGCGCGGCCCTTGCTGAGAACCTGGATTCGTAATCAGGAAAGACGGCTTGCGCACCGGCAGAGTATTGTCTTCTTTAAATGTGACTTTGTCGGACAGCTCGGCGATTTCAGCCAGCAGTTCCTTGATTTCCGCCGATTTAGCGCTGTCATCCAGCGTGGCAATCAGCTCAACAGGTTTGGTCAGTTTCTCAAGGTAAGCCCTGAGCTGGGTTTTCATATTTGTGTCGAGCATTCTTCTTCCCTCTCTGAAAACATCATCATGCAAGCCGACTTCGCGGGACTGCATTAATGCAACTTGCGTCATGGTGCTGAAATGAAATGGGCGCGGGTGCGCCCATGACTGAAACAATTTCCAAAGTATTTCACGTCAGAGTAAGGCGGCTAGCCTGAGAATCCCCGGGAGCTTACTGAAGTAAGTGACCGGGGTGAGCAGGCGACGCCAACGCAGCTATGGCGTGAAAGACGACGGAAATTTAGATTTTACCGACCAGGTCTAAAGATGGAGCCAGAGTCGCTTCGCCTTCTTTCCATTTCGCCGGGCATACTTCGCCTGGGTGAGCGGCAACGTACTGTGCTGCTTTAATTTTACGCAGCAGGTCAGACGCGTCACGGCCGATACCTTCAGCGGTAACTTCGATCGCCTGGATGATACCCTGCGGGTCAACAACAAAGGTCGCACGGTCTGCCAGACCTTCATCTTCACGCATGTTGTCGAAGTTACGGGTCAGGGCGCCAGTCGGGTCGCCGATCATCGCATATTTGATTTTTGCGATAGTTTCAGAGCTGCTGTGCCATGCTTTGTGCGTGAAGTGAGTATCGGTTGAGACGGAATAAACGTCTACGCCCAGCTTCTGCAGTTCTTCGTAATGGTCGGCAACGTCACCCAGTTCAGTCGGGCAAACAAAGGTAAAATCGGCCGGGTAGAAGAAGAAGACGCTCCAGCGGCCTTCGGTATCTTTCTCGGTGACTTCAATGAATTCACCGTTTTTGAACGCCTGGTTTTTGAAAGGTTTGATTTTGGTGTTAATTAAGGACATCTATACTTCCTCCGTGTTTTCGTTGAGGAGTAAGTTAACGAAATTTTGCTGATTCGGCTAATGCGTTTCCATTATCAAATCAATAAGCGTTAACTAACAACCCGATTCGGGCGACATTGTGAACACTGCGCCCTGTCAGCCATCTAAAGTAAAAAGGCCGCCTGACAGGCGGCCCCATTACCTGAACTACCCGTAGGTAACTTCAGAGCCAGTACGACTCGTCTTGCAAATTACAGACGTATTGTCTGCAACTCGAAATCCATAGCGTATATGCTGGCTAAGTGTTGCGCTCTACATTACCTTAACAAAGGCTGTAACAGCGAAAAGGATTACATCACCCCAGCATAGAAAGGGCAATCCCGGCACGCCAGCTCTTACCTATGTCTGTGATAGGCATCATCATTAATACTCTTTTCGCTTTGATCTTAAAAGGAAAAAATATGATTAAACGTACATTGCTGCTTGCTATGCTGCCCATTCTCGCCCACGCGGAAGAACTGCCTGCGCCGGTTAAAGCCATTGAAAAACAGGGCATAACTATCCTGAAATCCTTCGAGGCGCCGGGGGGCATGAAGGGCTATCTCGGAAAGTATCAGGATATGGGCGTCACGATTTACCTGACGCCGGACGGCAAACACGCGATTTCCGGCTATATGTATAATGAAAAAGGTGAAAATCTTAGCAACGCCCTGATAGAAAAAGAGATCTATGCGCCGGCCGGACGAGAAATGTGGCAGAAAATGGAAAAAGCGTCATGGATACTCGACGGTAAAAAAGACGCGCCGGTGGTGCTGTATGTCTTCGCCGACCCTTTCTGCCCCTATTGTAAGCAGTTTTGGCAGCAAGCTCGCCCGTGGGTCGAATCCGGCAAGGTACAATTACGTACGTTACTGGTCGGGGTGATTAAACCGGAAAGCCCGGCCACAGCCGCAGCGATTTTAGCCGCGAAAGACCCGGCGAAAACCTGGCATGACTATGAAGCCTCCGCAGGAAAGATGAAGCTGGAGGTTCCGTCGTCCATCCCCCCGGCGCAGATGAAAGTCATTAATCAGAATCAGCAGTTAATGGACGATCTTGGCGCTAACGCGACGCCAGCAATTTATTACATGAATAAAGATAAGATTTTGCAACAGGTTGTGGGTTTACCGGAAAAAGCGCAACTGGACGCCATGATGGGGCAGCCTTAACGCAGAAATTAGCAAGGCAGAAGCTTAACCGTACCCCGCCCGATAGCGCTGCCTTTGTCGGGCCAACCTCCTCCCGGCATTAACGCGACGCCAGACCAGCATGTCATCCGGCACAGCCTTTTTAGACTAACGGCGTGATTATAAAAGTGTACGTTATGTCCGCCTTTACTGTGATTATTTACTCGCTAAAATATTCATAACTGTGGTATTTTAGTTTAAATAAACTCTACATTAAGTTTAATAAACATAACTCTGGTAAATTATTGAGATTAAGTCATAATCATGAAAGATACCATGATGATGCCGGGAAGATACTATGGCTAACCTTTACGACCTGAAAAAATTTGATCTTAACTTGTTGGTTATATTTGAATGTATCTATCAACATTTAAGCATTAGCAAAGCAGCAGAAACACTCTATATTACACCTTCTGCCGTAAGCCAGTCATTGCAACGCCTGCGCACGCAATTCAACGACCCTCTATTTATTCGTTCAGGTAAAGGAATTACGCCTACCGTAACAGGCATTAATTTACATTATCATTTAGAAAATAACCTTAACAGCCTGGAACAAACTATTAATATAATGAATCAGTCCAGCCTGAAGAAAAAGTTTATTATCTACAGCCCACAATTGTTGATAACGAAACAATTACTGGAACTGATGAAATATCTGCGTAAAGACCCACAGATTGAAATTGAACATCACGACATTTTGGGAACGGAAGAATCTCCTGAAGATCTTCTCGCCTACCGTAAAGCAGATATTGTCCTCTCGATGTCGCCGATCAGTAATCGCTCCATTGTTTGTACGCACTTTTATAGGGTGGAATGCGTTCTGGTTTGCAGTGAAAACCATCCCCGATTGCGAGAGAGCGTAAGCGTTGAAGAACTGCTGAAAGAAACTTTTACTCATCTCATCGCCGCCGATGATGCCGCAGTAAAAGAGCATCAGACTTTCCTTAATCATGTATTAGCAGAAAGAACTATAGGCTTTAAAAGTAAGTCGCTTATCACTATTGCCAATGCGATTAGCGTGACAGATCTTATTGGTTTTTTACCTAAGATTATTGTGGATTATTATCAACCCACGGTTAAGCTTAGACAAATTTCCACACCTTTTTCTGTTCCTGCTAACCCCCTCTATCTTATGTATAATAGAGCTTCGCTGAATAATAGCGGATTTGCTGAGCTCATTGAGCACATCACAAAAAAGTATTAATAAGAAGGCCCAAGAGGGAGGTAATATAAATTCAATGTATATGTCTACATAATGTATTTATTTAGCAAATATAATAAAGCATTGCAAGTTCATCTAATCCGCTTATCCTTTATGTTAATTATTCGAATATACTCTAGTTAACACATCGGAGACTATCCAGAGATGTCGGTTTATAAAGTTCCGCTTGAGCAAAATGTTCTGGAAGCGGCTCAAGAGCGTATAATGTGGACCCTGGAAACCTTACCCCGGGTCTGCGTCTCATTTTCTGGTGGTAAAGATTCAGGACTTATGCTGCACCTGACGGCAACGTTGGCGCGCAAAATGAATAAAAAGATCCATGTTCTCTTCATTGACTGGGAAGCGCAATTCTCCTGTACCATCGCCTATATTGAATCATTACGTGAATATTACGCGGACGTTATTGAGCGTTTTTATTGGGTCGCATTACCCTTAACCACACAAAATTCCCTTTCACAATACCAGCCGGAGTGGCAGTGTTGGCAGCCGGGTACCGACTGGGTACGACAACCGCCAGAAGATGCGATTACCGATCCGGCCTTTTTTTCCTTTTATCAACAAGGCATGACCTTTGAACAGTTCGTTCGCGATTTTGCCGACTGGTTTTCAGAAAAACGTCCTGCCGCTATGCTGGTCGGTATTCGTTCCGACGAATCCTATAACCGATTTGCCGCTATCGCTAACTCGCATAAGCTGCGCTTTGCCGACGATAAGCCCTGGACCACGTTAGCCCCTAAGGGGCACACCTGGTATATCTATCCCATCTATGACTGGAAAACCGCAGATATCTGGACCTGGTTCGCCAAAACAGGTAAACCCTGTAACCCTTTGTATAATTTGATGTATCAGGCTGGCGTACCGCCCCGTTACATGCGTATTTGCGAACCGTTCGGCCCGGAACAACGACAGGGGTTATGGCTGTATCATGTTATCGAACCTGAGCGCTGGGCGGCCATGTGCGCCAGAGTCAGCGGCGCACTCAGCGGAGGAATATACGCCGGACAAGACAGCCATTTTTATGGCCACCGGAAAATTTTAAAACCCGATCACCTTAACTGGGAAGAGTACGCGCTGCTCCTGCTACACAGTATGCCTGAAGTCACTGCCGAACATTACCGTAATAAAATCGCCGTTTATTTGCAGTGGTATAAGAAAAAAGGCATGAACACTATTCCACAGACGCAGCATGGCGATATCGGATCGCGCGATATTCCGTCGTGGCGACGGATCTGCAAGGTATTACTGAACAATGATTACTGGTGCCGGGCGCTGTCATTCAGTCCGACAAAACCTAAGAATTACCAGCGTTATAACGAACGTATGAAAGCTAAACGCCAGGAATGGGGGATCTTATGCAACACCGACTCACAGCCGAAATAACTCACTTTCTCTCTGAACTGCCTGAAGAGGAGAGGATCGCCGCCATTAATGAATTTAGAATGGCGATACATAGCGTTAGTCCTTTTCGCGATGAGCCTGTCGATTGTGTCCTGTGGGTGAAAAACGATCATATTTCACCTAATGACTACAACCCGAATAACGTTGCGCCGCCCGAGAAAAAACTGCTGCTTAAATCGATTGAACAAGATGGGTTTACGCAGCCGATCGTGGTGGTAAAGGCCGATGCCGAGGAGTACGAGATTGTGGACGGTTTTCACCGCCATGAGCTGGGCAAAGGAAAAGCGGCCCTGAAAAGGCGTCTGAAAGGCTACCTGCCGATAACGTGTCTGGACAGAGAACGTCACGAACGTATGGCGGCAACCATTCGGCATAACCGCGCGCGCGGGCGTCACCAGATCCACGCCATGTCAGAAATCGTGCGCGAACTTTCTCTGCTAGGCTGGGACGAGAGCAAAATCGGCCAGGAGTTAGGTATGGACGCCGATGAAGTCCTGCGCCTGAAACAGATCAACGGCCTGCAGGAGCTTTTTGCAGACCGTCGATTCTCCAGAGCGTGGACGGTTAAATAACTACAGTTTACACAGGCGCTCTGCGGCGGCCAGCAGCGTTGATTCCTGTTTAGCGAAACATAAACGTATAAGCTGATGCGGGAAAGGGGCGGCGCAAAAGACAGAGAGCGGAATAGCGGCGACACCGACTTCTTCGGTTAGCCACTGACAAAACTCAACGTCATTTAGCGTCGACACTGCGCTGTAATCGATTAACAGAAAATAGGTACCTTCACAGGGCAGCACTTTTAATCGGCTTTGCGCCAGCGCGTTAACCAGCACATCGCGTTTTTTCCGGTAAAAATCGGGTAACGCGCGATAGTGTTCCGGCGCGGCGCGCAGCATATCCGCCAGCGCCAGTTGCGCCGGCGTATTGACGCAAAACGTCAGGTACTGATGAACTTTGCGTATTTCGGCGCTAATGGCCGCAGGCGCAACGCAGTAACCAATCTTCCATCCCGTCATATGAAAGGTTTTACCAAACGATGAAACGGCAACCGCCCGCTCTCGTAACTGAGGGTGCGCCAATACGCTGGCATGACCTTCGACGGCAAAACAAATATGTTCGTACACTTCATCGCTTAACACATAAATTTCCCGCTCGCCGATAGCCTGCCACAGCGCCTCGATATCCTCCTGACGCCAGACGGTAGCGGTGGGATTATGCGGCGTATTGAGGATCACCAGCCGCGTGCGCTCGCTAAGCAACGCCGAAAACGCCTGCCAGTCGACGCGAAAATGCGGCGGCGTAAGCGCTATGCGTTTTAACACGCCGCCGGAGAGCTCCACGGCCGGGGCATAGCTGTCGTAACTGGGATCGAAACAGATAACCTCATCCCCTGCCCGCACCAGCGCGGTAATCGCCGCATACAGCGCTTCTGTCGCGCCCGCTGTGACGGTGATATCACTGACGTCATCGGGTCGATAACCATATATTTCCGCCGTTTTATCGGCTATGGCCTCCCTCAGCGCCTGCGCGCCCGTCATCGGCGCATATTGATTCGCGCCCTGCGCGACATGATAAGCCAACCGCTCGTGCAAATAAGAAGGACCATCAAAATCAGGGAAGCCTTGCGATAAATTTATTGCCTGATGTTTCTGCGCCAGCGCGCTCATTTGCGTAAAAATCGTGGTGCCAAGATTGGGCAATTTGCTTTTTGGAATCAGTGGGTTATTTCTCATTATCTTCATACCCGCCAGTGATGTGGTTATTGACACACTATCACAGGGTGTTAGTATTTGGCAATCAAGACGTTTAGATGTCTAAATATAATAACAGCGGTGAGAAGACCCTAAGGACAACACAACATGAACCACACTGAAATCCGCGTCGTTACCGGCCCGGCGAATTATTTTTCCCATGCCGGAAGCCTCGGAAGACTGACAGACTTTTTCACGCCGGAACAGCTTTCCCACGCCGTTTGGGTGTACGGCGAACGCGCGATTGCCGCCGCCCGGCCTTACCTGCCGGAAGCGTTTGAACGTGCTGGCGCAAAACATCTGCAGTTTACCGGCCATTGTAGCGAACGCCATGTTGCCCAACTGGCGCACGCCTGCAACGACGATCGTCAGGTGGTGATAGGCGTCGGCGGCGGCGCGCTGCTCGATACCGCCAAAGCGCTCGCCCGCCGTCTGGCGCTGCCGTTTGTCGCTATCCCGACCATCGCGGCAACCTGCGCCGCCTGGACACCGCTTTCCGTCTGGTATAACGACGCGGGACAGGCGTTACAGTTCGAAATTTTTGATGATGCCAATTTTCTGGTGCTGGTCGAACCGCGCATTATTCTGCAGGCGCCCGATGACTATCTGTTAGCTGGCATTGGCGATACGCTGGCGAAATGGTATGAAGCCGTTGTGCTTGCGCCGCAGCCTGAAACGTTGCCATTGACCGTAAGACTGGGCATTAACAGCGCGTGCGCTATTCGCGATCTCCTGCTGACCAGCAGCGAACAAGCATTAGCGGATAAACAGCAGCGTCGGCTGACCCAGGCATTTTGCGACGTGGTGGATGCGATTATCGCTGGCGGCGGTATGGTCGGCGGCCTCGGAGAACGCTATACCCGTGTCGCCGCCGCCCACGCGGTACACAACGGTCTGACCGTCCTGCCGCAAACGGAAAAATTCCTGCACGGAACGAAAGTGGCTTATGGCATTCTGGTGCAAAGCGCGCTACTGGGACAAGATGACGTGCTGGCGCAATTGATTGCAGCGTACCGGCGATTTCATCTGCCGGCCAAGCTTAGCGAACTGGACGTGGATATTAATAACACCGCCGAGATCGATAGGGTAATCGCGCATACCCTGCGCCCGGTCGAATCCATCCACTATTTACCGGTGACGTTAACGCCAGACACCCTGCGTGCGGCGTTTGAAAAAGTGGAATTTTTCAGAATATAGCCTGGTGACGTTGCGTTTATCAGGCCTGGCAACCCTCAGCAGCAACGCGCGCCGCCTTTTCCACCATAGCGCGCATCCTGCCGCTCGCGGAAAAATTCTTCATAGGTCATCGGCGTCTGATCCGGATGCGTTATGCGCATATGTTCCACATAGTTGTCGTAGTCTGGCACGCCAATCATCATTTTTGCGGCCTGTCCCAGATATTTTCCGGCTTTCGAAAGCGTATCGAACATCGTTGTCACCTGTCATCCAAATGCCCTCTCCTTATTCTGGAGAGGGCTATTGATGTAAAAAGATTAGTGCGCGCCTTTCGCCTGCGTCACGATCTCATCCACATTTTCCGGCATCGGCTCATACGGCGTTTCATTCGCCGTCGGTTTATCAATCTTCAGAGCGGCCAGCGCCGTCTTAATAGAGAAGACCGCCAGCACCACGACCACCACCATAAAGAAGATGGTTAGCCCGGCATCCAGACGGTTATTGAATACCAACTGCGCGAGCTGCGATTCGGTGTACTGCGGCGGAATATTGCCGCTGTCGATCATCGCCTGGAACTTATTGGCAATGGCCAGGAAGCCGATTTTCGCATCCGGACTAAACGCTTTCTGCCAGCCCGCCGTCAGCGTACAAATCAGCAGCCAGGCCGTTGGCACCAGCGCGACCCACGCATAACGCTGACGCTTCATTTTGAACAGTACCACGGCGCAAAGCATCAGCGCCATGCCCGCCAGCATCTGGTTAGCGATGCCAAACAGCGGCCACAGGGTGTTAATACCGCCCAACGGATCGACCACGCCCTGATGGAGGAAATACCCCCACGCCAGCACGCACAATGCCGTAGCAAGCAGGTTCGCTGGCAGCGAATCGGTACGTTTCAGCCCTGGCGACACTACGCCCAACAAATCCTGCAACATAAAGCGCGCCGCACGGGTACCCGCATCCACCGCCGTCAGAATAAACAGCGCTTCAAACAGAATGGCGAAGTGATACCAGAACGCCACATCCATCATGCCGCCCAACGCGCCATGTAAAATGTAGGCCATCCCTACCGCCAGCGTTGGCGCACCGCCTGCGCGGGAGATAATGGATTGTTCGCCGACTTCATTGGCAATCTGGTGTAACGTATCCGGCGTGATAGCGAAACCCCAACTACTGACCACCTGCGCAGCAGAAGCCACGACATCCGCAGTCCCCGCTGGCGCCAGTACCGCCATCGGACTATTCATCGCAAAGTAAACGCCCGGATCGATAATACAGGCGGAGACCAGCGCCATAATGGCGACGAAAGATTCCATTAACATCCCGCCGTAGCCGATAAAGCAGGCCTGGCCTTCGTTGGCCAACATCTTCGGCGTCGTGCCGGAGGAGATGAGCGCATGGAAACCGGAGACCGCGCCGCAGGCGATGGTAATAAACAGGAACGGGAACAGGTCGCCCGCCCAGACCGGTCCGGTACCATCAACAAATTTGGTCAGCGCCGGCATAGTCAGCGTCGGACGCATGATCAGAATCCCGACCGCCAGACCGACAATCGTACCAATTTTCAGGAAGGTAGAGAGGTAATCACGCGGCGCGAGCAGCAGCCAGACCGGCAGTACCGCCGCGACAAAACCATACCCCACCAGCATCCAGGTAAGCTGCACGCCAGTAAAATCAAAGTACGGCGCCCAGGTTGGGCTTGCCGCCACCCATCCGCCGGAAATAATAGCGAAAATAAGAAATACCAGCCCAATGACCGACACCTCGCCGATGCGCCCCGGACGCAGATAACGCAGGTAGATGCCCATAAAAATCGCCAGTGGAATGGTGAACGCGACAGTGTACGTTCCCCACGGGCTATGGGTCAGCGCTTTCACCACGATCATCGCCAGGACGGCCAGAATGATCACCATGATCATAAAGCAGGCTACCAGCGCGATCACCCCTGCCGTCGCGCCCATCTCCTCTTTAACCAACTCGCCAAGCGAACGCCCATCGCGCCGGGTCGAGACGAACAGCACCATAAAGTCCTGCACCGCTCCCGCCAGCACGACGCCCGCCAGCAGCCAGATCATCCCCGGCAGATAGCCCATCTGCGCCGCCAGTACCGGCCCGACCAGCGGACCTGCGCCAGCAATGGCCGCAAAATGGTGACCAAAAAGCACTTTCTTATCGGTCGGGACATAATCCAGACCATCATTATGACGTACCGCGGGCGTCATACGCGTTGGGTCAACCGCCAGCACTTTTTTGGCGATATAGAGCCCATAAAAACGATACGCAATAAGATAGACACAGACCGACGCCACCACGATCCATAGCGCGTTGATCTGTTCCCCACGATTTAACGCAATATAGCCCAGGGCAAACGCACCCAATACTGAGAGCGCTGTCCAGACGAGGTATTTCCCTGATTTATTCATAGTTGTTGTCCGTTTGGGTGTTCCAGAGAGATGTTACATTTTGTTTCTATAACACCTTTACCGTAATTAACAACACAACAACATGATAAAACCGTATCGTTACCCATTTTTTACATTACAGTGTTAACCAGATCACTTCCTTTCTTCGTTGACGCTGCAATTGCATTTTACTTTGCCAGAACTATCCCATTACCGCCGTTCCCAGGCGACAGGTGCAGCAGCGCCTCCCCTGCTCGTCAAAGAGCGTAATTTCCCAGCTTTGATTCTGCCGCCCCAGATGCAGCGGCAGGCAAACGCCGCGTACTTTCCCCTGCGAGACGGCGCGGTGGTGGGTGGCGTTTAACTCGGTCCCGACCACGCACTGCCCGTCGCGGGTCATCAGATAACCCGCCATTGATCCTAACGTCTCCGCCAGCGCTGCCGATGCGCCGCCGTGTAGCAGACCAAACGGTTGATGAGTGCGGGCATCGACAGGCATTTCCGCCTCCAGCACGTCATCGCCCAGACGGGTGTAAACAATGCCCAGATGCGCCACCAGCGTGTTCTGACTGGTAGCGTTCAATTCATCCAGCGTTAAATGCCGTTTCCAGATCATCGTCAGGCTCCCAATGTTGAACCGCCGTCCACCACGATATCCTGCAAGGTAATGTGGCTGGCCAGATCGGAGGCAAGAAACAAAATGGTATTGGCTATCTCCTGCGGACGGGCGATTTTACCGAGCGGTATGCCGAGCTTAAACTGTTCGCCGAAACCGCGAATACGCTGCTGTTCGGCATCTTCACTTACCCATAACGTGCGCTGCATATCGGTGTCAGTCGAACCCGGCGACACCACATTACAGCGCACCCCGCAGCCCGCCAGCTCCAGCCCTACGGTTAGCGCCAGGCTTTTCAGCGCCGCTTTAGAGGCGCCGTAGGCGCTCATACCGATACGCGGCGTATGCGCCGCATCTGAGGCTACGGTGACAATCGCCCCTCCCTGCTGACGGCGAAACTGCGCCATCGTCTGCGAAAACAGGTTAAATGCCCCGCCCACATTGACCGCAAATGTCTGCTGCCAGTCGTCGACGCTAAGCGCATCGGTCGCTCCCATACGTAAAATACCGGCGGCGTTGACCAGCACATCCAGCCGCGGCGTTTTTTGCAACACACGCTGGCACACCTGCGCAACCTGTGCGGCATCCGCCACATCCATGACTTCGGTAGCAAAGGGATAATTCTCTTGCGTAAATTCGCGATCGAAGCCGATTACCCGCGCCCCGGCGTCAACAAACGCCAGCGCCGTCGCGTAACCGATCCCTTTCCCCGCCCCGGTCACCCATACCGTTTTGTCTGAAAAATCAATACAGGGCATTACTCTACCCCGCGAGAAAGCAGCGCCCACCAGGCGTCAATGGTCGGGTTTTTCGCCAGCATCACGAAGTCGATATCGCCGTGTACTTTACGCCAGCGCGCCGCCAGCCCCATCATGCGTACTGAATCCAGGCCATAATCAATCAGGTTTTCATCGTCCAGCGGCTCGTCGGTCTCATCCAGCAACGGCAGAATCAACGCCCGCAGCGCCGCTTTACTGGCAGGAACCGGCGTCGGCAGCAGCGACTCGGTCATGACGACGCGACCGGAACGCCCCGCCACATAGTTCAGCGCCATCAGATGCTCTTCCCGGCTGAAATCCGCCAGCGCATCCGCCACCATAAACGGCTTAATGTCGCGCATAAACGCATCGGTAGCGGTGGTCATACAGCCAATATGCGCATACACGCCGGTAATGATGAGCTGATTACGTCCGGTATCTTTTAACATCTGTTCCAGCGGCGAGCGGTGAAACGCGCTATAGCGCCACTTCACCAGCACCGTATCCGCCTCATCCGGCGTTAAGGCTTCTACCACCTTCTGCTGTTCCGGAGAGCGTGTCAGTCCCGGCCCCCACATATCATTGAGTAACGCGCGATCTTCATCGCTTTGCTCTTTCGGCTGAGCGGTGTAATAGACCGGGATATGATGTTCCTTACAGTACTGGCGCAGAGCGGCGATATTGGCAATCACCTGGTCCATCATTGGGCAGTTGCGGCCCCAAAAGCTGACAAAGTAATCCTGCATATCGTGGATGAGCAGCGCCGCGCGCTCCGGCTCAAATGCCCAGTTCACTTTGTTGGTCGGGATATCCAGTGCGGTGGGCAGCGCGTAAGACTGTAGTTTTGGAATGGCCATCTCTCTTTCTCCTTCAGAGCGGTGAACGTGACGCCAACCGCTGGCGTAATTGTTTTTTATCGACTTTACCAACCGGCGTCAGCGGCAGTGACGCAACGCACTCCACGCGATCCGGTAATTTAAATTCCGCCACGCCCTGCTCTCGCAGGAAACGGCGTACCTGTACCGCTCGCAGCGGCTCTTTTACCACCAGATATGCGCAACTTTTTTCTCCCAGCAGTTCATCTTCCATGCTGACCAGCGCCGCATGGATCACCGCCGGGTGGCGCAGTAACAGGTTTTCTATCTCTTCGGCGGCTATCTTCTCGCCTCCCCGATTGATCTGATCTTTTTCACGCCCGTGAACGGTGATGTAGCCGTCTTGATCAATGGAGATCAGATCGCCGGAGCAGTAAAAACCGTTGGCGTCAAAGGCGCTGGCATTGTGTTGCGGACTGTTGAAATAGCCGCGAAAAGTATAGGGGCCGCGCGTCATCAGACGACCAATCTCGCCCGGCGGCAGCGGATTCCCGTCGGCATCCGCCACCCACACTTCGTCGTCCGGACACATGGGTCTTCCCTGGGTATTGATAATCCGTTCCGGACTATCGTCCAGCCGGGTATAGTTCACTAACCCTTCCGCCATGCCGAAGACCTGCTGCAACTGACAGCCAATTTCAGCCGGAATACGGGCGGCCAGCGTCGCAGAAAGCCGCGCGCCGCCGACCTGCAATAACCTTAATGACGCCAGCGGCGCATTGCCGCCCCACTCCTGGATAGCCTGTAGCCATAGACTGACCGCGGGCGGCACCAGCGCCGTGGCATTAATCTGGTGTTTTTCGATCAGCGGGAAACAGAGCGTGGCGCTGGGATCGGTCGCCAGCACTACCGTTCCTTTGGCGAGAAAAACGCCCAGCGCGCCCGGCGAACTCATGGCGTAGTTATGCGCGGCGGGAATCGCGCACAGAAAACGCGTCTCCTCGTTGAAACCGCAAATCTCATTGCTGCGACGCACGCTGTAGTAATAGTCGTTATGGGTACGGGGAATAAGCTTTGGCGTGCCGGTAGTACCGCCGGAAAGCTGAAAGTAGGCCACTTCATCAGCAGGTGATGGCGTGGCGGTGAAATCTTCCGCCGCCTGCCGCATCGCCGCGTCCAGGCTGTGATCGCCGTCGTCGTTGCGCAATAACACCACCCGCACAGAGCGGTGTTCAGCCACAAACGTGTTGAGAAAGTCCTCCCCGGCGAACAGCGTATGTTGGCGATCGGCGATCACCAGCGTCGGCGCGATCTGCATCGCATAGGCGTTAAGTTCGGTACGTTGATGGCTAAACAGCGCCAGAACGGGCGCTACGCCAAGCTTCAACAGGGCGAAAAAGGTGATATACAGTTCCGGTACATTCCCCAGTTGTACCAGAGCGGTTTCGCCAGGTTTGATGCCCTGACGGCGTAAACTGCAGGCCAGATTATCTGCGGCCTGGTTGAGCTGGCGATAGCTGAATGCGCGCTCGCCTTCAATGACCGCCGTCTTGTCGCTGTCAGCGTGGCGGGTCAGAATATCGGTCAACGGCACGTCTTGCCAGTAGCCTTTTTCACGATAACGGCGGGCAAATTCATCCGGCCAACGGGTGAAAGGTATACGCATCATCGTTCCTTAATGCAGTCCAAAAACGTTCAACATCGTAGAGAGCTTGACGCCGGTTTCCCGCCACTCGCCGACTGGCGAAGAGGCAGGGACAATCCCGGCGCCGGCGAACAGGCGCACCTGATTACCGTGCAATTTCGCACAACGAATCGTCACTACCCACTCGCCGTTTCCTTCGGCATCGCACCAGCCGACAATGCCGCCAAACAGTTCACGATCGAACGGTTCCAGTTCAGCAATCAGCTTTTTCGCGACCTGATGAGGGAAACCGCTTAACGCAGGCGTTGGATGCAGCAGACAGGCCAGCGTCAGCGCGTTTTCTCCGGCGTTGGCCTTGCCCTCAAACGGCGTACCGAGATGCCATAGCGTCGGCGTGGTGATCAACTGCGGAGAGGAAGGTAATTGCAGTTCCGTGCTGCGATCGCGCAGGATCTGCTTCATCGCCTGCGTCACCAGCTCATGTTCATGGCGATCTTTTTGTGAAGCCAGCAGTCGGTTTCCCGCCTCGCGATCCAGAACGTCATCGGGCTGTCGGCGTGCCGAGCCTGCTAACGGCAGCGAACTAAACCGCTCGCCCTCCTTGCGTAGCAGCAATTCGGGGCTGGCGCCCAGCAGAACGCCGCCATCCGCCAGTGGTACATGGAAGTTGTAACTAACTGGATTCTGCGCAACCAACCGCTCCAGCAATGCTCCGCTATCCACCGCCACATCAGTGGTGATATCTATTAGCCGGGAAAGCACCACTTTATCGACGTCTGGCGTGGCGGTCAGCATAGCCGCGCGTGCGACCATCGCTTCAAAAGCATCCTGCTCCGGAATCGCCTTTCGCGCCGTCACCGTCAGCGGCTGATGGTCAGTAAAATAACGCGCCGTGCGCTGCTTTTGCTGGCGGGAAAAGGACTGCCACGCCATCGGGATAAATAGCGACGACGGCTGGCGGGTATCAAAGGGAATCGCCCCCACCAGGATAGGGTTGGCGATGCCCTGCGATTTGGCCTCGGCAAACTGCTGGCGCAATTTCTGCTGGAAAGGGCTATCCGGCGAATCGCCGGCAACCGCAGGCTCGGTATAACGGGCGAAGCACCCGGAAGTGGTAAAACTGCGATACGGCGACATGAAGAAAAAGCGATCGGGAGCAAGCGTTGCCATTGTCTCCTGAGCGTCCTCGGCCAGTGACATATCCATATCATCCTCCAATGATAAAGGCTTATATACACTTCATCTTTCAAGCTGCCTCTTTGTTGGCTGCGATCAGAAACCCCGGTCACACAGTTATCTATGCCCGCGGGGATTCTTCCCTTGCCGTCGCGATGCTTCTTGAATGATTTTGTGTATAATAATGATTATTATTTCTATTTTTAGTGCGCTAACCTAAGAGTAAAACGTCGCTCTGTCAACTCTGGTCATGAGTTAAATGGCACTAAGGCTTGCATCTCGCTGCCGCTGACATGAAAATGAGAAGCATTAACTTTATTAATAACAGGACGCTATTGTGAGACTCCCCGCCTTTTATCGTTGGCTGCTTTTAGTGGTTGGTTTATCAATTTCAGGAATATCCTTAGCCCAGGACGCCGGTTGGCCCCGGCAAATTCAGGACAGCCGCGGCGTTCATACTCTGGACCACAAACCCGCGCGTATCGTCTCTACCAGCGTGACGTTGACAGGCTCGCTGCTGGCGATTGATGCGCCCGTCGTCGCCAGCGGAGCCACTACGCCGAATAACCGCTTTGCCGACGATCAAGGGTTCATGCGCCAGTGGAGCGACGTAGCAAAGGCTCGCCATGTCGCCCGGCTGTATATCGGCGAACCGAATGCCGAAACGGTCGCCGCGCAAATGCCGGATCTCATTTTGATTAGCGCCACCGGCGGCGACTCCGCGCTGGCGCTTTACGATCAGCTCTCCGCTATCGCGCCGACGCTCGTCATCAATTATGACGATAAAAGCTGGCAGAGTTTGCTCACGCAGCTTGGCGAGATCACCGGTCAGGAGAAACAGGCCGCCGCGCGAATAGCGGAATTTGAGGCGCAACTGACGACGGTTAAACAGCGAATCGCCCTGCCGCCGCAGCCGGTTAGCGCGCTGGTGTATACCCCTGCCGCGCATAGCGCCAATCTGTGGACGCCAGAATCAGCACAAGGCAAGCTATTGACGCAGTTAGGCTTTACGCTGGCGACATTGCCCCGAGGGCTGCAAACCAGCAAAAGCCAGGGTAAGCGCCACGATATCATTCAGCTTGGCGGTGAAAATCTGGCCGCCGGGTTAAACGGCGAATCTCTTTTCCTGTTTGCCGGCGACAACAAAGATGTCGCGGCCCTTTACGCCAATCCGCTGCTGGCGCACCTGCCAGCGGTGCAAAATAAGCGCGTCTATGCCCTGGGTACGGAGACGTTCCGTCTGGATTATTACAGCGCAACATTGTTGCTTAACCGGCTTGCCGCCCTGTTTTAGCCTTATCGGAGTCTTATCCGACTGACCAGACCGATTTGGTCAGTCGGATAAACGCCTCTTCATCAGCCAGCATCGCTAACCGGCGGCGTCTGGCGAAAACGGCGTAGCTCGCCCAGCACTAACAGCAGCAACAAACCGATAATCACCAGCCCGAATCCACTCACGCTCGCGGAAGCGACCGGCGTCATCATTGCGCCAAGACCGCCTAACAGCGCCGCGCCGATAGCGTCTCCCGTGACGTTTTGCGCGGTCCACAGGCCGTTCATTCGCCCCAGCATATTTTCCGGCGTCTGGGTTTGCAGCAGAGTGTATTGTAATAACGAACTGATGGCGCTAAGCCAGCCAAATAGCGCCAGACAGATAACACCTGCGATCCAGACCGGCATGATGGCGAACAGCCCCACCGCCAGAAAAGAACCGACTGTCGAAACCAGCATAATGAGCCCCGGACGAACGCTATGCGCCAGTTGTCCGCTGGTCAGCGCGCCAATGGCCGCCCCCAGCGGAATTGCCGCATACAGCAAACCGATTTGCGCCGCCGACATCTGCCAGCTCATCGCCAGCGCCGGATAGAGGACGCGTACCGCGCTTGCCATCGTCACCAGACCGCCAAGCAGCGCAATACCGCCGATAAGCGGACTGGCGAGCAAAAAACGAAATGCCGCCAGTAACGCGATAAATGGATTTTCCCGCGGCTGCGGAGGGACAGGCAGTCGCGGCAGCGTCAGTAACGGCAATAGCGTAATAAACGTCCCGGCGGCCGCCAGCCCATAGTTCCAGGCTACGCCGCCGCTGGCAAGCAATATGCCCCCCAACATCGGGGAAATAACCGATCCCAGACGTACCGTCAGCATGGTAATCGCGCCGGCCTGCATCAGATTTTCTCTTCCGACCAGCGCTGGCGTCGCCGCCAGTAACGCGGTCACGCCCAGAGACGCGAAAAAGCCGTCCCACAGGCCAAGGAGATATATCGCCAGCAATGATGGTTCCGGCAGCAGCGCGTTCACGCACAGGCCAATAAAGCCAATACCGCAAGTACCGCGCGCCAGCAGAATCACCTTTTTACGTTCGTAGCGATCGGCCAGCACACCGCCCACCATTAAGCCAATAAACATGGCGCCGCCGGTTAACGTTACCGACAGCCCCACCTGCCAGGTGGAGTGCGTCATCATTTGGATCTGTACCGGAACCGCCACGCCAAGCAGCCCCAGCGAGACAATAGAGATAAAACGGGCCAGAAATACTGCGCGAAATGCAGGGTGCGTCTTCAACAGGCTGAGATTGAGCAGCCAGGATTGTCGATTCATTACAACGCCTTAATGCGAGTTTTTTTAAATATCCATTCAATGGCTGCACATGCTAACATAACCAAATAAGATAGATAACGATAATTACTATCATTATCAGGGAAGTTACTATGTCATGCTCGTTTTCCGTGACGCGCGCGTTTGCCGTGCCCGGATTGTTGTTATTACTGAGTCTCGCCGCGGTTTTAAGCCTGGTCATTGGCGCGAAACCGCTGCCCGCCGCCGTCGTGCTGGAGGCGTTCACCGGCGTATGCCAAAGCGCCGATTGCACTATCGTCCTGGATGCGCGTTTGCCGCGTACGCTGGCCGGATTACTGGCAGGCGGCGCGTTGGGTCTCGCCGGGGCGCTCATGCAAACACTCACTCGCAACCCGCTCGCCGACCCGGGGATTCTGGGCGTTAACAACGGCGCCAGCTTCGCCATTGTACTGGGTGCGGCGCTGTTTGGTTTCTCCACGCCGCTGGAACAGCTTTTCATGGCATTTAGCGGCGCGCTTATCGCATCGCTGATTGTCGCCTTCACCGGTAGTCAGGGCGGCGGCCAGTTAAGCCCGGTCCGCCTGACACTAGCGGGCGTGGCGCTTGGCGCGGTACTGGAAGGACTGACCAGCGGCATCGCGCTGTTAAATCCAGAGGTCTATGACCAGCTTCGCTTCTGGCAGGCGGGATCGCTGGACATTCGCAGCCTGCAAACGTTGAAAGTCGCGCTCGCGCCCGTGGTTATAGCTGGGATCGTGGCGCTATTTCTGAGCCGATCGCTGAACAGCCTGAGCCTCGGCAGCGATACCGCGACGGCGCTGGGGAGTAAAGTGGCGCGCACCCAACTTATCGGTTTACTGGCGATTACCGTCTTGTGTGGCAGCGCAACGGCGCTGGTCGGCCCTATCGCCTTTATTGGTCTGATGATGCCGCATATGGCGCGTTGGCTGGTGGGCGCAGACCACCGCTGGTCGCTGCCGGTAACACTACTGGCAACCCCTGCTCTGCTGCTTTTTGCCGATATTATTGGTCGTCTGTTGGTGCCGGGCGAACTCCGCGTATCGGTCGTCAGTGCGTTTATCGGCGCGCCGGTACTTATCTTTCTGGTACGTCGTAAATCGAGCGGAGGCGGCCTGTGATGTTTCTTTCTCGTCGGCTTATCGTAAGTTGCCTGCTTCTGGCGGCTGGCTGCTTCGCCATTGGCTTATGGAGCCTGCAAAGCGGCGCCGTGCCTCTTGAGACCGGGCAGATTATTGCCGCGCTGCTGGGCGACGCGCCGCGTAACATCATCCTTGTCGTAACCGAATGGCGACTACCGCGCGTATTAATGGCGCTGCTGATTGGCGCTGCGCTTGGCGTCAGTGGCGCGATTTTTCAGTCGTTGATGCGTAACCCGCTAGGCAGCCCTGATGTGATGGGCTTTAATACTGGCGCCTGGAGCGGCGTACTGGTCGCAATGGTCCTGTTTGGCCAGCATCTTACCGCGATCGCGCTGGCGGCAATGGCGGGCGGTATCGTCACGTCATTGATTGTCTGGCTGCTCGCCTGGCGTAACGGGATTGAAACTTTCCGGCTGATTATCATCGGTATCGGCATCCGCGCGATGTTAGTCGCCTTTAATACCTGGCTTCTGTTGCAGGCGTCGCTGGAAACGGCGCTCACCGCCGGCTTATGGAACGCCGGGTCGCTCAACGGTCTGACATGGGCAAAAATCTGGCCTTCGGCGCCGCTGATTATTGTGATGCTGACAGGCGCCGCGCTACTGGCGCGTCGTATGCGGCTGCTGGAGATGGGCGATGACAGCGCCTGCGCGCTGGGTGTTAGCGTGGAGCGGTCACGCCTGATGTTGATGCTGGTGGCGGTGTCGCTCACCGCTGCGGCAACGGCACTGGCTGGCCCCATCTCATTTATTGCCCTTGTCGCGCCGCACATCGCCCGCCGTCTTAGCGGCACAGCGCGCTGGGGATTAACCCAGTCGGCGCTGTGCGGCGCATTATTACTACTGGCCGCCGATGCGTGCGCGCAGCAACTGTTTATGCCTTATCAGCTTCCAGTGGGCGTGGTCACCGTCAGCCTCGGCGGTATTTACCTTATCGTCTTGTTAATTCAGGAGTCCCGCAAAAAATGACCGAATCCGTAGCCCGTTTGCGCGGCGACCAGTTAACGCTGGGTTATGGCAGCTATACCGTCGCAAAAAACCTTAATGTTTCGATTCCGGACGGCCATTTTACCGCCATCATCGGCCCTAACGGCTGCGGCAAGTCAACGTTGCTACGCACGCTAAGCCGTCTGATGACGCCTGTTGACGGCCATGTCTGGCTGGATGGCGAACAGATACAGCGTTACGCCAGTAAAGAGGTGGCGCGGCGCATCGGATTGCTGGCGCAAAACGCCACTACGCCGGGCGATATCACCGTACAAGAGCTGGTCGCCAGAGGGCGTTATCCGCATCAGCCGTTATTTACCCGCTGGCGCAAGGAAGATGCCGGCGCCGTCGCCAGTGCCATGCGTGCAACAGGTATCACCTCACTGGCGACGCAAAGCGTAGATACTCTGTCCGGCGGCCAACGTCAGCGGGCGTGGATAGCCATGGTGCTGGCACAGGAAACGTCCATCATGCTGCTGGATGAGCCGACAACGTGGCTGGATATTAGCCATCAAATTGATTTGCTGGAGTTGTTAAGCGATCTCAACCGCGAAAAAGGTTATACGCTCGCCGCCGTCCTGCACGACCTGAATCAAGCCTGCCGATACGCCACGCATTTGATTGCATTACGCGAAGGTAACATTGTCGCGCAGGGCGCGCCGAAAGAGATTGTTACCGCAGAGCTTATCGAAAAAATCTATGGGCTGCGCTGTATGATTATCGACGATCCGGTTGCCGGGACGCCGCTGGTGGTACCGCTGGGGCGGCGATAGTCGTTCACACAGATGACAAAGCCGGATAATCGCTATCCGGCTTTTCATGTAAATCAGACTAACCGTTCATCTATCGCCAGCGCGTTTTCCATTTTACGCGAGACCATCGCGTGACGCAGTAATACGCCGCCGCAGGCCATCATACCGCCAATCAACGCCGCCAGAATAATAATGATCGCTTTACCCGGGCCATCTTTTTTCACTGGCAGAGACGGCGACAGTTGATATTTAAACGGGGTAAACTTCACGTCGCTCACATTCATTGCCGCCAGTTGTTCAACATGGTATTGACGGTTACGCAAATCACCGTCGATCTCGGCCACGTCCGTTACCCCTTTTTCAATTTCCAGTTTGCGGGAAATACCATCCGCACCGAGAGAAATAGAAAAATCCGGATCATCTTTTACCGCCTGACCATTGCTGTAAACCGGTCTCTTAATGCCAGCGGCGTTGGCGATTTCCAGCGAATAATGGAGACGTTGAATATTGGCATCAAGCTGGTTTTTGAGACGCACCCGATCCATCGCCAGCTTTTCCTGCTCGTAGCGGGTTTTGATTTCCAGCTGGTTACGAATATTTTCCAGCGTCTCTTTCACGACGATATCGGAGATGTACTGAATATAGCCAGCTAACACTTTTTGCGCATCTTCCCGCGTCGGCGCGGTAAAACTCAATGTCCACGACGTGAATAACGACGTTTCATTTTTCTTGCCGACATTACTGTCCACCGCTTTCATTTTTTCGCTCAGCAGGACAATCGCCCGGTGAAGATCCTGCTCGTCTATTTGCGCGCCTTTTAATTGATCCATGACATACGGAGAAGAACGAAGATATTCTTCCAGCAGCGATGGCGAGCTAAACTTTTTAATAAACAGATTAAAGACGCTGGCCCGATCAACGCTTACCTCCATATCCAACACGCGCAGCGCGGTCAACGTTCTCTCCAGCCCCTGCCACTGTACCGACTCCGCCGGTGTGACAATCGCCTGACTGGTCCATTTTTGCGGCAGCAGAAAGGACAGAAGCAACCCCACGCACGCAAAGGCGAAAACGGTAGCAAGAATACGACGTTTCGCCTGCCATAACACCTCTATAAGGCTAAACAAATCGATTTCATGACTGTTGGCGGGCGGCAGTGAGTAACCTGCAAATGACTGATTTTTTTCTTGTTTTACATTAAGAGATGGCATGCCGTATGACCTGAAAACTTTATCCAATGAAAGAACACATTCCTGTCAGAGATTCTAACAGCAAGTCAGAATTATCCGAAACACTCTTTGCGCGCCAGTGCCCGAAAAGCTAAATATTCGGAATTAAACTTGCCTGTAGCATGTATCACTTATGTTAAAAGAATTAATAGTTGCAATAAAAAACCCATAATAATTAGTCATTATTATGGGTTTCAGGATTTAATTTGTTAAAGCTAGAAACAACGCCCGTTATTTATTAATAAGCTCGCTGATGATGGGCCCGATAGTTTCAAAAGCGGAGGGAGAAATAATATCTACATGCGCGCACGGCTGGCGATAAATAGCCAAAGACGCTATCCACGGCGACCAGCTCTGTTCAGGCGATACGCCTTCCGGCACCGTTTTATCCGCCACAAAGAGCGTGGCATGTCCATCAAACGGTGCGCTATGCGCCGTCGTCAGCAAACGGACGGCATCCGCATAATTGCCTTCAATGGCGGTAAATAAGGCTTCGGAGGCATTTCCCTGCTGCGCGGCGACAAACGCAGCGCGTTCACGTTCAATTTCCGCCAATACGTCCGGATTGAGGCCATTCGCCTCTTTTTCTCGCCAGTTTTGCGTTTCCGGCGGCCAGGTGTCCAGTAACCCCAAAAACGCCACCGTTTCGCCGCGTGCGCGCAACCGGGCGGCGATCCCTTGCGCCAGCGTCCCGCCCAGCGAATAGCCTAATAAATAATAAGGGCCATGCGGCTGCCGGGAGAGCAATGTCGCCAGATGATGTTCACATACCTCATCAAGGGTGGTTGCGGTTTGCATAGGGCCAGCGGGGCGCGGCGACTGAATCCCCATAATCGACCACGACGGGCTGAGATAGCGTGATAATACGCTAAATTGCCAGGCGAACCCCGACGCCGGATGGAAACAAAATAACGTTGGACCATCGCTTTCACGCAGCGGCAACAGCGGCCCGAACCCCAGATTGCGCGAGCGTTCGTCATCGTCAGTATCGAGCAGCTTACTTAACTGCGCCACGTCAGACGCCACCATCACCTGCCCCGGCGTCACCTGGCGGTTAAACGTCTGACTTAGCTGCGCGGCCAGTTTCATCGCCAGCAGCGAATGTCCGCCCAGCGCAAAGAAATCACTTTCAACGTCGTTAATCTCACAGCCCAGCAGGCGGGAAAACGCCGCGGCGACAGCAATCTCCGTTGCGGACTGCGGCGCACGCCCTTTCACGCGCGGCGTCAGGTCCGGCAGCGGCAGGGCTTTACGATCCAGCTTGCCATTAGCGCTAAGCGGCAAACCGGCAAGTTGCAACAACACAACCGGCACCATATGCGCGGGAAGTTTTTGGCGTAATTTTTCCTGCAGCGCCGGTAAATCCAGCGGCAAACCGGAGTGCGACACCAGATAGCCGACCAGTTGCCGGGCATCCCCGCCCGTGGCCGCCGCCTGATTAAAGACGCAGGCATGTGCTACCGCCTGTTCAACATCCGGCAGCGTTTGCATGACGCGGTCAATCTCGCCCAGTTCAATACGTTGACCCCGAATTTTGAGCTGATCGTCGCTGCGCCCCAGGTACTCCACCGCGCCGGAATCCAGCCAGCGCGCCACATCTCCGGTACGGTACATCCGTTCGCCTGGCGCAAAAGGATCGGCGATAAAACGGCTGGCAGTAAGATCCGGACGCCCCAGATAGCCCTGCGCCAGTTGGATACCGGTAAGATAGAGATCGCCAGCCACGCCCGGCGGCACCGGCTGCATATGCGCATCGAGAATACGTAAACCGGTATTCCAGACGGGATAACCAATCGGGATACTGTTGCCGTCAACAGCCGCCAGCTCATCGCCATAGGCCGGATACCAGCTCACATCCACCGCGGTCTCCGTTGGCCCGTACAGATTGTGTAGCGGCGCGTTGGTTAACGTCTCCCATTCGCGGCACAGCGCCGTCGGCAGGGCCTCGCCGCTACAGAAAACGCGCTTTAAGGAAGCGCAGCTTTTCCCAGCCGACGCTGGCGTGAGCGAGGCAATAAAGGCCGCCAGCATCGACGGCACAAAATGAGTGGTCGTGACGCCGTATTGCGCAAAGAACCGTTGCATCGCGAGCGGGTCGCGGTGCGCTTCCGGTTCAGCCATCACCAGTTTCGCCCCGGCGATAAACGGCCAGAAAAACTCCCATACTGAGACGTCAAAACTGCACGGCGTTTTTTGCGCTACTACATCATCCGCCGTCAACGGATAGTGATCCTGCATCCACAGCAGCCGGTTGACTATCGCCGTTTGTCCCACCATCACCCCTTTCGGCCTGCCCGTCGAGCCAGAGGTGAAAATGATGTAAGCGGTATGATGCGGTAACGACAGCCCCAGCGGAGTGGCGTCACTGACCGGTAGCGGTTGGCTATAACACAAATATTCCATCCCCGGAATATCGTGAAAGCGCGCCAGCTGCGCCTGAGTCGTAATTAACAGTTTCGGCTGCGCATCTTCCAGCATCATTCGCAGCCGATCGTCAGGATAACCGGTATCCAGCGGCAGCCAGGCGGCGCCCGCCTCGACAATGCCATGCAGCGCTAAGGTCAGAAAAGCCGACCGCGGCAACGCCACCGCCACGCTATCGCCAGGCTGAACGCCGCGTTCCCGCAGCGCGTACGCCAGCGCCACAACCTGTTCACGCATTTCACGGTAGGTAAAATGATAATGCGCATCTGCCAACGCGGAAGCCTCTGGCGTTTTTTGCGCCTGCTGCGCCACCAAATCGCTAAGCGTGGCGGCGGGAATCGTTACCGCCGTATTATTAAGGTGTGTTAATTGCGTTTGTTCTTCCGCCAGCAGCATTTGCGCATCGCCGCAGCGCAGCGCCGGGTTATCCGCAAACTGCGTGATAAGCGCCATCAATCGTAAGGCATGGCGGGAGAGCGTGGCATCATCGTAACGCTGTGCATTCGCCAGCAATTCAATATCCAGACCGCCGTTTTCATCCGGAAAAAGCGCCAGTTCAAGATCGTTAACCGGCCCCGTCGCCAGGGTATGGGTTTGCGCCTGTATGCCAGGAAGATCCAGATGATAATCAAACACTTTTATATTGAGCACCGGGCCAAATAGCGGCGTCTCCCCTGCGGCTCGCCCGCTATCGCGTACAATCTGTTCGGCGTCGTAACGCTGGTGACGGCGCATCTTCTTTAACTGCGCCGCAAGACGCTTCGCCAGCGTTGGCAGATCTTCCGTCGCATGAAGGTTAACCGCCAGCGGCAACACGTTAAGGACAGGCCCGGTCGCCGTTAACGCCGCCGAACCCATCCGCCGCATAAAGATAAATCCGGCGGCATAATCCATACGCCCGCATAATCGTCCCAGCCACAACGTCACCAGCGCCAGGGCAAGATCCGCTCGCGGTATCTCAGGCATGTGCGCCGCCAGTTGGCGAAACGCCCCCGCCGGCGCGCTCAATTTCATACGCAGAATATCCGCGCTCGCCGACCGCCCCGGCAGCGGCGCGGCAGACATTGACGCCGGCGGCGGCAGCTCGCGGCGCTGCTGCGCCCAGAAGGCGCCGTCACGCTGCCAGGCCTCGCTCTGGCGATAGCGCTGATATTCCTCGACCACATCCGCAAAGGGGGTAAAAGGCGACTCCGGCGTAGGAGCGTCGCTCTGCCAGGCGCGATAAATCGCCGCAATCTGGCGAGTTATCGCCGGGAAGCTAAAGCCATCCACCAGCAAATGGTGATAGCGCTGATACCAATACCAGCGGGTATCATCAATGCGGATTAACTGGTGAAACGCCAGCGGCTTACCGCTATCTGCGCGCAGGTTTTGCCGTAAATCCGCCTGCATTAACGCCTGCGCCGCGTAATGCGGATCGGGCTGGTCGCGTAAATCGGCAATCGGGGGCTCGCCGAAGGTGTGCTCAGGATCTATCCATTGCCAGACCTCGCCGTTCTCTTCGGTAAAACGCATCCGTAGCGTATCCGCCTGTTGCATCCCTACCGCTACCGCTTTTGCCAGCAAGGCGGCATCCAGCTCGCCGTTCAGTTCCACATAGTGCGCCACGCTCCAGGCGGAGGGTAAATCAGAGAGTTTTTCCGCCATCCAGATCCCCGGCTGGGCGGCGACTAACGGTAAACGCTGCGTCATTTCGCCTCCTGCTTATCGGCATAATGCGCCGGATTCAGTGTTGTCCAGCGCGTATTAAGCCACTGCTGGCACGCGTCCTGCGATTGCGGTTCGCATACCACGTCCCAGCCTGCGGGAAGCGCACATGCCGCTGGCCAAAGGCTGAATTGACGCTGCGCATTTTGCAGGATGTAAAACTGTCCCTGCGGATTATCGAAGGGATTACTGAATTCCATACTCAACTCCTGTCATGGACATGTGCCCGGTTAAAGCGTGTCGATAAGCGGCTGCCAAAGCAGCATCAGCCCTTGCGTTAGCCCGCCGCGCCAGCAAAGCGCATCGTGTCCGCCGTCAACCTGACGCCAGAAAATGGACTGCTGCGAGGTATTCAGTTGGGCATAAAGCGCCTGATTTGCCTGAAACACGATCGGCTCACGCACGCCGGCTTCCAGTACGATACGCAGTCCGCGCGCGCATAATGCGCCGGTTTTCAGCCGGGTAATGACTTCCCCCTCCGGCGGGGTGATGCGATGAGGCCACCAGAACGATCCTGACTGGCTTAGTACACAGCCAAAACGCGTCGGCCAGTTCAGGCCGGCATACAGCGCCGACAGGCCGCCAAAACTCTGTCCGGCGACCACCGTTCGCCCGGCATCATCGCTAAAAGGCGTCACGGCTCTGACTTGCGGCAACAGTTCCTGCTGCACCGCCAGCCAGAAGTCGGCATTGCAGGGCAACTCCTGGCTGCGGTGTTGAGTATCAATCGCGTCAATCAGCAGGTAGACGGCACCAGGAAGCAGGCGTTGATGAGTCAGCGAGGCGAGCGCGGGCCAGACGGGCATATTTTCCGCCCAGAATTGACCGTCCAGCAGAATAGCCAACGGTCTTTCCTCCGGCGCCTCGTCTCCGGTCGTCAATATCCATACGCGGCGGGAGTTATCCAGACGTTCGCTATGCCACTGCATCATCAAAGGCGGCGAGTACGGCGTTTCAGGACGATCCCATCCCGGCTGAAGGGGCGCATCCGGCATTTCCAGCGCTGAAACCGCATGACCACGTCCTCCCCGCCAGCTTTGCGAATTAAGCGGGTCGGCAATCGCCTGCGGTAATAGCTGTCGCCAGCCTTCACGTAGTGCGTTCCGATCGGGCGCTTCGCCCGGCGCAAAATCGGCAAAAACGTCATCGCGTTCGGTAGGAATAAAACAGTAGCTGCCGCGCCAGTTAGCGCTAAGCGCCGTACTCCAGCGCCAGACATCCGTTCCGGCAATACGCGCCATCGTCTGAGGCTGCGCGTTTTGATGATGATCGGTTACGCCAGTGATGTAGACCCAGACACGCCGTATCGGGGAGTGTGTTTCGTTTCCCTGCGGGTCGCGCCACCAAAAAGTGACCCGATAATTTCCGTCTTTTTCCCGTATCCATTCCGGCCCGGTTTTCGTCCTCCACCAGGCCTCACTTCCCGTTGCCAGCGCCTCTTTCATTATAACCCTGTGTTTATTATGAATTTTGTATATAAAAGGTGAAATATATTGATAATATTATTGATAACTATTTGCATTTGCAATAGCGTATTGTCGCGCTATGGGACGCGCGAACACAATTTCACCACCCGGCCAATGCCTTTGACGGGCGCTTTGGCTTATGTGGCTAAAGAAAAGCAGGATATACAATGAACAAGAAGATTCATTCCCTGACCTTACTGGTCAATTTAGGGATTTACGGGGCCGCTCTGCCCGTGATGGCGGAAGACAAAACCGATAGCGCTGCGCTCACCAATGAAGACACCATCGTGGTGACCGCTGCCCAGCAAAACCTACAGGCGCCAGGCGTATCCACCATCACCGCCGATGAGATCCGCAAAAATCCGCCCGCGCGCGACGTGTCAGAAATCATCCGCACCATGCCGGGCGTAAACCTGACCGGCAACTCCACCAGCGGTCAGCGCGGGAATAACCGCCAAATCGATATTCGCGGCATGGGGCCGGAAAACACCCTTATCCTGATAGACGGTAAACCCGTCACCAGCCGTAACTCGGTGCGTCTGGGCTGGCGCGGCGAACGCGATACCCGCGGCGATACCGCGTGGGTGCCGCCGGAGATGATCGAACGCATTGAAGTGCTGCGTGGCCCTGCCGCCGCACGCTACGGTAACGGCGCGGCAGGTGGCGTGGTCAATATCATTACCAAAAAAGGCGGTAGCGAGTGGCACGGTTCCTGGAATACCTATTTCAACGCGCCGGAACATAAAGACGAAGGCGCGACCAAACGCACTAACTTTAGCCTGAACGGCCCGCTGGGCGGGGATTTCAGCTTCCGTCTGTATGGCAACCTCGACAAAACGCAGGCGGATGCGCGTAATATTAACCAGGGGCATCAGTCTGAACGTACCGGGAGTTACGCCGACACGCTACCGGCAGGACGCGAGGGGGTCATTAACAAAGATATCAACGGTGTGGTTCGTTGGGATTTTGCTCCGCTTCAGTCTCTGGAGCTGGAGGCCGGTTACAGTCGCCAGGGCAACCTCTATGCCGGCGATACTCAGAACACCAATACGAACCAACTGGTGAAAGATAATTACGGAAAAGAGACGAACCGCCTCTATCGGCAGAACTACTCTCTGACCTGGAACGGCGGCTGGAATAATGGCGTAACCACCAGTAACTGGGTGCAATACGAACATACCCGTAACTCCCGGATGCCGGAAGGCCTGGCAGGCGGCACCGAAGGAATTTTCGATCCCAAAGCATCGCAAAAATATGCCGATGCCGATTTGAATGACGTCACCCTACACAGCGAAGTGAGCCTTCCTTTCGATCTGCTGGTCAATCAAAACCTGACGCTGGGTACCGAATGGGCCCAACAGCGTATGAAAGACGAGCTCTCCAACTCGCAAACTTTTATGGGGGGAAATATCCCGGGTTACAGCAGTACCAATCGTAGCCCCTATTCAAAAGCGGAAATTTTCTCTCTGTTTGCTGAAAACAACATGGAACTGACCGACAGCACCATGCTGACGCCGGGGCTACGTTTCGATCATCACAGTATTGTGGGGGATAACTGGAGCCCGTCGCTGAACCTGTCACAAGGTCTGGGGGATGACTTTACCCTGAAAATGGGGATCGCCCGCGCTTATAAAGCCCCGAGTCTGTACCAGACTAACCCAAACTATATTTTGTATAGCAAAGGTCAGGGTTGCTACGCGACTGGCGCGGGTACCGGCATCGGCTGCTATATGATGGGTAACGATGATCTGAAAGCCGAAACCAGCATCAATAAAGAGATCGGTCTGGAATTTAAACGCGATGGCTGGCTGGCCGGCATCACCTGGTTCCGCAATGATTACCGCAATAAGATTGAAGCGGGTACGGTGCCGTTGCAGCGTATCAACAACGGCAAAACGGATGTTTATCAGTGGGAGAACGTGCCGAAAGCGGTCGTTGAAGGTCTGGAAGGCACGTTAAACGTACCGGTTAGCGACACCGTCAACTGGACGAATAACGTTACGTATATGCTGCAGAGCAAAAACAAAGAGACCGGCGAACGCCTGTCGATTATTCCACAGTACACGCTTAACTCAACCCTGAGCTGGCAGGTACGTCAGGACGTTTCTCTGCAATCGACCTTCACCTGGTACGGCAAACAAGAGCCGAAGAAATATGATTATCAGGGTAACCCCGTTACCGGAACAGATAAGCAAGCGGTCAGCCCATACAGTATTATTGGCCTGAGCGCGACCTGGGACGTGACCAAAAATGTCAGCCTGACCGGTGGCGTGGATAACCTCTTTGACAAACGTCTGTGGCGTGAAGGTAACGCGCAAATCGTCAGGGATACGCAAACTGGCGCTTATATGGCGGGCGCTGGCGCGTACACCTATAACGAACCGGGGCGTACGTGGTATATGAGCATTAATACCCATTTCTGATGGCAACCTTCCCTCCCTCATTCGGGGAGGGAATTAGCAAAAAACGATGCTGACATCTCATTTTCCCCTTCCCTTTGCCGGACACAGGCTGCATATCGTCGACTTTGATGCGAGCAGCTTTCACGAACACGACCTGCTATGGCTACCTCATCACGATCGGCTCCGGTCTGCCGGACGCAAGCGTAAAGCTGAACATCTGGCAGGCCGCATTGCCGCCGTTCACGCGCTACGCGAGGTGGGTATCAGGACAGTGCCCGGTATTGGCGACAAGCGACAGCCGCTATGGCCGGACGGCCTATTTGGCAGCATCAGCCACTGTGCGACAACGGCGCTGGCCGTCATATCCCGACAGCGTATCGGCATTGATATAGAAAAAATCATGAGTCAGCACACGGCGACAGAGCTGGCGCCGTCCATTATTGATAGCGATGAGCGCCAAATTCTCCAGGCGAGCTCGCTCCCTTTTCCGCTTGCCCTGACGCTGGCTTTCTCCGCCAAAGAGAGCGTTTATAAAGCCTTTTCAGACTGCGTCACGCTCCCGGGATTCGATAGCGCAAAAGTTACCTCGCTTACCGCCACGCACATCTCGTTACATCTGCTGCCAGCCTTTGCCGCCACGATGGCTGAACGTACCGTCCGTACAGAATGGTTTCAACGTGGCAATAGCGTTATTACTCTTGTTTCTGCAATAACGCGCTTTCCCCACGACAGGAGCGCTCCCGCTTCTATACTTAGCGCAATCCCCCGATAAATGAGATCGCTATGGCGCTGAATGATTTTCACGTTTCTGAACCTTATACGCTTGGTATTGAGCTGGAGATGCAGGTGATCAATCCACCTGGCTACGATTTAAGTCAGGACTCTTCTACGCTGATCGACGCCGTTAAGCCCCAACTTACTGCGGGAGAAATTAAGCACGATATCACCGAAAGTATGCTGGAGATGGCCACGGGCGTCTGCCGCGATATTGACCAAGCGGCGGCCCAACTTTCTGCCATGCAGCACGTTATTTTACAGGCGGCGTCGGAACACCATCTCGGCATTTGCGGCGGCGGTACGCACCCTTTTCAAAAATGGCAGCGTCAGGAGGTCTGTGATAATGAGCGCTATCAACGCACGCTGGAAAATTTTGGCTACTTAATTCAACAGGCGACGGTTTTCGGTCAGCATGTCCACGTCGGCTGCGCGAATGGCGACGATGCGATTTATCTTTTACACGGGCTGTCGCATTTTGTGCCGCACTTTATTGCGCTCTCCGCCGCGTCTCCCTATATGCAAGGATCTGACACCCGTTTTGCCTGCGCGCGCCTGAATATTTTTTCCGCTTTTCCCGATAACGGTCCCATGCCGTGGGTCAGTAACTGGCAAGAGTTTGCCGGACTATTTCGCCGTCTGTCTTACACCACGATGATCGACAGCATCAAAGATTTGCACTGGGATATCCGCCCCAGCCCGGCCTTTGGCACGGTAGAAGTTCGGGTGATGGATACGCCGCTCACCCTTGATCATGCCATCAATATGGCAGGGTTGATTCAGGCGACCGCGCACTGGCTGCTGACCGAGCGTCCCTTTAAACCGCAGGAACAAGACTATCTGTTATATAAATTCAACCGTTTTCAGGCTTGCCGCTATGGTCTGGAGGGCGTGCTAACCGATGTCTATACCGGCGACCGCCGTCGCCTGGCAGATGATACGCTGCGTCTGCTGGACAACGTTACCCCCTCTGCGCGCAAGCTGGGCGCCGACAGCGCCATTGACGCACTACGTCTGCAGGTGAAAAAAGGCGGTAACGAAGCGCAATATATGCGGGAGTTTATTGCCGACGGCGGATCGCTGATAGGCCTGGTACAAAAACATTGTGAAATCTGGGCGGGACAATAGACAGCATATTTGCCTTACCAGGCGATATCCCGGACAATGGCGTTTTAACTTACGTTTAACAAAACCATGAAACACCCGCTTGAATCATTGATGACCGCTGCCGGTATTTTGCTGATGGCGTTGCTCTCCAGCCTGCTGCTGCCCGCCCCTTCGCTCGGCCTTGCGCTGGCGCAAAAACTGGTCGGGATCTTTCATCTTATGGATCTCAACCAGCTTTATACTTTGTTGTTTTGTTTATGGTTTCTGTTGCTCGGCGCGCTGGAATATTATGTTATTCGCTTTATCTGGCGGCGCTGGTTTTCGCTGGCCGATTAAAACATTTCAATGCGTACGGCCATGCTTTTCTTTACGATAAGCGCCTGGCGGCAGGTTGAACGTGCGGGTAAAAATGCGCGTAAAGGTTTGCTGCGAATCAAAACCATACTTGAGACAAATATCATACACCTTCTGGTCGGTGTCGCGCAGGTCGCGCGCCGCCAGTTTTAGCTTCCGTTCACGCACGTAGCGCCCCAGACTCTCCCCTTTGTACTGCATAAAAAGGCGCTGCAGGTGCCACTTGGAATATCCCGCATGACGGGCAATATCATCAATACGTAACGGCTGATTCAAATTATCATCAATCCACTCGACAATCGTGTCGATAACCTGAGCGGAAATGGTCATCGTGCTCTCCCCTCTATCAAACTCGTCAGCGGCTCCCGCACCGCACATTTACGGCAACAGCAATAAGCATAGTAATAACCACACAAATTGTGAGACGGCTTATCGCATGGCCTGCAATATGCTTTTCTACCACTTCATGCGGCAGCCCTTGATTATGAGTGAGTAAGCACTCATTATAGAAAGCAAAGATACGCCGTCAAGGTACTTTTCAAAGGTTGACATTCACCGTTGCGACGCGACAACGGGCATGATTCAATCATGTTTTTACAGACATAAGGGTAACGTGTAGTGGCTCGTCCGAAGAGTGAAGACAAAAAACAAGCATTACTGGAAGCGGCAACCCAGGCGATAGCGCAATCCGGTATCGCCGCCTCAACGGCGGTGATTGCGCGTAACGCAGGTGTTGCAGAAGGAACATTGTTTCGCTATTTCGCGACCAAAGATGAGCTGATTAACACGTTGTATTTGCATTTAAAGCAGGATCTCTGCCAGTCAATGATAATGGAGCTGGATCGATCCATTACCGATGCCAAAATGATGACTCGTTTTATCTGGAACAGTTACATCAGTTGGGGTCTGAACCATCCCGCGCGCCATCGGGCGATCCGTCAACTGGCCGTCAGCGAAAAGCTCACCAAAGAGACGGAACAACGGGCCGACGATATGTTCCCCGAATTGCGCGATTTATGTCATCGTTCCGTTTTGATGGTGTTTATGTCGGATGAGTACCGCGCCTTCGGCGACGGCCTTTTTCTGGCGCTGGCTGAAACAACAATGGATTTCGCCGCGCGCGATCCCGCTCGCGCTGGCGAATATATTGCGCTGGGATTCGAAGCCATGTGGCGCGCGCTGACTCGCGAGGAGCAATAATGGACGGTCAAACACTGCACGCCTGTGCAAAACGCTGTGCGCTGGAACTGCCTTTTACCGAACACTGCTGGCCTTTCGGCCCACAGTACGATGTGTTTAAAGTCGGCGGCAAAATATTCATGCTGTTCACTGAACATCACTGTCGCCCAGTGGTGAACCTGAAGTCGGATCCCCAAAAATCCCTGGTAAATCAACAAATTTACCCCAGCATTGCGCCTGGCTATCACATGAATAAGAAACACTGGATTTCAGTCTATGCGGGCGAGGATATCACCGTCTCGCTACTCAACGATTTGATAAATGACTCATGGAATCTGGTCGTAGACGGGCTGCCTAAAAGAGAGCAACTGCGCCTGCGGCCGCGCTGATGCAATAACCGTTTCCGCATTTTCCTCCCTTATCTTTTTACCGATAACCCGGTACCCTGCTGATACAAAAGGGTACTAAACCAACCAGGAGCATTTATGGATATCGTTTCTGTCGCCTTACAGCGCTACTCCACTAAGGCGTTCGATCCCAGCAAAAAACTGACCGCCGAAGAAGCGGATAAAATAAAAACACTACTACAGTACAGCCCTTCCAGCACCAATTCCCAGCCGTGGCACTTTATTGTCGCCAGTACAGAAGAGGGCAAAGCGCGCGTAGCAAAATCCGCCGCCGCCAATTATGTGTTTAACGAACGTAAAATGTTAGACGCCTCCCATGTGGTGGTCTTCTGCGCGAAAACCGCGATGGATGACGCATGGCTTGAGCGCGTCGTCGATCAGGAAGAAGCCGATGGCCGTTTCGCTACGCCGGAAGCTAAAGCGGCAAATGATAAAGGTCGCCGCTTTTTCGCCGATATGCACCGCGTCTCGCTGAAAGATGACCACCAGTGGATGGCGAAACAGGTTTATCTGAACGTCGGCAACTTTCTGCTGGGCGTTGCCGCGATGGGTCTCGACGCTGTCCCCATTGAAGGTTTCGACGCCGAGGTGCTCGACGCTGAATTTGGTCTGAAAGAAAAAGGCTATACCAGTCTGGTCGTGGTGCCGGTCGGCCATCATAGCGTCGAGGATTTCAACGCCGGGCTGCCGAAATCACGTCTGCCGCTTGAAACCACACTGACGGAAGTCTAATCCCCTGCCTAAGCCGGACGCCCGTCCGGCTTTTTTCACCTTTCTGCCAGGTTCCCCAATGATCAATGGCGCGAAGTGCCAGGTTTTACATCGCTAGTGTTAACTTTCTCTTTCAAGTTATTGAAAATAAATAACATTTAAAACTGGCACGCCGTTTGCCATATCTGGATACCCCCTATCTGGATGAAGGAGAAAACGGGTGAGACATGTTTATGTAGCCAGCCATGGCCCTTTTGCCCGCGGACTTATTAACAGTCTATCGCTGCTGATTGGCGACGAACACGGCGTGACACCGGTTTGCGCCTACGATGGCGATATTGTCACCACGGAGCAGCTTGAACAAACCCTCGAAAATCTGATCGCGCAAGCCAACGGCGAAGAAGTGGTGGTGTTTACCGATCTGCTCGGCGGCAGCATCAACAATAGCGCCGCGAAAGTGCTGATGCGTCACCGTCACGTTTTTGTGGTGGCTGGCGTCAACATGACCCTGCTGCTGGAGTTTTTACTCTGTGAAGAAGAAAGCACAGACGCGGCCATTACCTACGCCACCAATGCGGCGCGTGAATCCATTGTCTTTATCAACACGCTAATAACACAACCATCCGCTGACCTACAGGGAGAATCCCATGATCAAATTAGTGCGCATTGATTACCGCCTGCTGCACGGCCAGGTGGTCTTCGCCTGGACCCGGGCGCTGGATATCGACCATATCATCGTCGCTAACGCCAACGCCGCCGGCGACGCGTTTGTCTCTATGTCATTAAGTCTGGCAAAACCCGCTGGCGTGTCGCTGGACATTATCACGGTGGAACAGGCGGCGGAAAAACTCGCCAGCGGCAAGCTGGATCACAAAAAAGTGATGGTGGTGCTGGGCAATACCGCCGAAACCCTCGCCTTCGCCGAGAAAGTGCCAGGGATTAGCGTTATCAACTACGGCGGTATCGCGCAAAAAGAAGGCGCACAGCAGTTCGGCAAGGCCATATACCTGACCGAGCAGGAGATTGCCGATAGCCAGGCGCTAAAAGCCAAAGGCATCCGTCTGGAAATGCGCCAGGTTCCGGCCCATTCCGCCGAATTGCTTAACGATAAACTCTGAACCCGGAGGTCACTATGTTGCTCACCGCAACGCTGCTCGGCCTGATTGCCGCACTGGGCATTCTTGACGGGCGTTTACTCGGCGTGTCGATGATTGACCGTCCGCTGGTGATGTGCGCCCTCACCGGTCTGGTCTGCGGCAATTTACACGAAGGCATTCTGATCGGCGCGACGCTGGAACTGATCTTTTTAGGTAATGTCGCTATCGGCGCCGCGGTACCGCCTGATGTCGTCACCGGTTCGGTACTGGCGACCGCGTTTTCTATTATGTCCGGGCGCGGGCCCGAAGCGGCGCTGACCATCGCGATTCCTATCTCTATGCTGGCGCAGACCCTCGGCGTCCTGGTGCGCGTGGTTAACGCCCGCTTTGGCCACATGGCCGATCGTTATGCGGCGCAGGGTAATACCCGGATGGTTGCCGTTATGCACCTGGGAGGCCCAACGCTGCTCTATTTTCTAAGCGGTTTTCTGCCGGTCTTTTTCGCCATTTTGCTCGGTTCTGCCGCCGTCACCTGGTTCCTCGACGCCATTCCCGCCTTTATTACCAATGGCCTGGTTGTCGCCAGTAAGATTTTGCCGGCGCTGGGTTTCGCGTTGCTGATCAGCATGATGCTTAGCAGCAAATTAATACCTTACCTTGGGCTGGGCTTTCTGATCGCCGCATATACCAAACTGGACATCATCGCCATCGCGCTGTTTGCCGTGGTGCTGGCTTTCATTATCAGCCAGTTTCTTAACACATCCCAACAGGAGGGCTAATCATGAGTGAAGTGACGCAGACCCTGATCGACGACGCACAGGCTCACTCGCAAAGCGAAAGCCGCATCACCGCCCGCGATTTACGCAGCGTTTTCTGGCGCTCCTTTACGTTGCAAGGATCGTGGAACTATGAACGCCAGCAGCATATGGGCTATGCCTTCGCTATGTCGCCAGCGCTAAAGCGTATCTACCAGGACCCCGCCGAACTGGGGCGCGCCTTACAGCGCCATCTGGTGCTGTTTAATACCACGCCGCATCTGTCAACGTTTGTCTTTGGCCTGTCGATTGCGATGGAGGAGGAAAATCAACGCAACCCGGACTTTAACGAAGAGTCGATCAATGCCGTTAAAACCAGCCTGATGGGGCCGCTGGCCGGGATCGGCGATTCCATCTTTTGGGGATCGCTGAAAGTTATCGCCGCCGGGATGGGGATCTACTTTGCCCAGCAGGGCAGCATTCTGGGGCCGATTCTCGCCCTACTGGTCTATAACATTCCGCATATCCTCTGCCGCTGGTACGCCCTCAAACTGGGCTACCGGGCGGGGACCACCTGGCTGATGCGCCTCTGGCAAAGCGGGCTGATGGACAGGGTGACTTATATCGCGTCAATCGTCGGGTTGATGGTCGTCGGCGCCATGACCGCCAGCATGATCGACATTACAACCCCGCTGAGCTTTACCGCCGGGCAGACTACCATGAAAGTGCAGGATTTTATTGACAAAATCCTCCCTTCCCTGCTGCCGCTGCTCTTCACGCTCGGCATGTACAAACTTATCCGTAAGGGCGTGAACATTAACTGGATCCTGTTAGGCACCGTCGCGTTTGGGCTTCTTGCCAGCGCGCTGGGCCTGCTTTGACGAGAGGTAACACTATGCAAGTAGAAGACTATATGAACGAGACGCCCCTTCGCCTGCTGGAGATGCTGACGCAGACGCGGGAAGATCTCTGGCGCGCGGCGCAGGCGCTAACGGAACGCAGCGTCACCCGCATTATTCTGACAGGCTCCGGCACGTCATACCACGGCGCGCTGACCGCTCGCGCGTTTATGCAGCGCTGGTGCGCGTTACCGGTGGATGTCTGCTGGCCGTTTATGCTTGACGACGAGACGCTTGCCCGCAGCGGCAAGGCGCTGGTTGTCGGCATCTCCCAGGGCGGCGGCAGCCTCTCAACGCTGGCGGCGATGGAGCGCGCCCGCAATGTTGGTCATATCACCGCCTCAATGGCTGGCGTGGCGCCTGCGACTATCGACCGGGCGGCGGATTATATCCTTACCGTTCCCTGCGGCGAAGAAACCGCTGGCGCGAAAACAAAAGGCTATCACTGCACGGTTCTCAATTTGATGCTGCTGGCGCTCGCCGTCGCCGGGCAGCAACAGCGGCTGGACGGCGAACAGCGCCGGTCACTGCTGCTGCGGATGGAAAAGACCTTTAACCACCTGCCCGCGCTGATTACCGCCTCGCAGGCGTGGGCGCAAACCAATGCGCTGGCGCTGCGCGATAGCGCAGATATTCGTCTGACCGGCCCGGCAACGCTGTTCGGTACGGTGCAGGAGGGTGCGCTCAAGATGCTGGAGACGTTGCGCTGCCCGGTGTCGGGCTACGAATTCGAGGAGTTTATTCACGGTATTTACAATGCCTTTAATGCGCAATCCGCACTCATTATGCTCGACCCGCAGCCTGACGCGCGTCAGGATCGGCTGGCGCAAATACTCGGTGAGTGGACGCCGTCTATTTACCGCATCGGCCCGCAGGTAGAAAATAATGGTCTGAATCTGAATTTCCCGTTTGTCAATGATGAGGACTTTGCCGTCTTTGAATATATCATTCCGCTACAAATGCTATGCGCGATATTACCCCCGCAAAAAGGCATTAATCCGGCGATACCCAAAGATCCGCAATTCCATCAAAAAATGAAAAGTAAGCAAGAAATTTAATTTTTATTAATGCTCGTTATTATCCGCGCTGTTGCGGAGGACGCGCTACACGCTAAGGAGATAAATATGTCTGTTGCTCATGAAAATGCCCGCCGTATTATTAGCGATATTTTAGGTAAACAAAACATTGAACGCGTCTGGTTTGTCGGCTGCGGCGGTTCATTAACCGGCTTCTGGCCAGGGAAATACTTTCTGGACTGTGAAGCGTCAAAACTGGCTGTCGGTTATATCACCAGTAATGAATTTGTCCACGCCACACCAAAAGCATTAGGAAAAAATAGCGTCGTTATTCTTGCCTCGCAGCAGGGCAATACGGCGGAAACCGTCGCAGCTGCCCGCGTGGCGCGTGAAAAAGGAGCGGCGACCATCGGTCTGGTTTACCAACCTGACACGCCGTTGTGCGAATACAGCGACTACATCATTGAATATCAGTGGGCGCGTTATCCGGAAACGGTCGACCCTGCACAACAAAAAGCCGCATACAGCCTGTGGCTGGCGCTGGAAATTCTCGCCCAAACAGAGGGCTATGCGCAATACGATGAGTTAGTCAGCGCGTTTGGGCGCTTTAGCGACGTTGTTCACGGCGCCCAACGGCAGGTACAAGAAGATGCTCAGCGTTTCGCCGCCGAATGGAAGGATGAGAAGGTGGTCTATATGATGGGCAGCGGCCCCTCTTTCGGCGCCGCGCATCAGGAGTCTATCTGTATTCTGCTGGAAATGCAGTGGATCAACTCCGCCAGCATACATAGCGGAGAGTATTTCCACGGACCGTTCGAAATCACCGAGCCGGGCACGCCGTTTATATTGCTGCAAAGCAGTGGTCGTACTCGCCCGCTGGACGATCGTGCGATTCGCTTTATTGAACGCTATCAGGGAAAACTGCAGTTGATCGATGCGGATAAACTCGGCATTCAGGATCTGTCCACCGACGTTGGCGAATACTTCTGCGGTCTGTTGCACAACTGTGTGCTGGACGTTTATAACCTCGCTCTGGCGACAGCCCGTAATCACCCACTGACCACCCGCCGGTATATGTGGAAAGTTGAATATTAATAGTTATGCCGGATGGCGGCTTCGCTTTATCCAGCCTACAAAGCGATCTGTAGGCCTGATAAGCGTAGCGCCATCAGGCCTTTCTTCTGCGGGGCGCTAGCGCCCCTTTTTTCCTGAACTACCGCGGCTACCAGCGAAAATCCTCTATCCGTAATTCGAAAATATCGTGAATATAGCCAATTTCTGCTACCGGCAGCGCCACGTTATAAAGAATTTTCAACCGCTGAAACGAATGATTTACCATCGCGATAAATTCACCATGCCGCTCATTAAATTCCGTCATGTTTTTATAGTGGGTAATTTCATTGCGCATGACCAGCCGCTCAATCATACAGCTCAAATGAACATATAAACTAATAATCAAATTATTATTAAAGCTGAAGCCCAGCGTATTTTGCCATTCGGCAATAATCGTTTCGATATGCCCTATCGTCTTATTGGCATTGAGAATGGTCAGCGAATTAACCACATTATGCAACGAAAATTCGCGAACCATATTTTTATTAATTAACGCAATTTGTTTATCGTTAAGATAACCGCTTAATAACTGACTTAAATGCGCATACCCCTGCTCGCCAAGCAGCTCTTCAATCCCCACCCAGGGAACGCCCGCCAGCTGCGGGTCAATGGTGCCGACAACCGCAATCACTTCATACTGATTCAGCAACGAGGCCGCCATCCGGCTGTTTTTCAGGCGAGTATATTCACAGGCGATAATATTAATATCAAAGTCGGTCAACTGACTTTTTTCCATCAAATTTTTAAATTTAAACGCCGTCCCGATGCCGGTAATACAGGTCACCAGCAGCGCGCGCGCTTTTTTCTGCGCGGGCCAGAAGACATCCCAGCGCGACTGATTTAACGGGACGATCTCTTCGGCGATCTGTTCGATGTTTTTTTGCAGCGCGATCTCGCTGGCCACGTTCAGCGCCAGACGCGTCGTAACGTTATCGACCACCACCAGCGGGCCATGAATTACGCTCAAAAGCGCATCGGCGATCTCTTTGGTGTATCCCATATCGATCAGCACCATGACGCCTGCGCGGGTATCCGTATGCTGGAGATAATCGACAATGGCCCGGCTGACATCGCTAAACGCGACCTCCATCGGCATATCCATCGCATGATAAATCTTTTCGCCAATCAGACGGTTCGCCACGCCTGCAATGCTGCTGGCGGTCGAATAACCATGCGCGATGATCAGCGCTTTTACCTTACCGCCGCTGGTGGCGTCAATGGCATTACTGACGATGGCCGCCACGACCAGTCTGTCGAGCGTGTCGATTAACAAATCATATTTATTATTTACCACGTCCAGCAGTTTTTGCGCCACACGCTGCGCCAGCCCCGGCGCCTCCTCCAGCCAGCGCAGCATCACATGGCGAACCGATGGCGACGCCTCCACCGGCGTTAACGGCAGGCTGGTAAGGTAACGTCCTGTGAGATAAGCGAATTCCGCATTCAGTTCGAGATCGTAATGTGCAGCGATCGCTTTCCCGACATCTTCGATAAAACGCAGCCGCTTGTCCTGACGAGCGCGAGGGCTCTCTTTATTCATTAAGGCATCGAGATATAACGTGAGGTTTTGATAGACCAGCTTGTCAAACGTCCGTGCGGAAATATTCTCCTGCGCCAGCTCTTCGCACAGGCCGCAAATGTTTTCCGTCAACCGTAAATATTCCTGATGCTGACCGGAAACTCGCGGAAAAACGCCACCTTCGCGATAAATCATGACGCGTTCCGCCGTCTGCGGAACGGTAAAGGGCACCTCCATCAGCAGACGATCCGGCAGTTGCCCGGCTTTTACTTCCAGTACCCCATCGTCACGCTGGCCGAAAGTCCAGGCGCTGGCGCAAATATTACGAATGAGATTTTCCAGGCCGCCGACATTCCCTTCCAGGGTCTCCTGCATCAGTTGGCTGATAATTTCACTATCCAGCGACAAATCGTGATGAAGACGCTGCGCCTCGCGACGGAAAAAATGGTGAATAAACGCCAGCCGCTCATACTGTCCGCGTTCGGCGATAGGCAGAATTTTGACAATGACCGGTATCCGGCGAATAAATGTCGCCAGAAAGTGCTTTTCCAGATCTTCGGTAGAGGCGAATATCAGGCGTACAGAGGCGCTGCGTTCATCGCTGCTTTCGCCTAAGCGACGCCAGGTGCCGTTATCCATAAAATGGAACAGTTTTTCCTGCCCTTCCGGCGGTAAACGGTGCACTTCATCGATAAACAATACGCCGCCATTACTGGTCTCAATTAACCCGGATACCGCTCTGTCTGCGCCGGTAAAAGCACCTTTGGCATGACCAAATAATTTTGACGTCAGCAATTCCGGGTTATTAGCGTATTCGGCGCAGTTAAACACGGTAAAGGGCGCCTCCGGGGGCAAAATGCCCTGCTCGATGGCGTACTGCCAAAGCTGGCGCGCCAAAAAACTTTTTCCTGTCCCCGTCGGGCCGCGCAGCAGCAAAGGCAAGCCCGCGCCGGGATAACTGATCGCCGCCTTACACTGACGCAGGGACTCCTGCAAGCTGCCCTGCGCGCCAATGAGCAGCTCCAGACTGTCCTGCCGCTCCGCGCACAGCGCCTGAATGGACGCGTAATCCCCCTGTCGAACCGCCAGCCGGTGGTGACGACGTAGCGCCTCGACGGGCAGGAACAGCACCGGGCGGCTATTCACTTTGACCACCCGCTGCTCACGATGCAAGTTATTAAGATGGTGACTAATAATGCTGCGTTTTTGCCTGAGACTGTCGGCAATCGCCATTGCGCTAAACCCGCTTAACGCGTCGGCTGTTAGTGAACATCCGGCCAGCCGTAGCTCCAACTGACGAAATATGGACTCTTTATTCATACCTGCGCCCCGCCAAAAACGTAAACTCCGCTTATACGATAATTTACAAACGACGTCACAGGCTTCACCCACATTTTTGAAAATACTTACTTTTTATAAAACTTACCGTTGCGCTTTCGGCTCATCGTGTCACGAACGAACGGGGTTGGCCCTCCCTGGCGTGTCATCAAAATCGGGCGCTAAACCCAACGTTATAACGGGTTTGATTGCCATCGTTTAACCCTGCCGTTTGCGCCAGCCCGGCGAAAGCGGACACCGTTGCCGACAGCGGAAAATCTGCGCCAATCGCGATATCAACCCAGTTTTTATCCTGCGCTTTTCCGTCGCGGCTAAACGTCAGCGCGGTCGATTTAAGGCCGCCATTCGCCACATACGTATCATCGCCAAACTGACGGCGATAATTAATCTGCGCCCAGGAGTGAATGATGCTGTGGCGGAGATCCAGACGCCAGCCAGTGCTACCCACCTGCGAATGGGCGTTTTGGTCGCCAAAACGCATTGATGTACTGGTATTGAGCTTCTCGCTATAACCATTAACGTGGCTGTAATCCCATGCATATTGCAGCATCGGTCCGGTCGTTAACCACGGCATCATGACAAAATCATAACCACTGGTTAACCTCGCGCCCCACAGCCGACCGTTGGTTTCGCCCTCTTCCACCCGTCTTAGCGCGCCGAGCGTGATACTGCGCTGTATGTTACTGAATTTGCCGGACAAGTAGTGTAAATCGCTATCCAGCCACGCCTGACCGGCGCGCAAATGGCTGAATACGGCGGCCTGAAAACCGCGGGCGTCATAACGATAATTATCGTCAGGATGTTGCTTATCCAGAGAACCGGCTATCAGCCCTCCCAGCAGTACCTGCTCGTTAAGCTGATAATCGACGCCAACCGTCAGATTATTATGATTAGCGTTCCCGTCGGCCTCATTATTATCATAACGTTGATATCCCCCGCTGTATCCGCCGAACATGCCCAGCGAACCAACAGGATTTTCCCCCTGGCGAAGCTGCTGATAACGGCTGTCAAGCGTGGTACGACTACCTTGCGCCATCGACTGAACGCTTTGGTTCAGGTATGTCGCCTGTACCGGCGCGGCAATGATCGACTGGATATATTGCGCAATAATGGTATGGACCTGCGGACCGGGATGTAAATGATCGGCAAACAGATAGTCCTGCGACGCATTAAATCCAGGCATCGCCGAGGAGCACGCCGAAGCGGATACGCCAGGCGGGCAGGCCATACCTACGGTATTTGTCAGACCAAACGCCTGCGGGTTGGCAAGAATTTCCTTAAAGAGGCCGTTGATATCGGCACGGGCTATATTGCCGCCGTGTTGCTCCAGCCCCTTCTCTTCCATCTGATTATAATAATCGGTCAGAGCTGACGCCTGCCCTGCCGCCTTTTCATAGCCCGCCAGCAGTTGCTCAACGAGCAGTTGCTGAATAAACGGATTGCTGCTTACCGTTGCAGCCGCCGCCAGCAACGCCTTGCGGATCGCCTGTTGCCGACTGGCGAAATCAGGCGTAGCTCCCTCCGCCAGCGCCTCTAACGCCGCTTTTAGCGCCGGGGGCGCCGCTGCGCCCAGCCCGGCGGTGATTACCGCCTCCAGAAGCATTGGCGTCGCACTAATATCCGGTACGTTTGGCGCCACGACCAGCCCGGCGCCGGCATCCAGTAACAGCCCTACCTGCTCCGCCGCGCTAGTGGCGCTATTACCGGCTATTTGCTGTGCCATGGCAGGTCGCGCGATGGCCGCCGCCAGATCGTTTCCGCCGACCCAGTGAATATACAAACCGTTGTGGTCGGCTTTTCCCCCCGTTTTGGCAAGCCACTGCCGTACCTGATCCGCGGTATTATCCTGCGGGTTTAATTCCGGGGTCGCCGTCGCGCCGCCGGCGGCATAATTAGAACCGCCATTGCTGGAAGGGCTTAATGCCAGCCCATATCGTTCGGCCAACTGTTCGTCGTAGAGCTTATTTTGACCACTATCCCAGGTCCAGCGACCGTTATTTCCGGTATCGCTAAGGCTATCGCCAATCACCGTAAGAGAGTCAAACGCACAGGCAGATAATGGCGCGGCCAGCGCCAGCGAGAGTATGCCGTATTTTAGCAGGGTACGCTTTTGGGTCATCCGATGTTCCTTAATGTTATTGTTGATAGGTACGACGGTGCTAATCATTATCCGACAGAAACATTGCAATCGTTTTAAGCATTCTGGTTAAAATGTTTTCATCCATTGTTGACGAACTGGCGCCTGTTCAAAAAGAGGGAACCGCGTAAAATAACGACGTTTATAGGGCGCTGGATAAAATATAGCGTATGGATAACCCCAGAGGCGCTTTTACCCGTCTGTTGCTGATTATGCCTGAAGCGCAGGCGTCCTGATTTGCATAAATGCCATTCAGCAGTCATCATAGGCTGCTGTTTATAAAGGAGAGATTATGCAGGAATTGATATCCCGGGTAGAAGATTTAGCGGGAATTGAAATGAATCACACCACGTCGCTGGTGGTGATATTTGGTATTATCTTTCTGACGGCAGTTGTCGTGCATATTATTTTGCACTGGATAGTACTGCGCGCTTTCGAAAAACGTGCCAGCGCCAGTTCCCGCCTGTGGCTGCAAATTATTACCCAGAATAAATTATTCCATCGTCTGGCTTTTACGCTGCAAGGCATCATTGTCAATATTCAGGCCGCGCTCTGGCTACAAAAAGGCAGTGAGGCTGCGGATATCCTGACGACCTGCGCGCAGTTATGGATTATGACCTACGCCCTGCTGTCGTTATTTTCTCTGCTGGACGTGATTTTCAATCTATCGCAAAAATGGCCCGCCGCCTCTCAGTTGCCGCTAAAAGGAATATTTCAGGGCATTAAGCTCATCGGCGCAATTATCGTCGGCATTCTGATGATCTCACTGCTGATTGGCCAGTCACCAGCAATTTTAATCAGCGGGCTGGGCGCGATGGCCGCGGTATTAATGCTGGTCTTTAAAGACCCGATTCTTGGCCTGGTTGCCGGTATCCAGCTTTCCGCCAACGATATGCTCAAACTGGGCGACTGGCTGGAGATGCCAAAATATGGCGCAGATGGCGCGGTCATTGATATTGGCTTAACCACGGTAAAAGTACGCAACTGGGATAATACCATCACCACCATTCCCACCTGGTCACTGGTTTCCGACTCGTTCAAAAACTGGAGCGGCATGTCTGCGTCCGGCGGACGCCGGATTAAACGCAGCATTAATATTGACGCGACCAGTATCCATTTTCTGGATGATGATGAAAAACAGCGGCTGTTAACCGCGCAACTGTTAAAGCCGTACCTTACCAGCCGTCATCAGGAAATCGATGAATGGAATAAACAACTGGATGCGCCGGAATCAGCCTTAAATCACCGCCGCATGACCAATATTGGGACATTTCGCGCCTATCTGAACGAATATTTACGCCACCATCCGCGCATCCGTAAAGACATGACGCTGATGGTACGCCAACTGGCGCCTGACGATCATGGTTTGCCGATAGAGATCTACGCCTTTACCAATACCGTCGTGTGGCTGGAATATGAGAGCATTCAGGCCGATATTTTCGACCATATTTTTGCCGTGGTGGAAGAGTTTGGCTTGCGTATTCATCAGACGCCGACCGGCAGCGATATTCGTGCGCTGTCAGGGACATTGCGGCATTAATGGATTGCCCGATCGCATGAGCATGGGATCGGGCAAAAAAGTTAATGAGCCTTACGGCGCAAAACGGTAAACGCGATAAACAGGAATACAATCCATACCGGCAGCAAAATCGCCGACAATCGCATATCGTCCATCGTACACATTAACACCAGAATCAGCGCCAGAAACGCAATGCACAAATAGTTTCCGGCGGGATAGAACAGCGCCTTAAATTGCGTCTCGCGCCCTTTACGACGCATCGCCGCGCGAAAACGTAAATGCGCGAGACAGATCATTATCCAGTTTAGCAATAGCGTCGCGACAACCAGCGCCATCAACAGGCTAAACGCTTTTTGCGGCAACAGATAGTTGATCAGCACCACCAGCGAGGTAATCGCTCCGGAAAGTATCAGCGAGTTCACCGGTACGCCGCGATGGCTGACGCGGGTTAAAAATTTCGGCGCATTGCCTTGTACGGACAGGCCGAACAGCATTCGGCTATTCGAATAAACGCCGCTGTTATACACCGAAAGCGACGCGACCAGGATAACGAAATTCAGCGCCGAAGCCACCACATTACTGTCCAGGTTATGGAAGATCATCACAAAAGGGCTGCTATTGGATTTCACCTCTACCCACGGATAGAGCGCCAGCAACACCACCAGCGAACCGATGTAGAACAGCAAAATACGGTATACCACCTGATTCACCGCTTTCGGGATGCTTTTTTGCGGATCGCGCGCTTCCGCCGCAGTAATGCCGATCAGCTCCAGTCCGCCAAAAGAAAACATAATCACCGCCAGCGACAGAAGCAAACCATGCCAACCGGTAGCGAAGAAACCGTTATAACGCCAGAGGTTATCAATACTGGCATGTTCGCCGCCGTGGCCGGAGAACAGCAGCCACAGACCAAAACCTATCATGCCGATAATCGCCAGCACTTTAATCAGCGCGAACCAGAATTCCGTTTCGCCATACAGACGAACATTCACCAGATTCACGGCATTAATGATAATAAAAAACACCGCCGCCCATACCCATGTTGGTACGTCAGGCAGCCAGTACTGCATATAGATGCCCGCCGCGGTCAGCTCCGCCATCCCGACCAGCACAAACATGACCCAATAGTTCCAGCCCGATAAAAAGCCCGCAAACGGCCCCCAATATTTCCAGGCGAAGTGGGCAAACGATCCGGAAACCGGCTCTTCCACAACCATTTCACCCAACTGGCGCATAATGAGAAAAGCGATAATCCCGGCAACGCCATAGCCCAACAAAACAGCCGGCCCCGCCATTTGAATCGCCGGGCCGATGCCCAGAAACAGTCCGGTGCCAATGGCGCCGCCCAGCGCGATTAGCTGAATATGGCGGTTTTGCAACCCCCGTTGAAGCGTCGGTTCATTCTTCGACGCGGCATCCGACACGCTGGCGCCGGATGCAGTTGACGCGTTTTTCACGTCCTACCCCTGTATCGTTTTTATTGAGGGGCACCTTTTAACATTTCGCTCTCGCTGCCGCAAGGCGCAATCGTTTGTCAAGGCTCAACTCCGGACGTTAACGTTATCGTGTAAAAAAAGATGTCGCGGGCAGTAAAAAGAAAAGAGTGCGCGCCGATATAGAACGTTACGGGTGACAGACGACGAGTATAAAATATGTGAATAACTCTGGACGAAAAGTACGACACCCTACAGAATACATTTAGTATTTTTTCAGTATTTTCAAAAAGGTGAATCAGACCTGGTATCTGTTATCCGTTTTTGAGCCACGCCAGGCATCAACGTCATGAATAAGATCATCAAACGTTTAGAGATCATCAAAAGCGCCATTGAACTTGAGGACGAAGAGATTATCCGTCAGCAGCTCATCTACCTGAAAAATGAGCCGCAGGATGCCGTAATCAGCGCGATTGCCCAGGCGATTGAAGCTCGTCGATTCAGTGACGCCATGCAAGAGATCGCCGCCTGGCTACAGGCTCAACGGGCGCTCTCGACGTGGCAAGATCCCTCTATTGCCGCCAGTAAACTGGAGCTGAAAGCGCTTGAAGCCCAGCTTCGCGATCTGATTGACAAACGAAATGCGCGGGTACAAATCCTCGACGATTTCAACGACCTCTATCATCTGCGCCTCGGGCCGTTGATGAGCCGTATTCTGGAGTTGCGTAAACAGCTCGCGGTGAGTATGCAGCGTAAGCAAGAAGCCGAAATAAAACGCCGGGAAAAGGATTATCAATCCTGCCTGCAATTTATTTCCCAGGCCGTGGATCAACTGGCAACGCTAAAACAGCAGTGGACAGGATTGAATGCCGCCTCGCGCGAAGCGGTGGGCATCCGTCAGCGAATCCAGCAGCAGACGGAATTAATTACCGCGTTGCTGGCGGAAATTCGCGAGCTGGAAGCGGATTTTTCCCATCAGGACGACAGCGCATTCCGCCAGGCGCAGGAAAATGCGGAACAGGACTATCACCAGTATCGGGAGCAGCAGCAGGAAGCGCAATTCCGCTACGCCCGCGATCAACGTTTGTCGGCAGACGAACGCAGTGAATTAAAACGTTTGTGGCGTCAGGCCAGCCGCCTGTGTCACCCGGATGTGGTCGCCGATGAATTGAAAGAAAAAGCGCACCAGATGATGGTACAGCTTAATCAGGCGCGGCAGAATGCCGATCTGGCGGCAATTCGCGCGTTATTGACGCAGCTGCAAAGCGGCCTGGAACCGATGATGGCAAGCGACAGGCTAAATAACCTGGAACATCTGCGCCATAAAATACGCCAGCTCCGCACACAAATCGACGCGCTGTTGAAAGAGATAACGCAACTGGAAACGGAAAACGCCTGGCGGCTCGCCTCTTCTGTTGCGGATAAGGAAGCCTATTTCTCCGAGCAGGAACGGGCGCTAACCGAAATTCGCAATACGCTGGAGGCGCAGGTTCAACAGGTGGAACAGGAACTTCTGTCAGGGTAGTCCATCATTCATCAACACATTGTCGGATGGCGCAAGCGCCACCCGACGAATCGCGGCATAAAGAGGGTAAGAGGGGCGCTACTGTCGCTGTAAAAGTAACGAACGGGCGGAGTCCGCCATGATCATCACCGCACCAGCCAGCATTAACGTATCTTTTAATACCAGCCGCCCGGCGCCCGATAAATACGGAAAACCATAATGCGCATCGCCCAGCGGCATAACCCAGGCCTCCGGCGTGGTGATTAAAAACGACAGCGTGACAAATGGCGTCAGGAATGCCAGCACGCCGCCTGCCAGCCCTAACCAGCGGCTGACAGGGTTAGCCAGTACCAGCGCCGCGATAATCAATTCCACCACGCCCAGACCATCCGAAAACGCATACGTATTATTGGCCGTTTGCCAGGCGCGTTCCTCCGGTTTTAGTTCACCCTCATGAGTCAGATGCTGACGATATTCTTCAGGATGTTCATAGAAAAAAGACATAAACGGGCTGTTCGCCACAAACGGGGTAATACTGTCTGCCTCATAGGGCACAAATTTTAGTAGTCCAATCCAGATAAAAACGATGGCGATACTCAGGCGAATTAATGTTAATCCCAGCCGATCCCCCTGACTTAACAGACGAAGATATTTATCCATCTCAGGCTCTCCTTATTTATATAATATCGCAGTGGCGTAACCCGTATTATCAATACGCATGGACGTAATTTTCCATGACGACGCCTGTTTACTTTGCGCCAGTCTGGCAATAGCGTCTTCAAGCATTGACGGCGTTGCTGACACCGCAGAAACGCTGATATATTCAACGTCAGTTAGCGGCTGGGCGGAAGCGGAAAACGCCAGCGGCGCAGCCAATAATGAAGCAATAAGCGTGGTAACTTTTAACATCGAGATTTCCAGTCGTGGGTTATTTCAATGGTGTTATAATACGTTACGCCTGACTAAAGCCTTTTCTTTCAGACGCCAGCATATTTGTCCTGGCGTATTTTTATAGCCTGACAGGCAAAAAAAAGCCCTGATTAACAGGGCTACGTTATTTATGTTTTACTTAATGAGAGAGAAGAGATCGTTTAAAGACTCACTCATTGTAGGATGGGTAAATATCTGGTCGCGTAACACCGTATAAGGTAAATCTGCATCCATAACGGTTTTAACGATATTAATCATTTCATGAGAATCAACGCATAACAATGACACCCCTACAATACGCTGCGTATTCACGTCCACTACCGCTTTTAGTACGCCACGGGTATCGTTCATAACACGGGCGCGAGGGATCGCCGCCACCGGTAATGTCACCACCTGCACCGTTGCGCCGCTTGCCCGCGCTTGTTCTTCCGTCAGCCCGACACGAGAGAGCGGCGGCGTCATAAAGACGGAATACGGAACATTCTGGCGATCGCGGGTACTGCGTTTGCCATCTCCCAATAACCCGTCGCGTACAATACGAAAATCATCCAGTGAAATATAGGTAAACTGCAACCCACCGGTAACGTCGCCCATCGCCCAGATATTGTCCGCCGTGGTACGCAGGTAATCATCCACGATGATCCCGCCGCGTTCGTTCACCGCCACGCCGGCGTTCTGCAACTGTAAGCCAGCCGTCGCCGGTTTTCGCCCCGACGCCACCAGCAGGGCATCCACAAGATGCGCGCCTTCCGGCGTTTCTACTTGTACCGCGCCCTCCTTTGAGGATACAGCCTGTACGTTGGCGTTTAAAATCAGCTCGACGCCCTTTTCCTGTAAAATGCGGGTAATTGCCTGCGCGATATCCCGATCTTCACGAGGCAGGAATTGCGGCGCTGCTTCAAAGATAGTGACCTTCGTACCGAAGTTGGCGAACATTGAGGCAAATTCAAGGCCAATATAACCGCCGCCTAAAATCCCCAGCCGCGCCGGACGCTGGCTCAGGCTGAGTAGCCCGGTGCTATCGAACACCCCTGCCGTCGTTGTTAAGCCCGTGATAGCCGGGATCACCGACTCTGCGCCAGTATTAATGAAGATCTTTTCTCCCCGTAACACCCGCTCGCCGTCCGCCTGAAATACCCGTAAGGTATGGTTATCAATAAACTCCGCCCTTCCCTCAATCACATCGACATTGTCCAGGTCGGCAAGATTATGAAAATTTTTGTCGCGTAAAAAATTTACGACCGCCGCTTTGCGTTGCATGGCGACAGAAAAATCGCCCTCACGTTCCGCGTCATGCACCAGCGTTTTCGTTGGAATACAGCCAATGTTGATGCAGGTTCCGCCGAACATACTGGCGGACTGTTCGATAATCGCCACGCGCCATCCCGTCTTCGCCAGAGTTGCCGCCAACGTTTTTCCTGCCTTGCCAAAACCAATAATGAGCGCCTGATACTGTGTCATCTTCTTTCTCCGCCAAATCACCATCTGTTTGTCAGGACAAGTATAAATAACGTCAAAAAAGACAGGGTTATCCGTAACGCGCCAATTTTTGTCTTATCGTCTAAATTAGCGGTTAGCAAAAACAAGAGTAGAAATGACATTGAGTCCGAAATATAGTGATCAGAGACAGAAATGGTTATCCCTATTTTTGAAAAAGAATCTGTTCTGGAGTCTATATGGATGCGCTTAGTCGGCTATTGACGCTTAACGCCCCTCAGGGCTCAATCGACAAGAATTGCCCGTTAGGCGGCGACTGGCAGTTGCCGCACGCCGCTGGCGAACTATCGGTGATTCGCTGGCATACCGTTACGCAGGGCGAAGCGCAACTGGAAATGCCTACCGGCGACGCCATGACGCTTACGCCGGGAAAGGTGGTGATTCTGCCACAAAACTCCGCCCACCGTTTGCGCCAGTCTGGCGAAGCACCGACACATATCGTGTGCGGTAGTCTACGTCTGCACACGACGTCACGTTATTTCCTTACCGCGTTGCCGGAAGTGTTATGTCTTGCCCCGCCGCCGCATAGCCCCGCCAGTATCTGGATTAACGCCGCCATTTTGCTGTTACAGCAGGAGTCAGAACGCCATTTACCTGCCGCTGATGTCTTATACAGTCAGCAGTGCGCCACGCTGTTTACCCTCGCCGTTCGCGACTGGCTATCGCAGGCTGGCACAGCGAAAAGCGTGCTCAATTTATTGCTGCATCCCCGGCTGGGCCGCGTGATCCTTCACATGCTGGAAACACCTGCGCATCCCTGGACGGTCGAAACGCTGGCGCAACGGGTACACATGTCGCGGGCGAGCTTCGCCCAGCTATTTCGCGACGTGTCCGCTACAACGCCCTTAGCCGTGTTAACAACGCTGCGCCTGCAAATCGCCGCCCAGACCCTGTCGCGTGAAGCGCTGCCGGTGATGGTGATTGCCGAGTCGGTAGGTTATGCGAGCGAATCTTCTTTTCACAAAGCTTTTGTCCGTGAATTCGGTTGTACACCAGGCGAGTACCGCAAACGGGTCAACGCGCTCGGACGATAAACGTATACTGAACCCGCCTACAGTTTGACGCCGCAGGCGGGCGACACACGTTATGCCGCAAGGCGACGATGCCTGCGCAGCCACATCAGCTTGTAGGCTGCCGGAATGATGAACAGCGACAGCAACGGCGCGGTAATACGGCTCATCACCTCAGAACCCGCGCCGGTCCCTCATAAAACAGGTAGCAGACCGGCGATAATCACCGCTACCGTCATGGCTTTTGGCCGCACCCGGAGCACCGCCCCGTGGTAGAGCGCCTCATTGAGTGTTTCTGCCGAAAAGGTGTTGGGAGCTTGCGCTTTGAAGGCCGCGCCTGCTGAATCACCGGCGATCCCATCATGCTGCGCAGAGCGATCAGTAATTTACTCTCTAATGCGATGCGCTATACGCCGCCAGGTAAAACCATTACTCTTCGGATAAAAGAAGCGGACGACCAGATACATATTATTGTTGAAAACCCCGGTACGCCAATCGCGCCGGAACATTTGCCGCGCCTTTTCGATCGTTTTTATCGCGTTGATCCCTCCCGCCAGCGTAAAGGGGAAGGCAGCGGTATAGGCCTGGCAATTGTAAAATCCATCGTCATTGCGCATCAGGGAAAAGTTTCTGTCACCTCCGATACGCGCGCTCCTCGTTTTATTTTGACATTACCCAAACACCTCCGTTGAACTGTAGCGATAGTGAAAGGCGCTATCACTAGCCAGCAAAATAATCTGATATAATCGTCATTATCCTGTCACGCGCCAGACCCAACGACTGTTTTATTATTTCTCTTATTAACCCACACCGGAGAAATAAGATAAATAAGTTTACATCCCTTTTAGCTGTCGTTTTTTTATTTCAGCTGGCGTAAAAGCCGCAGAGAAAATGGAATCTCGCCAATTATCCGCCACGGCGCATGAGATGATGAATAACGGTGACGCCTTCGCGCACCAGCAAATGGCTCAGACACAGAAACCCAGCGCCCTGACTACAGTGGAAAATGCGACACCCTTTTCTGAAATGGACGACCATGAAAAAGCAATGGTCATCCATCAATCGATGAATAATGCCCATTCTTTCTCCCACGAGATCCAGGCTGAGGAGCACCATAAACAGATTAAACGCAATTAGTTATTTGCATATTAGCGTCACGTACTGCGGATGGCGCAACGTCGCCCCCGCAGAAGCTTACGGATTAACATAATTTTGAGAGGTTAAATGGCGCGCCCTGCAGGATTCGAACCTGCGACCCACGGCTTAGATGTTCCTGGAACTACCTGAGCTAACAACAAGTTATCCCATTACTACGGCGCTCACACTCGCCCCATCTTCGAAAAACATGCAAAGCCTTGCAAGCCGATGCAAAGCTTTGTGTGTCCCGTTTTTGTCCCAACCCACTTAGCAATCAGCAGCCCCAATTGATCGGTAACAACGATCAATTAATAAGATAACAATAAGTTTAAACTATCAAATATCACATTATTGATCGTTTATATCGATCAAAGCAATTTGTAGTGCTACACTCCAGACCTTTCCGAATCCGCTGATTTTCATAATGTTGAAGTTATTCGCTAAGTACACATCGATCGGTGTTCTTAACACGCTTATTCATTGGGGCGTATTTGCTTTTTGTGTGTATGGGATGCATACGCATCAGGCGTTGGCGAACTTTTCCGGTTTTGTTATCGCTGTATCGTTCAGCTTCTATGCCAATGCGCGCTTCACCTTTAACGCCAGCACCACCACGCTTCGCTACATGATGTACGTGGGATTTATGGGAACACTGAGCGCCGTTGTTGGCTGGATGGCTGACAAATGCTCCCTGCCACCACTCCTTACGCTTGTCACCTTTTCAGCTATCAGCCTGATATGCGGATTCATTTATTCAAAGTTCATTGTCTTTAGGGATGCGAAATGAAAATCTCGTTAGTCGTTCCGGTCTTCAATGAAGAAGATGCGATACCTATTTTCTATAAAACGGTTCGCGAGTTTGAAGAGCTAAAACCGTATGAAGTTGAGATTGTTTTCATCAACGACGGAAGCAAAGATGCGACTGAATCAATAATTAACAAAATAGCTGCATCTGATCCGCTCGTTATTCCGCTTTCGTTTACGCGAAACTTCGGTAAAGAACCTGCTCTTTTCGCGGGTCTCGACCATGCAACCGGGGATGCGGTCATTCCTATTGATGTCGATTTACAGGATCCGATAGAAGTTATCCCCCATCTCATTGAGAAGTGGCAGGCTGGCGCAGATATGGTGCTGGCTAAGCGCTCAGACCGCTCAACTGACGGGCGCATGAAGCGTAAGACAGCTGAATGGTTTTATAAGCTGCACAATAAAATCAGCAATCCGAAAATTGAAGAGAACGTCGGTGATTTCCGGTTAATGAGCCGTGAGGTTGTCGAAAATATTAAATTAATGCCCGAACGCAACTTGTTCATGAAGGGGGTGCTCAGTTGGGTTGGCGGAAAAACGGATGTTGTTAAATATGCCCGTGCCGAACGCGTGGCCGGTGATTCGAAATTCAACGGCTGGAAATTATGGAATCTGGCGCTCGAAGGGATTACCAGCTTCTCCACCTTCCCTCTCCGCATCTGGACGTATATCGGGTTAGCTGTCGCAGGTGTTGCATTTCTGTATGGTGCCTGGATGATATTTGACACTCTGGCGTTCGGTAACGCCGTGCGGGGATACCCTTCACTATTGGTATCAATACTTTTTCTTGGAGGGGTTCAGCTTATAGGAATTGGTGTGCTTGGCGAATATATTGGGCGTATATATGTGGAAACGAAGAAAAGACCACGGTTCTTGTTAAAGGATAAAAAATGAAAAATAAAAAATATTTGTTTCTTTTTATTATTGGATTACTATATGTATTTCCAATAGTTTTGGCTAATGTATATTATGTAGATGATATGGGTAGGTTATCGCTTGGATATGGATGGGATGGTGATGGGAGGATTTTATCTAATGTTCTAACGGAAGCGCTGTCTTTCGGAAATGGAATAATATCAATATTTCCTTATTCAACATTACTTTCATCTGTGATACTTGTCATCTCCGGGATAATTGTTTCAGATATGTTATTCGAAAACAAATATCTCAAGTCCATTTCATCGCTTTTTATTCTTACATCGCCATTCATGCTTGAGAACTTATCATATAGATATGACTCTATATTAATGGCTGTATCCGTATTGTGCGCGGTAGTACCTTTTATTTTTCGTTCTCATTATAAACTTTTTTTTGCCACATCTTTTTTTTGCTTGCTTATTTCATTTTGCTTATATCAGACGTCAACAATGGCATATTTTTCTGTTGCGTTATGTTTATTGATAAAGCAATGCTTGAATAACGAAAAGGCATTTGACTTTAGGCTTTGCCTAAACTCTTTATTATGTTTTTTTGTGTCGTATATTGTTTATTCATTATTAATAAGCTTTCTTGCAGTAAATATGCAAAGAAGTGGCTTTATAACTTTCGATGCAGATGGATTTGACATAATTCTATCACGCTTAAGAAGTTATGAGAGTTACTATAATTCCTTATATGTTAGTGGCTTTAAGTATGTGATCTGGCCATGTGTTACATTGGTTTTACTGTCATATGTTAAATTTATTTTAAGAGGGCGCGAGTTCGGCAGGTTGTTACTATCAGTCATTTATTTGCTGGGAGTCGCTTTATTGACCATGATGCCAAATCTTGTAATTACAACAGCTTGGATAACTTCAAGGACATTTATATGCTTTCCATTTTTAATAATATCTTTATTTATTGTTATAGACAAGATAAAAATTTCTTTATTTCTTGACAGAATAAAGTTCGCCTCAGCAATTTTAGTTGTTTCGTATTCATTTTTCTTGTGTTCAATTTATGGGTCAACTCTTAAAAATAACGATGATTATTCTGACTTTATCGCTCAAAGTGTCTCAAACATAATAACGAAAGATTCCAACGAATCAACTTATAAAGTCATCATTTCAGGGTCTCGCCCACTCTCTATTAAAACAAGGATGGCGTTTAACTCTATACCATTCATGAAAATATTAGCACCAAATTATATGACTCAGGGATCATCATGGGGTATCGCAGATCTAGGCAGGTATATAGACATGACGTTCGTTCCTGATTCTCAACGATATATTGAAGATAAGTGTAACTGGGATATTATTGATAAAGGGAGTGTTTATAGTGTATTAAAGAAGGATGATTTGTATATGGTAGATTTTAATTATAGGTCATGTGGCTAACATCAATAAATATCCTCCGGCATAGCCGAAGAGGCTGTAATTTAAATTGTGTATCTGCCTGTTTTTGATATGTTCACTCCAACAACGGAGACAGGCAAATTATGGACGACAAGAAACTCAAAGCACTGGCAGTTGAACTGGCTAAGGGCCTTAAAACCGAAGCCGATCTCAATGCTTTTTCCCGCATGTTGACGAAGCTTACCGTCGAAACGGTGCTCAATGCGGAACTGACTGCCCACCCCGGGCATGAGAAAAATGCGCCCAAAACAGGCTTAAACACCCGCAATGGCTACTCGTCAAAAACGGTGTTGTGCGATGACGGCGAGATTGATCTGAACACGCCGCGTGACCGTGAAAACACCTTTGAACCACAGTTGATTAATAAGCACCAAACGCGTATTACGCAGATGGACAGCCAGATTTTGTCTCTGTACGCCAAAGGTATGACCACACGTGAAATTGTCGCCACGTTCAAAGAAATGTACGATGCGGATGTCTCGCCCACGCTGATATCTAAAGTCACCGACGCCGTAAAAGAGCAGGTCGCTGAATGGCAAAACCGGCAGTTGGATGCGCTGTATCCCATCGTTTATATGGACTGCATTGTCGTCAAAGTCCGTCAGAATGGCAGTGTGATAAACAAAGCCGTTTTCCTCGCGCTGGGGATCAATACCGAAGGCTAGAAAGAGTTGCTGGGCATGTGGCTGGCCGAAAATGAAGGTGCCAAGTTCTGGCTAAGCGTGCTGACGGAACTGAAAAACCGGGGCAATCAGCATATCCTGATTGCCTACGTGGACGGTCTGAAGGGCTTCCCGGATGCGATAAACAGCGTTTACCCGCAGACTCACATCCAGCTGTGCATCATCCACATGGTGCGTAACAGCCTGAAATACGTGTCCTGGAAGGGCTACAAAGCCGTCACCAGTGGGCTAAAAGCAGTTTATCAGGCTCCGACCGAAGAGGCGGCGCTGATGGCGCTGGATGCGTTCGCAGACGCGTGGGATAATAAGTATCCCCAAGTCAGCAAAAGCTGGCGTGCACACCGGGAAAACCTGAACCCGTTCTTCGGCTACCCAGCGGATATCCACAAGGCCATCTATACCACGAATGCCATAGAATCGCTGAACAGCGTGATCCGTGCCGCGATTAAGAAACGCAAAGTGTTCCCAACGGACGACTCGGTGCGGAAGGTTATTTATCTGGCAATCAAGGATGCGTCAAAAAAATGGAGTATGCCGATCCAGAACTGGCGGCTGGCGATGAGCCGCTTTATTATCGAGTTCGGTGATCGCGTGAGCGATCACCTTTAATACATTGGCAGTTACACAGAATTACGGACAGGCTCAAATTCTCGCCATCGATGCGGAGTAACTATGGAATCACACAGTCTCACACTCGATGAGGCCTGTGCATTTCTCAAAATATCCAGACCTACCGCCACAAACTGGATTCGCACAGGCCGCCTTCAGGCAACACGCAAAGACCCCACCAAACCGAAATCCCCTTACCTCACCACACGACAAGCCTGCATTGCGGCGCTTCAGTCTCCGCTGCATACTGTCCAGGTGAGCGCGGGTGATGACATAAAAGAGGAAAGAAAATGTCCATCTTCCGCAGAGGTGAAATATGGTACGCGTCCTACTCGACACCGGGCGGGAAGCGAATTAAGGAAAGCCTTGGGACTTCCGACAAGTGGCTCGCTACTGAGCTACATGACAAGCGCAAGGCTGAATTGTGGCGAGTAGACAGGCTTGGTGATTTTCCTGACGTAACGTTTGATGATGCCTGCATGCGCTGGCTGGAGGAAAAGGCAGAGAAGAAATCACTGAAAGATGACCGCAGCCGTATGGCTTTCTGGCTGGCGCATTTTGAGGGAGCACGGTTAAAGGATGTAACCGAGCAAAAGGTTTACTCAGCAGTGAACAGGATGAGCAACCGCAAGCAGCTTGAGATATGGAAAATCAAAGCTGCCGCGGCGCAAAAGAATGGAGAGCTAGTACCAGTCTATTCAGCTAAACTGGTCACTACATCGACAAAGGCAAAGCACCTCGCACTGATGAAGGCCATTCTCCGGGCGGCAGAACGTGACTGGAAATGGCTGGAGAAAGCGCCAGTTATCAAGATACCGTCAGTGAGAAATAAGCGCGTTCGGTGGCTTGAGCATGAAGAGGCGAAAAGGCTGATTGATGAATGTCCGGAGCCGCTGAGGTCGGTCGTTAAGTTTGCGCTGGCAACCGGCCTCAGAAGGTCGAACATCATCAATCTGGAATGGCAACAGATTGACATGCAACGTCGTGTTGCCTGAGTGAACCCTGAAGACAGCAAGTCAAACCGCGCTATTGGCGTAGCGCTAAATGACACTGCCTGTAAGGTATTGCGTGACCAGATTGGTAAGCATCATAAATGGGTGTTCGTACATACGAAAGAAGGCATCCGGCCCGATGGCTCAAAGACGCCGACTATCAGAAAGATGCGCGTCGATGACCAGCGAGCATGGAATGCAGCTTGCCGCCGGGCTGGAATTGAGGATTTCCGTTTCCACGATCTGAGGCACACATGGGCAAGCTGGTTAATTCAATCAGGAGTTCCACTGTCAGTGCTTTAGGAAATGGGGGATGGAAATCTATTGAAATGGTTCACAGATATGCTCACCTTGCGCCTAATCATTTAACGGAACACGCGAGGGAAATAGACGACATTTTTGGTGATGATGTCCCAAATATGTCCCATATGGAAAATAAGGAGGAAATAAAGAAGCGTAACGCGTTGATTTATAATTGGCGCGCCCTGCAGGATTCGAACCTGCGACCCACGGCTTAGAAGGCCGTTGCTCTATCCAACTGAGCTAAGGGCGCCTTGTGAAGTGAAGACTTCGTGTAGACGAAACGCGAGAATTATACGGTCAGGCACTCCTGAGTCAATGGCTTTTGTTCTGGTTGCTGACTAAGTGTACGAATATCGTCTTTTCTGGCGCAATGCCAGGTTCCAGGAAATCGCCTGGACACATCTCAGCACGCATAAAGTGGGAATTAAGGCCGCCAGTATTTAGAAAATCAATAAGTTTCTTTAATATTTCACCATGATTCACCTGCCGTGTAGGATATTTTTTATGCTGCGTATCGCTATTAAGGAGCAAAACAGTCACTTTGAGCATGGGTTGAAAATCATCATGACGCGTCTGGCGAATCAATGGCAGCAGAAAATTGACTTTCTGCCGCCAGAAGAGATAGATAATGCCGATATCGCTTTCCTGGCCCTGGATGATGATTGGTTCAGCGCAGGCTGTTACCAGATACCTATGCATACCCAACATCAGCTACGGGTGATTATTTGTAATAAATGCGATAAAGAAAAGCTCATGTTCAGACCATGTCTGTATATGCTGCCGCATATTTATCGGGAAGATGATGTTGAAGAAATTACCCGGAAAATGATATTGATCTTACATAAACGAGCGCTTCGACATAGCGTCCCTTCTGGCATTTGCCACTACTGCACGACTCGTCATTTTTCAGTAACAGAACGTCACCTGTTAAAACTGATCGCCAGCGGTTATCATTTAAGCGAAACGGCCGCTTTACTTTCACTTTCTGAAGAGCAGACAAAGTCACTCCGCCGGAGCATTATGCGAAAATTACATGTTAAAACGGAGCAGCAGTTTTTAAAATATATTAGAGTTAACCTTCATTTCTTACTCAGTAAGTAAACTCACTTAACTTTTCACAAGGCTTACGAAATATCTCACCAATAATTAAGTAACGATACCTACAGGCATTTTTTTAACGCTGCCACAATGATGCCCATAATATCCTGATAGATTCAGGGTTCGAAAATATATGGCTGCATCATAAATGCCTGGAGGAGTGTTTGGTGGCACAGGGTACTTTATTAAAGGAAAGGATAAATCCCCCACACCTGGCGTCTTCGCCAACACGCCATTCATATCTCAACAGCGGATTGTTAAAATCTGAGCCAATCGTTAATCTCTCAACTGCGCAATTAATCGGCTATGAGGTCCTGACGCAACTTCCGTCAAAACATGATAGCGAAGTTTTTTTTCAGCAGTTAATGCTGATGGAAGGCATTGAAACATCAGAGCAACGAAGCATTGCTTTTTACGCTGGTGCAACGATGGGACAAGGTTATTTATGGCCAGCCATATTACCAGATATATATTAGAGCAATGGAAAAAGCAGGATGCGCAGCGTACCACGCAGGGAAAGACACCGCCGTTTAAGAAATGCCAAAGACTGCGCCTGCCGTTATCACTCTCCAACGCCGCAGATATTTGATCGCCTTGAGTTACTGGACCAACAGCTTAATTATGCCTTGCCGGTTGGTATCATTTCCCAGGCAATAATTACAACTGATAACTACCTCGGCTATTCATTGAGTCACTACTTATTTTCCGGAAAACGTACCGCTGCATTCCGCTCATTAGATGACATTTCTTTGTGGATTGAAAAGGGGTCGCTCAGACAACTGATTGTAGATATGGAGGCGCTACCTGTCTCCTGTATTGAGGCGCTTAACCAGCTACGCGTGCTCAGTTGGCAACAAAGCGATATCCAGATTTACCTGCTGGTATCAGATAAAACCCCCGCTATAGCTCAGTTTATCCGTATGGCTGGGCGTTTTTTTGTCCTGTCGCGACGACAAAATCTGGCCTCAGTACGCGAAGCCTTGTTATCAGCCTCCAAACCTCGCTTATCGGAAAGCTTTAGCCGTACTGACTGGTTGATGATTGAAACTTTAGCGCAAGGCGCCTCTTTAAAAGAAATAGCACGTCAGCAAAGCGTACCTTATCATCGTGTGGTTTACCGGATTAAACAACTTATCACCCTCCTTAACCTTCCCCACAGGCAAAGCTTTCTTCGGCTGGTCCAGCAGCTAAACGTTACTTCCCACGACATTTTTTAACGAAGTAACGTTTTGGTGAATAAGATTTTTTAAGAAATTACTTATTTTCACTTCCATTAAATGTAAATATTTCACATAAAATTAATATTTACAACTCGTCCTGGTAAGCGATAAAAAATTTTTTCTTACATCGTCCCCTGTTCCTCCTCGTTTTTCGAGGTCTCCAGCGTCAACATCTTTCTGTTATTACATAACAAATACTAAACAATTAGTCTTTCATATTATTTTTATACTTAAAAACAACAGTTTAAACTACTCAATGTCAACTCTAAAGAAAATAGCTCCACCACGAACAAATTTTCTATAACGTCACAGAATATCCTACCCGCTATCCATAATTCGCATTTCGCAAGACTTTTCCGAGAAATCAGACCAGGTATAATCCATATTGTTTTTACTTAATCAGAAATTTCTTTTTTGTTGGTGCGAAATGGATATTCCACATATTTATTACTCTTACGAAAAATAGCCAGTCAACAGGGAGGTCTCATTCTTTATTATTGCTCCACTGTGTGGTGTGTAGATCTGGCTATTTCACAATCTTTAAGGTGTCTGACGCTTATTCTAAAACGAAGGACGCATAACAGTCTGAGGCATACAACAATGAAACCTGCATCTGTTATCATTATGGACGAACACCCTATTGTAAGAATGTCGATCGAAGTTTTACTCGGTAAAAATAGCAATATTCAGGTTGTCCTGAAAACGGATGATAGCCGAACAGCGATAGAGTATCTGCGCACTTATCCTGTTGACCTTGTCATTCTGGATATTGAATTACCGGGCACCGACGGCTTTACCTTACTTAAACGAATCAAATCTATCCAGGAACATACCCGGATACTTTTTTTATCGTCAAAATCAGAAGCTTTTTATGCCGGAAGAGCAATAAGAGCGGGCGCAAACGGATTTGTAAGTAAACGCAAAGACCTCAATGATATTTATAATGCGGTAAAAATGATTTTATCCGGCTATTCTTTTTTCCCATCTGAAACGCTTAATTTCATCAGTAATACCCGTACCCCCAAAGGCGGGCACCATGATATGCCACTATCTAACCGCGAAGTTACCGTGCTGCGCTATCTGGCCAATGGAATGTCTAACAAAGAAATTGCCGAGCAACTTTTATTGAGTAACAAGACTATCAGCGCGCATAAGGCCAATATATTTTCTAAACTTGGCCTTCACTCTATCGTTGAGCTTATAGATTACGCCAAATCACACGAATTATTGTAAAGGTACTCCCGACGAATTATCGTTCGGGAGCCACAATAACGGACACTAATTGTAATTGATCAGGAAGGTCGCATCCGCGTTAGCAAGTCCGGGCTGCACGCCATCGGCTAAGGCGATATAGTTCGCATAGAATTTCAGGGTAGCATTGCCGTTGTTGTCAATATCGACGGCCTTGCTGGCCTGTTCAAGTGGCAATCGACGTTGATCGCCATCGCGAATTTCAATCGCCAGTTTTTGCGCCATTTCCGTATCAGCAAGCGCCAGTAATGCCGTGCCGGGCGCTGGCGTCCCGGAAAACGTTATAGACGCCGACCCCGGCGGGCAACCTTCAAGTTTTAGGCTAAAGGCTACCGGTTGCGTGGCGTCACCGACGGCGTGAAGCTGTTTTGTCGGCCAGGTGCCGAGGTTAACCGACTTGTTACTGTCGCCCGCAACCACGGCGCAGGTAAAATCCACCACGTTACCGCGCAGTTCAATATTCACTTCGCCCAGAGATGAGTTGGCCTGACTCAGCGGGCTGAACAAAACACAACCGATAGCGATGAAAACGCGCCGAAGGATCATTATACCTCCTTAATCATAATCGACTCGTAGATAGCCGCGCGCAGTAAACGGCCCTTCCACCGGTTTATTCCCCGTCACGCTGATCGGCCAGGCGCGAATACCTACGCGAGCGGCGGCGTTATCATCAAGATGAAACGGAATTTTACTCGACAAATTATTGGGTGTGAGCGGCGTACCGTTGCTATTAGCAACTACAAAGCCTAAATCCGGATTATCGGACACCATCGCCTGCCCTGAGGCCTTTTCGGCTTCAAGCCGCATCGATAAATAGGCCTGCGCCGCGACGTTGGTACATTTGATAGCGATGGTTTTCGTTTGCGGCGTGACGCCTTGCGGACGATTACCCGCTCCCGCCTGACTAAATAACGACGCGCCGATATCGCCGAAATCAAACTCCACGACCTGTCCGGCATTCACTTCACAGTTTTGCGGTACTTCCACTTTGCCGCTGTAGCTAATGGTATACACCGGCGTGCTCAACGCGTCGCTGGTAGAGGTCGTCACATAGACGGTAAACATTGTCTGGCGAGGGATCGTCACCATATTAATAAAAGGCCGTATCACTTTTAATTTAAAAACCAGCTTTGAGTCCTGCACGCCAAACGGCATTTGCTGCGACACGTTAGAGTCGACGCCCATGCGAATATAGTTACGGGGCGGATAAAATACGCCAGCGACACTATCGGTGATGCTCATCGCGCCCAGAAGGTAGTCATTCAGTTTGAGGTATTTAAAATTTCCTTCGGTGCTTCGTACCGGTAATTCTGATACATAGCTTCGGTAGGTATAATTTACCGTTGTCCCCGCCGGGCACGTCGCGTTTACGCCGACCCAACCTGATTTTTCCGGCAGCGTAACCACCTGTCCCGGCTGATTATTGCCGCTGGTGAAAACATCTGACAGGTCGTAAAAGATATCGGTCGCCGTCCCGTTTGAATTACGGCAAACCGTCGCCAGCGCGGGATGGGTGAAAAAGAGCGCGGTCCCCGCCAGCAATAGCGCTGAGTATATTTTCATCTCTATTTTTCCTTTTATGACGACGGACGGATACAGGTCGCGCTGGCTATCGTAATCGCCTGCTTCAGGCTATCCTCCGCCAGGGCGTAAGGGGCGATACAACGCGCGTTTTTCCCCTCTCCCCACTGGATGAACAGTTCACCTTTTAGCGGCAAGCCGCTCAGATAAATTTGCCCGTCATCGCCGACCATACTGGTAATACCGCTGGCGGTTTCTCGTACTATCGCGCCAAACGGTAACGGACGTCCGCCAAGCCTCGCGGTAATGATTGCCCTTACGCCTATCCGCGTATCAAAAGCGGCCCGCACCAGAGCGCCCTCTGTCGGCACTACGCTGCTGACGTTATTTTCGACATCGGTATGGTTGTCCATCGTGTTGGTATCTAACGCGACGCGGTTATAGCGATATACCGTGGCGTAGGGCATTACCGCATAGCCCCGCCAGTCCGTTTTCACGCCGGTCTGGTTTTCGATGCGCACGCCTTTCGCTCCCGGCGCTTTAATCAAGACATTGGTATCGCCCAACGGTTGGCTAAACGTAATACCATCCGCATGACCGACCACGCCGCCGGAAAGTTGCCAGTTATAGTCATGCTGATCGCGATCGTAGTTATATCCCACGCCCAGCGTGCCATACGTCGCCTGCCAGCTAGCGCTGGCGCTGCCGCTATAACCATTGCTACTGCTACGCCCCTGCGTCACGCTGTAGCTCAGATTACGCCCTTCCAGAAGCGTGCCGCCCACACCGGTCTGCCAGCTATTGTCGCCGTCGCGGTTGCGGTTGGCGTTAAACGTGGCATAAGTACGATCAAGAATAGTGTCGCGCGCATAGCGCCGTCCGGTCAGAATGCTAAACGGAACGGACATATTGAATGCCAGAATGCGGTCGGCGCCTGAGATCCCCACCGACTCGCTCCACGACCATGACAGCGAATAACTTATGCCTTGCCATCCACTGGCGTATCCCAGTTGATACCAGGTATTGGTATCCGGCGTATTCCAGTAATTTTGTTGACTGCCGGAAAGATACAGTGACCCGTAATCCCCCAGATTTTGCGAAATATTGACCTGAAAGCGGCCTTTTTTGCTGTAGCGGAGATTGTGGTAGCTCTGCGCCACCGGCACTTTATGGCGGCGTCCGTCGCTATCGTATTCGTAGTCGTACCCTTCCATACTGCGGTATGCCACATCATCCAGGGTGTAAAATCCGCGTGTGGAATAGCGGTAACCCAGCAATTGAAAATTAGTCCCGTAATTATTTAGCGATTTAGCGTACAGAAAACGCAACGATTGCCCCTGATGGGTGCTGTCATCTGCCAGTTGGCTACGCGCATGTGTGACATCGACCGACACGGCACCCCAGTCACCCAAATTTCGCCCCGCCCCGACCACTACGGCACGGTAACGATCGGCAAGTTGCGTACCGCCGTAAGCCGTCAGCCCCGCAGGCAGGCCGGCAATCACCGTTCCCTGGAAAAAGAATGGCGAAGACTGCTGACTATTGCCGCTGCGAAAATCCCCGGCCACCAGGTCATACTTCACCCTGCCCTCACGCTGCAATAGCGGAACGGTAGAGTAAGGCACCGTGTAACGTTGTTGGCTACCGTCTTTTTCATCTACCGTCACCTCAAGGTCGCCGCTGGAAGAGGTAGGATTAAGATCGGTAATCGCAAACGCGCCCGGCGACACATAGCTTTGGTAGATAACATACCCGTTCTGTCGTATCGTCAGCTTTGCCGCCGTCCGGGCGATCCCTCTAACCGTGGGGGCGTAGCCCTGCAGGCTATCGGGATACATATTGTCAGAAGAGTACAGCCGCGCTCCGCGAAAGCCGACGCTGTCGAAAACATCGTTCCCGGTATTGCTGTCCCCCATGACCAGTTCGCTTTTTAGCGGAATGATGGCGCGCTGTACCCAGGTGCCAATGTTGTTCCAGCGTTGCGAATGATAGCCGTCCCCTTTCGAATAGTTCCAGGCTCCGTTATTACGCAACCGCCAGGGGCCATAGTTCAAGCCGCTCAGCAGACTCAAAAAATAGCTATCGCTGTCTGTTCCGCGGCTACCGGTAAAACTGTAATTAATGAGTGCGGCGGGTATCCCTTCATCCCACTCTTCCGGCGGGATATAGCCACGCGCGCTGTTGAGCAATGACGCCTGCGGCAAGCTAATATTTAAGCGCATCGACGCGAAATCGAACGCGACCTCCGCGCCCGGGATTTTCTCAGGAAGGTGAATACACGTGGTATCGACGCCTTTATCTGAGACAGGGAACGCCGCGGTATTCACGCCCAGCCGTTTAATCCACTCCGGTGTAAAACAAGGCATCAGGCCGCCGGATTTATCGCCGGCGCCCACGGCGCCCGCCTCAAAACGAATATCCTGCATCGCTACGAATTCGTCGTTACGCCAGATATCCACCCGGTAAATACCAGGCGGCTGATGATTACCTTTTTCAAAGCGAGATAAATCCGCCACGGACGCGGTATCCGCCGACAAAAACGCAGGGTTGAAATAACTTTCGCCGCGGCTCGTCAGCGGACACAGCGCCGCCAGCACCGACAGCGCCACGCCGCTTAACGGTGATACATAGCCGGGAAATCGCCCTGCAAACCAGGTTGTCTTCTTCATCGTGTTCTCGTGTGGCTTCACGCTCTCTGCTTAACCGAGACTGGCCGTTGTCGCCGACGTCAATGCGCCGTAATCATTGACGGACTGAAATGTCACGCTGCCCTGCGCGCCAGTCGGTAAGGGAATTTGCATGTCGCTTTTTGGCGCGATCATCACGTTATCAATCTTTTTCGCGCCCACGCTGATATTGACCAGCGTGAGGTAATAAGCAGATGGGTTGGTTATCTTGAGATGGTTGCCGACACGGGAAAATTTCAGCAAGGTCGGCGCGTCTTCCGGCGTCTGCGGCAAATTCGCCGGACGCACGAACAGTTTGATGCGCGACAGAATCGCCAGTTGCAGAACGTTTTTTCCTTCAATATGACTTTTATCGACCGACGGGATGGCTTTCACGTTCATCCAGAATAACGACTCCCGATCCCCGGGTAGCGGTTGCCCGGCGTAGATAATACGCAGCGTGTTTTCGCTTTTGGGTTCGCTGACGAATAAAGGCGGCGTAACGATAAACGTTTTTTCTTTCTGCCCGGCGCTATTTTCGATCCATGAATTGACGAGGTAACGTTCTTGAGTATCGCTATTACTGATTGCCAGAGAAGTCTGTTTCGCCGCCGAGGGATAAATAACGCGCGTGGCGCCTAATGCAATCCCCCCCGCCGCCTGTACGTTCAGCGAAGTAAATAACGTGAGAAGAACAATAAAGCCTAATTTTATACTATTCAGCATGGTAAAAAATACCTTTTGCATTGAGTCACGTCGGCAAGAAAATTCATGGGTAAACCAGCGTAAACCACACTTCTGAATGAATTCGTCCCGGCGTCATATTTTCTGAAATTGCCCGATAGCGGGCGGTAAAATGCAAAGTCATTTCTGACGTTAAAATGGGCGTGTAATGAAGCGGTAACGTGTTAGGTATGATTTGCCGCTGCTGGTCATCAAATAATGCCAGGCCGATTCCGGCATTACCGATACCCTCGCCGCTGGCCAGAAAAACATGGGGATCTTCCGCAGGCGTAACGCCGGCAAACGCAATGCCGACATGACGCCAGACCTCCGCGCTACAGGAGATTAACCGTAACGAAAATGGAACGCTGACGGGAGCGAAGCTGCCAGGACCGGTAAACGCATTCGTGCGGTACTGTCCCATCAGTACGCGCAAATCCTGGCTTTCAGTGGCGACAGCGCAGCCGCCATTGACCAGTTGTCCGCGCAGGTGAACACGCCCGCTCTCCACCATTACCGGCTGCGCAATGACGGGCGACATCAAAACAAGCCCCACTAGCGCCGCGCCTTTCCTTATCATCTGTTATGTTCTCTTTTATCCCCGATAGCCTCTTCCGTTGAGGCGCCTCCCTTCCCTGGCGTTCCCGGACGGGATTATTCGTATTTCATGATAAAGGTGGCGTCGGCATTAGCCTGGCCTGGCGTCGTGGCGGCGGCGGTTGCCTTATAGCGTGCGGTAAAACGCAGCGTATTGGTGCCTTCAACCAGCGCCTGCTTCGCCGAGAAGGTCGCGCCGTCCGGTTTCAACGGTGAGGAGGTGTTATCAAGAATCTCAATCCCGACGCCGGTTGCGGTAGTGCTATTGTCCGCAGAGGAGACCGCCAGCAAATTAGGGTTTGTGTTATCTGCCTGACCAGAGAAAGCCACGGCAGCGGTGGCCGCCACTTTCGGATCGCAGTCATTCAGGACGATGGAGAAAGGCACCTGCGCAGTCGTATTACCAATCGCCGTAAAGCTGGCGGTACGGTATTGACCCAGCGTCACCGTTTGATCGGCGGATTTAGTGCTAACGGCACAGGCTGCATTAACCAGTTTACCTTCGAAATGAATAGTACCGCCACTCACGCTCACCGGAGTAGGATCAGCCGCAACCGCTGCGCCAGCGACAAACATCAGACTCGCAATAGTAGAGGTCATTAATTTATGTTTCATGGATTTCCCTTGAATTACACACACCCGGTTTCGGCATCCTGTCGGCTCCGTTTGAATTATTATCGACATAGCATGTCAGAAAAGTTATCTCTGCATCCTGTAAAGATAGATATCGCAGATTAATTAGTTTTCTGTTTCTCCCCTGAGTATCAGACGCAGTAATTAATCTTTGCGAATATGACATTTCGTCACGGTAATAAATTAAACATTTCGCTAAATAAAAAATAGCCGCAAACTCTTTTAATGACCTAAGCTAATTCTTATTGGGATATAAGAAGGGTCTAATATTATTTTGTATAAAATGTCGCATTATGCCGCCCGATGCTATTAACGACGAGGGATTACGGTAACCATAGCCAGGGTGATGAATTGTTTCTTTTTGGTTAATCATGGCGCGCTTACGGGTCACGTCTCAGCATCGGCAACGAACGGGGGAGACGTCGCGTTTGCATCGGAAACACAAACGTTAACTGACAGCGAGGCCCGCTTCTGACAAAATAGCGTCATCCCCTTTGACTTGAAGTAACAGATGGAATCTTCTCTCTGATGGCAGCAAAGATTATTGACGGTAAAACGATTGCGCAGCAGGTGCGATCTGAGGTTGCTCAAAAAGTTCAGGCACGCGTCGCAGCAGGACTTCGCGCTCCCGGCCTGGCTGTGGTGTTGGTCGGCAGCAATCCGGCCTCACAGATTTATGTCGCAAGCAAACGTAAAGCGTGCGACGAAGTGGGGTTCGTCTCCCGCTCCTATGACCTGCCAGAAACCACCAGCGAAGCCGAACTGCTGGCGCTTATCGATACTCTGAATGCAGATAACACGATTGACGGTATTCTGGTACAGTTGCCTTTACCGGCAGGCATCGACAACGTTAAAGTGCTGGAGCGTATCGCGCCAGATAAAGACGTAGACGGTTTTCATCCTTATAACGTCGGTCGTCTGTGCCAGCGTGCGCCGCGCCTGCGTCCCTGTACGCCCCGCGGTATTGTGACCCTGCTTGAGCGTTACAATATTGATACCTACGGCCTGAATGCGGTGGTCATTGGCGCGTCCAATATCGTTGGACGCCCGATGAGCATGGAGCTGCTGCTGGCTGGCTGTACGACTACCGTTACGCACCGCTTTACCAAAGATCTGCGTCACCATGTCGAGCATGCTGATTTGCTCATTGTCGCCGTAGGTAAACCGGGCTTTATTCCCGGCGAATGGATTAAAGAAGGCGCAATTGTGATTGATGTCGGTATTAACCGTCTGGAAAATGGCAAGGTCGTTGGCGACGTCGTGTTTGACGAAGCCGCGGCGCGCGCGTCATACATCACGCCAGTTCCGGGCGGCGTCGGCCCGATGACGGTCGCTACGCTTATCGAAAACACGCTGCAGGCGTGCATTGAATATCACGATCCACAAGGAAAATAACATGGCGACATTCTCTTTAGGCAAACACCCGCACGTCGAGCTGTGCGATCTGCTCAAGCTGGAAGGCTGGAGCGAAAGCGGCGCGCAGGCGAAAATCGCCATTGCCGACGGGTTGGTGAAGGTTGATGGCGTGGTTGAAACGCGTAAACGCTGCAAAATTGTCGCCGGGCAAACCGTTAGCTTTGAAGGCCAAAGTGTGAACGTCGTGGCCTGATACAAGTGCCGGATAGCGACGCAAAGCGTCTTATCCGGCCTGATTACGCTGTCTTTTCAGATAATCATCCACTTAATCCTCTGCGTTCCAACTGCTAGCATGGCTATTTCCCTGTGAACCATCGCTATGCCTACCGTTATCACCCACGCCGCCGTTCCCCTGTGTCTTGGCGCAGGCTTAGGCCTGAAAGTTATCCCTCCTCGCCTGCTGTTTGCCGGTGTCGTGCTGGCGATGCTCCCCGATGCCGACGTGCTGGCCTTTAAATTTGGCGTCGCCTACGGCAACGTATTTGGACATCGCGGATTTACCCACTCTTTACTTTTCGCATTCGTCCTCCCCCTGTTGTGCGTACTCGCGGGACGACGATGGTTTCGAGCTGGGCAGGTGCGCTGCTGGCTATTTTTAACCGTTTCATTGTTGTCGCACAGCCTGCTGGATTCGATAACCACGGGTGGTAAAGGCGTCGGATGGCTGTGGCCGTGGTCAGATGAACGTTTTTTTGCGCCCTGGCAGGTGATTAAAGTCGCGCCGTTCGCGCTTTCAAGCTACATCACGCCGTATGGACATCAGGTCATTCTCTCAGAATTGCTGTGGGTGTGGTTGCCGGGAAGTATTTTAGTGTTATTTCTACGGGTACTTAAAACGCATATTAAAAGGAATCAATATGAATAAAATGACATTCGCCGCCGCGGTCATCTGTTTCTCATTTTCCCACGCCAGCTATAGCGAAGAAATGTCTGCCACTGGCTGGTATGCGGCATCGTCTGCGGTTGTCAGCGTGGGCAGTTCCGCACTGGTTAGCGGAATTATACTCTCCCCCGTACTGCTGCCGCTCAACCTGAGCATTGGATCTGTTGTCGAAAATAAAAAGCAAAAAACCGCGCTGTTAACCACTAAGTCCCCCGATAACAAAGACATTAAAATGCAAGTTCCGCTACATGTCGTCAAAGAAGGCAACCTCAAAGCAGGTGATAAAGTCACTCTGGAAAAAACGCAGGAAGGCACCGGCGCTTATTTGAAAAAAGAGGGCAAAGTCCTTGCCCATATGGTAAATCAGGACGACGCAGGACTTTCCAGCAACCAGACGGTACCGGCCAAATGAAGCGGTTCGCGTTTGCCCTGTGGCTCAGCGCAATCTCGCTCAACGCTTATGCAGACAGTGCTAACTGTCACCAAAAAGCAAACACGCCGGAGAGCATCGCAGCGACAATGGATCAGGCGTTACAACTCAAACAGCAGCTTAACAGTCAATCCGATCCGGTCGTCATTCTGGTTCGCCAAGGGCAAGATATGTCGAGCCGACATTTAACCTGGTCACATGCTGGCTATGCCATGCGCCAGCCAAACGGAGACTGGCGGGTTTACCATAATCTGAATACTTGCGGAACCGCTGAATCAGCGCTCTATATACAAGGTCTGTATGAGTTTCTGGCTGATGACCTGGTGAATCAGAGCATTGCCGTTTTGCGCCCGCGTTCAGATATCGCGACGGCATTACAAACGCTCTTACATAGCGCTATCAAACTCAATCTCTTCCACAGTCCCCGCTATAACCTGATTGCGTGGCCTTTTTCCGGCCCTTATCAGAATTCGAATGGCTGGCTTCTCGAAGTGTTTGCGCGAGCAAACGATGCGCAGGTTTGGTCACGTAATGATGCCCGCCGCTGGTTGCAGCTTCAGGGTTATCAACCCTCTATCGTTAGTGCTGGCACTTTTGAACGATTAGGCGCAAAACTGTTCACCCCTAACGTTTTCACCGACGATCAGCCAGCAGAATTGCTGCGAAAAGGAAATGTGGGGCTAAACAGCGGCGACAGCGTCATCCGCTTTATTGCCCGTTACAGCCGGGCAATATCCGGATGTGAACATCAGAATCTGGGGGAGTCGGTGTGCGTTTATCTTTCGCCCGGCGCGAAAAAATAAAAAACAGGCCGTTCTATGCAAATAGAGCGGCCTGTAAAAGCGCTTACTTACGCCGCCAGGTGGTGCCCTGCGGGCCATCTTCCAGAATAATACCCATTTCAGTGAGACGATCGCGCGCCGCGTCCGCCGCCGCCCAGTCTTTCGCTTTACGGGCATCCAGACGCTGTTGAATCAAGGCTTCAATTTCCGCGACTTCACCGTCATCCGCCTGCGCGCCGCTTTGCAGGAAAACATCCGGCTCCTGCTCCAGCAGTCCCAGCACGCCGGAAATCTTCCGCAGATGAGACGCCATCGCATTCGCGGCGGTCATATCTTCGCCCTTCAGACGGTTGACTTCACGCGCCATATCAAACAGGACGGAGTAGGCTTCCGGCGTGTTGAAATCGTCATTCATCGCCTCCACGAAACGCGCTTCAAACGCCTCGCCGCCCGCCGGGGCCGCTGATTTATCCGTTCCACGCAATGCAGTGTATAACCGCTCCAGCGAGGCGCGCGCCTGCTTGAGGTTCTCTTCGCTGTAGTTCAGTTGGCTACGGTAATGCCCGGACATCAGGAAGTAGCGCACGGTTTCCGCATCGTAGTATTTCAGCACGTCGCGCACGGTAAAGAAGTTGCCCAGCGATTTGGACATCTTCTCGCGATCCACCATCACCATACCGGAGTGCATCCAGTAGTTGACGTATTCGCCGTCATGCGCGCAGGTGGACTGGGCAATCTCGTTTTCATGGTGCGGGAACATCAGATCGGAACCGCCGCCGTGAATATCAAAATGGTTGCCCAACTGCTTGCAGTTCATCGCCGAACATTCAATGTGCCAGCCCGGACGCCCTTCGCCCCACGGCGACGGCCAGCTCGGCTCGCCCTCTTTCGACATTTTCCACAGCACGAAGTCCATCGGGTTACGCTTCACGTCAACGACATCTACGCGCGCGCCCGCCTGAAGCTGCTCAAGATCCTGACGGGAAAGCTGCCCATAAGTCGGATCGGTCGGTACATCGAACATCACATCGCCGTTATCCGCCACATAGGCGTGCCCTTTCTCGATTAAGGTGCGGGTGAGCTCGATAATTTCCTGAATATGGTGCGTCGCACGCGGCTCGCTGTCCGGACGCAGAATATTCAGCGCGTCGAAGTCCTGATGCATTTCCGCAATCATTCTATCGACCAGCGCGACAAAACTTTCGCCGTTTTCATTGGCGCGTTTAATAATTTTATCGTCGATATCGGTAATGTTACGCACATACTTCAGCTTATAACCGAGAAAACGCAAATAGCGCGCGACAACGTCAAAAGCGACAAACGTGCGTCCGTGGCCAATGTGGCAGAGATCGTAAACGGTGATACCACACACGTACATGCCGACTTCCCCGGCATGAATGGGTTTGAATTCCTCTTTTTGGCGCGTCAGTGTATTAAAAATTTTTAACATCGAAGATTCCGTATAGACGTGTGTGGGTAATAATCTCTGTATGATACATATTATTCGTAATCGAAGCAGCACACTTTGCAAGGTGATCGCAGCTTACGGTTATGCTATAACAAGCCCCTATATGTGCCCCATTGCGGGCTAAAGCACCACTCTCTTGGAACAGGATGCAAAAATGGTTACTTTCCACACTAATCACGGCGATATCGTAATCAAAACCTTTGATGATAAAGCGCCTGAAACAGTTAAAAACTTCCTGGACTACTGCCGCGAAGGTTTTTACAACAACACCATTTTCCACCGTGTGATTAACGGTTTTATGATTCAGGGCGGCGGCTTTGAGCCGGGCATGAAACAGAAAGCCACCAAAGAGGCGATCAAAAACGAAGCCAACAATGGTCTGAAAAATACCCGTGGTACGCTGGCGATGGCGCGTACTCAGGCGCCACACTCGGCTACCGCGCAATTCTTCATCAACGTGGCAGACAACGACTTCCTGAACTTCTCCGGCGAAAGTCTGCAGGGCTGGGGCTACTGCGTCTTTGCGGAAGTTGTAGAAGGTATGGACGTGGTAGATAAAATCAAAGGCGTCGCCACTGGCCGTAGCGGTATGCACCAGGACGTACCAAAAGAAGACGTCATCATTGAAAACGTGACCGTCAGCGAGTAATCGTGGCGACACTGTTTATTGCAGACTTGCATCTGCAAACGGAAGAACCGGCGATCGTCGCCGGTTTTCTGCGTTTTTTAGCCGTAGAAGCCCGTCAGGCCGACGCGCTGTATATTCTTGGCGATCTCTTCGAGGCCTGGATTGGCGACGACGACCCCAACCCGCTACATCGTGAAATGGCCGTTGCCATTAAATCGCTGGTTGATTCCGGCGTCCCCTGCTTCTTTATTCATGGTAATCGCGACTTCCTGATTGGCAAACGCTTTGCCCGCGAAAGCGGCATGACGCTACTGCCGCAGGAAAAAGTGCTCGACCTGTATGGCCGCAATGTGTTGATTATGCACGGCGATACGCTCTGTACCGATGATGCCGGATATCAGGCGTTTCGCGCCAAAGTCCATAATCCGTGGGTTCAACGGCTGTTCCTTACCCTGCCGCTGTTTATCCGCCGCCGTATCGCCGCCAGAATGCGCGCCGGCAGTAAAGCCGCCAACAGCAGCAAATCGCTGGATATTATGGACGTCAATGCGCAGACCGTCGTCGCCGAAATGGAAAAACACCGCGTACAGTGGCTGATTCACGGTCACACCCACCGCCCGGCGGTGCATGAACTTTCCGTCAACGACCAGCCCGCGTTCCGCGTGGTGTTAGGCGCATGGCACCATGAAGGTTCAATGGTAAAAGTCACGCCGGACAACGTGGAGTTAATCGCCTTCCCCCTGTAAATGTTCGTCGAATCGTCCGTTACGGCGCACACGCAACCGTTTTCCTTGCCTGATTATCATGCTATTCTTTGACACCTCAAAAGCAGCGTGTCCCGCACCACAGGAGTTTTAAGACGCATGTCTTCCCGCAATAATCCGGCGCGTGTCGCCATCGTGATGGGGTCCAAAAGCGACTGGGCTACCATGCAATTCGCCGCCGAAATTTTTGAAATTCTGGATGTCCCGCACCATGTAGAAGTGGTTTCCGCCCATCGCACCCCCGATAAACTATTCAGCTTCGCCGAAACGGCGGAAGAGAACGGATATCAAGTGATTATTGCTGGCGCGGGCGGCGCGGCGCACCTGCCGGGAATGATTGCGGCAAAAACGCTGGTCCCGGTACTCGGCGTGCCGGTACAAAGCGCTGCGCTAAGCGGCGTGGATAGCCTCTACTCCATCGTGCAGATGCCGCGCGGCATTCCGGTGGGTACGCTGGCGATCGGTAAAGCCGGTGCCGCTAACGCCGCCCTGCTCGCCGCGCAGATTCTGGCGCAACACGACGCGGAACTGCATCAGCGCATCGCTGACTGGCGCAAAGCGCAAACCGATGAAGTTCTGGAAAATCCCGATCCGCGGGGGACGCTATGAAGCAAGTTTGCGTTCTCGGCAACGGACAACTGGGCCGAATGCTGCGCCAGGCGGGCGAACCGCTGGGTATCGCCGTCTGGCCGGTTGGCCTGGATGCAGAGCCTACCGCTGTTCCGGTACAGCAGAGCGTCATTACCGCAGAGATTGAGCGCTGGCCGGAAACCGCACTTACCCGCGAGCTGGCGCGCCACCCGGCCTTCGTCAATCGCGATGTATTTCCGATCATCGCCGACCGTCTGACACAAAAACAGCTTTTCGATAAACTGGGACTCGCGACCGCGCCGTGGCAGCTGCTGACCAGCGCCGACGAGTGGTCCGGCATCTTTGACCGTCTGGGCGAACTGGCGATTATTAAGCGTCGCGTTGGCGGCTACGACGGTCGCGGGCAGTGGCGTCTACGCGCGGACGAAACCGGGCAACTGCCGGATGACTGCTATGGCGAATGTATTGTTGAGCGCGGTATCCATTTTTCCGGCGAAGTGTCGTTAGTCGGCGCGCGCGCTCATGACGGCAGTACCGTGTTTTACCCGCTAACGCACAATTTGCATCAGGACGGCATCTTGCGGACCAGCGTCGCGTTCCCACAGGCGAACGCCGAACAGCAGGCGCAGGCGGAATCGATGCTGTCAGCAATTATGCAGGCGTTGAACTACGTCGGCGTAATGGCGATGGAATGTTTTATCACGCCGGAAGGCCTGCTAATCAATGAACTGGCGCCGCGCGTGCATAACAGCGGACACTGGACGCAAAATGGCGCCAGCATCAGTCAGTTTGAATTGCATTTGCGCGCGATTACCGGCCTGCCGTTGCCCGCGCCGGTGATTAACGCCCCGTCGGTGATGATCAACCTGATCGGCAGCGAGCTGAATTACGACTGGCTGAAGCTGCCGCTGGTACATCTGCACTGGTATGATAAAGCGGTACGTCCGGGGCGAAAAGTCGGCCATCTGAATCTGACCGACAGCGATACGTCACGTCTTAGCGCCACCCTGGAAGCGCTCTCTCCGCTCCTGCCGGGCGAATACGCCAGCGGCATTATCTGGGCGCAAAGTAAGCTTAAATAAACAGCGTGGGCGGCGCATTCTCTGTCGCCGCCCGTCGCGATCACAGAGAGATGCAGGTTCCCGCTCTGCCCGCCAGGGTATCGTCAATACGCGACAATGCGCCAATCCATGCCGGCTTTCCGCACCGCTTCACATACCCGCTTACCGCGGTCACCTTCGGCCCCATCGCGCCATCGGCTTTGGCAAACGGCGCCAGCTCATCGGGCGAAGCCTGACGAATAGCGCGCTGCTGCGGCGTTCCCCAATGTTCATACACCGCATCCGCATCCGTCAAAATAATCAGACCATCGGCCGCTATCTGCTCCGCCAGCAATGCCGCCGCCAGGTCTTTATCTATCACCGCCTCGACCCCTTCGCCCTCGCCGGCAACAGGTACCCCGCCACCGCCGCTGCAAATCACCACATGGCCCTCTTTTAGCAATAACTCAATAGCGGCGCTTTCGATAATCTGACGCGGCGCCGGGGAAGCGACGACACGGCGCAGATATTTTCCATCACGTTTCATATGCCAGCCATAAGTCGCTTCCAGCGACATTTGCTCTTCTGGCGAATAAACGGGACCGATAAACTTTTCCGGTTCAAGAAAAGCAGGATCGTCCGCCGATACCTTTATTCGCGTTAATACCGCAGTCACCGGCGGCATATCGGGTTCAAGCGCCAGACGTTGCGCCAGCATATAGCCGATCATTCCCTGACTTTCCGCCACCAGCACATCCAGCGGATAAGGCTCAACGGCTTTCCAGGCAAGGTTCTGTAAAGCCAACAGGCCGACCTGGGGGCCGTTGCCATGTACTATCGCCAGCCGATACGAGCGGGCAAGTCGCGCCAGCGCAGGCACCGCGTCAGCAATATTGCGATATTGATTCTCTGCCGTTAGCGCTTCTCCGCGCTGCAATAATGCGTTGCCGCCAAGAGCAACTACCAACGTTTTCATTCCCTATCCTTTTACTATTTGTTGTCCAAGCCAGAACCCCAGCAGCGTATCCGCGCCAGAGGTGTGCCCCAGCGCCAGCAGTCCATCAATCGCCGTTTCTGTGCGAACATCTCGTCGCAGCGCATGAATAAAGTGGAGTAAAGGCGACGCGAAATAACCCATAGCCGCATAGCGTAAATAGCTAACGCTCACGAGCGTCGTCGCCCGATCAAGGCTGCCGGATTGGGCAAAAAAATTACGCCCGGCGCGTTCATCTATGGCGCCAAAATACCAGGCCGCCAGCAACATTCCCGTCAGCGTGTCGTCATGACTGGGCGTTAAGCCCGGCCCTTTACCCAGCCATAGCCGCCAGTCAGTCGCAGCACCTGCAAGCGCCGACTGAAAGCAGTGACAAAACTGGCGAAGTTCCGGACATAGAGGCTGGGCTGCGGCGACGGTTAACGGCCCAAACAGCCCCGTCTCCTCACTACGCTGCATGTACGTCGCGTTAAGACGCGGCGACGCAAGATAGCGCGGAACCCGCAGCGAACAGCGCCTCTCCGGCTCGCATAAAAGAAACTCGCCAATCTGAATACCGGCAGCGGTTGACTGCGGTTTTTCGCCATCGGTGAGCACATCGCGCAATGCGTCAAAATCGCCGCCGCGCAGTATCCACCCTCCCGGACTGAAGCCGCTCCCCCGACGGTGAAGCGTTAATAACTCACCGCTTTTCGCCACAAAATTAATAGAGCGACGCCATACCCCTGACATCTGCCAGGGTTGCCGATAATCCGCCGATTGTCGGCTTGCCATAAGAGGATGGATACGTTTCATGAGACGCTCTCTTAACTTACGCCCATGCTTTCCGCCAGCGCTTCCAGCGCCTGCTCGAAACAGGCCAGCGGCGCACGGACGGTTCCCGCGCCAATCTGTCCAATCCCCGCCTCTTTATGCGCGATACCCGTGTTAATCAGCGGCGTAATTCCGGTCTCGACCACGCGGCGGATATCCAGTCCCAGACAGGCCCCCTGAAAATCCCAGCCGGGGATTTGTAGCTGCATGTTGCGTTCGAGATAAATTTCAGCCATCTCTTCAGAAACAGATTTCGCCGCTTCCATTCCCCCGGCACCGACAAAACGCGTTACGCCAGGCGCGGCAATCATCGCAGCGCCGCCAATACCAAACGTTTCAGTAATGGCACTGTCGCCCATGTCCGGGTTGGCCTGATCCTGCGAAAAACCGGTAAAAAATAGCCCCTGCGGCGTATTAACAGGCGCGGTGAACCAACGGTCGCCCAGACCGCTAACCCGAATACCAAACATATCGCCATTACGGGTCATCGCCGTCACAATACTGCCGGCGCGAATCTGCGCGCCTGCGTCCATGGCGGCTTTACAGTAGGCCATCGCCAGATTAAGGAAGAATTGATCGGTGACGCTCAGAAAATCCATCACTTCCGCTATCTGCTGCTTATCGTGTTCCAGACGGGCGATATGCGGCGCCAACGTGCGCATCAGCAATGCGGAAGAGGCGATATTGCGCTGGTGGAATTCATCTCCCATCGTAATGCCCTGCGCCATCATTGCGGTCAGGTCGAGGCCCCGCTCCAGACGTCCCAGCGCCGCGCTTAATACCGGCATCAGCATATCACGCATCCAGCGCAAACGTTGCTGAACATCCTCACCATAGGCGCCGAAACGCATCACTTTGCCGATCCCTTCGTTGAGATTGCAGTACGCGCGATTGCCATCGGTGATATTTTCCACGACCAGCATCGGCATACTGGCTGAGGTAATACCGCCCATCGGCCCCACGGCGTTAACGTGATGGCAGGGAATAAAGTTGACCTTTCCCTGCTCTAACAGCGCGAGCGCGCTCATTTCATCTTTGGCCCATCCTTCAAACAGGCATGCGCCGATACAGGCGCCTTTCATCGGGCCGGTCATCTCTTGCCAGCGCATCGGCGGCCCGGCATGAAGAAGCGTTTTCCCCTGATTGAGCACGCTAATTAATGAAGAAGCTGGCTTCACATCCAGCCAGTGCGGACGTGCGCGACGAATTTGTTCGATGACTGCAGCGTTGGCTTGCGCCACTGATGTAAACATGGAAACCCCTTATTGCAAACGTTCTAACAGACGAGCCAGTTTTTTATTACCGCCAGCGACAGGCGCCCACTGGTAGTGCACCACGGGCATACCGGCAGCCTGTAAATCCAGCGCGAAGCTACGTAACCCGGCATTAATCACCGCTACCGCTTCCAGTAACCGGGGAGCTGATGGATGAGTGGAAGAGAGAGTGGGTCGAATCAGTTCCGCGGCCAACAGAGTGGCTTCGGGAAGAGAATCCACTACCGTGATGCCGGCATCTTCGAGCGCGGCGATTTGTTGCGAGCGGCACTGAGGATCGCGTTCCGTTCCGGTGACGGTTGCGATGGCGAACAGCGGCTGGTCGCCGGCGCGTGCGGCGCATGCCTTCTGCCAGGCCTGAATCAGCGATGCGGCGGGATCGGCGGTCGCGCCAAAACCAATAACGACGTCCACTAATAACACGCGTACCTGCGGCTGCGCGCCAAGCCCGGCGATAAGCTGATTACGTAACGCCGGGTCGATCATCGGATGTGGTCGCCCAACGGTATAAAAGTCATCGCCCAGATCGATAATCTGGTGGCCGTCAGCGTCAAGCATCATGCCATGGTGATGTTCCGTATCCGTCGCGACGCCCAGATAGCCGGCCAGCAGCCCCGCCGCTTCCGCCGCCAGCGTTCCGCCGGTATAGAGGCCACGAATCACGCCGCCTGTTGAAACCATTTCTTTACGCTGCGACGTCACGCGAGACAATAAACATGCCAGGCGGGCGGCTTCATCCAGCGTCGAGGCAAACCAGACGTTTCCCTCACGCGCAACGGGAGAGGAAAACCCTAAGAACAGCGCTACAACAGGTTTGCCGGTGGCTTTCATCGCCGCGATAATATGCTGACGAACCGCATCGGCAGGCGGTTTGGAGACAAAGGCCAGCACCTGGCTCTTTTCATCCGCGCTGAGTATCTCCAGTGCCGTTAGCGCGCTGATCCCGCCGACCTCGGCGCTCAAATCGCGTCCGCCAAGCCCGATGGCATGGGTAATCCCTTCCCCCGCCAGCGCAATCTGTGAACAGAGCTCCTGAATACCGGTGCCGGAAGCGCCAATCACCCCGATGTTGCCCTCTGGCATGACGTTAGCGAAAGCCAGCGGCGTATTGGCGATCATAGCGGTGCCGCAATCCGGCCCCATGACCAGCAGTCCTTTATCACGCGCCCGGCGTTTTAGTCTGATTTCGTCGTCCAGCGTGACATTATCGGAGAAGATCATCACGTTCAACGAACGATCCAGCGCCAGATCTGCCAGTTCCGCCGCATATTCGCCGGCCACCGATACCAGCGCCAGATTCGCCTCTGGCAGTTTCTGACAGGCGCTTTCCCAGCGTCTGACCTGGATTAACGACTGGCTGCCGCTGCTTCCCTGCGCCAACTGCTGCAATGCTTCTTCGAGCTGTTGCACAATCACCTGCGTAATGCCGTCATCTACCGCTTCGGTACGAATCGCCACGCAAATGTCATTGGGCGTAGCGCCATGAAAATCGTCATGCCAGAAACCGGTAGTTTCCAGCAGCGACTTATTCGCAGGCGTACCCATCATTACCGATACATCATCAACATTTTCGGACTCACTCAGCTTTCGAGAAATAATCATTAAGCTGACAGAGTCCTGAAAACACCCTTTTTTAATAAAGGCGTGGATCATAACAACTCCTTAATAATTGCACCCATTGCAATTGCACGAGCAGTGTTAATGTGCGCTTCACGGTATATATCCGGGAGGGTAAATAGAGTGATTAACGTCACATCAAATTTATTAACAAAAGAATTCAAACAACGGCTAAAGGATTAGTTATGATTTTCTAAAAAAGCTTTTTATTTAAGCAAAAAGATAAAACCCGCCTGATTATCAAATAAATTCTAATTATATTTTTTTGCCTGTCTGGATCACATAATCATTTTATTTTCCCGGTATGTTAATCGCAGTCATGCTTCACACCGTCGTTAAAAAGGAAGACAGATGAAAATCAGTCGGGAAACACTCCATCAGCTTATCGAAAATAAGCTTTATAAAGCCGGACTAAAACGTGAGCACGCCGCCATCGTCGCCGACGTACTGGTTTATGCAGATGCCAGAGGTATTCACTCACATGGCGCCGTACGCGTTGAATATTATGCCGAACGAATTTCAAAAGGCGGCACCAACCGGGAGCCGACGTTCCGCATTGAGAATACCGGTCCCTGTACGGCGATACTGCATGCCGATAATGCTGCCGGACAGGTCGCAGCCAAAATGGGAATGGAGCATGCTATTGAAATAGCCAAAAAAAATGGCGTCGCGGTTGTCGGCATTAGCAGAATGGGCCATAGCGGCGCCATCTCTTATTTCGTCCGCCAGGCTGCTCGCGAAGGCCTGATCGGTCTGTCTATCTGTCAGTCCGATCCTATGGTCGTGCCGTTTGGCGGGGCGGATATTTACTATGGCACTAATCCGCTGGCCTTTGCCGCGCCGGGCGAAGGCGACGACATCATTACCTTCGATATGGCCACCACCGTGCAGGCCTGGGGAAAAGTCCTCGATGCACGGTCCCGCAATGAGTCCATTCCGGAGAGTTGGGCCGTCGATAAAAATGGCGCGCCGACACATGATCCTTTTGCCGTCAATGCGTTATTACCCGCCGCAGGCCCGAAAGGTTACGGCCTGATGATGATGATCGATATTCTGTCCGGTATTCTGCTGGGGCTGCCGTTTGGCCGCCAGGTCAGTTCGATGTATGAAGATTTACACGCCGGACGCAATTTAGGACAACTTCATCTGGTCATTAATCCGGCGTTCTTCTCTTCCTGTGAATTATTCCGCAAACATATTAGTCAGACCATGCAGGAACTCAATTCCGTGAAGCCCGCCCCCGGTTTTAAACAGGTTTATTATCCTGGACAGGATCAGGATATTAAACAGAAAAATGCCGATATGAATGGTATCGATATTGTTGATGATATTTATCAATATCTGATTTCCGATGCCCTCTATCTCAAGTCATACGAAACAAAAAATCCCTTTGCCCAATAATTATTGAAACAGGAATTTTCTATGATAAAGCATTTTCGCCACGCGATAGAAGAAACATTGCCCTGGCTCTCTTCCATTGGAGCCGATCCTACGGGTGGAATGACGCGTTTACTTTATTCGCCTGAGTGGCTGGAAACACAGCAGCAGTTTAAAAAGCGAATGGCAGAAAGCGGTCTGGAGACACGCTTTGATGACGTCGGAAATTTATATGGCCGCCTTTGCGGCACACAATTTCCGGAGCAGGTGATTTTAAGCGGTTCGCATATTGATACGGTCGTCAACGGCGGCAATCTGGACGGGCAATTCGGCGCGCTTGCCGCCTGGCTGGCGATCGACTGGCTAAAAGCGACCTACGGCGCGCCGCTGCGCACCGTCGAGGTAGTGTCAATGGCTGAGGAAGAAGGCAGCCGTTTCCCTTACGTTTTTTGGGGCAGCAAGAACATTTTTGGCCTGGCGAATCCTGAAGAGGTACGCCATATCCAGGACGCCAAAGGCACAGGCTTTGTCGACGCTATGCAGGCGTGCGGATTTACCCTTCCCGCCGCGCCGCTCGCCGCGCGAACCGATATCCGCGCCTTTGTTGAATTGCATATTGAGCAAGGCTGCGTTCTGGAGAGCAACGGACAGTCGATTGGCGTCGTCAACGCCATCGTCGGGCAACGTCGCTACACGGTGACGCTCAACGGCGAGTCCAACCATGCAGGCACAACACCAATGGGCTATCGTCGCGATACGGTGCATGCCTTCAGTCGTATTTGCAGTCAGTCCATTGAAAAAGCCAAACAGCATGGCGATCCCCTGGTATTAACGTTCGGCAAAGTTGAGCCGCAGCCGAATACGGTCAATGTAGTCCCTGGAAAAACCACATTTACAATCGATTGCCGGCATACGGACGCCGCGGTACTTCGCGAATTTACCGAACAGTTGGAAAACGATATGCGCGCCATCTGCGATGAAATGGATATCAGCATCGATATCGATTTGTGGATGGACGAAGCGCCGGTGCCGATGAACGCCGAACTGGTCGCGGCCCTCACCAGGCTGTGTGAAACCGAACAACTGAACTATCGCATAATGCATAGCGGCGCAGGTCATGACGCGCAAATTTTCGCGCCGCGCGTCCCTACCTGTATGATTTTCGTCCCCAGCATTAATGGTATCAGCCATAACCCGGCGGAACGTACCAACATTAATGACCTTGCTGAAGGGGTCAAAACTCTGGCATTAATGCTGCATCAACTTGCCTGGCAAAAATAAGGAGCCATCAATGGGATATCTGAATAACGTCACGGGTTACCGCGATGATTTACTGGCGAACCGCGCCATTGTGAAACACGGTAACTATGCGCTCTTAACGCCGGACGGTCTGGTGAAAAATATTATTCCCGGCTTTGAAAACTGTGACGTCACCATCCTTTCGACGCCGAAGCTGGGTGCTTCTTTCGTCGATTATCTGGTCACCTTACATCAGAATGGCGGCAACCAGCAGGGCTTTGGCGGCGAGGGGATTGAAACTTTTCTCTATGTCATTACGGGAAATATTGAAGCTAAAGCAGAAGGAAAAACATTCTCTTTAACTCAGGGCGGATACCTCTATTGTCCACCGGGCAAGATGATGACCTTTAGCAACACTCAAACGGAAGACAGCCAGCTATTTTTATATAAACGCCGCTATACTCCTGTCGAGGGGCATGCCCCGTGGTTGGTTTCCGGCAATGCCAGCCAGCTGGAGCGTATTCATTATGAAGGCATGGAAGATGTTATTCTGCTGGATTTCCTGCCTAAAGAGCTGGGCTTCGATATGAATATGCATATTCTGTCGTTCGAACCGGGCGCCAGCCACGGCTATATTGAAACCCACGTCCAGGAACATGGCGCTTATATCCTTTCCGGCCAGGGGGTTTATAACCTCGACAACAACTGGGTGCCGGTGAAAAAAGGCGACTACATCTTCATGGGCGCTTATTCCCTGCAGGCCGGATACGGTGTAGGTCGTGGCGAAGCATTCAGCTACATCTACTCCAAAGACTGTAACCGCGACGTTATGATTTAACGGCGGGCAGCCCTCCTGATTATTTTTAATTTAGCTATGTTGGATTTTGCCACGGTGAGAACCGTGGCTTTTTTTATGCTTAACGAGTCCCGATGTCCTGGCCAAGTTTGATGACGCGGGCAATATTACAGGCGCTGTGGTAGAGATTTTGTTCACCGTTCGCCAGAACTTCCGGCAAAGGCGCCAGCCGCGGCAAAATACTGAATACGGCATCAATACCGTGGCGATGGACCACTTCCACGCCGTCGCCCAGTACGCCGGCAATGCCGATAACCGGGACATGATGCCGTTTCGCCACTGACGCGACGCCTATCGGCGCTTTTCCTCCCGCCGTTTGCGAGTCGATTCGCCCTTCTCCGGTAATCACCAGCGAGGCCTCTTTTACCGCCTCCTCCAGCTTCACCGCCTGCATAACAATCTCAATACCGGGCTTCATTTCCGCTTCCAGGAAGACGATAGCAGCAATCCCCATTCCTCCGGCCGCTCCACCGCCCGGTATTTGAGACATGTCGCGTCCGGTCAGGGCATGTAAAACACGGGCATAATTACGTAATCCATTTTCCAGCGTCTCAACCATTTCAGGCGTCGCCCCTTTCTGCGGACCGAATACCGCCGCCGCGCCGCGTGGCCCCACCAACGGGTTATCAACATCACAGGCGACCTCAATACGGCACTCTGAAATTCGCGGATCGCACCCCTGCAGGTCAATGCTCGCCAGGCGCGATAAATTGCCCCCTCCGGCGCCAAGCGGCGTTCCCTGCGCGTCCAGAAAACGCACACCGAGCGCCTGCGCTACTCCCATTCCGCCATCCACCGTGGCGCTGCCGCCGATACCCAGAATAATATGGCGAATCCCCGCGTCCAGGGCGTGACGAATCAATTCGCCGGTGCCGAAACTGGATGCCAGTAGCGGATTACGCGCCTCGGGCGCCACCAGCATCAATCCGCTCGCCGCCGCCATTTCAATAATCGCCGTTTTGCCGTCGCCGGTCAGGCCATAAAATCCGTTTACTTTTTCCCCCATCGGCCCGCTAACGTCCACAGAAACCCGTTTCCCGCCGGTCGCTGCCACCATCGCGTCCACGGTTCCTTCTCCACCATCGGCGATCGGTAAACAAACATAGCGCGCATCAGGAAATACGGTTGAAAATCCCGCTTTAATAGCCTGACAGCATTTATCAGCGCTTAAGCTCTCTTTAAATGAATCTGGCGCAATTACAATCTTCATCATGTCTCCTTGTTTTCTCACGTTATTTAATGCGTTCCCACGGAATAAGATTTTCCATAAGCACTGCCAGTAAGATTCCCACCAGTAATCCGTTGCTAAGCAGAGGACGAATCATCAGTGGAAGATCCTGTAAATAGACCGGAGGAAGCCCCATCAAAAAAATGCCGACAAAAAGCGGTAATGCCAGGCGATAAATATTCCGCGCGGTAAACGTAATTTGCTGGCTAAAAACCAAACCGGAATAAAGTAAAGGTAAATAAGAGACCAGCATAACGGCGCTGCTGATCGCCAGTGGAATAGCGCAAAATAAGCGGGTTAACGGCGTTATAATGGCAACCAGCAGACACAGCGCGCTACCGCAGATAAAGGATTTGCGAGAACTGTCGCCGGTTTGCGTTAATAAACCAATGGAAGACACAAAAGGCGAAAAAGGCACGACCGCAAAAGGCACCGTCACTAACGTCATCAGTCCGGAAATCATAAAGCTTCGGCGATAACGAGAACTGCCCGACCCTTGATGCAGATAAAAGATATCGGTACCGCGGATGGCGCCGTAAGTGTTGCTGATGTTGACTAACCCCGTCATCACCGCCGTCACAATAATACCCGGCATCAGCGTGCCGTGGCTGCCCAGCGGAAACCATCGCCAGCTTAATTCACCCGGCGGTAAGTGTGATGAAGGAAAACATAACCGCCATAGCCCCCACCCGACCACGGTCCCTACCAGTAACGCGTAACGGGAGATACGCTGTTGCAGGAAAATAATCATCGCGAGGATAAAACACATCACCGCGACCGCCAACCCAAAGGGGGCCAATTTGATTCTGGCGCTGGTATCGGCAATGCCAAAAGGCAGCCCCAGCATGCCTTTAAAAAATATTGAGGTCAGCTGCGCGCCCAAAAGAAGCATGAAAAAAACCATCACCGCCGGCGTAAACAGGCGAGCCAGACGGTGTCCTAAGCCGCTAATGCCGATAAATATCGTCACCATCGCGGAGATCGCGATCCCGACCGACAGGCTGGAGGCGATATCGTTCAACGGCGTGCCGCGAGACGCCTCGCCAAGCGTAATCGTAAGAATAGCGCCCCACCACAACCCTGTCGGCCCTTCCATAATGGCGCGGCGATGGCCGCAAAATGCCTGAACCAGGCAGGCCAACGCGGTGGTCAAAAAAGCGTATTGTGTGAGCATTAACAGGTTATCAGCGGGAAGATGAAAAGCGGACAGCAAGGTAGGGGGAACCACAACCGTGTTACAGAAAATAAAGAAAAACCACTGAAAGCCGGACAATACACTTTCGCGGTTAATAACAGGGAACATATCCACACCTTAAAATAGAGAATGCCCGTCGTGACGACGGGCATTAAATCACACCGGATTACTGCTGATGTTTAAGGATAAACTGACCTTTTGGCGGCACGGGGAAGCCATGCTCGATGTCATAAATAACATCGCCGCGCAAAATCGTTTTGGTAATACGCGCGCCAATAGTACGGCCAACATACGGACTGACTTTATGGCGATATTCCAGATCTTCATTTTTCAGAACATAGCTGCTGTCAGGCTGAATAAAGACCAGGTCAGCATCTTTGCCGGGGGCAATACGTCCTTTATGTTTCAGACCAAAAATATCGGCGGCGTTGGTCGCCATTAATTTGCCAAACATCGGCAACGACATACCGCGTTTTTGCACCGCTTCATCAAACATGACGTCCATGCAGTTTTGCAGTCCGGCAATTCCGCCCCATGCTTGCATGATATTGCCTGCTTTCATTTCCGGAGGGCATGGAGAGTGGTCGGATACCAGGCAGTCGATTTCGCCGTTAAACAGTTTTTCCCACATCCCTTTCTGGTTTTCCTGGTCGCGAATTGGCGGAGAACATTTTGCCAGGGTGCCAATCTCTTCGAACTGATCGGTATCGAGGACAAAATAGTGCGGGCACGATTCACAGGTGACATACTGGCCTTCCTGACGCGCGCGCGTTACTTCCTCTACCCCCTCCGGGCTGCTGATATGGCAAACGTGCAGACGGCAACCTGCCGCTTTCGCCAGATACAGCACGCGACGAATGGCTTCCACTTCAGTAAATACCGGACGTGAGGCGACATAATCATGCGCCGTTACGCGACCTTCGCGTTTAGCTTCCTCGCCCAGCTCATCACAAATCAGAGCATTTTCGCAATGTACCAGTACCGTCTGGTCCATCTCCCCCAGTTTCTGCGCGCCTTTGTAAAACTGCCAGTCATTAACGTCGCGAAAATCATTATCGATGCCACGATCGCCGCAGGTGGCGACAAAGCACTTGAAGCCGACAACGCCCACTTCGTCCAGCTCATGCAGCCGATCCAGGTTATAAGAAACCAAACCGCCCAACTGCGCGGCGTCGATGGTCAATTTACCTTTTGCCGCGTCAAACTTGAGTTCAATCGTCTCACGATCGACCGTCGCCGGCAGCTGATTGAGCGGCATCTCAATCATCGTGGTAATACCGCCTTTCGCCGCCGCGCGCGTACCGGTTTCATAGCCTTCCCAGTGGGTACGGCCCGGTTCAGAAATGTGGGTATGCGCGTCAACCATGCCCGGCGAAACGATCAATCCCGTCGCATCCAGCACATTTTTCGCTTCCCCCAGGTTCTCGCCAATCGCAGCGATTTTTCCGCCCTGGACGGCGATATCGATAACTCTCGCTTCGTTTTCTAAGATGACAGTACCGTTCTTAATAATTAAATCAAAAGACATAACAAACTCCTTGTATGGATACAGATAGTTTTTAAATAGCGCACACTTCATTAAATACGCTTAATGCTTTTTCAATATTTAACCTGCGAGTTTTTTCTCTCCTGTATTTTCAAAACCCGTGCGTTTCTTCAATAGCGCATAAGCAACGAACGCAACTATTACGCCTACAAACCAGGACACGCGGGATAAAGGCTCCATAAATGGTATAAACTTGCCGCCTAATGACAGAATGACTGCGACCAGGGTGACTGAAAATGCAGTCAGGTTAAATCCATTATCATAATATTTGTAATCACCGCTGGCGGTGTACAGCTCATCAAGATTAATTTTTCCACGCATTACCACAAAATAATGAGCTAACATTACGCCGATTACCGGGCCAAGCATACCGCCGATAATATCGAGGAACAGATAAATACTGTCCTGATTCTCCATTAATTTCCATGGGCAAATCAGTAGACTGATAATACTGGCAATCATTACGCCATTTTTATAGTTAAGCTTTGTCGGGGCAAGCGCCGCAATTTGATACCCCGCAGGTATAATATTACCGGTGGCGTTGGTTGAAATTGTCGTCATCAGAATCACCAGCACCGCAAAGAATGAAGCAAACAGACTGTCCCAGCGCTGCACAATATCCAGCACGTTCCAGGTATCCATACCATAATGAATACTGGCTCCGGCAATAATGCACACGCTGGCTACGGCGAATAATATATACGCTACGATAAGCCCCAGCGTTTGTCCCAATGCCTGAGCGCGAAATGAATGCGCGTTTTGCGTGAAATCGGACGCGCTCACCGCTGGCGCTGCCCAGACGGCGACTACGGCGTTAATCACCACCAGGAACAGAAAGCCGCTGTGCTCTGCTTTTTGCACGCCTGAAGGCAGATAGTCCAGAATCGGGCCAATGCCGACCAGCGATATTGCCCAAATAGCCATGCCGCCAAAGACAATGTAAATACATGGATTGAGGATAGCGGTAAATTTATTTAATACTTTACCACCGCCAAAACCGATGCCAACGTTAATAATCCAAAAAATTAGAAAAGTAATTAGTCCTGGCAGTGAAAGACCCAGCAGCTTGAAATCTCCGCCTAATGTCAGAAATCCTGGCCAGATCTTCCCAATCAAAATAAGAAATGCCAGCGATCCCGCGTAACATTGTAAGCCGAACCACATAATTGCCGCGATTCCCCCTCGCAATAATCCAGGGAATAGCGCGCCGCGGACGCCGTAAGAACCTCGCAATATCATAGCAAAAGGAACGCCATATTTGCTGCCTGCCGCGCCATTCATTACCATCGCCGCCGCAATAAATAATGCGCTGATAATAATGGCCAACATGATATTAAATGTTGATAGCCCCAGTATAAAAAAACCGCCGACCATAACGTAATTTGGCACGTTATGTACAGATCCCATCCATAAGGTGAAATAGTTAAATGCCTTCCAGTTTCGTTGGGTTTCTGTTTTAGGTAATAAGTCTTCGCTATAACCGCGCTGCTGGTATAGCTCTCTTTGATGTTCCATAAATCCCTCTTTTCACGCATCGGATAACGTTGTTATGGGTTTAGCTATGAGGAACAAATAAATATAAAATAAAGAATTAGTAGATATAATTATTTTTAAGCTGAAGCAATACGTTGCGTTGCTTTCTTTTTATATAAAGTGACGACAGCAAAGATCAGTGTTCCGGTGACCACTAAACATGCTGAAATCACAAAACTGATCTCCTTCGACCCCGTTACATCCGAAATAAATCCGGTCAACGTTGGGGCGACAACCGCTGAACTCATGCCAAAGAAATTAAAAAGGCTGAAAGCTCTTCCCAGACTTTTTGCCGAAGCCTGTTCAGATACAAAGGAGATCAGGATCGGGTCTACTGCCATTTTCCCCAGCAAGCCGTATAGCGTCAGGCTGACCATCAGCATCGTGGTATTCGGGGACAAAACCGTAAACGCCAACATTGCTGCCGCCACAATTTCCAGACCGAGAATAACCTTAACTTTACTGTTACGGAATTTATCTGACAGATGGCTAAAAAATAACGCCCCCGGTACGCCAACCACCGCTACCAGCGCTGATGCCAGCCCGATAGCTCCGCCATCAAATCCTCTTTCAGTCTGTAGATAAGAGGGCAGCCAGGTCACTATCAAATAGTAACCGTAGCAGGTACAGAAATAGAGGAAGTAAACGCTACACAATAAACCAGAGAATAAAGGTGCGCGTTTCTCATCTTCCGTAACGGTTTGGGTTTGCTTTTCCGCTTGCGCAGAGTCGCTTTTGGCTTTACCGCGAATGATCAGCGTAAAGACGCACAGCATGATTACTAATATCGCGGCCACGATATACAGTACATTCTGCCAGGCCATGCTCATGTTTTTTACTAATACGCTGGAACCGATTAAGCCAATCCCCATCCCTATAGCCGACCCGCTGTTGATAATCGCGTTGGCTAATGCCCGACGGGCCTGCGGCACGTTTGCCGAAGAGAGTGAATAAGCCGAGCTAAAGAAAGAAGCGCATCCGCCACCTGCCATTAGCGACCCTATATAGATCATGGTCAGGCCATTGGCTTTCGCGATACAGAGTGTACCAATAATAAAAAGCGTAAATCCGGCCATCAGCATGATTTTTTGACCGAATTTATCGACCAATATTCCGCAAGGGATTTGCATACTGCAGTAAGCAAAAAAGTAAAAACTTGCAATGGCGCCTATTTCAGCATTACTTACATTGTCTAAAGATGCCTGAATTTCTGGATAAATTGGCGTAAGCACGGTGCGATAGATCCAAATCGCTACCCAGCCCAGACTCATTACGACAACAATTTGTTTCCAGTAATCAATTCCGGATTTTTTAGTTTCACTCATGTTCTTCACCTTTACAGAGTGTTCCTTGTGAACAGGTATCGCTGCAGCCGCAGCGATACACATAATTAGGACAACTTATGATTGGCCATTAATTCCAGCGCCTGTACCATTGCCGAATGATCAAGCTGGCTCCCGCCATTTGCCGCACAGGTATTGAATAATTCCTGGCAGGTCGCCGTATTCGGTAAATTCAGCGCCAGCGCTTTTGCGCTTTGCAATGCAAGATTAAGGTCTTTCTGATGAAGCGCGATTTTGAAACCAGGCTCGAACGTCCGGTTGATCATCCGCTCGCCGTGAACTTCCAGAATGCGTGAAGAGGCGAACCCGCCCATTAACGCCTGGCGCACGCGTACCGGATCGGCACCTGCTTTTGAAGCAAACACTAAGGCTTCAGAAACCGCTTCAATATTCAGCGCAACAATAATTTGGTTAGCCACCTTACAGGTTTGCCCATCCCCATTGCCGCCCACCAGGGTGATATTTTTTCCCAGGATGTCAAAGAGCGGTTTAACGCGGTCAAAGACTTTCTGCTCGCCGCCGCCCATAATCGACAGAGTGCCTTCACGCGCCCCGATTTCTCCCCCGGAAACCGGGGCATCCAGGTAATCAGCGCCCATTTCATTAACGCGCTGGGCAAAACGTTTGGTTTCGATAGGAGAAATAGAACTCATATCGACGATGGTTTTTCCCTGAAGCGATGTTTTGGCGCAACCGTGTTCGCCAAATAACACCTCTTCAACCTGCGGCGTATCCGGCACCATTATGAAGATAATGTCTGCAAATTCAGTTACCTGACGTGCAGTCTCAACATTTACCGCCCCCAGCGAGAGCAGTTCGTCCGCGACCGGACCAATAGTCGTAACGTGTAATTGATGACCGGCGCGTGCCAAATTGATAGCCATTGGCGAGCCCATAATTCCCAGGCCAATAAATCCCAGTTTCATATACAACCTCTTTTATTGCTTTCGGTGTTTCCAGATTCAGGCAACACAATCCCCTTCCAACACAGTGGAAAAAAAAGCGCTGCCCGAATTATTCTGCGTTTTAACGGTACTGATTAATCCACGATAATCCCGCTTCCGTGGTAGTCAGTGGTTTATATTCACAGCCAACCCAGCCATCATAACCAGACTGTTTAATGACATTAAAAATAAAGTCATAATTAATTTCCCCGGTCCCCGGCTCGCCGCGACGCGGGTTATCAGCAATCTGTAAATGGCCTATTTTATCGGCCCATGCCGTCATGGTTTGCGTTAATTCCCCTTCCATGCGTTGCATGTGATAAATATCATACTGAATTTTGATATTATCGCTGCCGATATCCTTAATTAATGCTAACGCCTGTTGAGTGCCGGTGAGATGGAACCCCGGCATATCAAAGTGATTAATAGGTTCGATAAGTAATAAAATGTCTTCTTTCGCCAGCATATTTGCCGCATAGCGCAGGTTTTCGACCAACGTGTCGTGGATCTCCGTTGCGGAGAATCCTGACGGCGTTTTACCCACCAGACAATTTATTTTCTTATTGCCTAACGCACGTGCATAACGGATTGCGGCCGCTACGCCATCGCGAAACTCTTCTTCGCGCCCAGGAATACAGGCAATTCCACGTTCGCCAGCCGCCCAGTCGCCAGCCGGTAAATTATGTAACGTATGTTCAAGATTATTATCCCTGAGTTTACGTTTTAACACTTCGATGTCGTTATCGTAGGGAAACATGAATTCCACGCCGCGAAATCCCGACAACGCCGCTTTATCAAAGCGTTCCAGGAAATCATATTCCGTAAACAGCATAGAAAGATTGGCAGAGAAACGTAACATCGATTACCTCCCTTACTCATATTTCATAAAACAGGTTTCTGTTGGCGCATCTTTCGCACTATCCGCAACCTCTTCAAACTCGGTTACGTTATCCAGTTCGCTGCCCATGGAAATATTGGTTACGCGTTCCAGAATGACTTCCACCACCACCGGAACGCGATATTGCGCCATTAGCGCTTTGGCTTGTTCAAATGCAGGCGCAATATCTTCCGGTTTAAAGACACGAATGGCTTTACAGCCTAACCCTTCCGCCACTTTTACATGGTCAACGCCATAGCCATTCACTTCGCTGGAGTTGATATTTTCAAAGGCGAGCTGCACGCAGTAGTCCATGTCAAATGCGCGTTGCGACTGGCGAATCAGACCAAGATAAGCGTTGTTAACCAGCACATGGATATACGGAATGTTAAACTGCGCGCCGACGGCTAACTCTTCAATCAGGAACTGGAAGTCGAAATCGCCGGAAATCGCCACCACATTGCGTTGCGGATCGGCAGCACATACCCCTAATGCCGCCGGGATTGTCCAGCCAAGAGGCCCCGCCTGGCCGCAGTTGATCCAGTGTCTGTCTTTAAACACATGCAGCATCTGCGCTGCCGCGATTTGCGACAATCCAATGGTGGTGACATAGCACACATCGCGACCAAAGGCTTTGTTCATCTCTTCATAGACGCGCTGCGGCTTCACTGGCACGTTGTCAAAGTGGGTTTTACGCAGCAAAGTCCGTTTACGCTGCTGGCATTCGTCCACCCAGGTCTTCCGGCATGGCAAACGCCCCGCTTTTTGCATCTCCTGCGCGACATCGATCAGCAACGTTAGCGCTGCTTTGGCGTCAGAAACGATGCCCAGATCCGGGCACAACACGCGGCCAATTTGCGTCGGTTCAATATCGATATGGATGATTTTTCGCCCCTGAGTATATTTCTCAACGGACCCCGTATGACGGTTAGCAAAACGGTTACCGATGCCAAAAACCATATCGGATGCCAGCAGAGTGGCGTTGCCGTAGCGGTGTGCCGTTTGCAGGCCGACCATCCCCGCCATTAAGGGGTGATCGTCCGGGATACAGCCCCAGCCCATCAGAGTAGGGATCACCGGTACGCTGGTCAGTTCGGCAAACTGTTGCAGCAGTGGCGCGGCGTCGGCGTTAATAACCCCGCCGCCTGCGACAATTACCGGACGCTCGGACTGAATCAGCATCTCCAGCGCCTTTTCAATCTGTACGCGGCTGGCGGCTGGCTTATATACCGGCAACGGCTCATACATATCCGGATCGAATTCGATCTCCGCAACCTGGACATCAAACGGTAAATCAACCAGCACAGGACCTGGGCGGCCTGAGCGCATCAGATGAAAAGCCTGTTGTAATACGCGCGGCACCAGCGCCGCCTCACGAACCGTCACTGCCATCTTGCTGACTGGTTTTGCAATCGCTTCAATATCGACTGCCTGGAAATCTTCCTTGTGCAGACGCGCTCGTGGCGCCTGACCGGTAATGCATAAAATCGGGATAGAGTCGGCAGAAGCGGAATAGAGCGCGGTGATCATGTCGGTTCCCGCCGGGCCGGAAGTGCCCAGGCAGACCCCAATATTACCTGCCGCCGCACGTGTGTAGCCCTCAGCCATATGCGAAGCGCCTTCCACATGACGCGCCAGTATATGGCGAATACCTCCATGCTTACGCATTGCAGAATAGAAGGGGTTGATTGCAGCCCCAGGAACGCCGAATGCTGTGGTGATACCTTCTTTTTCCAGCACATACATTGCCGCATCCACGGCTCTCATTTTTGCCATTTTATTGCTACCTCTTTTTATTGGAAAAAGTTTCCAACTTTTAAAAATTTTAAAAAAGTCCCGCTCCAGCGAGCGGGATGCGGCTCAGGCTACAGGGGGTTTTAGCCCAAGCGCCGTACTGATGTCTTTCGCGGTATCCCGTACCAGTTCACCCTGGCTGATAAAGCGATCTTCCGTCAGCCGGGAAGCCGGTCCCGATATTGAGATAGCGGCGACCACGCTGCCCGCATCGTCATAGATAGCGGAGGCGATACAATTCAGCCCGACAACATGTTCTTCCTGGTCAACGGTGTAGCCCTGTTCACGCGCCTGCTCCAGATTTTTAAGCAGGATAGGTAAATCCACCAGAGTGGTCGGCGTAAACCGCCGCAAACCGGTATTGACGACGATCCCCACCAGCTCTTCTTCGGTGAGCGGGTAAAGCAGCGCTTTTCCGGCGCCGGAAGCATGTAACGGCAGACGACTCCCTAAGGGCGCGCACATTCTGACCATCGATTTGCACTCCTTTTGACCGATTAACACCGCTTCATTACCGTTGCGAATCGCTACGTTGACCGTCTCGCCAGAAAGCAGCATAAGTCGGTGCATAAAGGGTCCGGCCACCGAGAGGACATCGCGATTATGAATATACGCAGAGCCCACATTAAATACGCCTAAACCAATATGCCACCAGCCAAGCTGGCTATCCTGGTACACAAAATCAGCCGCTTGCAGTACCTTTAACAGGCGAAACGTCGTAGAAAGCGGTAAATCCAGGCTGCCGGAAATATCGCTAACTGATGAACTGCCGCCGCTTCTTTCGAGATATTGCAATATCGCTATGCCCCTCTCCAGCGCCTGAGCGCCTTTCTGCGCAGTCGGCTCTGCCTGTCCTGGCCTGCCGCGTCGTCTTACTTCCGTCATATTTACGTTAACTCCGGCCCAAAATATGAGCATAAACAATGAACAATATGTTCATCTTATGCAAGAAGGCCAATAGCGTCACGCAAAACAGAGTTCATGTGTCGGGATACTTTCAACATCACAGTTATCGCTGCCACCGCGATCCACCGTCAGAAAATCGGTAACCGTCTGCCATGCAAACAGCGGGTGATGCCATACATTACGGTGATAATTGACGCCCTGCCGTCCATTGCTAATAAACGCCCGCAGCGTGGAGAGATCGGGTTTATCATCGCCGAGCGCGACAATAACGACAAAAGCCTCGCCGTTCATCGGCACAAACGCCTGCGTACCTAAAGGATGACGTTCCAGTTCATGTACCACAATAGGCATCGCGGCCGGTTGCGCCCTGTTAATACTGATCAGCGTGCGATCCTGCTCCAGAACTTCAACCTTCGCCAGGTCGTGATATCGCTCAACTAACCCGTTGTTTATATGAAAAAAGTCACGTTCCTGCGTCTCAATAACATCGCCATAAGCGCTGAACGTCTTCTGATCTAACGGTAATACCTCAAGTTTCATTATTTTTCCCTTGTAGCTCGATTCCGTTTAACCGCGGTGTGGACTCTGTCCGGTTTCAATACCATGCAATCTAAAACCTTCGGGATTTAACATCAACATAAAAGTTGGAATATTTTTCCAAAAGTAGATTTAGACCACAAATCAAACATGGCTATTATGTAAAACTACTTAAAAATCATAGGAAAACAATTCTGGTTTTATCAGGATCGTAAGGAGGCGTCTGACGATGTTTGACCCGGAAACACTGCGTACCTTTATCAGCGTTGCCGAAACGGGGAGTTTCTCCAAAGCGGCGGAGCGCCTGTGTAAAACCACGGCAACCATTAGCTACCGCATCAAACTGCTGGAGGAAAATACCGGCGTAGGGCTGTTCTTTCGTACAACGCGAAGCGTCTCGTTGACGGCGGCGGGCTCTCACCTTCTCTCTCAGGCAAAAGACTGGCTTGCGTGGCTGGATAGCATGCCTGACGAGCTACGCCAGGTTAACGACGGCGTAGAGCGTCAGGTCAATATTGTGGTGAATAACCTGCTCTATAGCCCGCAAGCGGTCGCCAGTCTCTTATCGTGGCTTAATGCGCGTTACCCCTTCACTCAGTTTCACTTTTCCCGGCAAATTTATATGGGCGTCTGGGATTCGCTCCTGTATGAAGGTTTTTCGCTGGCGATTGGCGTAACTGGCACCGAGCCGTTGGCTAATACCTTTATGCTCGACCCTTTAGGTTCCGTACAATGGCGTTTTGTGATGTCCGCGGATCATCCTTTAGCTCACGTCAGCGGGCCTCTAACAGAAGCGCAGTTGCGCCGTTTCCCGGCAATTAATATCGAAGACAGCGCGCGTACGCTGACCAAGCGGGTAGCCTGGCGCCTTCCGGGGCAGAAGGAAATTATCGTGCCTGATATGGAAACCAAAATCGCCGCTCATCTGGCAGGCGTCGGTATCGGTTTTGTCCCGCAGCCGCTCTGTCAAACGCTGATCGACAAAAACGAACTGGTGAGCTGTACCATTCCGACGATGCGTCCGCCCTCACCGTTAAGCCTCGCCTGGCATAAATTTGGCGGAGGCAAAGCGGTAGAAGACATTGTGAAATTATTTACCCAACGGCAACCCGAAATAGCCGGTTTTTTATCCATTTTCAACACGGTACGCTGTTAAAAATCAAGCCACTTTGCGAATTGGCGCGTAAAATAGCGCAAAGGATGATTTAAGGTTACGTTTTACGTTATGCAAGACAGACAAAAAGCACAGGACTATCGCGCGCTCCTCCTTGCCGATACGCCTTTAATTGATGTACGCGCGCCGATTGAGTTTGAACAGGGCGCCATGCCGGGCGCTATCAACCTGCCATTGATGATGGATGACGAGCGAGCCGCCGTCGGCACCTGCTACAAACGTCAGGGCGCGGATGCGGCGTTAGCGCTGGGGCATCGGCTGGTTTGCGGCGACATTCGCCAGCAGCGGCTTGAGGCCTGGAAAGCCGCGTATCAACGTTTCCCCAACGGGTATCTGTGCTGCGCGCGCGGCGGTCAGCGGTCACATATCGTACAACGTTGGCTGCAAGAAACAGGGATTGACTGCCCGCTTATTGAAGGCGGCTATAAAGCGCTGCGCCAGGCAGCAATTCAGGCGACCTGGCAACTGGCGCAAAAACCGATACTTTTAATTGGCGGCTGTACGGGCAGCGGCAAAACGCAACTGGTGCGACAACAGCCCAACGGCGTGGATCTGGAAGGTCTCGCGCGTCATCGCGGCTCCTCTTTTGGCCGCACGCTGAAACCCCAGCTCAGCCAGGCCAGTTTTGAAAACAAACTTGCCGTTGAATTGCTGAAAATTAACGCGCGTCAGACGCTAAAAAGGTGGGTACTGGAAGATGAAGGGCGAACGATCGGCGCCAACCATCTGCCTGAGTGTTTACGCGAAAGAATGGCGCAGGCCCCCATTGCGGTAGTGGAAGATCCGTTTGCGCTTCGTCTGGAACGACTGCGTGAAGAGTATTTCATCCGTATGCATCACGACTTCACCCACGCCTACGGCGATGAAGCCGGTTGGCAGGCGTATAGTGAATATCTTCATCATGGACTGTTCGCTATTCGCCGCCGTCTGGGGTTGCAACGCTTTGCCGAACTGACGGACACGCTGGATAGGGCGCTGGCGGAGCAATTATCCAGCGGCAGCACCGACGGCCATATGGCATGGCTGGTTCCGCTACTTAACGAATATTACGACCCAATGTATCGCTATCAACTGGAGAAAAAAGCCGCGAATATCGTTTTTCGCGGCCCATGGCAAGACGTTGCCAACTGGCTAAAAGCGCAATAGCTTACGTTTATTGCCGGCTGACGCTACATTGAGCCGGCTTAGTGTCTGTCGCGCTTGTCGGCACGTTTTGCCAGCCAGTCGCCCAGCATCTGAACGACCTGAACCAGCACAATCAGCGCCACTACGGTAACAACCATCACTTCGGTTTCGTAACGGTAGTAGCCATAGCGAATCGCCAGGTCGCCTACCCCGCCGCCGCCGACAATCCCGGCCATCGCCGAGTAGCCGATTAAGCTTACCAATGTAATCGTCAGGCCGCGCAGCAGCCCTGCGCTGGCTTCCGGCAACAGTACGGTACAGATAATACGCATCGGACTAGCGCCGAATGCCAGCGCCGCCTCAATAATCCCTTTATCGACTTCACGGAGCGCGCTATCTACCAGGCGTGCATAAAACGCGATTGCGGCCACCGACAGCGGGACGGAGGCTGCAATCGGGCCAATGGTATTGCCCAGCAAAAGCTGCGTTAGCGGCAGTAACAGCACCAGTAAAATAACAAATGGCACCGAGCGGATAATATTCACCAGAACCGAGGCGACGAGATAAATAAAACGGTTCTGCCAGAACAGATGACGATCGGTGACAAAAATCAGAAAACCGAGCGGTAGACCGCCAAGAATCGCCAGCACCGTTGAAATACTCAACATCTGGAAAGTTTCATTGAACGCCAGCGTTAAATCCGGCAATAAATCATCCACGGATCACCTCCACCTGTGCGGTACGTTGACGGATATGCTCCACGGCGGCGGCCACCGCCGTTGGATTATGCGGCGCGGTTAATTGCACCACCAGAATGCCCAACGCGCGTTCGCCGATATACTCAATCTTGCCATGCAGGATATTGACCGCGACGCCAAACTTGATCGCCACCTCCGACAGTACCGGCTGCTCCGCCGAATCGCCGATAAACAAAATTTTCAGCAACTGCCCGGGCAGGTGTTCCCGTAAACGTTCCGGCAGGGTCAAATTAAGGGTATGAGACACCAGTTGCTGTGTGAAAGCGTGTTGCGGGTGGGCAAACACATCAAACACCTCGCCCGATTCCACAACCTTACCGCCCGACATCACCGCCACGCGATCGCAAATAGATTTGATCACGTTCATTTCATGGGTGATCAGTACAATAGTAATCCCGAGCTGTGCGTTGATCTGTCTGAGCAGGGCCAGAATCGTGGCGGAAGTTTCCAGATCCAGCGCGGAAGTCGGTTCGTCACACAGCAAAACATCCGGATGGTTAGCGATGGCGCGGGCTATCCCCACCCGCTGTTTTTGCCCGCCGCTGAGCTGTACCGGGAAACGGTTCGCTTTATCGGCAAGGCCCACCAGCGTTAAAATTTCCGCCACCCGCGGCGCGATTTTGCTGCGTTCCCAGCCAGCCGCTTTCAGGCTAAACGCAACGTTTTGCGCCACTGTCCGGGTATGCATTAAGTTAAAATGCTGGAAAATCATACCAATACGCTGCCGCGCCTGGCGTAACGCTTTTCCGTCCAGCGCCGAAATTTCCACGCCGTTGACGTTGACGCGCCCCTGGCTGGGACGCGTTAAGGCGTTCAGGGTACGCAGCAGAGTGCTTTTTCCTGCGCCGCTGGTACCGACAATGCCAAAAATCTCGCCCGCGGCGATATGCAGGCTCACATCATCCACCGCGCGCGTGGGGGTACCGCGACCGGCGGTAAAATCGACGCAGACTTTTTCTATTTCAATCATATTCACCTCAGAAATTGGGGATGGCCACCGCTGCGATCAGGGTGTCGCGGTCATCCATTCCGGTTTCTGGAAGGCGCTATAAATATTCTTTGGATCGTCGATAACCGCGCGATAAGCCGGCGATTTCACCGCCTCGACAATATCTTTGGCAAACGGCTTATCGGCATCTTCACTGCGTACCGCAATGATATTTTTCAGATTCTCATCCAGGTGTTCCTGCTTAATCGCGCTGGAGAGATCCAGTCCTGCCGCCACCGCAAAGTTCCCGTTAACCAGCGCGCCGGTCACACCTTCCAGCGTGCGCGGTAGCTGTGCGGCTTCCAGCGGTTTGAAAACCAGTCCTTTTGGATTGCTGGCGATATCTCGTTCAGAGGCTTTGGTCGGATCGATATTGTCCTTAATCGTGATAAGCCCCAACGATTGCAGGAAGCGAAGGCCGCGCGCCAGGTTGGTCGGATCGTTGGAGAGAGTAATAATGTCCCCTTTTTTAAGCGCATCCAGGCTGTTGATTTTACGTGAATAGAAGCCCATCCCGGCGGTCGGTACCACAATAAGTTTGCTGAGCTTCAGCCCTTTGTCAGCGGTGAATTTGTCAAAATAGAGGGTATGTTGAAAGAGGTTGGCGTCGATGCTGCCGTTAGCTAACGCCATATTGGGCTGGACATAGTCGCTAAACTCGCGCACCACAACCTTATACCCTTTTTCTTTTAATGTCGGCGCAATCGCCTGCTTCACCATGTCGCCATACGGCCCTGGCGCGACGCCAAATACGATCGTTTGCGGGGAACCATCGGCATGGGCAAACTGTAATCCGCAGGCCAGTAATAGCGTGCTGGCCGCAATGCGTAAACTCTGACGCAATCCCATAATTTCTCCATTTTAAATAGTGTGATGCTGTGCCGGATGCCGTTCATGCGGCATCGTCTGTTTTGGCCCAAACGAAAGGCTATTTCTTAACATGACACAGATCACAGCCTGCTGTCCTTGAAATTATTTCATGATGTTTCCTGGTGTGTCGTTAAATGTACGAGGCAGGCGCTCAGGCGTGTGTCAGGCGGGAATGGCGTAAAGGGAAATGCCGGATAAGAGGTCTTAACGCCAACATCCGGCAGAGGAAAACGCTTTAGAAATCGTAACGCAGACGCACCAGGTTCATATCGCCCAGATTGTCAGTGCTGGAGGTGAAAACATGTTCATAATCAACGCGGAAACCATAATCCAGTTGGAAGGTGATCCCCACGCCGTTATCGGTGCGCAGATAGTCGCGGCCATTCACATATTCAATGCGGTCGCCCATAAAGTACGGTTGAATAGCTTTCACGGCATACTGACCAATCGGGAAAGCGTAACCGACAAAATATTCCAGACCCCACGCATCGCCGGCAAAGTAATCATTCACAGACACTTTTTTGGTCGTCATAAAGTTCTGATACCAACCGCCGCCTGCGGCGATAGTCCAGTTTTCCGGCGTCCAGCTTAATGCGGTACCGACAATATTTTGATCGTAAGTTTTATTGCCGTTGCCGCGCATCTCCGCACGGGTATAGTTCCATGCCGTCCCCCAGGTCAGATCGTCGGTGAGATGGTAATCCGCGCCTAAAGAACCGCCGCCTTTACGCTTGTAATTCAGGCCGTTATTGGCATTATAATCGTCGCTGAACAGATAAGATGCGTAGAGATCGACATTGCCAATGCTTTTCTTATACTTCAATGACTTACGCGTGCGATAAGAACCATCGTAGTCGCCGTTAATCCCGTTGCCAGGCGCCTGACCTATCATGTCGTAATCCCAGATATCGGTTTTTACGCCCACCACATCGTAATAAATGCTGTTCTGTTGACCGAAGGTCAGCGTTCCCCACGTCGCGCTCTTGAAGCCGGTATACAGCATACGGCGAGTGGTATCAGTCGCGCCCTTCGCATAATGGTTATCCCAGTCAAATACCGCAGGGATATTGACGCCCAGCTCGTAATAGCTAATCCAACTGATATCATCAAACAGATAGTAATCCGCGGCGAAGCGGAAACGCGTCCCGCCATCAAAACCATTACGTTTATAACCGTTCGCGCCGTCATTGCCGGTCATATTCTGGAACTGCGGACGAATACTCCCGCCAACGGTGAAATTGAGTCGGCTGAGTGGATTACCCGCCTGGGGATCTTGTTTTAAAACGGTGATTTCCGCCTGAGTAGCGAAAGGCATGAAAGCCACTGCCGCGCCGATCGATGCCGCCAACGCTGTTATTTTAATTGTCATTATATTTTCCTTGATAGATAGCCAATCCAAATCATTTAGCAGGCAAATAATAACTGTTATAAAACCTTACGTGTTGTGTATTTTTTAATGATTTGTGCTACTAAAAATCAAGGAGTTATCAATTTGTGCGACTAAAAAAGTACGCGCCGTTTTAAAAACCGGCGCGAAATTATTCACATCATGAATCATCCGTTAAACTGTCGGAATAGCGCTTTGCCTTTCAGCAAACGAACGCCAAGCCAGCCGCCGCATACGGAAAGCAGCAGCGCGCCGCAAAACGGCAGTACGCCCCATAAACGCCAGTCCGGCTCCCAGGGGAAATCAAAAACGTTGATTTGTAAGATCGCCAGCGCCGTTTCCGCGCCAATCGCGGCGACCAACCCGGCAACTAATCCCAGCATGGCGAATTCGCACCAGAGTGTGGTACGCAACAGTTTCTTTCCGGCTCCTAACGTGCGCCACACCACCAGCTCCTGATGGCGCTGACGCATCCCGACCTGTACCTGGGCCAGTAATAGCAACATGCCGCAGAGGGTGACTAGCACAACCATCACCTCCAGCGCCCGACTGACCTGCTCCAGCACCTGTCCCACCTGTTTCAGGATCGCCCCGATATCTAACAGGCTGACGGTAGGAAACTCGCGGTTAAGCTGCGTTAACATGCCGTTGCCATTCTCCCAGCGAAAACTGGTCAACCAACTTTGTGGTTGCCCGTCCAGCGCCCCGGAAGGAAAAATGAAGAAAAAGTTGGGCCGCAGGCTTTCCCAGTCCACTTGACGCAGGCTGGTGACTTTAGCGCTAAACGCCTGGGTATCGCCCATAAAGGTTACGCTATCGCCGAGTTTAACGTTCAGCCGCTTCGCCAACCCCTCTTCCATGGAGACTTCGCCCGGTTTTGGCGGCCAGTGACCGGCGACCAGCGGATTGTGCGCCGGGCGCGTATCCTGCCAGGTCAAATTCAGTTCACGGTTGAGCGACTCATCCTGCTGACCTTCCGTCGGATTACCGTTTATCCTGGTTAACCGCGCCCGCACAATCGGATAAAACGTCTGCGGGATCACCTGATGTTCCGCCAAAAAGGCTTTCAGCGGCGCAACCTGTTCTGAAGCAATATTGATAAGGAAATAGTTCGGGCTTTCCGGCGGGAGCTGCTGTTGCCAGCGATCAAGGAGGTCGCCGCGCAGCACCAGCAAGAGCGCCAGCAGCATAAACGAAAGCGAAAACGCCGAAAGCTGACTCAACGTTGACCACGGCTGACGCAGAAGTCGGCTGACGGCCAGACGCAGCGGTAGTGATGTCAACGTCATGCCGCGCAGCACGTTAAGCAGCATCCAGCCCACCAGACCGCACAGCAGCGCCAGTATCACGGCGCCCGCCAGAACCGCCCACAACAGCATACTTCCGCCCATCAATCCGGCGAGCAGCGCCACCACGACGGCGCAGGCGACAGGCAAATAAATTTTTAACGGCCAGACGCGAGCGACAACGTCGCGGCGCAGCACCCGTAGCGGCTGGGTCGCCAGCAACAATCGATAAGGCCGTAAACCGACCAGCAGAGAGATGACCGTCATCGCGCCCAGCGCCCACAGCCAGGGCCACAGGCTGGCGGGCGGCAAATCGGCGGGCAGTACCGGTTTTAGCAGCACCAACAATATGTTTTCAAACAGTAACCCAATCGCGCCTCCCGTGACGGCGGAAAGCCCCAGCACCATCAACCACTGTCCGATGATAAGTTTACGCAACTGGGCCCGGCCCGCGCCCAACGTTTTTAAAATCGCCACCAGATCGTAGCGGCTACGGCAGTAATGGCTCATCGCCACCGCGACGGCAGCTACCGCCAGCAGTAGCGTTAATAACGCCGAAAGTAGCAAAAACTGCTGCGAACGTTCGAGCGATTTCCCCAATGCCCCGTCATCCTGCTCCAGTCCGTACCAGCGATGTTCCGGTTTAAGCTGCGGTAACAGCCAGCTTTCATAGCCAGCAAGCTGTTGCGGCGTTCCGCCGAATTTATACCGCCACATCACGCGACTCCCCGGCTGTATCGCACCGGTTTTTGCCACATCGGCCATATTCATCATCAGACGCGGCGCCATCTGAAAAGGGTTAAATCCGGAATCCGGCTCCTGCACCACTTCACCGGCAATACGCAAGGTCACGTCGCCGACATCAATGGTATCGCCCGTTTTCAAATTAAGCAGCGCCATCAGACGCGGCGCCAGCAGTACGCTACCCGGCTGCGGTTTCACTCCGTCAGGACGGGTTTGCAATTCGCCGTACATCGGATAAACGCTATCTACCGCCTTCACGCTGGCCAGTTGCGGCGTATCGCCGGCAAACGTCATGGTCGCAAAGGTTAACTGCTCGCCCACGTTAAGACCGCGTTTACGCGCCTCTTCAAGCCAGGCTTTCGGTACCTCCCGCGAACTTTGCAGCGTCCGATCGCCTGCCATAAACTCGCGGCTTTGCTGACTTAACCCTTTTTCCATCCGGTCGCTGATACTGCCGAGCGCCAGTACGCAGGCCACCGCCAGACTCAACGCCAGCCAGACAATAATCAGCGACGGCGAGCGCCATTCGCGCCAGAACCAGCGAGCTATCATGCCTCCTCCTGTAACTGACCGTTGACCAACCGCAGCCGCCGGTCGCAGCGCGCCGCCAGCGCCGGGTCGTGCGTCACCAGAATCAGCGTGGTGCCGTGCTCGCGGTTAAGCGAAAATAGCAGGTCGGCGATTTTATCTCCGGTCTGACGGTCAAGGTTGCCCGTCGGCTCATCGGCAAACAGCACATCAGGACGCCCGTTAAACGCGCGCGCCAGCGCTACGCGCTGCTGTTCGCCGCCGGAAAGCTGTGCCGGAAGGTGGTCAAGCCGTTTTCCCAGTCCCAGTTGTTCGAGCAGCGCTTTCGCCCCCGCCTTACTCTGACCGCTGTTTTCACCGCGTAGCAGGGCCGGTAGCTCAACGTTTTCCAGCGCGTTAAGCGTAGGAATAAGCATGAAGGATTGAAAAACAAAACCGACATGCTGAGCGCGAAGCTGCGCCCGCGCCTCTTCGTCCATCTGGTGAAGCGGTTTCCCCACCAGACTGACCTCTCCGCTACTGCCGTCATCCAGTCCGGCGAGAATCGCCAGCAGCGTAGATTTTCCCGATCCTGATTCGCCAATCAGCGCAATGGTTTCACCGCGTTTGACAACCAGTTCAACTCCGGTAAGGATGGAAAGCTCATGCTCACCCTGACCGACGGACTTCCTGAGACGATGAACTTCAACACTGTTTTCCGCTGGCATTTGCCCTTCCTGTTTTTGATCCTGTTAACTTTCCGTGCCGCCGCCGCAGACACCTTATTAATTCTGGGCGATAGCCTCAGCGCCGGTTACCGTATGGCCGCCAGCGCAGCATGGCCGTCGCTCCTTAATGATAAATGGCAAAACAAAACGTCGGTCGTTAATGCCAGTATAAGCGGTGATACCTCGCAGCAGGGACTGGCGCGTTTGCCGGCGCTGTTGCAACAGCATCACCCGCGCTGGGTAGTGGTGGAACTTGGCGGCAACGATGGCCTACGCGGTTTTGCGCCTGCGCAAACCGAACAGACGCTACGTAAAATCATTCAGACGGTGAAAGCCGCCGATGCCCAACCGTTACTGATGCAAATTCATCTGCCCGCTAACTACGGTCGCCGTTATAATGAATCCTTTAGCGCCATTTATCCTAAGCTCGCCAAAGAGTTCGATATTCCTCTGTTACCGTTTTTTATGGAAGAGGTATATCTGAAACCGCAGTGGATGCAGGATGACGGCATTCATCCCAACCGCGACGCCCAGCCGTTTATTGCCGACTGGATGGCGAAGCAGTTGACCCCTTTTCTCTCCTGAATAATTCGAGTTGCATGAAGGCGGCACGTAAGAGAATTTCCAGGAGCACAGATACCTATGTGACTGGAGTAAACGAACGCACAGGCAACTTGAAGTATGACGGATATAGTTAACCACGACTCTTAAATCAACGGAGATCCTGACAGGTAAAGTTATGCAAAAATCGGTCTTAATAACAGGATGTTCCAGCGGAATCGGTCTGGACAGCGCGCTTGAACTTAAACGCCAGGGCTTTCAAATCCTGGCGGGCTGCCGCAAACCTGATGATGTCGCCCGGATGAACAGTATGGGATTTACCGGCGTGTTGATCGATCTCGACTCCCCTGAAAGCGTGGATCGTGCCGCCGATGAAGTGATCGCCCTGACCGATAATCGTCTGTATGGGATCTTTAACAATGCCGGCTACGGCGTATATGGCCCCCTTTCCACCATCAGCCGTGAGCAGATGGAGCAACAGTTTTCCAGTAATTTCTTCGGCGCGCATCAGCTTACTATGCGCTTACTTCCCGCCATGTTGCCGCATGGCGAAGGACGCATTGTGATGACCTCATCGGTGATGGGGCTGATTTCCACCCCAGGGCGCGGCGCTTACGCCGCCAGCAAATATGCGCTCGAAGCCTGGTCTGACGCGCTACGTATGGAGCTACGGCACACAGGCATTAAAGTGAGCCTGATAGAACCGGGGCCGATTCGTACCCGTTTTACGGATAACGTTAACCAGACGCAGCGTGATAAACCGGTAGAAAATCCCGGCATCGCCGCACGTTTCACCCGCGATCCTGACGCGGTAGTAGCGAAAGTACGTCATGCTTTTGCAAGCGATAAACCCAGGCTGCGCTATCCCGTTACGCTGGTCACCTGGGCGGTGATGGCGCTGAAACGCCTATTGCCGGGCCGGATGCTGGATAAAATTTTACAAAGCTGAGTTGAAGCGCGCCAGTCAGCCCCCATGTAAACGTGACACAGACAAAAGAGAGCGACGCCATGTCCGTACAGAACATTGTCAATATTAATGAATCCAACCTGCAGCAGACCTTAGAGCAGTCCATGACCACGCCGGTACTGTTCTATTTCTGGTCTGAACGCAGCCAACACTGTCTGCAATTAACGCCAGTGCTGGAAAGTCTGGCTGCCCAGTACCACGGTCAGTTTATTCTGGCAAAGCTGGACTGCGACGCCGAACAGATGATCGCCGCTCAGTTTGGTCTGCGCGCCATCCCGACAGTCTATCTGTTCCAGAATGGCCAACCGGTCGATGGTTTCCAGGGACCGCAGCCGGAAGAGGCGATCCGCGCTCTGCTGGATAAAGTACTGCCGCGCGAAGAAGAGCTAAAGGCGCAACAAGCGATGCAGTTAATGCAGGAGGGCAACTACATTGACGCTCTGCCGTTGCTCAAAGACGCCTGGCAGCTCTCTTCGCAGAACAGTGAGATTGGCCTGTTACTGGCGGAAGCGCAAATTGCGCTGAACCGTTCTGAAGAGGCCGAAGCGGTGTTAAAAACTATCCCGCTACAGGATCAGGATACCCGTTATCAGGGGCTGGTTGCGCAGATCGAACTGCTTAAACAGGCGGCGGATACGCCGGAAATTCAGCAACTTCAGCAGCAAGTCGCGGAGAATCCGCAGGATGCGGCTTTGGCAACGCAACTGGCGTTGCAGTTGCACCAGGTCGGACGTAATGAAGAAGCGCTGGAATTGCTGTTCAGCCATCTGAGAAAAGATCTTGCCGCCGCCGAGGGACAGACGCGCAAAACCTTCCAGGAGATCCTTGCCGCGCTCGGCACCGGCGACGCGCTGGCGTCGAAATACCGCCGCCAGTTGTACGCGCTACTGTATTAATCCTCTCTTGCCTGATGGCGCGCTTATCTGGCCTACCTGTCGTCCTCAGGCCGGATAAGGCGCTTGCGCCATCATCCGGCAACTATCATGATTTCTTGAGCGGCATCACTACCAACTGATGACGCGAATTATAGAACTTCCGGTAGGTTAAATAGCAGGCAATGATGGTAGACAGGCTGGCTGTCGACAACAGCATAAACGTTACCATAATTTGATATTTAATCGCTTTTACCGGATCGATCCCGGCAAAAATCAGCCCGGACATCATCCCCGGCAGGCTCACCAGCCCAACGGTCTTTGCCGAGTCGATCGTCGGGATAAGCGATGCGCGGATACTATCGCGGATAAGCCCGGCGGAGGCCATTTTCGGCGTTGCGCCCAAACTTAATTTTTCCTGGATTTGCTGCTGCTCGCTATGAAAACGCAGCCCCAGTTGGTTGTAGCACAGCCCTACCGCCACCATCGCATTGCCGGCGACCATGCCAGCGATGGGAATCACCTGCATCGGCGCAAATTCAATCGAACCGGTAAGCACCAGTACCGTCAGCGTTAGTCCGGCGCCGACGGTGATGGCGATAAACGAGGAGAGAAATGCCTTATCGATATATTTACTGCGCTTTTGCGCGTTCCAGGCGGCGTTAAAACAGATGAACAGCACCATCAGCAGCGTCAGGGCGGCATGATTAACGCCAAAGATGTATTTCAGTACATAGCCGACAATAATGAGCTGTATCACCGCCCGGCATACGCTCCACAGAATATCTTTTTCCAGCGCCAGCTTTTCCTTGTGACTGATGAGCATCGCGACCACCACCAGCAGCATCGATAACGCCAGCGAGGTATTGGTAATATTATGCTCGTTCATAACGCGCCTCCTGCATCTCTCCGGCAGATGGCGTTAACGTTATCACCTTATCCGCGTGTTGAATTTCATCTTTATCATGCGTTACCCACAAGACAGCGACCTGCTTATCGCGAACATAGCGATGAATAATATCATTCACATTCCGTTTGTTATGTTCATCCAGCGCGCTGGTTATTTCGTCGAGTAACAGTATTTTCGGCAGAAACTGTAGATTACGAATTAGAGCAATACGCTGTTTTTCCCCGCCGGAAAGCGCGGCAATCGGTTTTTGCAGAATCGTCTCCGGCAGTTCAAAACGCGCCAGATCGTCTGCGAAGGCTGTCGGCTGCGGGCGCTGATGGCGAATTTGCCAGGGAAAAATCAGGTTATCGTAAACCGTATCGCCAAATAGTGCTGGCGTCTGAGCGCAATAAGAAACCTGCTGGCGATAGGCTTCCGGACTCAGAGTAGTAATATCCTGCCCCTCAAAAAGAATCACGCCGATATCAGGGCTTATTAACGAAGCCACCATTTTCAACAACGTACTTTTTCCGCAGCCAGAAGGACCGGTAATTAACTTAAATTCGCCGCGTTGCAGCGTAAAACTGATGTTATTCACTATTTTTGTCGTCGCAGTCCGGTAACCGACCTGCTTTAACTCAAGCAACATGCTACGTTCTGTCATTTATTGCGCATCCGTTGTTCATATTTTTATAGCGATAGTGTATCCCTGTAATTAATAAGGGGGGAACATGCTTTACTGAATCAGGTATAATTCGCTTAATTCGTCAGCAAAATCGGTTTATGGACAACGCAACAGGAGGTTTAGCTATGCTCATTCTTATCCCTATTCTCATTTTCGTCGCGCTGGTGATCGTCGGCGCGGGCGTCAAAATCGTTCCGCAGGGATACCAGTGGACGGTGGAGCGCTTTGGACGTTACACCAAAACCCTGCAGCCGGGATTAAGCCTTGTTGTACCGTTTATGGACAGAATTGGCCGCAAGATCAATATGATGGAGCAAGTGCTGGATATTCCGTCGCAGGAGGTGATCTCAAAAGATAACGCCAACGTCACTATCGATGCGGTCTGTTTTATTCAGGTTATCGATGCGCCGCGCGCCGCCTATGAAGTCAGTAACCTGGAACTGGCGATCATTAACCTGACCATGACCAATATCCGTACAGTGCTCGGTTCGATGGAGCTGGATGAAATGCTCTCCCAGCGCGACAGCATCAACACGCGGCTGCTGCATATTGTCGATGAAGCCACCAACCCGTGGGGAATTAAAGTTACCCGTATCGAAATTCGCGATGTCCGCCCGCCCGCGGAATTGATCTCCTCGATGAACGCCCAGATGAAAGCGGAACGTACCAAACGCGCCTATATCCTTGAGGCCGAAGGGGTGCGTCAGGCGGAAATCCTGAAAGCCGAGGGGGAAAAACAGTCGCAGATTCTGAAAGCCGAAGGCGAACGTCAGTCCGCTTTCCTGCAGGCGGAAGCGCGCGAACGTTCCGCCGAAGCGGAAGCCCGCGCTACGCAGATGGTGTCTGAAGCCATCGCCGCCGGGGATATTCAGGCGATAAACTACTTCGTGGCGCAGAAATACACCGAAGCGTTACAGCAAATCGGCTCGGCGAATAACAGCAAAGTGGTCATGATGCCGCTGGATGCCAGCAGCCTGATGGGCGCTATCGCCGGGATCAGCGAGCTGGTTAAGGACAGCGCCAGCGAACGGAAAAAAGCATGATAGCGATGATTCTGGTACATCCGCATATCTTCTGGCTTAGCCTCGGCGGCCTGTTGTTGGCTGCGGAAATGCTCGGTGGTAACGGCTATTTGCTGTGGAGCGGCGTGGCGGCAGTGATTACCGGCTTAACCGTCTGGCTCTTACCGCTCGGCTGGGAATGGCAGGGCGTGCTGTTTGCGGCCTTAACGTTACTGGCGGCCTGGCTTTGGTGGCGCTGGCTGGCGCGTCGCGTGCGGGAACAAAAGCCGACCGACAGCCGCCTTAACCAACGCGGACAACAACTGGTAGGCCGCCGGTTTATGCTTGATGCCGCGTTAGTGAACGGACGGGGTCATATGCGTGTCGGCGACAGCTCGTGGCCGGTATGCGCTGACGAAGACCTGCGCGCAGGTACGCATGTCGAAGTGATCGCCGTGGAAGGCATCACCTTACGCATTCGTGCCGTTTAATCAACGTGGCTTTTGCGCCTTGTGATGACAGCAGCCGGAAAGATTATCAATAATCGGGCAGTCGGCGCTGTCATCGCCGGGACAACTCTCCGCCAGCGCCAACAGTTGATCGCGCATTGATTGCAGCTCGCTGATATGGCGCTCGATCTCCGCGACCTTTTCCAGCGTCCGCTTTTTCACATCTGCGCTATGGCGTCGCGGATCGTTAAACAGATTGACCAGTTCGCCACACTCTTCCAGATTAAACCCCACCTGCCTCGCCTGTCGCAGCAACGTCAGCTCGTTTAAATGCTTCTGCGTGTAGGTGCGATAACCATTTTCGCTACGTAATGGCGGCGTCACCAGCCCTTTCTCTTCATAAAACCGAATGGCTTTGCTGGTTAAACCGGTTTTTTTCGCCACATCGCTAATATTCATATTTCCCCCTTGACCTTAACCTTGCTGGAAGGTTTAACCTTTATCACAGTGAGTCACTACGATTACTAAGGTCAATGAATTGATGACCAATCATAAAGGAGTTTTTACTATGTCTCAAACTATCGACCTGACCCTGGACGGTTTGTCCTGCGGTCATTGCGTTAAACGCGTGAAAGAAAGTCTTGAACAACGTCCGGATGTTGAGCTGGCGGACGTTACCGTAACCGAAGCGCACGTTACCGGTACCGCCAGTGCGGACGCGTTAATTGAAACCATCAAACAAGCCGGGTATGGCGCGACGTTAAGCCACCCAAAGGCTAAACCGCTGACGGAGTCATCAATCCCGTCGGAAGCACTGGCAGCGGTTCCTCATGAGCTTCCGGTAGCGACGGCCGATGAAGAAAGCCAACAGTTGCTGTTAAGCGGCATGAGCTGCGCCAGTTGTGTCACCCGCGTACAACATGCGCTACAAAGCGTACCGGGCGTCACGCAGGCACGGGTAAACCTGGCGGAACGCACTGCGCTGGTGATGGGCAGCGCGTCCGCCGCTGATTTAGTGCAGGCGGTGGAAAAAGCCGGCTACGGCGCAGAGGCGATTGAAGATGACATCAAACGCCGCGAGCGCCAGCAGGAAACCGCCATCGCCACCATGAAACGTTTTCGCTGGCAGGCCATCGTTGCCCTGGCGGTCGGTATACCGGTCATGGTCTGGGGAATGATCGGCGATAACATGATGGTGACCGGCGACAACCGCAGCCTGTGGCTGGCTATTGGCCTGATCACGCTTGCGGTGATGGTCTTTGCGGGCGGTCACTTTTACCGTAACGCGTGGAAAAGCCTGCTGAACGGCACGGCGACGATGGATACGCTGGTGGCGCTCGGCACCGGGGTCGCCTGGCTCTACTCCATGAGCGTCAACCTGTGGCCGCAGTGGTTCCCGATGGAAGCGCGGCACCTCTATTACGAAGCCAGCGCGATGATTATCGGTTTGATTAATCTCGGACACATGCTGGAAGCGCGCGCCCGTCAGCGTTCCTCAAAAGCGCTGGAAAAATTACTCGATCTCACCCCGCCCACCGCACGCGTCGTGACAGAAGACGGCGAAAAAAGCGTCCCGCTGGCGGACGTTCAGCCAGGGATGCTGCTGCGGCTCACTACCGGCGATCGCGTGCCGGTGGATGGCGAAATTACCCAGGGCGAAGCGTGGCTTGATGAAGCCATGCTGACCGGCGAACCCATTCCGCAGCAAAAAGGCGAAGGCGACAGCGTTCATGCCGGCACCGTCGTCCAGGACGGCAGCGTCCTGTTCCGCGCCAGCGCGGTGGGCAGTCATACCACGCTGTCACGCATTATTCGCATGGTACGCCAGGCGCAGAGCAGTAAACCGGAAATTGGCCAACTGGCCGATAAAATCTCCGCGGTATTCGTTCCCGTCGTCGTGGCCATTGCGCTGTTCAGCGCCGCTATCTGGTATTTCTTCGGTCCGGCGCCGCAAATTGTTTATACGCTGGTCATCGCTACCACCGTACTGATTATCGCCTGCCCTTGCGCATTAGGCCTGGCGACGCCAATGTCGATTATTTCCGGCGTAGGCCGCGCTGCCGAATTCGGCGTGCTGGTACGCGACGCCGATGCCCTGCAACGCGCCAGTACGTTGGATACCCTCGTTTTTGATAAAACCGGGACGCTGACGGAAGGCAAGCCGCAAGTGGTGGCGGTAAAAACCTTTAACGGCGTTGATGAAGCTCAGGCATTACGTCTGGCAGCCGCGCTCGAACAAGGCTCCAGCCACCCGCTGGCCCATGCGATTCTGGAAAAAGCCGGCGACGATAAACTGCCGCAGGTGAACGGTTTCAGAACTCTGCGCGGACTGGGCGTCAGCGGTGAAGCGGAAGGCCATCAACTGCTTCTGGGGAACCAGGCGTTGCTGAACGAACAGCACGTCGCCACGGATGATATGACGGCGGAAATCACCGCGCAGGCCTCGCAAGGCTCGACTCCGGTCCTGCTGGCGATTGACGGTAAAGCGGCGGCGTTACTGGCGGTACGCGATCCATTGCGCAGCGATAGTATTGCCGCGCTTGAACGCCTGCACAACGCCGGATACCGTCTGGTAATGCTCACCGGGGATAACCCAACGACGGCTAACGCGATTGCCAAAGAAGCGGGCATTGATGAAGTGATTGCGGGCGTTCTGCCGGATGGCAAAGCCGATGCGATTAAACGTCTGCAAAGCCAGGGTCGTCAGGTTGCGATGGTCGGCGATGGTATCAACGATGCGCCCGCGCTGGCGCAGGCGGACGTCGGTATCGCGATGGGCGGCGGCAGCGATGTGGCGATTGAAACCGCGGCGATTACGCTGATGCGCCATAGTCTGATGGGCGTGGCGGATGCGCTGGCCATTTCGCGCGCGACGTTGCGCAATATGAAGCAAAACCTGCTTGGCGCATTTATCTACAACAGCATTGGTATCCCGGTGGCCGCCGGTATTCTGTGGCCGTTTACCGGTACCTTGTTAAACCCGGTAGTAGCGGGCGCGGCAATGGCGCTGTCTTCCATTACCGTCGTGAGCAATGCCAACCGGCTATTGCGCTTTAAACCGAAAGCGTAAAAACGCTATATCAGGCAGCATCAGCTGCCTGATATATTATTAAGCCATCAGTAATTTACCGTATCAATATATAAAAATTTAACCGCACATCCTGTAGAAAAATAAAAATCAACATTTTATAATGTTTTTTTGAATCATAAGGATGTGTTATTTATGTTTAGAAAAGCAGTTGCGCTTCTTTTTCTATTTTCTCCCGCCATCAGTTATGCAGGGTTATTTGATTCCACTCCAGAGTTAAAATGTGGCAACGATAATGCAGTCACGGCGGCAAAAGAGTGGATTTACAATGAAGCATTAGGTCGTTTACAGCAAGACTATATTAAAGAGCCCTCCACGCTTTTCTTCGATATCCCCCAGACTCAATACGAGCAGCAACTCCGGGCTATTCCTGTTCAATTCAGTGATGTAATCACGCAGAACCCTCAAGCAGAAAATGCCAACCTACGAACTTGCTCGGCTACCGTCGCCATGAGTATTCCTCAGCCATTGTTTAAATTAATGAAAGACTTACCAAATACTCTATTCTATATTTCACAAGGGGATGGACAGGTAATAAACAATACGGTGACCTGGAAACAGGTTAACTACAATATTCAGCTAGCAGACAACAACAAAGATATTGTTGTCACCACTGTGCAAAAAACCGATAAATTGGCGCGATCTATTTATGTAATGGCAAGAATGACGGTATCTGGTGATAGCATTATAAAGAAAAAAAATAACTCACTGATTGAAATCGCAGCAAAGAAATTTGAGAGTAGAGATCGCGAGCTTAATCAGGTCTGGAAATCGCTACCCGCCTCTGCCCGAACGGCATTAAAACAAGAGCAGCGAGTCTGGGTGACCAAAAAAGAGCAGCAGTGCGGCAAACTTAGCGATGCCAAATCCGAGGCCATACCCTCTGAAAAGCGCATCAGTATTTATAAATGCCAGCTTGAAATGACCATCGCCAGAACGGCCTATCTCGACGGCAGCGAATAACCCGACCGATCGTTGACGTCCCGTCAGGGCGCATTGCGCCCTTTTCTCCAACGCGCTAGCATGAGCTTTTTCAAAGGGAGCGCGTATGGAGTTATTAAATCAACTTAAACGTTTATGGCGCGCGCTGCGTGGTACCCCAAATAGTTGGCCTGCTATCGATCTCTCCCTGCCCGGCGGTCGTCATCTGCATCTGGTTGGCAGTATTCATATGGGGACGCGCGATATGGCTCCTCTTCCAGCAAAGCTGGTGAAAAAGCTACGCCAGGCCGATGCGCTGGTCGTTGAAGCGGATATTTCTGGTAACGAAACGCCATTCAGCAATCTCCCCAAATGCCCGCCGTTGGTCGAACGTCTCAGCGCCAGGCAGCTAAGCGCACTGGAAAAACGGGTCAGCGAGTTGGGTATGCCGCTGATCCATTTTGATAATCAACCTTTATGGCAGATAGCTATGGTGCTACAGGCCACGCAGGCGCAACGGCTGGGATTGCGCCCGGACTATGGCATTGATTATCAGCTATTACAGGCTGCCCGCGAAATGTCGCTGCCGGTGCAAGAGCTGGAAGGGGCGAAACACCAGCTCGAACTACTCTGCGATCTGCCCGATGGCGGGATGGCGCTGCTCGACGACACGCTGACGCACTGGCACACCAACGCACGGCTTTTGCAGGTGATGATCGGCTGGTGGCTTGAACAGCCGCCGACCAGCGTCGGTGCTTCGCTCCCCAGAACGTTTAGCCAACCGCTGTATGATGTACTGATGGTGAAACGCAATGAAGCCTGGCGCGACGCGCTGCTGGCACTGCCGCCGGGACGCTACGTGGTAGCCGTAGGGGCGCTACATCTGTACGGCGAAGGCAACCTACCGCAAATATTGAAATAAAAAAATGGCCAATATCGCTATTGGCCCGTCAAAGAGGAATTTCATCGTTATTATTATCCCGACGCTTTCGCTTCGGATCTTCAGATTGTCGCTCAAAGTTGCCGCAACTGCCAAGACCTAATGCACAAGATTATACTATTTTTTAGTCCGCTTTCGGGCGTATTCTGATGGCAAATCACGTCTGTAGTAAGAAGGAACGTTATGACACCCGCAGTTAAGTTACTCGAAAAAAACAAGATTCCGTTTAACATTCACACCTACGATCACGATCCGAATGAAACTAACTTTGGCGATGAAGTGGTGCGTAAGCTCGGGCTAAACGCCGATCAGGTGTATAAAACGCTTTTGGTCGCCGTAAATGGCGATATGAAGCAACTGGCCGTCGCCGTGACGCCTGTAGCCGGGCAGCTGGATTTGAAAAAAGTCGCCAAAGCTCTGGGCGCGAAAAAGGTCGATATGGCCGACCCGATGGTGGCGCAACGCACCACGGGATATCTGGTCGGCGGGATCAGTCCGCTGGGACAGAAGAAACGGCTGCCCACACTGATTGACGCGCCTGCCCGCGCGTTTGCCACTATTTATGTTTCCGGTGGTAAACGCGGGCTGGATATTGAACTGGCGGCTGACGATTTGGCCGCCATCCTGGGTGCTAAATTCGCTGATATCGCGCGTCGGGATTAAGCCTGCGTAAAATACATTGCCGGATAGCGGCGCAAACGCCTTATCCGGCCTACAGCAGACATAATCCGTAGGCCTTAAGGCTGCTCGCCATCAGGCAGTGATGGCTATCCGTGCCGCTACAGCCAGCTCACCTCGCCTTTTGGCGTAAACGCCGCCGCATCCAGCGGTGAATTCTGCTGAATAAACTCTTTCAGCACTTCCGCGTCAATAAACCCGGTATTCACGTATCCCGGTTTGTTATCGATGCGCGGATAACCATCGCCGCCCGTGGCGTTGAAACTCAGCGTCGCCATGCGATAGGTTTTGGCCGGATCAACAGGCTCGCCTTTGATTTTCAGATCGGTGAGCTTGCCCTCTTTGGCGACAAAGCTCACATTGGCGAACTGTGGATAGGCGCCGGAGTCCGGCTTCATCTGCGCTACGGCGGTGAGATAATCAACCACCTCTTTGCCACTCATATCGGCATACACCACAATGTTGCCGAACGGCTGTACCTTGAGCACGCTTTTATAGGTAATATCTCCCGCCTCAATCGAGTCGCGAATACCGCCGCCGCTCATCACGCCAAAATCGGCGCCGGTGCGCGCGATCTGCGCAGCCAGAATCACCCGTCCCATATTGGTCTGGACAAATCTGACCTTACTGCGATCGCCTTCAAGAAGGCCATTCACGCTACCAATTTTCACCTCCAGTTGCGCTTTACCTTTATTCTGGAACGGCGTTAATAACGAGAGCATTTGCGGATTTTCTGCGATTTCCGGCGTGTAAAGCACACGCTCGCTTTTCCCGTTATCCCAGGTCACTTTTTTCTTGAGATTTACCGGAATAAGCTGGTAGTTAACCATTTTCATCTCGCCGTTACGGAATTCGAAATCCGCGCGGCCCACATATTTACCCCACTCATGCGCCTGCACGATCCAGATACCATTTTGCTTATCCGGCGCGCAGGGCGTTCCCGGTACGTAATTCACCTGTTTTTTATTTTCCGACGCCATGCATACCGGGTCTTGTGAGTGACCGCCCACAATCATCGCCAGCGAACCGGCAGGCAGGCTACGCGCCATCTCAACGTCGCCCGGCGCATTCGAACCGTGATCGCCGTTGTCATAATGTCCCATATGCGTGGTCGCGATAATCACGTCCGGTTTTTCATTCATATTAAGTTCCTGAATCACCACCTTTGCTTCTTCAGCAGGTTTACGAAACTCAATATCGGTGAAATATTCCGGGTTGCCTATTTTCGCCGTGTCATCGGTGGTTAAGCCAATTACCGCGATTTTTATATCCTGGCGTGTAAAAATAGCCCACGGCTTAAACAGACGCTCGCCGGTACTTTTTTGATAAATATTGGCGGAAAGAAAGGGAAACTTCGCCCACTTTTCCTGCTGGCGCAATACGGTGAGCGGGTTATCAAACTCATGATTACCGACGGCCATAGCGTCGTAGCCAATCAGATTCATCCCGCGGAAATCGGGCTCCGCATCCTGGAGATCGGATTCCGGCACCCCGGTATTAATGTCGCCGCCGGATAACAACAGGACGCTTCCCCCCTCTTGCGCCACCTCTTTACGGATACTGTCCACCAGCGTTTTTTGCGCCGCCAGACCATATTCGCCATATTCGCTGCGCCAGAAGTGACCGTGGTGATCGTTGGTATGCAGGATAGTAATTTTATAGGTTTTATCTTTTTCGTAAGCCTGTGCAGGCTGAGTCGTCAGCGCGAACGCCGCCAGTAACGCCAGCGCCACACCCCGTTTCAAAAATTTCATCTTTCTCTCCCTGACTCAATATCAACCGCAGAAATTACCTTTCCTTGCAATAATAGACAAATATGTTTTCAGAATTGAGACTTCCTTCAAACACATTTCACAGGTATGTTAGGCAAGTAATAATTACACATCCTACTATCTCCAACATCGCATAAAATTTAAGTGACTTTCTATGGCCATGAGTGAACCAACCCAGCCGTTAGCCGGCGCGCCCGCAGCGGCCGCTAAAGCACGTACTTCGTTTGGTATTTTGGGCGCGATCAGTCTTTCCCATCTGCTGAACGATATGATCCAGTCGCTAATCTTAGCCATTTATCCCCTGTTGCAGGCGGAGTTCTCGCTGACCTTCGTCCAGATAGGTTTGATCACCCTGACGTTCCAGCTCGCCTCATCGCTGCTGCAACCGGTCGTCGGCTACTGGACGGATAAGTATCCCATGCCGTGGTCGCTGCCTGTCGGCATGTGTTTTACCCTGAGCGGGCTGGTACTGCTGGCAATGGCGGGAAGTTTTGGCGGCGTATTGCTCGCTGCGGCGCTGGTGGGTACCGGCTCGTCCGTTTTTCACCCGGAATCGTCCCGCGTGGCGCGCATGGCCTCCGGCGGACGTCATGGTCTGGCGCAGTCTATCTTCCAGGTCGGCGGAAACTTCGGCAGTTCATTGGGCCCGCTGCTGGCCGCCGTGATTATCGCGCCCTATGGCAAAGGGAATGTCGCCTGGTTTGTGCTGGCCGCGCTGCTGGCGATCGTGGTGCTGGCGCAGATCAGCCGCTGGTATGCCGCCCAGCACCGGATAGCGAAAGGCAAGCCAAAAGCGATAATCGCTAACCCGCTGCCGCGCAATAAAGTCGTGCTGGCGGTCAGCGTATTATTGCTACTCATTTTCTCGAAATATTTCTATATGGCGAGCATCAGTAGCTATTACACCTTTTATCTGATGCAAAAATTCGGATTATCAATACAAAACGCGCAGCTCCATCTGTTTGCCTTCCTGTTTGCGGTGGCTGCCGGGACGGTAATCGGCGGGCCGGTGGGCGACAAAATCGGCAGGAAATATGTGATTTGGGGCTCTATTCTCGGCGTCGCGCCGTTTACCCTTGTTTTACCCTACGCCACACTGTACTGGACGGGGATTTTAACGGTGATTATCGGCTTTATTCTCGCGTCGGCGTTTTCCGCCATTCTGGTGTATGCCCAGGAGCTGCTGCCAGGACGCATCGGTATGGTTTCCGGCCTGTTTTTCGGGTTTGCCTTCGGGATGGGAGGCCTGGGCGCAGCGGTGCTGGGGCTGATTGCCGACCATACCAGTATCTATTTAGTTTATAAAATCTGTGCTTTCCTGCCGCTTCTGGGGATACTGACCATATTCTTACCTGATAATCGACATAAAGCGTGATTTTATGGCGGTTAAAGGTACGCTTTAACCGCCTGTACATCCCGATGCCATCATGCTTTGCCCATCCCATACTTATCACTTTTCCGTTCCGTGCTCTTTTTACCGTCAGATTGTATCTTTTTATAAAACACAACCATTTTTTATAAACATCCTGATTGAAATTGTCATAAACTATTACCCGGAGTTTTGGAGTCCAGCAACCAAAGGAGACGGAATGCATCACGCTACCCCGCTTATCACCACCATTGTCGGCGGCCTTGTGCTCGCTTTTATTCTCGGCATGATTGCCAACAAATTGCGTATTTCTCCACTGGTGGGATATCTGTTAGCGGGCGTTCTGGCGGGACCTTTTACCCCTGGTTTTGTTGCGGATACCAAACTGGCGCCGGAGCTGGCGGAGCTCGGCGTGATTCTATTGATGTTCGGCGTCGGGCTGCATTTTTCGCTGAAGGATTTGATGGCGGTAAAGTCTATCGCCATTCCCGGCGCTGTCGCTCAGATAGCGGTGGCGACGCTGCTGGGTATGGCGCTTTCCGCCGTGCTGGGATGGTCATTAATGACCGGCATCGTTTTTGGGCTCTGTCTGTCTACCGCCAGTACCGTCGTCCTGCTGCGCGCGCTTGAGGAGCGACAACTCCTTGATAGCCAGCGCGGACAAATCGCCATCGGCTGGCTGATTGTCGAAGATCTGGTGATGGTGCTGACGCTGGTCTTGCTGCCCGCCGTTGCCGGCATGGTGGAAAAAGGCGATGTCGGCATAGCCTCGCTGACAGTCGATATGGGGATAACCATTGGTAAAGTGGTGGCGTTTATCGCCATCATGATGCTGGTCGGACGCCGCCTGGTGCCGTGGATTATGGCCCGCAGCGCCGCCACCGGCTCGCGCGAATTATTTACCCTTTCCGTACTGGCGCTGGCGTTAGGCATTGCGTTTGGCGCGGTAGAACTGTTTGACGTCTCTTTTGCGCTGGGCGCGTTCTTCGCTGGAATGGTGCTTAATGAGTCAGAACTGAGTCACCGGGCGGCGCACGATACGTTGCCGCTGCGCGACGCCTTTGCCGTCCTGTTTTTTGTTTCCGTCGGCATGTTGTTCGATCCGTTAGTCTTGATTCAACAGCCGCTGGCGGTGTTGGCGACGCTTGCCATTATCGTCTTTGGCAAATCGATCGCTGCGTTTTTCCTGGTGCGTATGTTCGGCCACTCGCCGCGAACCGCGCTGACCATTGCCGCCAGCCTGGCGCAAATCGGCGAGTTCGCCTTTATTCTCGCCGGACTCGGCATGGCGCTCAACCTGCTGCCGCAAGCGGGACAGAACCTGGTGCTGGCAGGCGCTATTTTGTCGATTATGCTTAATCCCGTACTGTTTACCCTGCTGGAGAAGTATCTGGCGAAAACCGAAACGCTGGAAGAGCAAACTCTGGAAGAGGCTATCGAAGAAGAGAAGCAAATTCCGGTGGATATCTGTAATCATGCCCTGCTGGTGGGTTTTGGCCGCGTAGGCAGTCTGCTGGGAGAAAAATTACTGGCGGCGGGGATTCCGCTAGTGGTTATCGAAACGTCCCGTACCCGCGTGGATGAACTGCGCGAACGCGGGATTCGCGCCGTGCTGGGCAACGCCGCTAACGAAGAAATCATGAATCTGGCGCATCTGGACTGCGCCCGCTGGCTGTTATTGACCATCCCCAACGGTTACGAAGCCGGTGAGATTGTCGCCTCAGCGCGGGAAAAAAGTCCTGATATCGAGATAATCGCCCGCGCGCACTATGATGATGAAGTGAAATATATTACCGAGCGGGGAGCCAATCAGGTAGTGATGGGCGAGCGAGAAATTGCCCGGGCGATGTTGGAACTGCTTGAAACGCCGCCCGCAGGTGAAGTCGTCGCCAGTTAAGGGTTTGCCGGACGGCCCGATGCGCGCAGCGCTATCGGGCAAGCCAGATTAGCGATCCCAGTACGACTCTTCCAGGCTGTCCTCACGCTCCGGCAGCCCGCGTGTCAGACGCGGAGAATGCTGGTTCAGTACCTGATAACTGACACGGTTAGCATATTTACACACCTGCGCCAGCGACGAATAGGTCAGCCAGGTGAATTTGTGCTTACTGGAGTTCGGTACGTTGCTACGATGGTAACTGTTCGCCGTAATATCGTGCAGCAGCGCCGCCAGCGCGCCATCGCCCGCGCCGTTGGTGTTCATGATTTTTTCCGGCCCGCCCATATACGGCGCAATATGCGAATAAACGCGCAGCGGATTAATACAATCTTTATGGCGCATTGCCCGGCTAAATTCATACTGGTTAAATTCAGCAATAGCCCCCGGCAGCAGCGGATGCTGGGTTTTACGTTTTGCTTCCTCTTCGGTGAAGCCTGCCATATATAACCCTATCGGTCCGGCGGTGCATAACACCAGGTCGACCCAGTCCAGCGCCTTATCCGCCGCCAGCAGCGGGTCGTTTTCGCCGGTCAGCGCTTCCGCTTCTTCTTCATTCATTGCCAGAATCGAGACATTCTCTTTGAGAAACGCCTGCCACCACTGCGGATTATCGGCGATCACAAATTTGGTGCCCAGCGTCATGACAACCGGCACGTTATGCTTTTTCGCGTATTCGATCGCTTTCATCGTCGCGTCAGGCATCGGTTCGCCAGGCTTACAGCGCACCAGATATGAGGTCAACACCAGCGCGGAAGCGCCAGCGATCACCGCTTCCGGAATACTTTCCGCCCGTAACTGATTCATATGGCCGGGGCTGATAGCGAAGGTACGCTCGCCGGATTCGCCAATCAGCGTGAAACAGCGGCCAATCGGGCCATCTACCGCTTGCAGATAATTCAGGTCGGTACGGCTGGAAGTATTACACAGGTAGCGATAAGCGTAGCTGCCAATCTCAATGTTGCTGCACATCACGCCCAGTAACACCGAACGGTCATCCGCCAGTACCGAGTAATTATGCATCGTATTGCCTATAGTGCCGCCAGCAAACTGATGGGTGATCAAATTTTCCCGCGTCAGTTCCTGATACAGCTTCTCCGCCACCTCGTCTTCTATCACCAGAGAATGCCCGGCGCTTAATCCATAGCGTGTAATAAAATCGTCATCCACTTTCGCCTCAATATCCACCAACGTCTGGTCGATACCGACGACCCAGGAGGCGTTGGTTTCCTGTTCTGGCTGAATTTGTTGCAACAACGGGTCACGCGCATTGACGGGAAAATAGTGTTTGGATTTACGTTTACCGGGAAATTTCATGATTGTGCTTACGGATGAATAACGGAGCGCTGCATGGTAGCACATTCCCCCTGCTGCGCGCGACGGACGATGGCGTTTCAATATCGGACGACGAGATCGCAGTTTCTCCAGCCGCGTTTTTTACAATGGTTCACTTTCACAAGGAGCGTTTTATGAAGCCGGAAAATAAAATTCCCGTACTCACCCGACTGTCTGACGAAATGACAGCCGTCGTAAACTTCCAGCAACCAGGCCTTCCCCCCTGGCCTGCCGATGGCGATATTGAGACCCAGCGTCAGTATTATCTTCTTGAGCGCCGTTTCTGGAATGCCGACGCGCCGTCCATGACCACCCGCACCTGCGCCGTCCCTACGCCTTATGGCGATGTAACAACCCGGCTCTACTCGCCGCAGCCGACCAGTCAGGCCACCTTATACTATCTGCACGGCGGCGGATTTATCCTCGGTAACTTGGATACGCATGACCGGATAATGCGTCTGCTGGCGCGTTATACCGGCTGCACCGTGATCGGTATTGATTATTCGCTGTCGCCGCAAGCACGTTATCCGCAGGCCATTGAAGAAACCGTCGCGGTATGCAGCTACTTCTCTCAACATGCCGATGAATACTCGCTCAACGTGGAGAAAATCGGTTTCGCCGGGGATTCCGCAGGCGCCATGCTGGCGCTTGCCAGCGCGCTCTGGTTACGTGATAAGCACATTCGCTGCGGTAACGTTATCGCGATTCTGTTGTGGTATGGGCTGTATGGGTTGCAAGATTCGGTAAGCCGCCGTCTGTTCGGCGGCGCGTGGGACGGCCTGACGCGTGAAGATCTGGACATGTACGAAAAGGCCTATCTGCGTAACGATGAAGATCGGGAATCGCCCTGGTATTGTCTGTTTAATAACGATCTCACGCGCGATGTGCCGCCCTGCTTTATTGCCAGCGCGGAGTTTGATCCGCTCATTGATGACAGCCGCTTGCTGCACCAGACATTACAGGCGCACCAGCAGCCCTGCGAATACAAAATGTATCCCGGCACGCTGCACGCCTTTCTGCACTATTCGCGAATGATGACAATCGCCGACGATGCCTTGCAGGACGGCGCGCGATTCTTTATGGCGAGGATGAAGACGCCGCGTTAACGGTACGGCGCCGTGAGTTTCAGCATCATATCAATATGTTCCGGCGTCGCGTTCAGCGCCGGAATGTACGCATATTTTTTACCGCCCGCTTCAAGGAAAATCTCGCGGTTCTGTTCCGCTATCTCTTCCAGCGTCTCCAGACAATCCGCGGCAAATCCCGGACACATGACCTGAATATGGCCAGTCCCCTTTTCACCCAACATTTTTAGCGTTTCATCGGTGTACGGCGTCAGCCACGGTTCACGGCCAAAGCGCGACTGGAACGTCATCATTACCTTTTCCGGCGGCAGTCCCAATGCGGAAACCAGTTCGCGCGTGGTATCGCGACAGCGCTGCGGGTAGTCATCGCCTTCATCCGCATAACGTTGTGGAATGCCGTGATAGGAGAGCAGAAGTAAATCCGGCTCGCCGTGTCTGGCGAACGACTCACGCGCGCTTTTCGCCAGCGCATCGATATAAGCGCCGTCATCCGCGTAATCGCGAATAAATGAGATACCGGGAATACGACGTTTACGCGCCAGTATCCGCCCCAGTTCGTCCCAGACTGCGCCCACCGTTGAGCAAGAGTATTGCGGGTACAACGGCAGCACGACGATATGGTCGACGTCGCTTGCTAACAGTTCATCGACAGCGCTTTCCAGCGAGGGCGAGCCGTAGCTCATCCCCAGCGCGACGGGCGTGTCTGGCAACCGCGCGGCCAGCGCCTGTTGCTGTTCGCGGCTATATACCATGAGCGGCGAACCGCCATCCATCCAGATAGATTGATAGAGTTTCGCGACGCGCGGCGAACGCAGCGGTAAAATAACGCCACGCAGCAGCGGCCACCACAGCAGACGAGGAGTATCCACCACGCGTCTGTCGCTTAAAAATTGTTTCAGGTAGCGCTTTACCGCTTCGGGAGTTGGGGCATCTGGCGTGCCAAGGTTAGCCAGCAGGATACCGGTTTTCGTCTGACGCATTGCCGCCTCTTATCTATTCAAATTGTTGATAATTGTAGCGGAAAAGCGATAAAGAAGAACTAATTGCTGCGAGAGGTAAGACGAGAATTTGCCGAATGGCGCTAACGATACCAGTAGGCCGGATAAGGCGTTCAGGCCGCCATCCGGCACCGATTGCCTGATGGCGCTACGCTTATCAGGCCTGCGGGATAATGGCAGGCCTGATAAGCGGTTCACTACGCGAAAAAATTAACCGAGGATTTTTTCCAGCGCTGCGCGCACGTCGGCAACGGCCTGCGTACCGTCAACTTTAGCGTATTTGGTGTTGCCCGCTTCCGCTTCTTTCTGGTAGTAGCCAATCAGCGGCGCGGTCATCTGATGATATTCCACCAGACGTTTGCGAACGGTCTCTTCCTGATCGTCTTTACGGGTGGTCAGATCTTCGCCGGTGACGTCATCTTTGCCTTCCACTTTCGGCGGATTAAACTTTACGTGGTAAACGCGGCCAGAGGCGGCGTGTACGCGACGACCCACAATACGATCAACGATCAGTTCGTCCGGTACGTCGAATTCCAGCACGTAATCCACGACAATACCCGCTTCTTTCATCGCGTCAGCCTGCGGGATCGTGCGCGGGAAACCGTCCAGCAGAAAACCGTTACGGCAGTCTTCCTGGGCGATACGCTCTTTAACCAGCGCAATCACCAGTTCATCGGTCACCAGTTTACCGGCGTCCATGATATCTTTCGCCTGTTTGCCCAACTCGGAGCCTGATTTCACTGCGGCGCGCAGCATATCGCCAGTGGAGATTTGCGGAATACCATATTTCTCCATGATGAACTGAGCCTGAGTTCCTTTACCCGCGCCCGGAGCGCCAAGCAGAATAATACGCATTACGAAAATCCCCTCAAAGGTTGTCGATATTTTTTAAAAAGCGCTAAACGATACCACCATCACGCATTTCGCTCAAGGAAGCCGCCTGATGCTGAAACGGTTAACGAAGAGAAATCCAGAAAAGAGAAGGTATTATAAAAAATGCCGGATGGCGCTGGCGCTTATCCGGCCTACAAACAGTACTCGCCCGTAGGCCGGATAAGATGCTTCGCGTCGCCATCCGGCAGTCACAAAACAATACTCGTCCGTAGGCCGGATAAGATGCTTCGCGTCGCCATCCGGCAGTCACAAAACAGTACTCGCCCGTAGGCCGGATAAGACGCTTCGCGTCGCCATCCGGCAGTCACAAAACAGTACCCGTCCGTAGGCCGGATAAGACGTTTCACGTCGCCATCCGGCAGTCAGATGAGCGTTATCAGGACACCAGCAACTGGTTCATACGGCGGATAAACTGGTTCGGATCTTCCAGCGTACCGCGTTCAGCGAACAGCGCCTGATCCAGCAGCAGCTCGACCCACTCTTTAAACTGCGCTTCATCCTCGGTATCGGCAGTGCGTTTGACCAGCACATGATCCGGGTTGAGCTCAAAGATGTATTTCACTTCCGGCACGGACTGACCGGCCGCGGCGAACAGCTTCGCCATCTGGGTGCTCATTTCATCCGCATCGGTGGTGACAATCGCCGGCGTGTCGGTTAAACGATGCGTCAGACGCACCTCTTTCACGCGATCGCCCAGCAGGGTTTTGACACGCTCCACGAACGGCTCAAGCGCCTTTTCCGCTTCTTTCGCATTTTCGTCGACTTCATCCGCCAGTTTTTCGATGGACTCATCGGCTTTAGCGACCGACTGGAATGCTTTACCGTCAAACTCGGTCAGGTAGTTCATCATCCACTCGTCGATGCGATCGGAGAGCAGCAGCACTTCGATGCCTTTCTTACGCAGCAGTTCCAGGTGCGGGCTGTTTTTCGCCGCCGCATAGCTGTCTGCGGTGATGTAGTAGATTTTTTCCTGCCCTTCTTTCATCCGGGAGACGTAATCTTCCAGCGACACGGTCTGGGCGGAAGAGTCGGTATGGGTGGAGGCAAAGCGCAACAGTTTAGCGATCGCTTCCTGGTTGGCGTGATCTTCCGCCGGGCCTTCTTTCAGCACCAGACCGAACTGTTTCCAGAAGGTTTGGTATTTTTCCGCGTCGTCTTTCGCCAGTTTTTCCAACATTTGCAGAACGCGTTTGGTCAGAGCGCTACGCAGATTACGCGTTACCGTGCTGTCCTGCAGGATTTCACGGGAGACGTTCAACGGCAGGTCGTTAGAATCAATCAGGCCGCGCACGAAACGCAGATAGTTCGGCATGAACTGCTCGGCATCGTCCATAATGAACACGCGCTGTACGTACAGCTTCAGACCATGTTTGTGATCGCGGTTCCACAGATCCCACGGCGCCTGCGACGGGATATACAGCAGGCTGGTGTACTCCTGCTTACCTTCCACGCGGTTGTGGCTCCAGGTCAGCGGATCGGTGAAATCATGCGCGATGTGCTTGTAAAACTCGTTGTACTCGTCGTCTTTAATTTCCGACTTGTTACGGGTCCACAACGCCTGGGCCTTGTTGATTTTCTCCCAGGAAATCACGGTTTCGCCGTCTTTTTCTTCCCGTTTTTCAATCTCTACCGGCAATGCGATGTGATCGGAATATTTACTGATAATCGAGCGTACGCGCCAGTCATCGAGGAATTCATCTTCGCCTTCACGCAGGTGTAAGGTGATTTCCGTACCACGGTCATTTTTGGTGATATCGGCAACGGTGTATTCGCCTTCGCCTGCCGATTCCCAGAACACGCCATTTTCCGGCTTGTCACCTGCCGCACGAGTACGTACGGTCACTTTATCGGCCACAATAAACGCGGAGTAGAAGCCTACGCCAAACTGACCAATGAGCTGGCTATCTTTCGCCTGATCGGACCCCATTGATTCGAGGAAAGATTTGGTGCCGGACTTGGCAATGGTGCCTAAGTGGTCAATCACCTCATCACGATTCATCCCCACGCCGTTATCGGCAATGGTCAACGTACGCTTATCTTTATCGAAAGAGACGCGCACACGCAGCTCGCCATCTCCTTCATACAGGTCCGGGTTTGACAGAGCGCGGAAACGCAGCTTGTCCGCCGCATCTGAGGCGTTAGAGATGAGTTCACGCAGGAAGATTTCTTTATTGGAATAAAGAGAATGGATCATCAGGTGCAGAAGCTGTTTAACTTCTGACTGAAAACCACGCGTTTCTTGTCCTTTCATGTGGATAGACCTCAACAATGCCATTTTTAATGGTAAAAATACGTTGAGGGTGAGATGGGGACAAGCGGGTGTGATTTCAAGCGGAGGCCGCGAATGCCGCCTCCGTTTGTTCAGAAAATAATCTTATGGCGTCCCGCCAGCGAGTGGGACAGCGTCGTACCGTCGACCATCTCCAGTTCGCCGCCAACCGGCACGCCGTGGGCGATACGACTGGCTTCGACGCCGGCCTCCGCGCACAGCTCGGCAATATAGTTCGCGGTAGCCTCCCCTTCAACCGTCGGGTTGGTCGCGAGGATCAGCTCACTGATTTTTTCTGACGCCAGCCGCTGTTCCAGACGATCGAGACCGATATCATCCGGCCCGATGCCGTCCAGCGGCGACAGGTGGCCCATCAGCACGAAATACCGCCCGGAAAATTGCCCGGTCTGCTCAATGGCGTAGATATCCGCAGGACTCTCCACCACGCAAATCTGGCCGTTTTCCTGACGCCGCGGGTTCGAGCAGATATTACAAACCTCCTGCTCGGTAAAGGTGCGGCAGTCGGCGCAGTGGCCGATTTCCGACATCGCCCGGGTCAGCGCCTGCGCCAGGCGCATTCCGCCGCTGCGATCGCGCTGCAATAGGGTAAACGCCATCCGCTGCGCCGACTTAGGGCCGACGCCCGGAAGGCAGCGCAACGCTTCCATAAGCTGAGTTAACAGCGGACTGGTTTGCATCAGAATGGCATCTTAAAGCCTGGCGGCAATTGCATACCGGAAGAGACGGAAGCCATCTTCTCTTTTTGCGTCTCTTCAATGCGGCGCGCCGCATCGTTGAAGGCCGCAGCGACCAGATCTTCCAGCATCTCTTTGTCATCTTCCAGCAGGCTTGGGTCAATTTCCACGCGGCGGCAGTTATGCGCGCCGTTGATGGTAACCTTCACCAGACCCGCGCCGGATTCGCCGGTCACTTCCAGCTGCGCAATCTCTTCCTGCATTTTCTGCATTTTTTCCTGCATCTGCTGGGCCTGCTTCATCAGATTGCCCAGACCGCCTTTTCCAAACATAAGCTCTCTCTCTTGATGGTTCACAATCGCAAGCCAGGCTTACGATCAAATGGGGCGGATACTCTCTTCATCCAGCTCGGCGTCGAAGAATCGACGCAGCGTCTGAATGTTATTATCCGCAATAATTGACTCACGCGCTTGCGCGAGTTTCTCTTCATAAATGGCCTGACGCCATTCCAGCGGCGTACGCACCGCGGGATTATCATCTTCAACGATGGTCAGTTCAACCGTCGTTCCCGTCAGATCGCTGAGCGCTTGCGCCAGCTTTTGCTGCGCGCCGCTGGAATTGAGGTGCCGTTGCGTCGAGCGCAGATGCAGACAAACCGCGTTGCCGTTCTGCTCCTTCCAGGCATTAAGCGCCACCTGCTCCACCAGCTTAGGCAAAGAAAGCTGGCTTACCTGCGCCGCCCACGGATCGCGCTCAATCGCTTCCGCCGCCAGTTTAGCCGCCAGCTCCGGCGTTTTTTCATGCTCCAGAGCTTTCTTAAGCGCTTTTGGCGTAGCCACCACTTCTTTGGTTTGTACTACCGGCGTGGTGGCCTTCCAGCGATAAGCCTCTTTCTTTACTGGCGCCGTTTCCAGCGCAGACGGCGCCGGGCGAGCCTGTACGCGCTCCGAAACCGAGGCCAGCCGCTCCAGCGCAGAGTTATTCACCGGCCGCGCGCGGGATGCGGCTGCCGGTTCACTCTTTTTTGTTTTGGTTACTCCCTGCGCGCGCTGTAGCTGATTGCGCGCCGCCAGCACCTGACTGGTAGACGCCGGCAGCGGCGCTGGCGCCGACGGCTGCTGCACCTGCGGCGGCGTCATTACCGCCGTTGGGGCCACGGGCGCAAAAGACTGCCGCGGCGTTTCAGGCTCCGGCAAGGGCATACGCGGGTGAAACGCCAGCGCACGCAGTAACGTCATTTCAACGCCCATCCGCCGGTCCGGCGCCCAGGGCAATTCTTTGCGACCAATCAACAACGTCTGATAATAGAGCTGAAGATCGCCGGGAGGCACCGTCCGGGCAAGTTCGCGCATCCGTTGCTCGATAGCCGCCATATCGCTGCCTAACGCGGCAGGCGAAAGTTGCACCATCGCAATACGGTGCAGCAGGCTAAGCATTTCGACCAGCAGCGCTTCCCATTCAATACCGCGCGCCGCCGCCTCGTTGATAAGCGACATGACGCGTTCGCCGTTAGCGTCAACCACCGCCTCGACTAATGACAAAGCCTGGTCGTCGTCCAGCGTACCGAGCATGGCGCTTACCGCCTGCGTCGAAACCTGCCCGTCGCCGCTGGCGATCGCCTGGTCAGTCAGACTTAATGCATCGCGCAGGCTGCCGTCAGCCGCACGCGATAACAACTGCAACGCGCGGGGTTCGTGAGCGATATGTTCCTCATTGAGAATATGCTCAAGCTGATGGCGAATCTGTTCAACATCCAGCGCTTTGAGATGAAACTGTAGGCAGCGCGACAAAATGGTCACCGGCAGCTTCTGCGGATCGGTGGTCGCCAGTAAAAATTTCACATGCGCTGGCGGCTCTTCAAGCGTTTTAAGTAGCGCATTAAAGCTGTGGCGCGACAGCATGTGGACTTCATCGATCAGATAGACTTTAAAGCGACCGCGCGCAGGCGCGTACTGGACATTATCCAGCAGGTCGCGGGTGTCTTCGACTTTGGTACGCGATGCGGCGTCAATCTCAATGAGATCGACAAAACGCCCCTGCTCAATTTCCCGACAGTTATCGCAAACGCCGCACGGCGTCGCGGTAATACCGGTTTCGCAGTTCAGCCCCTTCGCCAGCAGTCGGGCGATAGAGGTTTTACCGACGCCGCGCGTGCCGGAAAAAAGATATGCGTGATGAATGCGCCCTAACGACAAGCCGTTCGCCAGTGCGGTCAGCACATGTTCCTGGCCGACGACGTCAGCAAAGGTTTGTGGGCGCCATTTTCTGGCTAAGACCTGATAACTCATTGGCAGGCTCTGAAACGCTGGAAGGTGGATTCATAGAAGGGTAATGCTAACACAACCTCGCCGATACAGCGAGGTTGTCTCACTGGCTAAAATAGCAGTGCGGATAGCCTGAATCAATGCCCCGGAAACGGCACCAGGCTATAACAGGTAATCCCCTGCTTTTCCAGACGCTGCTCGCCGCCCAGATCGAACAAATTAATGATGAACGCCGCATCGGTGACTTTCCCGCCCAGACGACGGATCAGCTTCACGGTCGCCTCAATGGTGCCGCCAGTCGCCAGCAGATCGTCCACGACCAGCACGTTGTCGCCAGGTTTAATCGCGTCGACATGAATTTCCAGCTGATCGGTGCCGTACTCTAATTCATAGGTCTCGGCAATAGTTTCACGCGGTAATTTGCGCGGTTTACGTACCGGAACAAAACCAACGCCCAGCCCAAGCGCAACCGGCGCGCCAAACAGGAAGCCACGCGCTTCGGTGCCGACCACTTTGGTGATACCCGCATTTTTATAACGCTCAACCAACAGTTCAATACTGAGCGCGTAGGCTTTCGGGTCTTCCAGTAAGCTGGTGACATCACGGAAAAGAATGCCCGGTTTCGGGTAATCCTGAATGCTTTTGATGCTGTTTTTGAGAAACTCAAGCTGCTGTGCAGTCGCGGTCATGGATATATGCCTGCTAAGTACGGTGTTACTCACGGCGCAATACTTTTCGGTCAGGGGTAACGCTCGGTTACTCTTTGACCGCCTGCGCCTGTGCTCGAAAACGGTCGAATTTACTGGCTGTGAACGACAATTGCAACAGCGATTCGTGTGCTTCAGCGCTTTTGTTGCTTTTCATCAATCACCGGTATCCGCCACATAAAAATCAGCAGACAGGCCAAAATAACCAACAGCAGCACCCGCACCCACATCATATTCACCAGCCACAGCGATATACCAAAGGTCAGCAATATCAACGCGATCGCTCGCGGTTTTGCTCCCGGCGGCATGGCCCGATAGCGCTGCCAGTGGCGCAGATAACCGCCAAACCATGAGCGGTATAACAACCAGGCATGGAAACGCGGCGACGAGCGGGCGAAACACCAGGCCGCCAGTAAAATGAACGGCGTAGTCGGCAACAGGGGCAAAACCACGCCCAGTGTCCCTAATACTACCGCCAGCCAGCCAATGATGATTAAAATAGTACGTTGCATAATGCGAATCGTTATCAAACAGAAGGCTACTGTAGCACAGCCTGTCTTATTTTCATCGGGGTGTTGAATTGAAAACCGCTATGCTGTTACAGACGCTGGAAGAGAGGCTGGCGACGCTACGCCAACGCTGCGCGCCGCTGGCGCAACATGCGACGTTAAGCGCGCGCTTTGACCGACACCTTTTCCGTACCCGCAGTACTCTGTTGCAGGGATATCTGGAAGAGGCTGACGCCAATCTCGCCGCGTTGCGTCAGGCGGTAAAACATGAGCAACTGCCGCAAGTCGCCTGGCTGGCGGAACATCTGGCTTCGCAACTGGAGGCGATATCGCGTGAAACCGCCGCCTGGTCGCTGCGCCAGTGGGACACCGCCGCGCCAGGGCTTGGCCGTTGGCAGCGCAGACGAATACAGCATCAGGAGTTTGAACGTCGACTACTGGCGATGACACAGGAGCGCAAAATTCGTCTGGCGCAGGCGACCGGCCTTGTCGAACAACAAACGCTGCAAAAGGAAGTCGAGATCTATGAAGGACGGCTGGCGCGCTGCCGACATGCGCTGGAGAAAATAGAAAACGTACTGGCGCGTTTAACCCGTTAATCCTGGAGAAAGTATGTCGCTTGAAAATGCCCCTGATGAAGTCAAACTGGCCGTGGATTTAATTGTGCTGCTTGAAGAGAATCGCTTACCGGCACGAACGGTGCTACGCGCGCTGGAAATAGTTATGCGTGATTATGAAAACAAGTTAAAAAGTACGGAAGACGACTCGCAAACAGAGTAATTGCCCGCTGGTTTGTCCTCGTTGTCGCTGACAGAGTGGTCGCTACAGTCAGGCAACAAAGGACGGGGCATGGAACGTCTACCCACCACGCCGCACGATGCGGTATTTCGACAGATGCTGATGCAAAAAGAGGTCGCCCGCGACTTTCTGGCTCTCCACATGCCAGAAGACTTTCTTGCAATCTGCGATCTGGATTCACTGAAGCTGGAGTCAGGGAGTTTTGTTGAAGACAATTTACGCAGCCGCTACTCAGATATTCTCTACTCTCTGCATACCCAACACGGCCCCGGGTATGTTTACGCGCTCATTGAACATCAGAGCAAATCAGACCGGCTGATGGCTTTTCGCCTGATGCGTTACGCCATTGCCGCCATGCAGCGTCATCTGGATGCCGGTCATGATACCTTGCCGCTGGTGGTACCAATCCTCTTTTATCACGGTCCGGAAAGCCCGTGGCCCTATAGCCTTAACTGGCATAATATGTTTGTGAAACCGGATATGGCGAAGGCCTTATACAGCCGCGAATTTGCGCTGGTCGACCTGACGATAATGCCGGATAATCAGCTTTTGCAGCATCGGCGGATAGCGATGTTAGAGCTCCTGCAAAAACACATTCGTCAACGAGATTTAAGCGAACTGCTCGACCCCCTTATCACGCTTTTAACGCAGGATCATTTGACGGACACGCAGCTCAGTGTACTAATCAACTATATGTTGAAAGCAGGAAACGCCGCAGAACCCGGAGCGCTGATTCGTCAACTGGCGCAGGGCGCGCCGCAGTATAAGGAACAACTGATGACAATAGCGGAATGGCTGGAAGAAAAAGGCCGAACGGAAGGGTTGCAAAAGGGCCTGCAAAAAGGCCTTGAGCAAGGGTTAGCACAAGGCCGAGAGGCCGAAGCGCGCGCTATTGCCCGCAAAATGCTTGCCAACGGGCTGGAACCCGGGCTCATCGCCAGCGTCACCGGCATTACGCCGGAAGAGCTTTCTACGCTTTCGCATTAGCGGCGCCGCGCGCACTCATAAAGCGCGCAGCCCACCGCCTTTTAGCTTGCCGTAAGCGCCAGATCGCCGCCGTTGAGATCGCGCTTCACTTCAGTGACTTCGTCGTCCTTCGCGTTATGCAGATGCACCTCAAGCTGGTTAAAGGCGATATTGATATCATTTTCACGGCACAGTCGATCGATCGCGCGGTTCAGTTCATCCACCGTATGGCTACGATCGCGCAATTCACGCACGTACAGACGCAGTTCATGATCCAGCGTGCTGGCGCCAAAGGTGGTGAAGAATACGGCAGGTTCCGGATCGTGCATCACCTTCGGATGCTCCATCGCCGCCTGTAGCAGGACTCTTTTCACTTTCTCCAGATCCGAGCCATAAGCCACGCCAAGCCGGATCACCAGACGTGTCGTGGTATCGGAGAGGGACCAGTTAATCAGCCGCTCCGTTACGAATGCTTTGTTCGGAATGATCACTTCTTTACGATCAAAATCGGTAATAGTGGTGGCGCGAATACGAATCTTACTGACCGTACCGGAATAGGTGCCGATCGTTACCGTATCGCCAATGCGTACCGGACGTTCGAAGAGGATGATTAAACCCGAAACAAAGTTACCGAAGATCTCCTGTAGCCCAAAACCGAGACCCACCGACAACGCCGCCGCCAGCCACTGGAGTTTATCCCACGAGACGCCGAGCGATCCGAATACTGTCATCGCGCCAACAGCGATAATGACGTAGTTAAGGATCGTGGTGATCGCATACGAAGCCCCCTGGCGCATATTCAGGCGTGAAAGCACCAGCACTTCCAGCAGGCCGGGTAAGTTGCGGATAAGCGCCCAGGCCACCATCGCGGCAATAATGGCGAATAGCAAGCTGCCCATCGTCACGCTTTTCACCACCGCAGCGCCAGCTTCGGAGCCGTTGTAGTGCCACAGCGTGATACTATCAAGATAGCTGAATACGGTGATCAAATCGGACCAAATCGCCCAGAACATAACGCCGAACAGGGCAAGCATTAGCAGCATCGTGATACGTAATGTTTGCTGGTTAATCTGCTCCAACGCGATGGTGGGTTCTTCCTGTGGCTCCGCGCCTTCCGCTCCCTCTTTTACCAGGTTCTGACGACGAGCCAGCGCGCGTCGCCAGGCAATCCGGCGCGCCGCTACGCTTAACCCGCGCAGCACCGTTTGATAAAGCAGGTTCCAGATAATGACCAGATAGACGGTTTCAATCCAGCGCCCCGCCAGGCGCAGGGTGGTATAGAAATAGCCGGTCGCCGTTAATACCATTAACGCCACCGGAATAATGGAAAGAATCGTCACGGTCACCAGTCGAATGCCGTGAGATTCTTTATCGCGCCAGCTTTCCCGGCACAGTGGCCACACCAGCAATGTTATGACCAGCAGATTGAGGAAAATAACCGCCTGCCCCAGCACGTCATCCATCAGATTCAGCGGCGACAACTCCGCCACCACAGACCAAAAGTGCAGCGGCAGCAATGCGAGGCTAATGCGTACAATCTGGCGACGCCAGTGGCTGGTCAACTGCGCTGGCATACCGAAATGGCGTATTGCCACGCCCTCTTTTTCCAGCACCTTCCAGCACAGCCCAAAGACCAGCCAGAACATTGCGAGCTTTTTACTAAAGGCCCAGAGCAGATCGCTGATATTTAGCTGCATGGTCAGCAGGATCAGTCCAAGCGCGAGGATAATCAGGCACACCGGCAGCGCGCGGATCAGATCGATCAGAATAGCTTTTGGCGTATTGAGCTGACTATCGTTACGCAACGATCCCACGGCGGCGGCCAGCTTCTGTTGATACGCTTTTAACCATTTCAGACGCCAGCGGATTAAACCGGCGATGAGCAAGAGCGGCAACCCGGCCAAAAAAGCAATAAATACCGCGGGCCAGGCTTTTTGCCAGTTCACCGTGATTTTCATGGCGCTGAATTGCTCTTTTAACGTTTGGGGGAACGCTTTAAGCCAGTCCCAGTCCATAGGGCGGTTACTGTTTACCCAAAAAATCTGCTGCGTCAGAATGGCTTTCAGATTTTTCGAGACGCTCATCAACTGCTGCTGGTTAACTTGCAGGTTAATCGCCATCATCAGCTGGTTACCCAACTGTTTATTTAGCTGATCCAATAGCTCACGGCGCATCTCCACCACCTGAAGCAACGCATCATGAACTTCATCATTCACCTCGCTGGTATGCCCCTCCTCCAGCTTGTCGACAAAGGCATCGCTTTGGAATAAGGCATCACGCTGCTGGTTGATTTCAAACTGTTCCAGACGCAAATCCGCAATGCGGTTGGTCATATCTTCGAGTTCGTCGGCGGAGGGCAGGGTTTGCTGCTGTTGATAAAGAATACGCGACAGCAACAGGCTGCCTTTTAAGACGGCAATCTGTTCTTTGATATTTCTTTCCGACTGCAGCGCGCGATCGAGCCAGTTTTTTACTTTAATGTTTTGCTGCATCAACATATTGCCGTTTTCGGTCGCGACAATCAGACGCTGGCTGAGTTGATGGTTAATATCCAGTTCCTGTTTTACCAGCGGGTTCGCCTGGATACGCGCCGTTTCGTCCGGCGAAATGGCCTCCTGGGCCGTTTTTTCCGTTAGCGTAAGTCGTTTACTGTTGACCGCCTCCTGTAAAAGTTGAAGCTGATGTTCAAGGCGATTACTGTTGGCCGTCACGTAATCCCGCTGTTTTTGCAGGGTGTCCTGCAAAACGGTATTCCCTTCAAGACTCTTACGTTGCTGGTCGATCTGCGCATTAAGCAGCGCCTGTTGTGCCTGTAATAACACCTGTTGGCTGGGGCGAAGCGCGGCTTCGCCGACGTTATTGCCGTCCAGACGGTTACGGATTTGCTGTATTTGCTGTGAGGCGGTATACATGGCGTTTTGCACGCGCTCAGGCTGGGTCTGTAGCGAAACAAGCTGGCTGTTATAAGCGGCAAGATCGTTTTGCGAATTTTGCAAATCATCCAGTACCTGCGCCACGCGCAGCTCAAGCTGACGTAGCGAAAGCGCACTCAGCGTTTTTCGCATTTCATCATCATTATCGACGTCGCTCAGCGCATTCAACGCAGCCGTCGCCTGACGCATTTTTTCAGGCGCCTGCGCCACCTTCTGCCGTAGCTGTACGGTCTCCTCTTTCACCCGCTCGATTTTATCCAGCGTAGCTAACGTATCAATAAGGTCCTGCTGGACGAGCTTATCCTGGGCGGAGAGATCTTTTTGCTTATTCAGCGTATCCAGCTGGTTTTGTACATCCGCTTTTGACGGCAGGTCGCCATTCGTTTGCCCCCGGGCAAATGCCAGAGACTGACAGGACAGCAGGATAATAAGGACGCTAATTGTAATAAAAACAAAATGCTGTGAACGTTTATAAAGCTGCAACATAGTCATGAGAATGAAGTGTCTGAACCGGCAAGCAGACCGGAAATAATTGAGTCGCAAGAATATCACGCCTGTAACAAACAGAATAGCGACACAGAAAATGTCCAGGAGTTTTCCTGGAATATTATCAGGGGGAGCCGTTGACCGTCGACGCGCGCAGCGTCGGACACAATTGATACATCTCCAGCAGGATCGTGACGTAGGCGCGAGCTTCTTTTTTTAAATCAAACGATTGCGGAGCAAATAACCAGTTTTCCATGAGCCCTGAAATAAAGCTGCGCATCAGTATCGCCGCACGACGAGTCAGCAGATTTTCAGGCAGCATTTTAGCATTAATACAATGTTTTAACGTTTGTTCAATCCGATCGTAACTTTCCAGACAAAGGCTACGTTGCGCCTGTTGAACCACAACCATTTCTCCGACAAACTCACATTTATGGAATATAATCTCCATCAATAAGCGGCGTCGTTCTTCTGTTACAGTAGCTTCAAGAATATGAACTAAAATTTCTCTTAATACAGATAGTGGATCGTCGGGGAATTTTGCCTGATACTCAATCTCAAGCTCACCAATATTGGATTCTGATAGCTCCCAGATCTCACTGAATAAATCCGACTTATTTTTGAAATGCCAATAGATTGCGCCGCGCGTCACGCCAGCAGCGTTCGCAATCTCCGCCAGCGAGGTTGCTGATACGCCTTGCTGCGAGAACAAACGCAGGGCCACATCCAGGATGTGTTGTCGTGTCTCCAGCGCTTGTTGTTTGGTTTTTCGTGCCATATGTCGGTGAATTTACAGGCGTTAGATTTACATACATTTATGGATGTATGTACCATAGCACGACGATAATATAAACGCAGCAATGGGTTTAAGGACCTTTGACCATTGACCAATTTGAAATCGGACACTCGAGGTTTACATATGAACAAAAACAGAGGGTTAACGCCTCTGGCGGTCGTTCTGATGCTCTCAGGCAGCTTAGCGCTAACAGGATGTGACGACAAACAGGACCAGCAAGGCGGCCAGCAGATGCCAGAAGTTGGAGTTGTCACACTAAAAACGGAACCACTGCAAATCACAACTGAACTTCCGGGTCGTACCGTTGCTTACCGTATCGCCGAAGTTCGCCCGCAGGTAAGCGGCATTATCCTGAAGCGTAATTTCGTTGAGGGAAGTGATATCGAAGCGGGAGTCTCTCTCTATCAGATTGATCCTGCGACCTACCAGGCGACTTACGACAGCGCTAAGGGCGATCTGGCAAAAGCGCAGGCCGCCGCGAATATCGCTGAACTGACGGTGAAGCGTTATCAAAAGCTGTTGGGTACGCAGTACATCAGTAAGCAGGAATACGATCAGGCGCTGGCTGACGCGCAACAAGCGACTGCCGCCGTTGTCGCAGCAAAAGCCGCCGTTGAAACCGCACGTATCAACCTGGCGTATACCAAAGTCACCTCACCGATTAGCGGTCGTATTGGTAAGTCATCCGTAACGGAAGGCGCGCTGGTACAGAACGGTCAGGCGTCGGCGCTGGCGACAGTGCAGCAGTTGGACCCTATTTATGTCGATGTGACCCAGTCCAGCAATGATTTCCTGCGCCTGAAGCAGGAGCTGGCAAATGGTTCGCTGAAGCAGGAAAACGGCAAAGCGAAGGTCGATCTGGTGACCAGCGACGGTATCAAATTCCCGCAATCCGGTACGCTTGAATTCTCCGACGTTACCGTTGACCAAACCACCGGATCTATTACTTTGCGCGCCATCTTCCCTAACCCGGATCACACCTTATTGCCAGGAATGTTCGTTCGCGCACGTCTGCAGGAAGGGACAAAACCGACGGCATTACTGGTTCCACAACAGGGCGTTACCCGTACTCCACGCGGCGATGCCACGGTGCTGGTGGTTGGCGCTGATAACAAAGTGGAAACCCGCCAAATCGTCGCAAGCCAGGCGATCGGCGATAAGTGGCTGGTGACTGACGGATTGAAAGCGGGCGACCGCGTAGTCGTCAGCGGGCTGCAAAAAGTACGTCCTGGCGCACAGGTTAAAGTGCAGGAAATTACCGCGGATAACAAACAGCAAGCCGCAAGCGGTGATCAACCTGCTCAGCCCAGGTCTTAACTTAAACAGGAGCCGTTAAGACATGCCTAATTTCTTTATCGATCGCCCTATATTTGCGTGGGTGATCGCCATCATCATCATGTTGGCAGGGGGGCTCGCGATCCTCAAATTGCCGGTAGCGCAATATCCGACGATTGCGCCACCAGCAGTGACGATCTCCGCAACCTACCCTGGCGCTGATGCGAAAACGGTACAGGATACCGTCACGCAGGTTATCGAACAGAATATGAACGGTATCGATAACCTGATGTATATGTCCTCCAACAGTGACTCCACGGGGACCGTGCAGATCACTCTGACCTTTGAATCCGGCACCGATGCGGATATCGCGCAGGTTCAGGTTCAGAACAAGTTGCAACTGGCAATGCCGTTACTTCCCCAGGAAGTACAGCAACAGGGCGTGAGCGTTGAGAAGTCCTCAAGTAGCTTCCTGATGGTAGTGGGCGTCATTAACACCGACGGCACCATGACCCAGGAGGATATTTCGGATTACGTTGCCGCCAATATGAAAGATCCGATCAGCCGTACCTCTGGGGTGGGCGACGTCCAGCTGTTTGGTTCGCAGTATGCGATGCGTATCTGGATGAATCCGACAGAGCTGACCAAATACCAACTGACGCCGGTCGACGTGATTAACGCGATCAAAGCGCAGAACGCCCAGGTCGCGGCAGGTCAGCTCGGTGGTACGCCGCCGGTAAAAGGCCAGCAGCTTAACGCATCGATTATTGCCCAAACGCGTCTGACCTCAACGGATGAGTTTGGCAAAATCCTGCTGAAGGTGAATCAGGATGGCTCTCAGGTTCGTCTGCGGGATGTAGCGAAAATTGAGCTTGGCGGCGAAAACTACGACGTCATCGCGAAATTTAACGGTCAGCCAGCGTCAGGTCTTGGCATCAAACTGGCTACCGGCGCCAACGCGCTGGATACCGCTACCGCTATTCGCGCCGAACTGAAAAAAATGGAACCGTTCTTCCCGCCAGGGATGAAAATCGTCTACCCGTATGACACCACGCCGTTCGTGAAGATCTCTATTCATGAAGTGGTAAAAACGCTGGTCGAAGCGATTATCCTCGTGTTCCTGGTGATGTACCTGTTCCTGCAGAACTTCCGCGCAACGTTGATTCCGACTATTGCGGTTCCGGTGGTGTTGTTGGGAACCTTTGCCGTACTTGCGGCATTCGGTTTCTCGATAAACACGCTGACGATGTTCGGGATGGTGCTCGCCATCGGCTTGCTGGTGGATGACGCCATCGTGGTGGTCGAGAACGTCGAACGTGTTATGACGGAAGAAGGCCTTCCGCCGAAGGAAGCGACGCGCAAATCCATGGGCCAGATTCAGGGCGCATTGGTGGGTATCGCGATGGTACTGTCGGCGGTATTTATTCCGATGGCCTTCTTTGGCGGCTCAACCGGGGCAATTTATCGTCAGTTCTCTATCACCATCGTATCGGCGATGGCGCTGTCGGTGCTGGTCGCGCTGATCCTGACGCCTGCGCTGTGCGCGACGATGCTCAAACCCGTCGCCAAAGGCGATCATGGCGAAGGGAAAAAAGGCTTTTTCGGCTGGTTTAACCGCCTGTTTGATAAGAGCACGCATCACTACACCGATAGCGTAGGCAATATTCTGCGCAGCACCGGGCGTTATCTGCTGCTCTATCTCATTATCGTCGTCGGTATGGCTTATCTGTTCGTTCGTCTGCCAAGCTCTTTCTTGCCAGATGAAGACCAGGGCGTATTCCTGACAATGGTCCAGCTCCCCGCCGGCGCGACGCAAGAGCGCACGCAAAAAGTGCTGGATGAGGTCACGGATTACTATCTGAACAAAGAGAAAGCCAACGTTGAATCGGTATTCGCCGTCAACGGCTTCGGTTTTGCAGGGCGCGGTCAGAATACCGGTATTGCATTCGTGTCGTTGAAAGACTGGGCCGATCGTCCAGGCGAAAAAAACAAGGTTGAAGCGATTACCCAGCGGGCAACCGCAGCGTTTTCACAAATTAAAGATGCGATGGTCTTCGCCTTTAACCTACCGGCGATTGTTGAACTGGGCACCGCAACCGGGTTTGACTTCGAGTTGATTGACCAGGCGGGACTTGGTCATGAAAAACTCACCCAGGCACGTAATCAGTTGTTCGGCGAGGTGGCGAAATATCCTGATCTGCTGGTCGGCGTTCGACCTAACGGCCTGGAAGATACGCCGCAGTTTAAAATCGATATCGACCAGGAAAAAGCTCAGGCGCTGGGCGTGTCTATTAGCGACATTAATACCACGCTGGGCGCAGCATGGGGCGGCAGCTATGTAAACGACTTTATCGATCGCGGTCGTGTGAAGAAAGTTTACGTGATGTCCGAAGCGAAATACCGCATGTTGCCGGATGATATTAACGACTGGTACGTTCGTGGTAGCGATGGTCAGATGGTGCCGTTCTCCGCATTCTCCTCTTCCCGCTGGGAATATGGTTCGCCACGTCTGGAACGCTATAACGGTCTGCCTTCGATGGAAATTCTGGGTCAGGCGGCGCCAGGCAAGAGTACTGGTGAAGCGATGGCGATGATGGAAGAACTGGCCAGCAAGCTGCCGTCAGGCATTGGGTATGACTGGACCGGGATGTCCTACCAGGAGCGGTTGTCCGGCAACCAGGCCCCTGCCCTGTATGCTATCTCGCTGATCGTCGTCTTCCTGTGTCTGGCGGCATTGTATGAGAGCTGGTCTATCCCGTTCTCCGTAATGCTGGTTGTTCCGCTTGGGGTTATCGGCGCGCTGCTGGCTGCGACCTTCCGCGGACTGACTAACGACGTTTACTTCCAGGTGGGCCTGCTCACAACCATTGGGTTGTCGGCGAAGAACGCGATACTTATCGTCGAATTCGCCAAAGACTTAATGGATAAAGAAGGGAAAGGTCTGGTAGAAGCGACGCTGGAGGCCGTCCGGATGCGTTTGCGCCCGATTCTGATGACCTCGTTAGCGTTCATGCTGGGGGTTATGCCGCTGGTTATCAGTTCCGGCGCGGGTTCCGGCGCGCAGAATGCGGTAGGTACTGGCGTACTGGGCGGGATGGTAACGGCAACCGTACTGGCTATTTTCTTCGTACCGGTCTTCTTCGTGGTGGTACGCCGCCGCTTTAGCCGTAAAAGCGAAGATATTGAGCATAGTCATTCGACAGAACATCGCTGATTTGCTCACTGTTGATAAGGCCGCGCAAGCGGCCTTTTTTACGCAAAAATCATAAAATACGCTTATTGTTAGATTGATTATTTTTTGCCATATTAATAAAAGGTATAATCCTTACTGCGTTAAAGGCTTTTCTTAGGAAAGTTGGCCATTTCTTAATTCAGCCATTAATTAAGAAATATTAAGAATATTCCTGGCTATTTTCTCCTGTCAGAGTCTATTGTTTTAGCCTGAAAAGCTAAAAAACGTTAACCCAATGATTACACAAACAATAAAACTGGTTCCTTTTTAGGCGACCGACGATCACTGTTAAAATTCGAAAAAGTATGGCAACACGCGGCTTTCACGCAATTGTAATTTTTCGTAATATGACGATGAAAAGTTTTTTAGAGTAGATTATAGTTAAATCATAAGGTGACGTGGGAAGTACCAGGTTAGTTAGTTGTATCCATCCCGAAGGTGTTCGGTTAGTTTAAGCCACTAAAAAGGGGATGCATTATGGACGAATACTCACCCAAAAGACATGATATAGCACAGCTTAAATTTCTTTGCGAAACCCTGTATCATGACTGTCTTGCAAACCTTGAAGAAAGCAACCATGGCTGGGTTAATGACCCGACCTCAGCAGTCAACCTGCAGCTCAATGAGCTGATAGAGCATATTGCAACTTTCGCGCTTAATTATAAAATTAAGTACAATGAAGACAATAAATTGATTGCGCAGATAGATGAATACCTGGACGACACCTTTATGTTGTTCAGCAGCTATGGTATTAATACGCAGGATTTGCAAAAATGGCGTAAATCGGGCAACCGCCTGTTCCGTTGTTTCGTCAACGCCACCAGGGCTAATCCTGTTAGTTTGTCTTGTTAAAAATTATTACAATCATAGGTAGAATTTATGTCTGATAAACCATTAACTAAAACTGATTATTTGATGCGTTTACGGCGCTGTCAGACAATTGACACTCTGGAGCGCGTCATTGAGAAAAATAAATATGAATTGTCCGACAATGAGCTGGCTGTATTTTACTCAGCTGCGGATCACCGTCTTGCAGAATTGACGATGAACAAACTCTACGACAAGATCCCCTCTTCAGTATGGAAATTCATTCGTTAATCACGCTACATTACTTTTTAGAGAACACGCAGGTGTTATCTGCCTCCTCGTTCTGGCTAATAACACAACGGGCTATTATAGAACAGTGATATAGATCACATACCAATAGCAGGGAACGTTCCCTCTAATACTTTATTATTGCTTCTATTGCGATAATATCCACCAAGGGGAGCGCGCGATGAGTGACGAAAAACAAAAAATGATCGCTGGGGCACTGTATTGCCCGACCGATGAAACTTTATGCCAGGATCGACTGCGGGCGCGTCAACTCATCCATCAATACAATTATACTACGCCTGATGAAATAAATAAGCGTCAGGCGATTTTACGCGACCTGTTGGGTCGATGCGAAGACGCCTATATTGAACCTTCCTTCCGTTGCGACTACGGCTATAATATTTTTCTTGGTCACTCCTTTTACGCTAACTTCGACTGCGTCATGCTTGATGTTTGCCCAATTCATATTGGCGATAATTGTATGCTCGCGCCAGGGGTACATATCTATACCGCCACGCACCCGCTGGACGCCGTCGAACGCAACAGCGGCAGAGAATTAGGTAAACCCGTCACTATCGGAAATAACGTCTGGATAGGCGGACGAGCCGTCGTTAATCCTGGCGTAACCATCGGCGATAACGTCGTCGTCGCTTCAGGCGCTGTGGTGACAAAAAACGTACCGCCAGACGTCGTGGTAGGCGGAAACCCGGCGCGAATCATTAAAAAATTGTAGTCAAAATGATAACTGTTATGCTAATTCGTGGTTAATCTGTTACTTTTTTCACGTTACACCTCCCTTTAAAATGGGCTGTTATTACCCTATGTCGCAGAAATCATGAAGGCAAAAGATGACAGAGATACAGCGCCTGCTTAGCGAAACTATTGATGACTTAAACGTCCGTGAAAAACGCGATAACAGGCCGCGTTTTAGTATCAGTTTTATCCGCAAGCATCCTGGGTTATTTATCGCGATGTATGCAGCCTGGTTTGCGACGCTGGCGGTCATGCTGCAATCAGAAACGCTGGTGGGGTCAGTATGGCTGTTAGTGGTGTTATTTATCGCATTTAATGGCTTCTTCTTTTTCGACATCGCCCCGCGTTATCACTATAACGACATCGATGTGCTGGACCTCCGGGTCTGTTACAACGGCGAATGGTACAACACCCGCTTTGTTCCCCCCACGCTCATTGAGACGATTCTTCAGTCTCCACAGGTGGATAATGAACATAAAGTCCAGCTGCAAAAAATGGTTGCCCGTAAGGGCGAACTTTCCTTCTACGATATTTTTACGCTGGCCCGCGCAGAAGCCAGCCGGTAATAAAAAAGTGCGCACCCTCCCTGGTACGCACTGCTTTCCCTGAACTGTTGGTTTTTTAACGTCTTTTTTTACGCCCCTGAACCGCCTTAAAACGCGGATTTGTTTTACAAATCACGTATAAGCGTCCTTTGCGTTTGACTATCTGGCAATCCGGATGCCGTTGTTTTGCATTGCGAAGTGAGTTTAACACCTGCATTTCATTTACCCCCGTTTAGCGCCGATAAAATGACCGAAACGTTTCTGGAAGCGTGCGGCGCTACTTTCGCTATCAAACGTTTTCTGTCTACCGGTATAAAAAGGATGCGATTTTGATGACACATCAATAGTGACATACGGATATGTCACGCCGTCCAGTTCGATTTCACGTTCAGTTTTGATAGTTGATCCCACTTTCACATATTCATTTGCGCTGGTGTCGTGAAATACGACGGTGCGGTATACAGGATGAATATCAGGTTTCATTGCGCTCTCTCAATTATGTTATAACATAACAATAAAATACGCTATCAACGCTCCTTTTTCAACCGGTAAACATTCACGATCTCTTCCTGGCGGCAAAAGCAACGTGGCGTAACGCGTTAGTCTGGCCCCTGTATCTGTAAAATCGATAAAATAGCTTTATCATTCAAGGGCGCGATTTACGATCGGATATACTTTCTCTACGCTGTGTTTATAAGGACATCACTGTGACAACACGACATCTGGTCAGCCTGGTAACGGGAGTGCTTATCCTGTCTGTCCTTTTCCCGATAGGATTGAGCCTGTGGCTGGCGCACCGTCAAGTTGAAAAAAGGTTTAACGAAGAGCTGGATATCTTCTCGTCCCGGGTGGCGCTACGTACAGAAAGGGTCAGTGACCAGGCAAAAGCCGCGTTAACGCATATTGCCTCCTTTAAAGGCGAGCCCTGCAGCAGCGCCCATTTACTCGCCATGCGCCGCGTGTCTTATAGCTTTCGGTATGTCCAGGAAGTTCTGTATCTTAAAAATTCGATTCCCGTTTGTTCCTCACTTGAAAAAGAGAGCCATATTCCCGCGTTCCCTCCGCCCATGAAAATCACTCGCGACGGTTATCGCGCCTGGTTTACGGCGCAAAACGATCTGGGTATAAAACGCTATATGGCGGCACTCGGGAGCGACAGCTATATCGTGATGATCGACCCGGCGTCCTTTATCGATGTGATTCCGTTTGGCGCATGGCCGATTGACGTCGCTATTATTGGCCGGGAACGCAATACTGTGGTTGCCAGCAGCGGTAACCTTGACCCCGCTATTCTTCCGCTCATTCACCATGAGACGCCCCTGCGGCTGGAAAACCGAGGCATTCAGTATGCTATCCACCCCTTTCCGGAAATGGGCATTACTATCGTAAGCTGGGCACCGACCGCTCCGCTGGAAAGGAGCTGGTATCGACAGGCGTTTATCTGGCTACCGGCGGGCATCGTAACGGGTCTGCTGGCCGCGGCCTTTATTCTGCGTATTTTGCGTCGGCTACAGTCGCCCCGCCACCGTCTCCAGGATGCGATAGACAATCGCGAAATTAACGTACACTATCAGCCTATTGTCTCCCTGAGCAGCGGAAAAATTGTCGGTGCCGAAGCCTTAGCTCGCTGGCAACAGGCGGACGGCACCTTCCTTTCGCCGGAAATTTTTATCGCGCTGGCTGAACAAACCGGGCTCACGGAGCCGCTAACCCGGCTAATCATCGAAACCGTTTTTGAAGACATGGGGAGTTGGTTAAAGTCCCATCCCGAACAACATATTTCAATCAATCTTGAGGCATCCGATCTGGCGTCGGAAACGTTGCCGACGCTGTTAAGCACGCTGCTGAACCGTAGCCAAATTTCTCCGTCGCAAATCGCGCTTGAATTAACGGAACGCGAGTTCGCCGATCCGAAAACCAGCGCGCCAATTGTCGCCAGATACCGTAACGCGGGACATTCAATTTATATTGATGACTTTGGCACCGGCTATTCCAGCCTCAGCTACTTACAAAATCTGGATGTGGATGTCCTTAAAATTGATAAATCTTTTGTCGATGCGCTGGAATATAAAAACGTCACGCCGCATATTATTGAAATGGCGAAAACGCTCAAACTCAAGATGGTCGCAGAAGGCATCGAAACGACCAGGCAAGAACAGTGGCTACGCCAGCATGGCGTACATTATGGTCAGGGCTGGTTATACAGTAAGCCCCTACCCGCTACGGCATTTATTCTTTGGGCGGAACAGCGGCTATAACGTCGCACAGCAGAAAAGAACAGTGTGGAGAGGCACAAATGGGTGGGGGCCCTGCCAGCTACATCCCGGCACACGCGTCATCTGCCTTGGCTGCTTCCTTCCGGACCTGACCTGGTAAACAGAGTAGCGTTGCGGGAGAACCAACAGAGCCCCCATTGAGAGCGTTGTGAACCAACGCGCAGGCGCATTATCACTGCTATATCGTGCAATTGCAACCCATCAGGCATCGGATGCTGGTTTCTTGCGCATCCGGGCTTTCCTCTCCCCTTATTCCAGATTATCCTGAAGCATTAACGCAGGATTCTATTATGGATATTCAGGACACATTTCCTCAACGCGTCTGGCAAATCGTCGCTTCTATCCCGGAAGGATTTGTCACGACCTACGGTGATGTCGCCCGGCTTGCCGGTTCGCCTCGGGCGGCGCGTCAGGTCGGCGGAGTTTTAAAACGTCTGCCGGAAGGCAGCACTTTACCATGGCATCGGGTGGTGAACCGCCACGGCGCAATATCACTTACCGGGCCGGATCTACAGCGGCAACGTCAGGCATTACTGGCGGAAGGCGTGGTGGTGTCGGGAAGCGGACAAATCGATTTACAACGCTATCGCTGGGTGTATTAACCCTCTCCGTAACGGAGAGGGTTGGCGCAGGATTAATACTGGGTAGGCGCAGGAACGGCAGAAGACGGATTGACCTGGGTCGGCGAAGTCGATGGAACCGTCGTCGTCGCACCACCGCCGGCCTGCACAGGCACCGCCGTTTGCTGTACCGGTACCAGCGTCAGATCCGCTTTAGTGCCGCCATTATTAATCACCGGTTTCACGCTATCGGTAATAAATACCAGCTTATTATCAACGGTGATGGCCGCGCTCAGGAGAATGCGCGCGTTAGGTTGAATATCTGATGGGTTAAACGGCAACACAAAACTGAAAGGCGCCTGTTTACCTTCGGTACGTACCGCTTTTTGCGACAGCACCTTAGACGGCGCATCAGCCAGCGAAGCATCTGAAAGCGTCACGGTCAGCACCGCATCTGGCGGCAGAGCGACCTTCTGGCGGATCCAGACGGTACCGGAAACATTGGGTTGCTGAATAGTAGACTGGTTAGCTGTAATCGACATGTTAGGGTTTGGCGCAGGCGTCTGGATATCAGCGCTTTTATCAGCGCAGGCCGCCAGAGATATCGCAACCGCTAAACCACTTACGATGTGCACGAGTTTCATTCAATTCTCCTTATCATCAATGCACCAGCAGGCCTTTCCCCCCGCCGGAAGAGTGGTTAACAGAAACATAACGTGATTAAGTGTGGCACATGTCACTCATTTTTGCCTGGAATTGGTCTGTTATTCAGACTTTTGTACCCATCGGACCACTTGCAAAATTGCGTTATACTCTGCCCTACCTCGCTTCGGCATCGTTGTCACCTGGAGAGTATGTATGAGTCAGACACTGAATAATTTGCTGACATTATTGAATCTGGAAAAAATTGAAGAAGGACTCTTTCGGGGCCAAAGTGAAGACTTAGGGCTGCGCCAGGTATTTGGCGGTCAGGTGGTGGGCCAGGCGCTCTATGCCGCCAAAGAAACGGTGCCGGAAGCGCGACTGGTGCATTCATTCCACAGTTATTTTCTGCGGCCAGGCGACAGCCAAAAACCCATTATCTATGACGTAGAAGTGCTGCGCGATGGGAACAGCTTCAGCGCCCGCCGCGTTGCCGCTATTCAGAACGGGAAACCCATCTTTTACATGACCGCCTCATTCCAGGCGCCGGAACCGGGTTTTGAACATCAAAAAACCATGCCGACGGCAGTCGGGCCGGAAGGACTACCGTCAGAAACGGAAATCGCGCAATCGCTGGCGCATTTACTGCCGCCGATTCTGAAAGAAAAGTTTCTCTGCGATCGCCCGCTGGAAATTCGTCCCGTCGAATTTCACAATCCGTTGAAAGGTCACGTCGCCGCGCCTGTGCGTCAGGTATGGATTCGCGCCAACGGCACCGTTCCGGATGACATTCGCGTCCATCAATATTTACTGGGATACGCCTCGGATCTGAATTTCCTTCCCGTCGCGCTTCAGCCTCACGGCATCGGTTTTCTGGAAAAGGGCATTCAGATCGCCACTATCGATCACTCTATGTGGTTCCATCGTCCGTTCAATTTTAATGAATGGCTACTTTATAGCGTGGAGAGCACTTCCGCCTCCAGCGCCCGGGGCTTTGTTCGCGGCGAGTTTTATACTCAGGATGGCGCGCTGGTCGCTTCAACCGTGCAGGAAGGGGTAATGCGTAATCACAATTAAAAAACATGCTGCTATGCGGCGTTAATGGCCTGATGACGCTGCGCTTATCCGGCCTACGGTAGACTGGGTAAGCGCAGCGCCATCAGGCATGTTGCGCAATCACGCGTTATACGCATTCTCGCCGTGACTGTTCACATCCAGCCCCTCACGCTCCTGCTCTTCCGGTACACGCAGTCCAACAAGGATATCCGCCAGTTTGTAACCAACAAACGCGACAACGCCGGACCAGACGACCGTAATAGCAATACTTTCCAGCTGTACCATCACCTGATGTCCCATCGTAACGCCGTCGACAAAGCCAACGCCGCCCAGCGAACTGGCGGCAAAAACGCCGGTCAGGATACAGCCGACTATTCCGCAAACGCCGTGAACGCCAAATACGTCGCACGGATCATCTACCCGTAGCAGACGTTTAAGCATGGTGACTCCCCACAATCCCGCCAGACCCGCAATAACGCCGATAACCAGCGCGCCGCCAACGCCAACATAGCCACAGGCTGGCGTCACGCCGACCAGACCGGCAATCGCGCCGGAACACGCCCCCAGCAGGGAAGGCTTACCGCGTAGCGTCCACTCGCCGATAATCCACCCCAGAATCGCGGCGGCGGTCGCCACCACGGTGTTCACAAAGGCCAGCGCTGCTATCTCGTTTGCGCTCCCCGCAGAACCCGCGTTAAATCCAAACCAGCCGATATACAGAATCGCAGTACCGATAAAAACCATCGGCAGGTTATGGGGTTTAAATGCTTCTTTCCCAAAGCCGACGCGTTTGCCAATTAAATAAGCCCCCACCAGCCCGGCGATAGCGGCGTTAATATGCACCACCGTACCACCGGCAAAATCCAGCGCGCCGTGAGCAGCCAGCAGGCCGCCGCCCCACACCATGTGCGCAATCGGGATATAAGAGAGCGTGAACCACACCACGACAAAAATCAGTACCGCCGAAAAACGAATACGCTCCGCCAGCGCGCCGACAATCAGCCCGACGGTAATACAGGCGAAAGATCCCTGAAACGCGACATGAATATACTGATAAATCGTACCCGTTACCGCCGTCAACGCGATATTCTTCAACATCGCCCCATCAGCATTACCGAAGAAATGATTCCCTTCGCCAAAAGCCAGCGAATAGCCGTACACCACCCATAAAATACAGACCAGCGCAAAGGTGACGGTCACTTGCGTTAACATTGACAGCACGTTCTTGGCGCGAATTAATCCGCCGTAAAACAGCGCGATACCCGGTATCGTCATGAACAGCACCAGCGCGGTGCAAATCATCATAAAAGCACTATCCGCTTTATCGGCAACCGCTGGCGCGGCTATCGTTAGCCCAGGCAGCAGCGCCAGTGAAGCCAGTGTGGTTTTTATCATCGCTATCTTCATTTTTTCATTTCCTGTTGCTGTGTGGCGGGTCTTACAGCGCTGCTTCGTCAGCTTCGCCGGTACGAATCCGAATAACGCGCATGAGCTCCGCGACGAAAATTTTGCCGTCGCCAATTTTTCCGGTGTAAGCCGCTTTACTGATGATATCGATCACCTCTTCCAGTTGGTCGTCGGCGATAGCCACATCAATTTTGACCTTCGGCAGGAAATTCACGCTGTACTCCGCGCCGCGATACAGTTCGGCGTGTCCTTTCTGACGGCCAAACCCTTTCACTTCGGTGACGGTCAGTCCCTGAATGCCAATGGAAGAAAGCGCCTCCCGCACGTCCTCCAGCTTGAACGGTTTGATAATCACGGTAACCAGCTTCATAGAACCCTCCAGTCAGAATTAGGTAACGGCTGCCGCCGCGCATGGACTCTTCAGAATGGATATTGCAAAGGATGTGCCAGAAGCTGGCGAGCGAGGAAAAGCGCGGTTAGCGGCGCGTCTTTATATTGACGCGCCCCAAAATCGAAGCAGGGAAAGAAAAACGCACCACGACGGTGCATGATGGGCGAGGCTTTGCCCTGTGGTGCCAAACCTTATGCCGCAGGGCCGGGTTCTTCGTGTACGCTGGCGGCTAACTCCTCGCCAACTAACTGTAATTGATACATTTGCCAGTAGCGCCCTTGCGCCGCCAGCAATTGTTGATGCGTCCCGCGCTCCACCGCCTGGCCGCGATGGAGAACCAGAATGGTATCCGCCTCCACGATTGTCGATAGCCGATGGGCAATAACCACCAACGTGGTGCGCTCGCGAATCGCCGCCAGCGCCTGCTGTATCGCCTGCTCAGTGCCGGAATCGATGCTGGCCGTCGCTTCATCAAGAATTAATATTTGCGGGGCGTCAACCAGCACGCGCGCCAGCGCCAATAGCTGTTTTTGCCCGACGGACAACGTATTTCCCTGCTCGCCGAGATGCGTATGCAGCCCGTCGCTCAGCCCGCGCGCCAGGTCTGCCAGTTGTACCGTTTCCAGCGCCTGCCACACCTGCGCCTCGGAGACATCGCGCCCCAGCGTCACATTAGCCAGAAAGGTATCCGCCATCACTACCGGGTCCTGTTGAACCATCGCCACGCCCTGGCGTAAAACGCGATGATTAAGAGAGGCGATTTCTCGCCCATCCAGCCGAATTTCGCCTTGTGTCAGGGGGTAATACCCCATTAATAAGCTGGCGAGCGTGCTCTTCCCGCTGCCGGTGTGCCCCACCAGCGCCACAAAGCTACGGGACGGTACTGATAGCGTAATGTCCTGTAAAACAAGATTATCGTCGCGGTAAGCAAACGACAGATGATCAATATCAATCGCCCCGCTTTGTAACGGCCTGTCGTCGCTGCCATAGCGCTGGCGCGGGCGATCCATCAGTTCAAAAACACGTTCTCCCGCCACAACCGCCTGCTGTAGCATGGATTGCTGGGTGGTCAGTTCAATGAGCGGCTCGTTCAGACGTGACAAATAGCTAATGAACGCATACAGCACCCCGACCTCAATCGTGCCGGCAGACGTAAAGCTGAAAAGCATCAACAGACCGCATAAAATGAGCGCGGAAAAGAGGCTAAGCAGCGGACGCAATAAAAAGCCGTCTAAGCGCAGCGTCTGCATCCGAGCCATGTAGTGCGAGCGGCTGGCCTCGCCCATGCGTTCGCCGAAGCGCGCCTGCTGGCGAAACTGCTGAATTACGCTCATCCCGTTGATGATTTCGTTAAAGCCGTCGTTAATATCCGCCAGGTATGCCCGCACGCGGCGTACAATCGGCGTGCTGTAGCGCTGATAAATGATCATCACGGTCAATACCGCCGGAAAAATCAAAATCGCCACCAGCGCCATCCGCCAGTCAAGGCTGAACATGGCGACCAGCATGGCGCCGATCAACGCCGCGCTACGTAATACCGTTGCGACGACCGTGACGTACAGATCGCGGATGACTTCCGTATCGTTGGTCACACGTGAAATTAATTGTCCGACAGGCTGCGTGTCGAAAGCGCTTAGCGGCTGGCGCAAGGCGGCATCCATGACGTCCGTGCGCAAGGACTGAACCACGCCAACGGCCGCCCGGTTAAATAATAAAGACTGGGCGTAATGGAGACCCGCCGCCAGAAACTGTAGCCCCACATAGGCGGCCGCCAGCCCCGCGACCTTGCCCAACGGTAAATGGTGGCGGGCCACCATGTTATCAATGAAATAGCTGATCAGCAGCGGACCGCTAACCTCCGCCGCCGCCGCAATCCACAGCATCATCACCGCGACAGAGAGCGGTTTTCGCCATGGCGAGCCATACGCCAGCAACCGTTTCAGCGTCGGCCATAGCTGTCCAAAACTACGCATTCACCGCCTCCTCGCCGCGTTCCGGCGCGTCATCCAGAGCGGCCTCCAGTTGCTGATAGCGATACATATCGCGATACCAGCCAATCTGCTGCGCCAGTTGATCGTGATCGCCGCGCTGAACAACATGACCATGTTGCATAACGATAATTTCATTGGCGTCGGTCAGCGCGGATAAACGATGCGCGCTGATGATGACCGTACGCCCTTCGCCCCACTGGCGCAAATTATGCAAAATCTGATGCTCCGTGCGGCCATCTACTGCAGAAAGCGCATCATCGAGAAGCAGAATTTCCGCATTTAACAGTAGCGCTCTGGCAATCGAGATACGCTGTTTTTGCCCTCCCGATAACATGACGCCACGTTCACCTACCTGCGTGTCGTAGCCCTGAGGCAAGCGGAGAATATCCTCATGTACGCTGGCTAAACGCGCCACCTGTTCAATCTCCTCCTGAGTCGCCTCCGGGCGTCCGAGCGCAATATTATTGGCAATAGAGTCCGAGAACAAAAACGGCGTCTGGCTGACGACCGCCAGTCGGCTACGCCAGCTATCCAGTTGCAGATGCGTCAACGGCACGTCATGGAAACGGATCTCTCCCTGCGTCACATCAAAATGGCGCTGGATAAGCGACAATATTGTGCTTTTCCCCGCGCCGGTCGGACCGCATATCCCCAGCATCTGACCCGGTTTAAGACGAAAGTTCACATTCTCCAGCGCCGGATGAGTCGTTTGCGGATAGCAAAACTCACGAATGGCCGCCGTCAGTTCGCCACGCCCCGCCGGGACCGGCTCTTCGCCATCCTTAACTACCGGCGCTTCCGCCAGCATGGCGCGGATGCGGCTGTATGCGGCGCTACCCCGCTCCACGATATTAAACATCCAGGCCAGCGCCAGCATCGGCCAAATCATCAACCCCAGATACATCATAAAGCTGGTGAGTTCGCCCAGCGTCAGGCTGCCGTTAACCACCATCCAGCTTCCGCCGCTAATCGCGAGCAGGTTCGCCATGCCAATGGCGATGTAAATGGTTGGATCAAAACGCGCGTCAATACGCGCCACGCGCATATTTTTCTTGCCGGTATCTTCGGCATCCGCCGCAAACAGCGAAGACTGGCGGTCCTCCAGACCAAACGCTTTGATCATGCGGATGCTGGTCAGACTCTCCTGCGTGCGGTCGTTCAGGCTGGAAAAGGCAGCCTGCGCCAGTTTGAAATAATCATGCAGCCGATCGCCGTAACGTTTGATCATCAGCGCCATAATCGGCATCGGCAACAGCGCTAATAGCGTTAGCTGCCAGCTAATTTGCGTCGACATAACAATCAGTACCGCGCAGCCCATTACCAGCGAGTCAACCAGCGTCAGAACGCCCTCGCCCGCCGCAAATACGACGCGATCCACATCATTCGTCGCGCGCGCGATAAGATCGCCCGTTCGATGGCGCTGATAAAATTCAGGATGCTGACGACTCAGCTGGCGATAATAATCTTCACGCAGTTCGACGGCTAATTGATAAGAAGCACCAAATAGCAGCACGCGCCAGACATAGCGCAACAAATAGACCACTACGGCGATCAGGGCAATGGTGCCAATCCACATCGCTATTCGGCCTGGAGTAAAATGCTGTGCGGTTACGCCATCCACGACAATCCCCACCACTTTGGGCGGGATCAGCTGAAGCATCGCAATAAGCATAAGCAGGGCCACCGCGCCAAGATAGCGACGCCATTCCCGGCGAAAGTACCAGCTTAATTGAGCAAATAATCGCACGCGTTATTTCCTGATATGATTTCCGGCAATACCGGGAGAATTATTCAATGGGCAGAGAGGTGGTGTACTTAATCTGTTCCATCGCAAAACTGGAGGTGACGTCTGACAGTCCTGGGACGCTATTGACCAGACGTTTATAGAAGTCGTCATACCGCTTCATGTCGGCCACCTGAACTCGCATCAGATAGTCGTATTCCCCCGCCATCCGCCAGAAGCCAAGCACTTCCGGCATCTCAGAGACGACGGTCACGAACCGACAGTACCATTCACTGCTGTGGTGCTGCGTTTTTATCAACACAAAAGCGGTTAATCCCAGACCCAGTTTTTCCGGGTCCAGCAGCGCGACCCTGCCAAGCAGGATACCGTCATCTTCCAGGCGTTTAAGCCGCTTCCAGCAAGGCGTTGTCGTCAGATTAACGGCATCCGCCAGCGCCTGCAAAGAGAGGGTACAGTCCTGCTGCAATAAGCAAAGCAGTTTACGGTCAATTTTATCTAACATACCCACTCCATAGAGAATATTTTTCTCCTTACATTGTAATTTAAAGGTCAAATAGCAACAATTTTTTCCGTACTTTTCGCTACTCTTGGCACAAAATGATAAATGGATATTAATGATGAGTAGCAATTGGGTTAAAAATGCCATTAATGAAATTAACGCTGACCACCAGCGCTCGGCGGATACGCATCTTATTCGTTTGCCCCTGTCGGCATTTCCAGGTATCCAGCTTTACCTGAAAGACGAAAGCACGCATCCCACCGGTAGCCTCAAGCATCGTCTGGCGCGCTCGCTGTTCCTTTATGGGCTGTGCAATGGCTGGATTAAAGAAGGCACTCCGATTATTGAAGCGTCATCAGGCTCAACGGCGATTTCCGAAGCCTGGTTCGCGCGTTTACTGGGACTGCCGTTCATCGCCGTCATGCCCGCCTGTACCGCAAAACGTAAAATCGAACAGATTCAATTTTACGGCGGCCACTGTCATTTTGTGGAGAGCGCCTGCGAAATTTATGCCGCCTCCGAGCGGCTGGCGCATGAACTGAACGGTCACTATATGGACCAGTTTACCTACGCAGAACGAGCTACCGACTGGCGGGGCAACAATAATATTGCCGACAGTATTTTCCGCCAGATGCGCAACGAACCCCATCCGGTACCGCGATTTATCGTCATGAGCGCCGGAACGGGCGGAACCTCTGCGACGATTGGGCGCTATATTCGCTGCCAGGGCTATGATACTCAGCTCATGGTGGTGGATCCGGAAAATTCCGTCTTTTTACCTTACTGGCAGGATCGCGACGCTTCATTACGCAGCCCGGTGGGCAGTAAAATTGAAGGAATTGGTCGTCCGCGAGTAGAGCCTTCTTTTATTCCGGATGTCGTGGATGAGATGCTGCGCGTGCCGGACGCCGCCAGCGTTGCCACCGCACACTGGCTGGAAACGCAGCTAGGCCGTAAAGTCGGCGCCTCTACCGGCACGAATATGTGGGGAGCGCTGCAGCTTGCGGCCCGGATGCGCGAGGCTGGAGAAACCGGCGCTATCGTGACGTTATTGTGCGATAGCGGCGATCGCTATCTGGATACCTATTACCATCCGTCCTGGGTTAGCGACCATATCGGCGATTTGACGCCGTGGTCAGCGGCCATCGCAAAATTACTTACCGGCGACTAGAAACCAAAAAAAAGCCAGACTGAATGTCTGGCTTGCTGGAAGAGATCTCTCATTCGGGGGAATAAGGTAGATGCGGATTGTCCAGCCAATGCGTCAAAAAGTGTGATACCGCTTGATTACCACAATGTCCGATAACCGAAAGGTGTGGCAGCGCGGCGATAAGCTGCGGCATGGCATTGCCCATAATGAGCCCCCGCCCGACGCTGCCCAGCATTTCCCGATCGTTCATCGCGTCGCCAAACGCCATGCAATCTGCCAGTGAAAGCCCTAAATGGTTGCTCAATACCGCCAGCGCCGATCCTTTATTGCACCCCAGCGGTAGCACTTCCAGGCAGTCGACGGCAGAGAAACAGAGGTGCGCGCGTTCTTCCAGCGCCTCATTGAGCTGAATGCGCAAACGGATCAGATCGTCATGATCGCCGCAAAAACAGATCTTCGTCACCTGATGGGCCGGAATACTTTTTATATCGATAACCTGATAACGAAAGCCGCTGTAGACGTGCGCCTGGAGTAGCGCGGGGATCTCCTGGCCTGTAAACCAGCCGTTGTCATTAAACACATGCATACTGGCTCGGGTATCCCAGGCATGGTGCATCACCGTATCGGCAACCTGAGGATCGAGATCCTGACGATGCAGCACGTCGCCTTCCAGCGAGTGAATTCGCGTCCCGTTACCGGTAATAAGATAAGCATCCAGTGAAAGCGTCCCCAGAATATGCCGCATCTCCAGCACGTGACGACCCGTAGCGAATGTCAGGGTGATATCGCGTTCGCGCAGACGCGCCAGCGTGGCGATCGTTTCTCTACCCAAATGGTGATCGGGCATTAATAACGTGCCATCCATATCAAATGCTGCCAGACGGGCCATCTCTTTCTCCACACTGTGACGCGGTTAACTTGTTGTTCAGTATTACCTGAGATATACGGAAGTAATAGTGAACAGATAAAAGGAAGTGTTCCGGGTTTCTATGAGGCTACTGAATCGGCTTAATCAATATCAACGCCTCTGGCAGCCTTCCGCCGGGGAAACGCAACATGTCACCGTTAGCGAACTGGCCGAACGCTGTTTTTGTAGCGAGCGCCATCTGCGAACGCTGCTGCGTCAGGCCCAGCAGGCGGGTTGGCTAAGATGGGAGGCGCAGTCCGGGCGCGGGAAACGTGGACGGCTCCAGTTTCTGGTCACGCCGGAATCGCTCCGCACCGCCATGATGGAACAGGCGCTGGAAAAAGGGCAGCAGCTCAACGTACTGGAACTGGCGCAGCTGGCGCCGGGCGAGTTACGGGCGATGCTCCAGCCTTTTATGGGCGGCCAATGGCAAAACGATACGCCGACATTGCGTATTCCCTACTATCGTCCGCTTGATCCGCTGCAGCCGGGTTTTCTGCCAGGACGCGCGGAACAGCATCTCGCAGGGCAAGTTTTTTCCGGGTTAACGCGCTTCGACCGCGACAGTCAATATCCTTGCGGGGATTTGGCGCATCACTGGGAGGTTTCCGCCGACGGTTTACGCTGGGATTTTTATATTCGCTCCACGCTGCACTGGCATAATGGCGATGCGGTGGACACCGCGCAGCTACACGAACGCCTGGAAAGGCTGCTTACCCTACCGGCGCTAAGCAAATTGTTTATTAGCGTCGCACGGATCGAAGTAACGCATCCTCAGTGCCTGACCTTTCTCCTTCACCGACCTGATTACTGGCTGGCGCATCGTCTGGCGAGCTATTGTAGCGGTCTGGCGCATCCTGACCTGCCGCTTATCGGCACCGGTCCTTTTCGCCTGGCGTTGTTCACGCCGGAACTGGTGCGTCTGGAAAGTCATGACCATTATCACCTCAGCCATCCGCTGCTGAAAGCGATTGAATTCTGGATCACCCCGCAACTGTTTGCCCAGGATCTGGGCACCAGTTGCCGCCATCCGGTGCAGATTGCCATCGGCAAACCGGAAGAGCTGGCGACGCTGAGTCAGGTAAGTAGTGGTATCAGCCTGGGCTTTTGTTATTTAACCCTCAAAAAGGGCTCACGGCTCAACGTACAGCAGGCGCGGCGTCTGATACATATTATCCATCATACTTCGCTGCTGAAAACCTTGCCGGTAGATGAGAACTTGATTATGCCAAGTCAGGGGCTGCTACCCGGCTGGACAATCCCGCAATGGCAGGACGTTGATGAAACGCCATTGCCGAAAAAACTTACCCTGGCGTATCACCTTCCCGTAGAGCTGCATACGATGGCGGAACAGCTTCGACATTACCTGGCGACGCTCGGCTGTGAGTTAACGTTGATTTTTCATAATGCCAAAAACTGGGATAACTGCCCTGCGTTGGCGCAAGCGGATCTGATGATGGGCGACAGGCTGATCGGCGAAGCGCCGGAATATACGCTGGAGCAGTGGCTACGTTGCGATCAGATCTGGTCACATGTCCTGGACGCGCCTGCGTTTTCCCATCTGCAGGCTACGCTTGACGCTCTGCAAATTCAGCCCAATGAAAAAGATCGCCGCGCCGCGCTACAACAAGTTTTTGCCAACCTGATGGATGACGCCACACTTACGCCGCTGTTTAATTATCACTATCGCATCAGCGCCCCACCGGGCGTTAACGGCGTTCGACTCACCCCTCGCGGCTGGTTTGAATTTAGCGAAGCCTGGCTTCCGCCGCCTTCGCCGTGAAGAAGCTGGTCGGGATTATCCGTACGCGTTACCATATTGGTTTTCGTCATTGATCAGGATAACTATGAAACGCGCCGTTGTTGTATTTAGTGGAGGTCAGGACTCCACCACTTGTCTGGCGCAAGCGCGGCATCAGTATGATGAAGTGCATTGTGTCACGTTTGATTATGGTCAGCGCCACCGCGCAGAGATTGATGTCGCGCGCGCACTGGCGTTAAAACTTGGCGCACGCGCGCATAAAGTGCTGGATGTCACTTTGCTGAACGAACTGGCGGTCAGCAGCCTGACGCGGGATAGCATTCCGGTGCCGGACTATGAACCGAACGCTGACGGTATCCCCAATACTTTCGTACCGGGACGCAATATTCTCTTTCTGACGCTGGCGGCGATTTACGCTTATCAGGTCAAAGCCGAGGCGGTGATCACCGGCGTTTGCGAGACCGATTTTTCCGGCTATCCAGACTGTCGCGATGAGTTCGTCAAAGCGCTGAATCACGCGGTGAATCTGGGCATGGCGAAAGATATCCGTTTCGAAACGCCCTTAATGTGGATCGATAAAGCTGAAACCTGGGCGCTGGCCGATTATTGGGGCCAACTGGATTTGGTTCGCGAAGAGACGCTGACCTGCTATAACGGCATTAAAGGCAATGGCTGTGGTCATTGCGCGGCCTGTAATCTGCGCGCTAACGGCCTGAATCATTATCTGTCGAATAAAGCGGCGGTGATGGCGGCAATGAAGCAAAAAACCGGGTTAAGGTGATTGTTTTGCCGGATGGCGGCGCACGCGCCTTATCCGGCCTGGCGATATGCACCATGGTCAATATCGCCAGGCCGAACAAGTTCAACGCCATCAGACAGCGAGGCGTTATTGCACCATCTGTTCCAGCTTTTCACGCAATTCGCCTTCCAGCGGCAGCGCTTTTTGCGTTTTTAAATCAATACAAACAAACGTGATGAGCGCATCAGCCACCACCTGCCCTTCTGGCTCCAGCGTAATCGTCTGGCTTAATACGCCGCTTTTACCGTTAAGCTGTTGTACCTGGCTGGTCACGGTCAGTAGATCGCTCAATACCGCCGGGCGACGGTAATTTATATTGATGTTTACCACCACAAAGGCAATATTGCGGGCCGTCATCCACTGAAAGCTGTCGCTGTTTTCCAGCCCATCCCAACGGGCCTCTTCCAGAAACTCCAGATAGCGGGCATTATTAACATGTTGATAAACATCAAGATGATATCCACGAACTTTGATTTGTGTTTGCATAGCGCAATAACCTTACGTTGTTGTTATAAGTAAACGACAAGTACAGAGGTCATAACTGGTATGACCTCTACAGTCTGGCAAATTTTGGCCACTGTGCAAGTGATTACAATGTTAAAACTGCCAGATTACGCTCCACCAGCGCGCTTCCCATTCCCGGCACCTGCTTTAAATCATCCACCGTTTTAAAAGGACCATACTCCTCCCGATAGCTCACAATAGCCTGCGCTTTTTTCAGCCCAACGCCGTTCATCACCCGCGCCAGATCCTCCGCAGACGCGGTATTAATGCTCACCCTGGTACCTTCATCATCGCTGGCTTTAGCAGGTAATGCCGCTTTGGCGGAGGATGAAGAAGGCGTATCCGCTTTTGTTTCCACCGCTGCATTTTTTGCGACAGGCGTCGCCGCCAGCGCGCTATGGGCCATGCCCGCGCAGGTTAAAGAAAGCGTAATAAGCAGTGCTTTAATTCCGTGTTTCATACTGTTTTCTCCTTGTTTGTTAACAGTGCAGCCACGATAGCGGGGCGGAGAAAAACGAACAAACGGCAATTCTCAGAAATGGAAAAGGCCGCGAAAGCGGCCTTTGTGGGATACAACGTTTTGCAATTTTTTGCGAAGCGCCTCGACGATTACTGCTGTTCCAGAGCGTCGCCGATTTTGATTTTCGCCTCTTTACGCAGATTGCTCATCAGCGCCTCAAAGACAATTTGCGCATTGTTCTGCGTGATGCCCTGCACCATCGCTTTTTTCTGCGCTTCCGGCATGGCGCCCGCTTTCACCTCGTCAAACGCCAGCAGAACGACGTTACCCTGCATATCGTTCGCCACGCCATAAACTGGCTTATCTTTCGTCGGAAGGCTTAACGCAAAGGCCGCCTGACTCACCGGATCCTGACTGGTACGACTTAACGTTTTAGGCTCGCCAAAACTCAGACCCGCCGCTTTCATCGCTTCCGCGCCTTTGCCCGCTTTCAGCTCGACCAGCAGTTTTTCCGCATCCAGCTTCGCCTGTTGTTCCGCTTTGTTATGCTTTACCAGGGCAGTGACCTGTTCTTTCACTTCTGCCAACGGCTTCACGGCTTCAGGTTTATGTTCGCTCACGCGCACAACAAAAGCCCGGTCGCCATCTACGGTGATAATGTCTGAATTCGGCCCCGGCGTACCGTTTTCGCCCACCAGACCGCCATTAAAGATAGCATCGGCTACCGGTTTGAAGTTCAGCTCTTCCGGTAAGGTGTCACGGCTAAACCAGCCGGTTTCAACCGCTTTTACGCCAGCGACCTGTTCAGCGCCTGCTAACGACTCATTGTCGTTGCTTGCCGCATCGCTCACCTTCTGCTGCAACGCATAGTAAGCATCCAGCGCTTTTTCTTGTTTCACTTTCGCGGCAATGTCGTCGCGAACCTCGCTTAACGGTTTCACTTTGGCAGGCTGAATATCATCCAGACGCGCCACCAGAAAACCGACAGACGACTTAATCACGCCAGATATCTGGCCTTTTTCTTTTAATCCGGCGTTTTTCAGTTCCGGCACCGTGGCAGACTCTTCCAGCCAGCCCATATCGCCGCCATTACGCGCAGAGATGATATCGGTGGATTTCTCTTTCGCCAGCGTGGCGAAATCTTCGCCCTTGTTCAGCGCATCCAGTACCGCTTTCGCATCATCTTCCGTTTTGGTCTGAATAATGCTGTAACGAATGCGCTCCGGCTGAGTAAACTGATCTACATGCTGGTCATAATAGGCCTGAATATCCGCATCGCTGACCGGTGCCTGCATCGTCGCGGCATCCAGCTTGATATAGCTTACGCGGAACTGTTCCGGCGTCATAAAGCGGACTTTATTCTGATCGTAGTAGCTGGACACTTCCTGATCTGTTACCTGCTGCTTCGCCGCCAGCGCGTTGACATCAATAACGGCTTCACGCACCACGCGCTGTTGAGAGACTAATGCCGCCAGTTCGTCGGTTTCCCCTTTCAGCATAAAATCAGTACCGGCCACGCCGTTGATCAGTTGCTGAGTGGTAAGCTGGTTACGCAGCGCCTGAGCGTACTGATCGGCGGTCATTCCCATCTGATTCACAATCGCGTTATAGCGGTTGTTGTCAAACTTACCGTCCACCTGAAAAGCGGGAGTGGCGAAAATCGCCTGTTTTACCTGCTCATCGCTGATGCCCAGTTTCAGTTCGCGGGAATATTGATCCAACAGCGCTTCATCTATCAGACGATTCAGCACCTGCTGGCGCAGGCTTTTCATATAACCTTCGTTGGCCGCCAGTTCAGAATACCTGTCGCCCAACTGCTGCTGCATACGGTTACGTTCGTTATTAAACGCATTCTCAAACTGTGCCCGGCTGATTTCCTGGCCATTCACTTTTGCGGCGTAGTTATTGCTTCCGCCAATCAGGTAACCACTAACGCCGGTCAAAATGAACGACACGATAATGATAACGAAAATAATCTTGAGCACGAGACTGTTTGCAGCCGTGCGTAAGCTGTCCATCATGGTGTAACCACACTCCGCTGTAGGTGACTTTACACTTTATCTTTCAGGCGGCTTCTCTGCTGGCTACCGAGTGATTCGCTCAGTTGCCGCGTCGACGCAACCTGAATGATTTGCGTATAGAGACTTCACGCGCATCGCATTTTCTGAACGCGGCGCACAAAAGCCTATTGTGACAAGAAACGAGGGCAATTGTCAGCCCGCAACGCACAGAAAGTCCCGAATCGCCAATAAAAAAGGCACATCAGTTGATGCGCCCTTGTACTTTGTCACATCCCCCGAGGGGATCACGCTTAGTTTACCGCGTCTTTCAGCGCTTTACCTGCACGGAAACTCGGCACTTTGGCAGCGGCGATGGTGATCTCTTTACCTGTTTGCGGGTTGCGACCAGTACGGGCAGCACGCTCTTTAACAGCAAAAGTACCAAAGCCTACCAGTGCAACGTCATCCCCTTCTTTCAGAGATTCGGTAACAGAAGCAATAATCGCATCTAACGCACGTCCAGCCGCAGCCTTAGAGATATCAGCCCCTGCAGCAATTTTTTCGATCAGTTGAGATTTATTCACTCTTCTCTTCCTCTTTATAATTTATATCGCACCTGAATCCTTCGAAGTACGACCGCGCAGCAGTTATATCAGGCCTGCCACGCCCTTACAACACCCGTTAATGGTGGCAGACCCAATCAACCATCTAAATTAGCTATACAAAAAAAGGCTGGCAAGTCCGAAATAGCCTGCCAGCCCTGTTTTTATTAGCGCTATTTGCGCGAGGTCACTATTTTGCGGTTACAACCTGCATTCCAGACGGTTCGTTTTGCAGAGCAAGCGTCAGAACTTCCTCAATACGCTTAACCGGATGAATATCCAGATCGGCAATGACGTTGTCCGGAATTTCCTCCAGGTCACGTTTATTTTCGAATGGAATTAAGACCGTTTTAATCCCGCCGCGATGCGCCGCCAACAGTTTTTCTTTCAGGCCGCCGATCGGCAACACCTGACCACGCAGCGTGATCTCACCGGTCATTGCCACATCTGCGCGCACCGGATTACCAGTCAGGCAGGAAACCAGCGCGGTACACATCGCGATACCGGCACTTGGACCGTCTTTCGGCGTTGCGCCTTCCGGCACGTGAACGTGGATATCGCGTTTTTCGTAAAAGTCCGGATTAATACCCAGTTTTTCCGCGCGCGCGCGCACCACGGTCAGCGCCGCCTGAATAGATTCCTGCATCACTTCACCGAGCGAGCCGGTGTAGGTCAACTTGCCTTTGCCCGGTACGCAGGCGGTTTCGATGGTCAACAGATCGCCGCCCACTTCCGTCCACGCCAGGCCCGTCACCTGACCTACGCGGTTTTCGCTATCCGCGCGGCCATAATCAAAGCGCTGCACACCGAGGTAGTCGTGCAGATTATCGCCGTTAATTTCGATATGTTTTAACGACTTATCGAGCAACAGTTGTTTAACCGCTTTGCGGCACAGTTTGGAGATTTCACGCTCCAGACTACGAACGCCCGCTTCACGCGTGTAATAGCGGATAATACCGATAATCGCGCTATCGTCGACCGTCAGTTCGCCTTTCTTCAGCGCGTTACGCTCGATCTGCTTCGGCAGCAGGTGACGTTTAGCAATATTCAGCTTCTCGTCTTCGGTATAACCGGACAGACGGATCACTTCCATACGATCCAGCAGCGGCGCCGGAATGTTCATGGAGTTGGAAGTGGCGACAAACATCACATCGCTGAGATCGTAATCCACTTCCAGGTAATGATCGCTGAACGCCACGTTCTGCTCCGGATCCAGCACTTCCAGCAGTGCGGAAGCCGGATCGCCGCGCATGTCAGAAGACATTTTGTCGATCTCATCGAGCAGGAACAGTGGGTTTTTAACCCCCACTTTGGCCATTTTTTGGATCAGTTTACCCGGCATAGAGCCAATGTAAGTCCGGCGATGACCGCGGATTTCCGCTTCATCACGCACGCCGCCCAGCGCCATACGGATATATTTACGCCCTGTTGCTTTAGCGATGGACTGGCCCAACGAGGTTTTACCTACCCCCGGCGGCCCCACCAGACACAGGATCGGCCCCTTGATTTTATTTACACGGCTTTGAACCGCGAGATACTCAAGGATGCGGTCTTTCACGCGCTCCAGACCATAATGGTCAGTATCGAGGATTTCCTGCGCCTGACGCAGGTCTTTTTTGACCTTGCTACGCGCATTCCACGGCACTTGCACCATCCAGTCGATGTAGCCGCGCACCACGGTCGCTTCCGCCGACATCGGAGACATCATTTTCAGCTTCTGCAGTTCCGCTTCCGCTTTCTCTTTCGCCTCTTTCGGCATTTTCGCCGCGTCGATCTTACGCTTCAGCGCTTCGTTTTCGTCCGGCGCGTCGTCCATCTCGCCAAGTTCTTTCTGAATCGCTTTCATTTGCTCGTTCAGATAGTACTCGCGCTGGGATTTCTCCATCTGCTTTTTCACGCGGTTGCGAATGCGTTTCTCAACCTGCAGCAGATCGATTTCAGATTCCATCATCGCCATCAGATATTCCAGACGTTCGTTAACGTCGGACATCTCCAGTACGGACTGTTTATCCGCCAGTTTCAGCGGCATATGCGCGGCGATGGTGTCAGCCAGACGTGCAGGGTCGTCAATGCTATTGAGTGACGTCAGCACTTCCGGCGGAATTTTTTTGTTCAGCTTGATGTAGCCTTCGAACTGGCTGATAGCGGTACGCACCAGCACTTCTTGTTCACGCTCATCAATGGCTGGCGAATCAAGGTACTCCGCCTTCGCGGAGAAATGTTCGCCGTTGTCAGACAGCGCGGAAATACGCGCGCGCTGTAACCCCTCGACCAGCACTTTTACGGTGCCGTCAGGCAGTTTCAGCATCTGCAAAATAGAGGCCACGGTCCCGACGGTGAAAAGATCGTTTACACCCGGCTCATCCGTTGATGCTTCCTTCTGGGCGACCAGCATGATTTTTTTATCATGGTCCATAGCCGCTTCCAGACAACGGATAGATTTTTCCCGCCCTACAAATAAGGGTATGACCATGTGCGGATAAACCACCACATCGCGCAAGGGCAATACGGGGATTTCAATGCGTTCAGAACGCTCAGGATTCATAGAGCTCTCTCTTAGTTTAGTGTCCGCCAGGTAATCAGATAGTATAGCTGTGCTCCATACCACCTATAACATGTACGTCAGTATATGGGGATGTTTCCCACACATTCAACGGCGTGTTTACAGGAAAAACGAAAGGGGAGATAAAATCCCCCCTTTTTTGGCTAACTGATTGTATGAATGTTTAATTATTCGCCAGAAGCCTGCGCTTCCGGTTTGCCGTAAATCAGCAACGGCTTACTCTGACCGGCAATAACGGACTCGTCGATCACCACTTTTTCGACGTCTTCCATAGATGGCAAATCGTACATGGTATCCAGCAGCGCTGCTTCGACGATAGAACGCAGGCCACGGGCGCCGGTTTTACGCGCCATTGCTTTCCTGGCGATAGCGTCCAGCGCTTCGTCACGGAATTCCAGATCGACGCCTTCCAGGTTAAACAGCGCCTGATACTGCTTGGTCAGCGCATTTTTCGGCTCTTTCAGGATTTGAATAAGCGCTTCTTCGCTGAGTTCGTTCAGCGTCGCCACCACTGGCAGACGACCGATAAACTCAGGAATCAGACCAAATTTGATCAAATCTTCCGGTTCAACCTGCGACAACAGCTCGCCTTCGCTGGCTTTGTCGGACTTCGCTTTCACCGTCGCGCCAAAACCAATGCCGGAGCCGGTTTCAACACGGTTAGCGATCACTTTATCCAGACCGGCAAACGCGCCGCCGCAGATAAACAGAATCTTAGAGGTATCTACCTGTAAGAACTCCTGCTGCGGATGTTTGCGACCGCCCTGCGGTGGAACCGCGGCGACGGTGCCTTCGATCAGTTTCAGCAACGCCTGCTGTACGCCTTCGCCGGAAACATCGCGGGTAATGGACGGATTGTCTGATTTACGCGAAATCTTATCGATTTCATCAATGTAGACAATCCCACGCTGCGCTTTTTGCACGTCGTAGTCGCATTTCTGCAACAGTTTCTGAATGATATTCTCGACGTCTTCACCGACGTAACCCGCTTCGGTCAGCGTGGTTGCATCCGCCATAGTGAACGGCACATCCAGCAAGCGCGCCAGCGTTTCCGCCAGCAGCGTTTTACCGGAACCGGTCGGTCCAATCAGCAGAATGTTGCTTTTGCCTAACTCGACGCCATTGCTGGTATCGCCGTTACGCAGACGCTTGTAGTGGTTATAGACCGCCACCGCCAGCACTTTTTTCGCCTGCTCCTGGCCGATAACGTAATCGTCCAGGTGAGTACGAATTTCATGCGGCGTCGGCAGCGCACTACGTTCACGGTGCGGAGCAACTTCTTTAATTTCTTCGCGAATAATGTCGTTACATAAATCGACGCATTCGTCGCAGATATACACGGATGGACCGGCAATCAGCTTGCGCACTTCATGCTGGCTTTTGCCGCAAAAAGAGCAGTACAACAATTTGCCCGAGCCATCTTTGCGTTTATCTGTCATGAGTCAAAACCTCTTCTTTGTTCTTTGTGCCGCACACGACGACGCAAATGCCATTCTCAGGCGCAAGCCGCTAATCAGCGTTGTGCCGCCCTTCATTAGTATATACACAAAATCATTCGAGCTACATCAAGGCGGCAACTCAGCGACTCCGCAGGCGCTTACATAAGTAAGTCACTGGGAGGCGCGCTGGCAGCCAACACCGAGGTAGCGTGAAGGATGAAGTGTATAGCGGCACACTTGCGTCCAGGGCATCAATTACGATGGGTCAAAATTGAGTCAACCAAACCGTACTCTACCGCTTCAGGCGCGGAGAGGAAGCGATCGCGCTCAGTATCACGTTCAATCTGCTCAAGAGATTGACCCGTATGATGCGCCATAAGTTCATTCATGCGCCCTTTTACTTTCAAAATTTCGCGGGCGTGAATTTCAATATCCGTCGCCTGGCCCTGGTAGCCGCCCAGCGGCTGGTGGATCATGACGCGAGAGTTCGGCAAGCAGAAACGTTTGCCTTTCGCCCCGGCAGTCAGCAAAAACGCCCCCATAGAGGCCGCCTGTCCCATACAAATGGTGCTGACGTCTGGCTTAATAAACTGCATGGTGTCATAGATGGACATCCCCGCAGTAATTACGCCGCCAGGAGAATTAATGTACAGATAGATATCTTTTTCCGGGTTTTCCGCTTCCAGGAACAGCATCTGCGCCACGATCAGGTTAGCCATATGGTCTTCGACCTGGCCGGTCAGAAATATGACGCGTTCCTTAAGTAGACGAGAATAGATATCAAAAGAGCGCTCACCGCGTGAGGTCTGTTCAATGACCATCGGCACCAGCGCCATATGAGGGGCCAAATTATCTCGTTCTCCGCTGTATGACATTTCCGTCTCCTGGATAAAAATTGAAAAAATCTGCTGTACTGATTGTAACCTGATGGACGGATTATCAGCCAGTCCCTCTGTAATGGGTACGGCATCGCCATAATTCAAGCATAACAATCTTTTGCTCTAACGCTAACACTGAAACGCGGTTTTCGCACCCTTACCATGCAAAATGCGTGACAAAAAAAACCCGTCACTGAAAGGTGACGGGTTTTTGTGCAAATTTCGTGCTTTTAACGCGAAAAATTACGCCTGCTGGTTCATCAGCTCATTGAAGGAAGTGGCTTTTTCAGACACTTTCGCTTTTGCCAGAACCGCTTCAACAGCCTGTTCTTCCAGAGCGACGTTACGCATATTGTCCATCAGCTCTTTATTTTTGCTGTAGAACTCAATCACTTCTTTCGGATCTTCGTAAGCAGACGCCATCTCTTCGATCAGGCCTTTAACGCGTTCTTCGTCCGCTTTCAGCTCGTTGGTACGAATGACTTCGCCGAGCAGCAGACCGACAACTACACGACGCTTAGCCTGTTCTTCGAACAGTTCGCGCGGCAGCTCCAGAGCCTGTTTCTCGTTACCACCAAAACGCTGCGCAGCCTGACGACGCAGAACGTCGATTTCGCTGTCGATCAGCGCAGCCGGTACGTCGATGTCGTTAGCTTTTACCAGACCTTCGATCGCCTGAGACTTAACGCGGTTACGCACCGCGCCTTTCAGCTCGCGTTCCATGTTTTTACGTACTTCAGCGCGCAGACCGGCTACGGAACCATCTTCAACGCCGAAACGTTTGATGAATTCTTCGGTCAGTTCCGGCAGTTCGCGTTCTTCAACTTTCTTCAGGTTGATAACGAACTTAGCCGCTTTACCTTTCAGGTTTTCAGCGTGGTACTCTTCCGGGAAAGTCACATCGATAGTGAACTCTTCGCCAGCTTTGTGGCCTTTAACGCCGTCTTCAAAGCCCGGAATCATACGACCCTGGCCCATCGCCAGAACGAAATCGGTCGCTTTGCCGCCTTCGAACTCTTCGCCGTCTACAGAGCCGGTGAAGTCGATGGTCACGCGGTCTTCCGCATCAGCAGCGCCGTCTTTTTCTTTCCAGGTCGCCTGCTGCTTACGCAGGGTGTCCAGCATCACATCAACGTCAGCGTCGGTGACTTCAACAACCGGCTTTTCAACTTCGATAGACTCGAGGCCAGTCAGCTCAACTTCCGGATAGACTTCAAACTCGACGGAGTAAGTGAAGTCTTCACCCACTTTGTATTCGCCCGGAACATAGTTCGGCGCGCCTGCCGGGTTAATTTTTTCTTTGATGATCGCGTCAACGAAGTTGCGGCTCATCAGATCGCCCAGCACGTCCTGGCGAACAGAAGCGCCATAACGCTGAGCGACGATATTCATCGGTACTTTGCCTTTACGGAAGCCGTCAATACGTACTTTTTTCGCTACGTTGACCAGCTCGCTTTTTACAGCGGTCTCGATGCTGTCAGCAGCGATTGTAATCGTTACACGGCGGCCAAGGCCCTGAGTGGTTTCAACTGAAACTTGCATCTTGTTACCTCAAAAAATCACAGTGCTCGGTCAACTCTACTCCGCAAGCACGTGCTATTTGCTTCGCGGAACCGGGATGTTCTCATAATCAATCACATTCCCTGTCGTCAGAATCATCCCGAAGACGTTCATATATAAGACGGCGCATTATAGCGGCATCACTTTTGTGAGTCGAGAACGGTGATTGTGCGATGCTGCGGCGGTTTTCACAATTCTCGGCTAATTTTTGTCTGAATACTGTACGACACGCTCAAAATTCAGACAAAACAAAACGGCCCGCAGGCCGTTTTCACATAATTCTGTAGCAACATACTGGAAAAGCGGAGGTAGTTGCAAATCCGTTTTGCTACGCGATGCTTCCCGCGCCGCGACAAGGAGGCGACGCGAAGATAGTATCCTGCAACCCTTCCCACTCTTTGAGGGTATAAGTATGCAGTGCCAGCGCATGTACGGTTGTGGAGAGTTCCGCCGTTAACGTACCGTAAATCATCCGATGACGATTAAGAAAACGTTCGCCTGTAAAGCGATCGCTCACCAGCACGACCTTAAAATGGCTTTCCGATCCTGCAGGAACATTGTGACGATAGCTTTCATCCACAACTTCGAGAAACACGGGGTCGAACGCTGTCCTTAATTTTTCTTCTATTTGCTCACGTATCATCATGAAAATCTCCTCCGACAACGCTGTGATGTCACCCATCCCTTTAAATACTAGCCGCTTTTACCGTTTCCATTACAGCATGACAACAAAAATTTAGCTTTCGTCTGATTATTTCAGCCAAACGTATGAAGTTTACTGCCTTAATCATTCTTTTAGCGCTCAAAATCCCCGCTCGCGCCGTTATCGATACCAAATCGGACATTACGACGAATTTACCTGCGTTGACCACTTCCCCTCGCCGTTAGCGGTGTTATGATGGCGGGAATTTTTACCTATCACGTTTTAAGCGTCATTGAGAGCCTGAATATGTTAAAAAAACTTCTCTTTCCGTTAGTCGCTCTGTTTATGCTGGCAGGATGCGCCACACCGCCGACGACCATTGACGTCGCGCCGAAGATCACCTTGCCACAGCAGGACCCGAGCCTGATGGGCGTCACCGTTAGCATTACCGGCGCGGACCAGCGCCAGGATCAGGCGTTAGCGAAAGTCACGCGTAACAACCAGCTGGTAACGTTAACAGCCTCCCGCGATTTACGCTTCCTGTTACAAGAAGTCCTGGAAAAACAGATGACGGCACGGGGCTATATGATCGGGCCTAACGGCGCGGTTAATCTGCAGATTATTGTTAACCAACTGTATGCTGATGTTTCCCAGGGCAGCGTGCGCTACAACATCGCGACCAAAGCGGATATCGCGATTATTGCGACCGCGGCAAATGGCAGCAAGATGACCAAAAACTATCGCGCCAACTACTCTATTGAAGGGGCGTTCCAGGCCTCTAACCAGAATATTGCCGACGCGGTAAACAGCGTTCTGACCGATACCATTGCTGATATGTCTCAGGACACCAGTATTCACGATTTTATCAAGCAAAACGCCCGTTAATAGCAACAACAAGACCCGGCAGAAGCCGGGTCTGTAGATGCCTATGTCAAGTCAATATTTACGTATTTTCCAGCAACCGCGCTCAGCCATTCTGCTGATATTGGGTTTTGCCTCTGGCCTCCCGCTGGCGCTCACCTCCGGTACGCTACAGGCGTGGATGACCGTCGAGAATATCGATCTTAAAACGATTGGCTTCTTCTCGCTGGTTGGTCAGGCCTATGTGTTTAAGTTTCTCTGGTCCCCGCTGATGGACCGCTACACGCCGCCTTTTTTAGGTCGTCGTCGCGGTTGGTTACTCGCCACCCAACTGTTGTTACTGGCGGCGATTGCGGCGATGGGCTTTCTTGAACCCGGCACGCAGCTACGCTGGATGGCGGCGCTGGCGGTGGTGATTGCTTTTTGCTCCGCCTCGCAGGATATCGTATTCGACGCCTGGAAAACCGATGTTTTACCCGCAGAAGAGCGCGGCGCTGGCGCGGCAATCAGCGTGCTTGGCTACCGGTTGGGGATGCTGGTTTCCGGCGGACTGGCGCTATGGCTGGCCGATCGCTGGCTCGGCTGGCAGGGCATGTACTGGCTGATGGCGGCATTGCTGATCCCCTGCATTATCGCCACCTTACTGGCGCCGGAACCGACCGATACTATCCCCTCCCCGAAATCGCTGGAACAGGCCGTCGTCGCGCCGCTACGCGATTTCTTTGGCCGTAACAACGCCTGGCTGATTTTACTGCTCATTGTGCTTTATAAACTGGGTGACGCCTTCGCCATGAGCCTGACCACCACCTTTTTGATTCGCGGCGTCGGCTTTGACGCCGGCGAAGTCGGCGTGGTCAATAAAACGCTGGGCCTGCTGGCGACGATCGTCGGCGCGTTATACGGCGGCATATTAATGCAGCGTCTTTCGCTGTTTCGCGCGCTGCTGATTTTCGGCATTTTGCAAGGCGCGTCCAACGCCGGTTACTGGTTGCTCTCCATTACCGATAAAAACATGTTCAGCATGGGCGCGGCGGTCTTTTTCGAAAATCTGTGCGGCGGGATGGGTACTGCCGCCTTTGTCGCCTTATTAATGACGCTATGTAATAAGTCGTTTTCCGCAACACAGTTTGCCCTACTGTCGGCCCTCTCCGCAGTAGGCCGCGTTTATGTTGGTCCTGTAGCGGGCTGGTTCGTTGAAGCGCACGGCTGGCCGACATTCTACCTCTTCTCGGTTGTTGCCGCCGTTCCCGGGCTGTTACTGTTGCTGGTCTGTCGGCAAACGCTGGAATATAGCTGGCAGAGCGAGCGTTTCATTCCCCGCACGCAATACCGTGGCGCCTACAATTTCGCGCTTTCAATCCTGCTCGCGGGCGTCGCTTTGCTGGCGGTATGGGTACTCCTGCTGACCATGAACGCGTTGGATTACACTAACTTCTCATTCCTGTCCGGATTGCTTGAGACTGCGGTAGCGGTTGCCGTGTGCGGCATTGTCTTTGGCGGGTTGCTGGACTACCTGGCGCTACGAAAAACACGCCTGCTGTAAAACATTATTTGCCGTTGTAATAACGACCCGGAATTATAACGGCTAAATAACCATCAATTGATAAAAAATATATTTGTCTTTTTGTGCGCAACAGAATTTTGGAAATTATTGGTAATTTCTACGCTACCTATTTTCTTTACACGATTCAGCCGATTAAATTTAAATTTCTGCCGTTGATTGTCCTTTTATTGATAATAAATTGTTAAGTAATTGTTTTATTTTTACATTGGTTATACCAATTATCCCTCAACATCCCACTTACAGACCTCATCCGTTATAACGCAAAGTTTCAACAGTGTCTTAAAGTTATTTCGACATACTTGGCAACATATGTGACATGCGCGGCAGAACTTGGTAACACAGAACCAATCATGTTTACAGTAATGTAACCTTACCGTAAAATGCCCCTACACTTTAAACGCCACCAGGTCCCGTGGAATTGAGGTCGTTAAATGAGACTCAGGAAATACAATAAAAGTTTGGGATGGTTGTCATTAATTGCAGGCACTGCATTACTCAGTGGCTGTAATTCTGCGCTGCTGGATCCCAAAGGACAGATTGGACTGGAGCAACGTTCGCTGATACTGACGGCATTTGGCCTGATGTTGATCGTCGTTATTCCCGCCATCTTGATGGCTGTTGGTTTCGCCTGGAAGTATCGTGCGAGTAATAAGGATGCGAAGTATAGCCCGAACTGGTCACACTCCAATAAAGTGGAAGCCGTGGTCTGGACGGTGCCTATCTTAATCATCATTTTCCTTGCCGTACTGACCTGGAAAACCACGCACGCGCTTGAACCAAGCAAGCCGCTGGCGCATGACGAAAAACCGATCACCATCGAAGTGGTTTCCATGGACTGGAAATGGTTCTTCATCTATCCGGAGCAGGGTATCGCCACCGTCAACGAGATCGCCTTCCCGGCGAACACGCCGGTTTATTTCAAAGTGACCTCCAACTCCGTGATGAACTCCTTCTTTATCCCGCGTCTGGGTAGCCAGATTTATGCCATGGCCGGTATGCAAACACGTTTGCATCTGATCGCCAACGAACCCGGAACCTACGATGGCATCTCCGCCAGCTATAGCGGCCCGGGCTTCTCTGGTATGAAGTTTAAAGCTATCGCCACCAAAGACCGCGCAGAATTCGACCAATGGGTCGCAAAAGCGAAGCAGTCTCCGAACACCATGAATGATATGGCGGCGTTCGAGAAAGTGGCTATGCCAAGCGAGTACAACAAGGTGGAATATTTCTCCAGCGTGAAACCAGATTTGTTCAAGGACGTTATTAACAAATTCATGGGCCACGGTAAGAGCATGGACATGACCCAACCTGAAGGTGAGCACAGCTCGCATGAAGGAATGGAAGGTATGGACATGAGCCACGCGGAATCCGCCAACTCCAAGGGTTGAGGAAGATAAGATGTTCGGAAAATTATCACTGGATGCAGTACCGTTCCATGAACCTATCGTCATGGTAACGATCGCTGCAATTATCGTCGGGGGACTGGCGATACTGGCAGCGATTACTTACTTCGGTAAGTGGACCTACCTATGGAAAGAGTGGTTAACGTCGGTTGACCATAAACGCCTCGGCATCATGTATATCATCGTCGCGATTGTGATGCTGTTACGTGGTTTCGCCGATGCCATCATGATGCGTAGCCAGCAGGCGCTTGCCTCCGCCGGCGAAGCGGGTTTTCTACCGCCGCACCACTACGATCAGATCTTTACCGCTCACGGCGTAATCATGATCTTCTTCGTGGCGATGCCCTTCGTTATCGGTCTGATGAACCTGGTGGTTCCGCTGCAGATCGGCGCGCGCGACGTTGCGTTCCCTTTCCTGAACAACCTGAGCTTCTGGTTCACCGTTGTCGGCGTTATCCTGGTTAACCTCTCGCTGGGCGTGGGTGAATTCGCGCAGACAGGGTGGCTGGCTTATCCGCCGCTATCGGGAATAGAGTACAGTCCCAGCGTCGGGGTCGATTACTGGATATGGGCGTTGCAACTCTCGGGTATTGGTACGACGTTAACCGGTATCAACTTCTTCGTGACGATCCTGAAGATGCGTGCGCCGGGTATGACAATGTTCAAGATGCCGGTCTTTACCTGGGCTTCTTTGTGCGCCAACGTACTGATCATCGCCTCTTTCCCGATTCTGACGGTTACCGTCGCGTTGCTGACCCTGGATCGCTATCTGGGCACCCATTTCTTTACCAACGATATGGGCGGCAACATGATGATGTACATCAACCTGATTTGGGCCTGGGGCCATCCGGAAGTGTACATTCTGATTCTGCCGGTCTTCGGGGTATTCTCCGAAATCGCAGCGACCTTCTCGCGTAAACGTCTGTTCGGCTATACCTCGCTGGTTTGGGCGACCGTCTGTATTACCGTACTGTCGTTTATCGTTTGGCTGCACCACTTCTTCACGATGGGCGCAGGCGCGAACGTTAACGCCTTCTTCGGTATCACCACCATGATTATCGCCATCCCGACCGGGGTGAAGATCTTCAACTGGTTGTTCACCATGTATCAGGGCCGTATCGTCTTCCATTCCGCAATGATGTGGACCATCGGCTTTATCGTGACCTTCTCGGTCGGCGGTATGACCGGCGTGCTGCTGGCGGTACCGGGCGCGGACTTCGTCCTGCACAACAGCCTGTTCCTGATTGCGCACTTCCATAACGTGATCATCGGCGGCGTGGTGTTTGGCTGCTTCGCGGGTATGACCTACTGGTGGCCGAAGGCGTTTGGCTTCAAGCTGAACGAAACCTGGGGTAAACGCGCCTTCTGGTTCTGGATTATCGGTTTCTTTGTAGCCTTTATGCCGCTGTACGTACTGGGCTTCATGGGCATGACCCGTCGCCTCAGCCAGCAAATTGATCCGCAGTTCCATACGATGCTGATGGTTGCCGCCGCCGGTGCCGCGCTGATTGCGCTGGGTATCCTGTGCCAACTGATTCAGATCTTCGTTTCTATTCGCGACCGCGATCAGAATCGCGATCTGACCGGCGACCCATGGGGTGGCCGTACGCTGGAGTGGTCAACCTCGTCTCCGCCGCCGTTCTATAACTTTGCCGTTGTGCCGCACGTTCACGAACGTGACGCCTTCTGGGAAATGAAAGAAAAAGGCGAAGCGTACCAACAGCCTGGACAGTATGAAGAGATTCATATGCCGAAAAATAGCGGTGCCGGTATTGTTATCGCCGCCTTCGCGACGGTATTTGGCTTCGCCATGATCTGGCATATCTGGTGGCTGGCGATAGTGGGTTTCGCAGGCATGATCATCAGCTGGATTGTAAAAAGCTTTGATGAAGATGTGGATTACTACGTGCCGGTCCCGGAAGTCGAAAAACTGGAAAACCAGCATTTCGATGAGATTACTAAGGCAGGGCTGAAAAATGGCAACTGATACTTTAACGCACGCGACTGCCCACGCGCACGAACACGGGCACCATGACGCAGGCCAGAACAAAATCTTCGGATTTTGGGTCTACCTGATGAGCGACTGCATTCTGTTCTCTATTCTGTTTGCTACCTATGCCGTTCTGGTGAACGGCACCGCTGGCGGCCCGACAGGTAAGGACATTTTCGAACTGCCGTTCGTTCTGGTTGAAACCTTCCTGCTGTTATTTAGCTCCATTACCTACGGCATGGCGGCGATCGCCATGCACAAGAACAACAAGAGCCAGGTTATCTCCTGGCTGGCGTTGACCTTCTTGTTCGGTGCCGGATTTATCGGGATGGAACTCTATGAATTCCATCACCTGATTGTTAACGGTATGGGCCCGGATCGCAGCGGCTTCCTGTCTGCGTTCTTCGCGCTGGTCGGCACGCACGGTCTGCACGTCACTTCCGGTTTGATCTGGATGGCGGTGCTGATGGTGCAAGTTGCCCGTCGCGGTCTGACCAGCACTAACCGTACCCGCATCATGTGCCTGAGCCTGTTCTGGCACTTCCTGGATGTGATTTGGATTTGCGTATTCACTGTTGTTTATCTGATGGGGGCGATGTAATGAGTCATTCTACCGAGAGCGGCGGCGCATCCCACGGCAGCGTAAAAACGTACATGACCGGCTTTATCCTGTCGGTCATCCTGACGGTTATTCCATTCTGGATGGTGATGACCGGCGCTGCCTCTCCGGCCGTTATTCTGGGATCTATCCTGGCAATGGCAGTGGTGCAGATTTTGGTGCATCTGGTGTGTTTCCTGCACATGAACACCAAATCTGATGAAGGCTGGAACATGACGGCCTTCATCTTTACCGTGCTGATCATCGCCATCCTGGTTGTGGGCTCCATCTGGATTATGTGGAACCTCAACTACAACATGATGATGCACTAAGAGCGGCGAGTATGATGTTTAAGCAATACCTGCAAGTAACGAAACCAGGCATCATCTTTGGCAACCTGATCTCGGTGATCGGGGGATTTCTGCTGGCCTCAAAGGGCAGCATTGACTATCCCCTGTTCATCTATACGCTGGTCGGGGTGTCACTGGTTGTGGCGTCGGGTTGTGTATTTAACAACTACATCGACAGGGATATCGACAGGAAGATGGAAAGGACCAAGAATCGGGTGCTGGTCAAAGGCCTGATTTCTCCTGGCGTCTCGCTGGTATACGCCACCCTGCTGGGTATTGCTGGCTTTATGCTGCTGTGGTTTGGCGCTAATCCTCTGGCCTGCTGGCTGGGGGTGATGGGCTTCGTGGTCTACGTTGGCGTGTACAGCTTGTACATGAAGCGTCACTCCGTCTACGGAACGCTGATTGGTTCTCTCTCCGGCGCAGCGCCGCCGGTGATTGGCTACTGCGCCGTAACGGGCGACTTTGACAGCGGCGCGGCGATTCTGTTGGCTATTTTCAGCCTCTGGCAGATGCCGCACTCTTACGCCATCGCCATTTTCCGCTTTAAGGACTATCAGGCGGCCAATATCCCGGTTCTGCCGGTGGTAAAAGGAATCTCAGTCGCTAAAAACCACATTACGCTGTACATCATTGCGTTTGCCGTTGCAACGCTAATGCTCACGTTGGGTGGTTATGCCGGTTACAAATACCTGGTGGTCGCCGCGGCGGTCAGCGTTTGGTGGCTCGGCATGGCGCTACGCGGTTACAAAGTGGAAGATGATAAGGTCTGGGCGCGCAAGCTGTTCGGCTTCTCTATCATTGCGATTACCGCGCTGAGTATCATGATGTCCGTTGATTTTATGGTGCCGAATTCGCAGAATCTGCTGACTTACGTCTGGTAACAAGCGTTGCTATTGAAAAAACCGCCGTGTCACAAACGGCGGTTTTTTTATTCATTTCATCAGGCAGTAACGCCCCACGACTTATCAATTCTGAATAATATGTAAATTATCCGTTTTCAGTAAATCAACTTTTTTACCATTGATTGTTGCCGTCGCTGACTTCACGGTGAAAGTAAGTTTATGGTAATCACACAAGTCACCGTTTTTCATCAAGATATATCCCATCGACTTAAAAGAATCCCCCATACCCTGTTCAGCACCCAGAGTATTGAGACCCAAAGGAGGAAAAGCGACCATTCTTTCGTCGCTAACTCCAACATCATTTTTTAATATCAATTCCACACGTAAGTTCGCAACATGAATTAACTTATTCGTATTGACAACAAATCCAATCTGACACAGAGGAATATTATCAATCCTGCCAAATAATCCCGCATATTTTTCTAATGTTAACTCAGGAAGTTGCTGACTAAAATCATTACGGCGCTTTCGATCTTTTTCACAATAATCAAGATAATCGCGTTGTGTCATCTTTTTTATATAGCTGTTATCGTAATAGTGCCAGGATTGTTGGCAATCGACATCTACACTCTGGCCATTAAAATACATCTGTGCTAAATAATCAGCGGCCGCCTGTAATTCTTTATCATAAGCTTTTTTAAAAAAATACAGCGCTTTATCGTAATCAACGTTAACCATTACGCCAGAATAGTACATACGACCTAACGTATACAATGCTTCTCCATTACCTTGCTGCGCCGCCATTTCATACCATTTCCGGGCTTTCTCTCCATCTGGTTGTAATCCCAATCCGGCGTGTTCATAAAGAAAACCTAACAGCGTCTGTGAGTCGGCATCCCCCTTCTCGGCCGAAATTCGGAGCCATTTCAGCGCTTCAGCAATATCTATCGTTTTCGTTTCATTATTAAAATACAAAGTAGAGACCAGTTTTGCCGTCTGATACGCGACCTCAGGATCACCCTCTCTCGCCCAGAGTATCGCTATCCGCGCAAGATGTGATGAGTCAAAACCTATTCGACTCAGCAGTTTTCGCTCATCTGATTGCGGGGCATAAAAATAGAAACTTAAGCCTTGAATAAAATGAGGACGAAATGAAAGGTCTCTATATGCCTCAAGTTTATTACTATAAACACTCCCAATTATACGTTCACTCACCTTTTTATCGAGATTGATATTGGATAGATTAATTTTTTCTCTAAGCTGTTTTGCTAATGTTTTCGCTTGCGTAATGTCCTTTTGGGTACCGATGCCATATTCATAGAAATAAGCCGCATTAAAGCAACCATAATCACCGTCCAAATCACAAGCCTGCTCGTAGTACTTTATTGCTTGCGGAATATCCACAGATACTGAAACGCCGTACTCATAAATAAACCCCAGTTCTGCCAGCGCCTGGGCGTTATTATCTTTGGCTAACGCTTTTAGCTCATTTAGCGCCTGAATATCTTTCTGCGCAATACGGCTATACAACGCGTCAATATCATCACCTGCCTGGCATACCGATGCGAAAGAAAGCCCAAGCAGAAGCAAAAGATTCCATTTCCGTTTTATCATTTTTCATTCCCTTATTCTTTATCTAAAAAGCGCACACTGTCAGCTTTCAGTAAATCGACATTCTTACCGTTAATCGTTGCCGTAGCGGATTTCAGCGTAAAATGGATATCGTCAATCCCGTGACAAAAATCTTGCGTATACAGCGGGAGATCGTATGGGGTAACGAGAGGATCAACATCATGATTTTGCATATCTATCCCCAGAGTATTCAAACCGAATGGCGGAATCATCAACGTTTCCTCAGTTGCCATTCCATCAGCATTCTTCAGTTCAAGCGTAATATGCAAATTCGCCATGTTACGGATTTTATCTGTGCCAATCTGAAAAATTAGTGCGCATTCTTTCGGTTTAGCCGTTATCCCGCGAGAGAAAATACTCTCTTTTTTCAGGGTTACTTTAGGTAAAGCATCCGCGTTGTTTTTTCGACTCTGAATATCCGCTGCGCATTTACTTAAAAATATTTTTTCCTCAACTTTCTTACCTACATATCGAGATGCTTTCTTGTAATACGACCAGGCTTTATCACAATCAGGTGCAGTACCTAAACCGTTATAATACATCCAACTCAACGGCATCGTTGAGCGCGAATTAGTACCATCATTTTCAACCTGCGTAAATAATGCCAGCGCTTTAGCGTAATCAGTGCGCCCTGTTGCGCCAGAATAATAGATTTTACCTAACGCAGTCTGTGCATCGCTGTCCCCCTGCTTAGCCGCCTGTCCATACCATTTTTGTGCTTCCTGAATGTCTGGCTTAATCCCCCACTCATCGCCCTCTCCCCCCGAATAAATACCCCCCAAGAGAGATTGGGCCTCAACGACGCCTTTTTCCGCGGCGGCGCGAAACCATTTCAACGAGGCTGGCCTGGCCTTATAAGGCTCATCCACATAATGACCAGAGAAATCATTAAGGGTGAGTAACCCCAGTTGATAATCCATTTGTGGATCGCCGTCCTGCACCCATAGCGTAGCAAGGCGGAACGTTTTTTCCTGATTAAATCCGATACGACTAAAAAAAAGCGCATCGCTCTCTGGCCTATTATTTAGAAGATTAAATAGTGCATTAATAAATTCTGGTCGCTGCGATTTATCCGTATCGGCCAATACTTTTGCCGTGAAAATTTCTTGCGAAAACTTATCGATATATTCTTGCTCAATCAATAAATTATCCAGATTCATTTTTTTAGCATACTTATTGGCCTGAGCGCTATCTTTGGCCACTCCGTCGCCATACTGATAAGCATACTTCACATTATAACAGCCGTAGTTACCGCCAAGTTCACAGGCCTGCTTGTAATACTGCAACGCCCGCTCGCGATTCATCGGCACACCAATACCGTATTCATGGATAAACCCCAGTTCATCCAGAACCGAAGCTCTTTTTTCCACAGGCAAAGCATCAAGATCCTTCTGGGTAAGCGCAGCATATTTTACATCATCTTTACCGTTGTTATCTGAAGCATTCACCTGGCTAACAAATAAAATACCCGCCAAAATACATAATGATAAATATTTAATTTCCATAACGAATTCACTCCTTGAATAATATAATAAATGCGACTGCTGACGAACCTTCTGCCTGATAAACGCGCGCCATCACGCAGAAAGTTTGCTATCAGTCTCGGCGTTGTTGAATAAATCAAATTATCAGAAGATGGACGAATCTGATCATTGCAGTCGTTTCAGAATCGGGTTCCTATGGCAAAGCAAAAGTTTAAAATCACCCACCGGCCAGCCACACTCAGGCAGCGCGGTTCGCTGACAGTCTGGCTTGACGAGTTCTGCTATTGCAACAGGGAGCAACAGCGCACACAGCCTGAAGGCCGTGGCTAACCGCTACACTATACTGATATGGCTCAGATAGCCACTACAGCTCAAGGAGATCGGAATATGAATGAGCACAAGGCTATGCTGGCTCTCCCGATCGCCCCTATCGTGTTAACAATTTATCTCTTGTTTAGCTCAACTGTTTCAAAAACATAATATTTGCTAATTAACCCTCTATTTACCCGGCACACTCCCCGCACTACACTACTCCCAGCTTTTATACAGAGGTGGCAATGAACGATTATAAAATGACGCCAGGGGAGCTGCGCGCCACATGGGGTTTAGGGACCGTCTTTTCGTTGCGTATGCTGGGCATGTTTATGGTTCTACCAGTACTGACCACATACGGTATGGCGCTACAGGGCGCCAGCGAAGCATTAATCGGCATTGCGATCGGCATTTACGGGCTGGCGCAGGCTATCTTTCAAATTCCCTTTGGGCTGCTGTCCGACCGCATTGGCCGCAAACCGCTGATTGTCGGCGGACTGGCGGTATTTGTCGCGGGTAGCATCATTGCCGCGCTCTCCCACTCTATCTGGGGCATTATTCTGGGGCGAGCACTACAGGGGGCCGGCGCTATTGCCGCCGCCGTCATGGCGCTCCTGTCTGACCTGACCCGCGAGCAAAACCGCACCAAAGCGATGGCGTTTATCGGCGTCAGCTTTGGTATCACCTTCGCGATTGCGATGGTATTAGGGCCGATCGTTACCCATAGTCTGGGATTGAACGCGTTGTTCTGGATGATCGCCGCCCTCGCCACTCTGGGCATTCTTCTGACGATCTGGGTGGTTCCCAACAGTACCAACCATGTGCTGAATCGCGAATCCGGGATGGTCAAAGGCAGCTTCAGTAAAGTGCTGGCGGAGCCGAGGCTGCTCAAGCTCAATTTCGGCATTATGTGTCTGCATATTTTATTGATGTCCACCTTTGTCGCCCTGCCCGGCCAGCTTGCCGATGCCGGTTTCCCTGCCGCCGAACACTGGAAGGTGTATCTGGCAACCATGGTGATCGCCTTTGCCGCCGTCGTGCCTTTTATCATCTATGCTGAAGTCAAACGGCGGATGAAGCAGGTATTCCTGTTCTGCGTGGGGCTCATTATCGTCGCGGAAATCGTGTTGTGGGGAGCGGGCCAGCATTTCTGGGAGCTGGTGATTGGCGTACAACTCTTTTTCCTCGCCTTTAATCTGATGGAGGCGCTGCTGCCTTCGCTGATTAGCAAAGAGTCGCCCGCGGGGTATAAAGGAACGGCGATGGGCGTCTATTCTACCAGTCAGTTTCTTGGCGTGGCGCTTGGCGGCTCGCTGGGCGGCTGGATAGACGGCACGTTTGATGGGCAAACCGTTTTCCTTGCCGGGGCCGTACTGGCGATGGTATGGCTGGCAGTGGCAAGTACCATGAAAGAACCGCCCTATGTCAGCAGCCTGCGCGTGGAAATTCCAGCGGATATTGTTGCTGACGACAGGCTAAAACAGCGGCTGTTAGCAATGAAAGGCGTAAGCGAAGCGCTGATCGTGGCGGAAGAGCATTCCGCTTACGTCAAAATCGACAGCAAAGTGACCAATCGCTTTGAAGTTGAACAGCTTATCAGCAAAGGATGAATGCTGCATTGCCGGATGGCGGCGAGGCTCTATCCGGCATAACAACTTAATCGCGGAAGTTTTTGAACTGGAACGGCTGGCCCAAATCGCCGCCGCGAACCAGCGCCATTACCGATTGCAGATCGTCACGTGATTTGCCCGTCACGCGAATCTCTTCCCCCTGAATTTGCGCCTGCACCTTCAGTTTGCTGTCTTTAATCAGCTTGACGATTTTCTTCTGCACGGCGCTTTCAATGCCCTGCTTCAGCTTCGCTTCCACATACCAGGTTTTACCGCTATGCACGAACTCGTCCGATACATCCAGCGAAGCGCCTTCAATACCGCGTTTAAGCAGCTTGGCGCGCAGAATATCGAGCAACTGATTGACCTGGAAATCAGACTCGCTCAGCACCTTGATGGTTTTATTGGCATCGTTCAGTTCAATAGTCGCCTCTACGCCACGAAAGTCAAAACGAGACTCAACCTCGCGAACCGCGTTATCCACGCCGTTACGCGCTTCCTGCAGATCAACTTCAGAAACAATATCGAAAGATGGCATCTTTTCTTCTCCCTTCATTTTCGTTGCGTTGCATAATACCTGCAACGAGGCTTAACGAGAAGCTTAGCTGATGACGCTATAATTAGCGCCATAACACCTGGCGCTGTTGCAGGTGAGGAGGAACAATGAAAATTACTGTACTGGGATGCGGAGCCTTAGGACAACTTTGGCTTTCGGCACTGTGCAAACACGGACATGACGTACAGGGCTGGCTACGGGTGCCACAACCTTATTGCAGCGTAAATCTGATCGATACCGATGGTTCCTTTTTCAACGAATCACTGACGGCAAACGATCCGGATTTTTTGGCGAAGAGCGAACTGTTATTAGTCACGCTGAAAGCGTGGCAGGTTTCCGACGCAGTACGAACCCTGGCGTCAACCCTACCGGTGACGTCGCCTATCCTGCTCATTCATAATGGAATGGGAACCATAGAAGAACTGCAAAATATCCAACAGCCGATGTTGATGGGGACTATCACCCATGCTGCGCGCCGCGACGGTAATATCATTATTCATGTCGCTAACGGTACTACGCATATTGGCCCGGCGCGCGAGCAAGACGGCGATTACAGTTATCTCGCCGATATCCTGCAGGGGGTACTGCCCGATGTCGCCTGGCATAACAATATCCGCGCAGAGATGTGGCGCAAACTGGCCGTCAACTGTGTTATCAACCCGCTCACCGCGCTTTGGAACTGCCCGAACGGCGAGCTGCGCCATCATACTGATGAAATCAACGCAATTTGCGAAGAGGTCGCCGCCGTGATTGAACGTGAAGGCTACCACACATCGGCAGACGATTTACGCTATTATGTTGAGCAAGTGATTGACAGTACGGCAGAAAACATCTCATCCATGTTGCAGGACGTGCGCGCCATGCGCCATACCGAAATTGACTACATCACCGGTTATTTACTCAAGCGCGCCCGCGTGCACGGTCTCGCCGTTCCGGAAAATAGCCGCCTGTTTGAAATGGTAAAGCGAAAGGAGAGTGAGTATGAGCGCTCAGGCACTGGTATGCCTCGCCCCTGGTAGTGAAGAGACCGAAGCGGTCACCACTATCGATCTGCTGGTTCGCGGCGGAATCCACGTCACTACCGCCAGCGTCGCCAGCGATGGCAACCTGACGATTGTCTGCTCGCGCGGTGTAAAGCTACTGGCGGATGCGCCGCTGGTTGAAGTTGCCGACGGCGATTATGACATCATCGTGTTGCCCGGCGGAATTAAAGGCGCCGAGTGCTTTCGCGACAGCCCGCTGCTGGTCGAAACCGTAAAGCAGTTTCACCGCTCCGGGCGCATTGTCGCAGCCATTTGCGCCGCAGCCGCTACAGTGCTCGTGCCGCACGATATCTTCCCTATCGGCAATATGACCGGTTTTCCGGCGCTGAAAGATAAGATCCCCGCCGAACAGTGGCAGGATAAGCGTGTGGTGTGGGATGCGCGGGTAAAATTATTAACCAGCCAGGGACCGGGTACCGCTATCGATTTTGGCTTGAAAATCATCGACTTGTTGGCTGGTCGTGAAAAAGCGCATGAAGTGGCTTCGCAACTGGTGATGGCGGCGGGGATTTATAACTACTACGAGTAAGAATGATTGCCGGATGGCGGCGTAAACACCTTATCCGGCCTACAAAACGGTACAGTCTGTAGGCCGAATAAGCGGCAGCGCCATCCGGCAGTTATTTTACGGGCGTTCGCCCTGCGCCAGACGCGCATTAATATGCGCAATCACCCCAGGTAAATCCGCCAGTGAATCCACCACGTAATGCGCCCCGGCGGCGTACAGCTTGCTGGCCGCGTGCTCGCGGCGGACCGCAACGTCCTCTTTCGACATTGTCTGATAGGCGTCCCATGTTGCGCCGAATTCGTTACCCGATACCGCCAGCCCCACCGTCCACATCCCCGCGTTAAGCCCCTCGCTAATGCCCGGCGCGGCATCATCTACCTTCACGCAGTGCGCGACCGCATCAATGCCCAGCGCAATCACGTTTTGCAGCGCCATCCACGGCCCCGGGCGGCCACCCGCGGCCAGGTCGTCCGTTGCCACCCAATGATCCGGACAATAGCCATGCCCGGCGGCGGCGGGGACCAGGCGCTCCATCACCGCTCGTGGGTAACCGGAGCAGGAGCCTATCTTAATGCCCTCGGCTCGTAGCGCCGCGATCGTGTCGATAACTCCGGCAATAGGAGAAGAAAAATCGACAACTTTAGCAATCTGTAACGGCATGAAGGCGGCATAGATGGCATCAATATCTGCTGCGCTCATGGAGCGGCCAAACTTTGCCTGCCAGCGCGCGTCAACAGCAGGTAATTTTCCCAGCGCTTCAATGTGTTGCCATTTACCCAGCCCCATTGGCACGCGTGCTTCGGCGAGGGTGATCTCTACATCAAATGCCTGACGGAACGCCTCGACGAAAATTTGCGTCGGCGCGAAGGAGCCAAAATCGACGGTGGTGCCCGCCCAGTCGAGAATAACAGCGTGAATACGGTTCATCATGGTTCCTTATTTCGTCCAGTACATGGCGGTACGAATGGCGGTCAGCAGGGCCGTGATATCGGCGGCATATACTTCGCCAATGTTGCCGATGCGGAAGCAGTCGCTTTGCGACACTTTGCCAGGATAGATAACAAAGCCCTGCTCTTTGAGGCGGCGATAAAATTCGCTAAAGCGATACTGCGGGTCTTCCGGTGAATAAAAGGCGGTGATAATGGGCGAGTGAAGTTCGTCATCCAGCAGCGTGTTAAAGCCCAGCGCCCGCATTCCGGCCACCAGGCTGCGCTGATTTTGCTGATAGCGTTGATGACGTGCCGCCACGCCACCTTCTTCCGCCAGCTCTTTCAGCGCCTGTGCAAACGCCAGGACGGTATGTGTGGGCGAAGTAAAACGCCATTTGCCGTGGTTATCCTCCATGCAGCGCCACTGGGCGTAGAGATCTAACGACAGCGAGCGGGAATGCCCTTTGCACGCGGCCAGTTTTTGCTCGCGGGCAATCACGAAGGCAAAACCCGGCACGCCCTGAATGCATTTATTGGCGGAGCTGATCAGATAGTCGATGTGTAATGCTGCAATATCCATGGGGATGCCGCCGAAGCTGCTCATGGCGTCAACAATGTAGGTTTTGCCATAGCGATGCGCCAGAGCGCCCACCTCATCAATGGGGTTGAGCATCCCGGTGGTCGTTTCGCTATGCACCATGGCGATATGGCTGATCGTCGGGTCGGCGTTGAGGATCGCGTCGATCGCCTGCACGTCCGGGCGCGCAACTTCGCCGCAGTCGTAAGCGTGATGGGCGATACCCATAAGGCCGGCCATCTCGACCATTCGTGCGCCGTATGCACCGTTGCTGACGATCAGCACCTTATCCTGCGGACCCAATGCGCTGCCCAGTACGGCTTCCACAGCATAGCTGCCGCTGCCTTGCAGCAGTACGGAGGTGTAGCCTTCGGAGGCCGTTGCCAGTGCGGTCAACTGCTGGCGGATCTGTTCTACCACGCCGATATTGTAATCATCATCCCAGGTACAGCTATCGAACAACATCGCTTCTTTCACGGTGCGAGAGGTGGTGAGCGGGCCAGGAGTCAGCAGCAGATAGTTACGCGAAGTCATGTTATTTACCTTTGGTCTATACCAGATTGCATTTATCATGACGATCTTTGCCGCGACGGGTCAAAGAGAAAATCGCGCTGCAACAAAAAATTCATCTCTGCTTGTATAATGGCGGCAGGTAAAACGGAAGCGAGTAAGCATGAAATCTATCCCGGGCGATATCCCGCAGTACCTGTTGATCAAGGCGCAGCTTCAGGCGCGTATTCAGAGCGGTGCGTTGAAAAGCGGTGATAAACTGCCCTCTGAACGCGAACTGTGCGCGATCTTCAACACCACGCGCATTACTATTCGCGAAAGCCTGGCGCAGCTGGAGTCCAGTGGGCTTATCTGGCGCGCCGATCGTCGCGGTTGGTTCGTTACGCCGGAACGCCTGTGGCTGGATCCGACCCAGAACACCAACTTCCATAAGCTTTGCCGCGAGCAGGGGCGGGAGCCAAAAACCGCGCTACTGAGCGGCGTGTTAACCACCGTGCCTGTCGAGGTCATGGAGCCCCTCCAGCTCCAGCCGTTTGATCAAATCTATCTGCTGACCCGTCTGCGTTACGCCGATGGCCGCGCCGTGTGCTACTGCGAAAACCATTGTTTGCCCGCCCGCGTGCCTGAGCTGCTGCAGTACGATCTCAACGGCAGCCTGACCGAGGTATACGAGTCGCACTACAACCTCGTCTATACCAGCATGCATCTGTCGTTCTACCCCACCGCCATGCCTGCGCAGGCCGCACATGCGCTGGGAGTTATGGAAGGGCGCCCGGCGCTGTTGCTGCGCCGTCTGAACTACGATCAACACGGGCGAGTGCTGGATCTGGATATCGAATACTGGCGTCACGACAGCCTGCGCATTGAGGTAGATACCCACTAGCGGGTGCGCCGGATGTTGGCTGCGGGACTTATCCGGCCTGTCAATCGTATCGTCTCACGGCTATCCGGATAAGCGCAGCATCATCCGGCGTGGACTGATTTATTTCTCTTTCATCGTTTTGTCATATAAGCCGTTTAGCGTAAAAAGCAAACCTGGTATAGGCCAGAAAATGCAACGTACGCTATGAGGCTATTACGATGAAACTTTCCCGACTTGCTCTGCTGTCTGTCTTCGCTCTCGCCAGCGCCCCGTCATGGGCGGAATCAGTGGTCACGGTGTACTCCATCGACGGGCTGCACGATGGCGATAACAGCTGGTACCAGGTGCAGTTTGACGCATTCACCAAAGCGACCGGCATTACCGTACGCTATGTTGAAGGCGGTGGTGGCGTGGTAGTGGAACGTCTGGCAAAAGAGCGTACGAATCCGCAGGCCGACGTGCTGGTAACCGCGCCGCCATTCATTCAGCGCGCCGCCGCCGAAAAGCTGCTGGCGAACTTTAACACCGACGCCGCATCGGCTATCCCCGATGCCAACAACCTTTATTCGCCGCTGGTAAAGAACTATCTGAGCTTTATCTACAACAGCAAGCTGCTGAAAACTGCCCCGGCGAGCTGGCAGGATCTGCTTGACGGTAAATTCAAAAATAAACTCCAGTATTCCACGCCAGGCCAGGCCGCTGACGGCACGGCGGTAATGCTGCAGGCTTTCCACAGCTTCGGCAGTAAAGATGCCGGTTTTGCGTATCTCGGCAAGCTGCAGACCAATAACGTCGGGCCATCTGCCTCTACCGGCAAGCTAACCGCGCTGGTTAATAAAGGTGAAATCTACGTCGCTAACGGCGACCTGCAAATGAACCTCGCGCAAATGGAACGTAACCCGAACGTGAAAATCTTCTGGCCGGCCAACGACAAAGGCGAGCGCAGCGCGCTGGCCATCCCTTATGTCATTGGCCTGGTCCAGGGGGCGCCGCAGAGTGAAAATGGTAAAAAGCTGATTAACTTCCTGCTGAGTAAAGAAGCGCAGACTCGCGTCAGCGAACTCTCCTGGGGAATGCCGGTACGCAGCGACGTGACGCCGAGCGACGAACATTATAAGGCCGCCACTGCCGCGTTAGAAGGCGTGCAGAGCTGGCAGCCAAATTGGGATGACGTAGCCGTTTCGCTGTCGGCAGATATTAGCCGTTGGCACAAAGTGACCGAAAGCGAGTAAGCCTGATGCTGATGAAAACGACTGCCGTTCACGCCCCTGCATCGCAGGGGACATCGGGGATAGTCCTCGACTCGCTGCGCGTTGCGTATCACGGCAACGTGGTGCTTAAACCGCTCTCTTTGACGATTGAACCTGGCGAAGTGCTGGCGCTGATTGGCCCATCAGGATCTGGAAAAACGACGGTGCTGCGTGCGGTTGCGGGCTTTGTGCAGCCTGCAGGCGGTCGTATTCTGATTGGCGATACGGACGTCACCCATCTGCCACCCTATAAACGCGGGTTGGCGATGGTGGTGCAGAACTACGCCTTGTTCCCGCATCTGAAAGTGGAAGACAACGTCGCTTTTGGCCTGCGTGCGCAGAAGCAGCCAAAGGCGCTAATTAATGAGCGTGTAACGCAGGCGCTGAAAACGGTTGGCATGAGTGATTACGCCGCCCGTTATCCGCATCAACTTTCCGGCGGCCAGCAGCAACGCGTGGCCATCGCCCGCGCGATTGCCGTGCGCCCGCGCGTGCTGTTGCTGGATGAACCACTGTCAGCGCTGGACGCACAGATTCGTCATAATATGGTGGAAGAAATCGCCCGTCTTCACCGTGAGCTGCCGGAACTCACTATTCTCTACGTCACCCACGATCAAACGGAAGCGCTCACTCTGGCCGATAAAATCGGCATTATGAAGGATGGCTCGCTGATTGCTCACGGCGAAACCCGCGCGCTATATCAGCATCCGCCCAATCGTTTTGCCGCCGAATTCTTAGGTCGCGCCAATATTCTCTCCGCCATCGCGCTGGGGATAACGGAGGCTCCGGGGCTGGTGGACGTCAGCTGCGGCGGTGCGGTGATTCGCGCGTTCAGCCGGGGCAGCCACCACGGTTACAACAAACTGCTGTGCATTCGTCCTCAGCACCTCAGCCTGACGCCGCGTTCGGCCGACAGCAACCGCTTCAACGCCACACTGCAATCGGTACACTGGCAGGGCGATTTAACCCATCTGTTGTGTGACGTTGCTGGCGAAACGGTGCGGATGGTGTTGACGCATGTCAATCCGCTGCCGCGCGTGGGTGACAAGCTGGCGCTGTGGTTCGAACCGGATGATGCGGTCCTGATTGAGGTATAACCATGTCACTCATTTTACCTCTGGAAAAACCGGCGCTTAACCTACGCCCGCTGCTGTGGCTGCTACTCCCGTTGCTGGTGCTGGCGACGCTGTTTTTCTGGCCTCTGTCGCTCATCGTTGAACAGGCGCTACGCGGTGCCAATGACGAGATCGGGCTCGAGACCTTCCGCCAGGTGGTCGACTCGAAACGCTTTGTCGGCGCGTTGCTGAACACGTTGCAAATCGCCTTTTTCGCCACCGCCGGTTGCCTGCTGCTGGGCAGCGTGATGTCGCTGATTCTGGTGTTTATTCCTTTCCCCGGCAGCGAGTTGATTGGTCGGGTCGTCGATACTTTTATTGCGCTGCCGACCTTCCTGATTACGCTGGCGTTCACCTTTATTTATGGGTCAGCGGGTCTGCTCAACGGTACGCTGATGAGCCTGTTTGCCTTTGAGCTACCGCCGGTAGATTTTCTCTACTCGATGCAGGGCGTCATTCTGGCGGAGATCACGGTGTTCACTCCGCTGGTGATGCGGCCACTGATGGCCGCGCTGCGGCAAATTGATAAAAGCCAGCTAGAGGCAGCCAGCATTCTGGGGGCGCACCCGTTACGGGTGATTGGGCAGGTGATTTTCCCGGCGGCGCTACCGGCGCTGATGGCTGGTGGCAGCCTGTGCCTGCTGTTGACCACTAACGAGTTTGGCATCGTACTGTTTATTGGCGCGAAGGGAGTTAACACCCTGCCGATGATGGTTTACAGCAAAGCGATTCTGGAGTCCGACTATACGGTCGCCTGCATGATTGCGTTGATTAACATTGTCTTGTCGCTGGGACTGTTCTCCCTCTATCGCCTGGCGGCATCGCGTACCGGCGTAAGGAGCTAGCCATGCTAATTTGGTCACCTAAAGGACGCGCAGCGGCGGGCGTTGTGGCTAGCGTACTGTTTATCGTGTTCTTTTTCCTGCCGCTGGCGGTGATTCTGATGTCCAGCCTTAGCCAGCAGTGGAACGGTATTCTGCCGAGTGGCTTCACGCTGAACCACTTTGTTAACGCTCTGCACGGTGCGGCATGGGATGCCCTACTTGCCAGCCTCACGATTGGCTTTTGCGCCAGCCTGTTTGCGCTGCTTTGCGGCGTTTGGGCGGCGCTGGCGCTGCGTCAATATGGGGTGAAAACGCAGAAATGGTTAAGTATGGTGTTCTATCTGCCGAGTGCGATTCCGTCAGTGTCCGTGGGCCTGGGCATTCTGGTTGCTTTCAGCCAGGGGCCATTGCAAATGAACGGCACCCTATGGATTGTGCTGACAGCGCACTTTGTGCTGATTTCCGCCTTTACCTTCAGTAACGTGTCGACCGGACTGGCGCGAATTTCCGCCGATATTGAAAACGTCGCGTCGAGTCTGGGGGCATCGCCCTGGTATCGTCTGCGTCACGTGACGTTGCCGTTATTGATGCCGTGGATGATGTCAGCGCTGGCGCTGAGTTTATCGCTCTCCATGGGGGAGTTGGGCGCGACGATGATGATTTATCCGCCGGGCTGGACGACGCTGCCAGTGGCTATCTTTAGCCTGACCGACCGTGGAAATATCGCCGACGGCGCGGCGCTGACCATTGTGCTGGTGGCCATGACGCTGCTGCTGATGATGAAGCTGGAGCGCATTGCAAAACGGTTGGGGCAGAAATAAAACAGTAGGCCGGGTAGGACATAGCCGCCACCCGGCAAAGGAATTACGGACGATACACTTTCACGTTTTCAAAGCCCTGCTCGCGCAGATAGAGCGCCTGCAGGCGGCTCATTACCCCGCGTTCGCACCACAGCAGCCAGGTTTTGCTCTGATCGAGGTCGCCAAATTTAGTGCTCAGCTTGTAGAAAGGCAGCGAAACGACGTCCACACCTTCCACTTTCAGCGGCTTGTCATCCTGCTCATCCACAGAACGGATATCCAGAATCACATCGTTGGCGCCAAAACCGCTCACGGTTTCTACTTCCACCACCTCCTGCTGGGTCTGCTGGGCGATTTCACGAATATCGACGTTGCTCGCTTCTTCTACCACCTTATCGAGAATACTGAAGTCGAAATTTTCTTCTTCGGCTTCAATTTTCGCTTTAATGGCTTTCACCGTCGGACTTTTTGAAATCACGCCACAGTATTCCGGCATCGTACGGGCAAAATCTTCCGTACCAATCTGGCGCGCCAGGTTGATAATGTGCTCTTTATCGTAAGAGATCAGCGGGCGCAGGATCAGCGTGTCAGACACGTTATCGATCAAGCGCAAGTTGGTTAGCGTCTGGCTGGACACCTGGCCCAGCGCTTCGCCGGTCACCAGCGCCTGTACGCCGTAACGTTCCGCCACTTTCGACGCCGCGCGTACCATCATACGTTTGAGCACCACGCCCATCTGGCCGTCGTCAACTTTCTCCAGAATCTCGCCGACCACCGGTTCGAAGTTAATCGCCACAAAACGCACGCGATGGGAGCTGCCAAAGCGGTTCCACAGGTAATGCGCCACCTGGCGAACGCCGATTTCATGCGCCGCGCCGCCAAGGTTAAAGAAGCAGTAGTGTACGCGGCAGCCGCGACGCATCAGCATATAGCTGGAGACGCCGGAGTCAAAACCACCGGAGATCAGAGACAGCACATCTTCCTGGGTGCCAATCGGGAAACCGCCAATACCTTCATAACGCCCTTTGATCAGCAGCAGGCGATCATCTTCCACTTCCAGATGCACCGTCACATCCGGGTTAGTGAGCTTCACGCGCGCCGATTCAATATGCTGATTTAATCCGCCGCCAACATAGCGCTCCACCTCAATGGAGCTAAACTCATGCTTACCGCGACGTTTTACGCGCACGCAGAAGGTTTTGCCTTCAAGCTGCTCGCGATACTGCGCCAACGCTTTCTCGAAAATGTCGTGCATATCGGTGAACGGCACATCTTCGACTTCAAGAATATGGTGAATCCCCGGAATGCGGGTCAGCGCGTCGCGAATCGCCAGACGCTGGTTTTCATCTTTGGCGCGAACTTCAATGTTATCCCAGTGACGGACAACCGCGAGGGTCTCATCGTAGTGCTTTAAAACGTTACGGATGTTCCCGGTTAAAATTTTTATAAAGCGCAAACGCACAGATTGGCTTTTGATAGTGATTTCCGGGAACAATTTAATGATAAACTTCATGGCGGCAATGGTTCTTTAGCAAGCTATCTAAGGCTTGTCGTGGAGAAATAGTACAGCAGCCCATACCTACGGCTGCATCCAGGCGCGGAAGTATATCACTATCACGGACATCTTGCGCATTTCCCCTTACCATTGCGCGTTATTTGCTTATCAGTGTGAGTCCGTTACCATAGACTTGTGCTGCCATTACAGAGAGTCAAACAGTCATCATGCCGAAGAAAAATGAGGCGCCCGCCAGCTTTGAAACTGCGCTGAGCGAGCTGGAACATATTGTTACCCGCCTGGAAAGCGGCGATTTGCCGCTGGAAGACGCGCTGAATGAATTCGAGCGCGGCGTACAGCTGGCGCGTCAGGGGCAGGCAAAACTGCAGCAGGCGGAACAGCGCGTGCAAATTTTGCTGTCTGATAATGAAGAGGCTTCACCTGAGCCTTTTATCGCGGATAATGAGTAAATGGACTTTACGCAGCAGCTACAGGCTTGCGTAACGCAAGCGAATCAGGCGCTGAGCCGTTTTATCGCGCCACTGCCCTTTCAGAACACTCCCGTGGTCGAAGCCATGCAGTATGGCGCATTATTAGGCGGTAAACGCCTGCGGCCATTTCTGGTTTACGCCACCGGTCAAATGTTTGGCGTCAGTACGGCAACGCTGGATGCGCCAGCTGCGGCGGTCGAATGCATTCATGCCTATTCGCTGATCCATGACGACCTGCCAGCAATGGACGATGACGATTTGCGTCGCGGCCTGCCGACTTGCCATATTAAATTTGGCGAAGCCAACGCAATCCTGGCGGGAGACGCGTTGCAGACGCTGGCGTTTGCCATTATCAGCGACGCGCCGATGCCGGAAGTCGCCGATCGCGATCGTATCGCGATGATCGCCGAACTGGCGAACGCCAGCGGCATCGCCGGTATGTGCGGCGGTCAGGCATTGGATCTGGCGGCAGAAGGCCAGCGGATCACTCTGGACGCGCTGGAACGCATTCATCGCCATAAGACCGGCGCGCTCATTCGCGCCGCCGTTAGACTTGGCGCGTTGAGCGCGGGCGATAAAGGACGGAATACTCTGCCGATACTTGACCACTATGCAGAGAGTATCGGCCTTGCCTTCCAGGTTCAGGATGACATTCTGGATGTGGTGGGCGATACTGCAACGTTAGGTAAACGTCAGGGCGCAGACCAGCAGCTTGGCAAAAGTACCTACCCTGCACTTCTGGGTCTTGAGCAAGCCCGGAATAAAGCCCGGGACCTGATAGAGGACGCCCGTCAGTCGTTACATCAGCTGGCCGCGCAATCACTGGACACCTCGGCACTGGAAGCGCTAGCGAACTACATAATCCAGCGTGATAAATAAACCCCATATCCAATGAGCTTGCGATGAGTTTTGATATAGCCAAATACCCTACCCTGGCATTGGTCGACTCCACCCAGGAGTTACGACTGTTACCGAAAGAGATTCTGCCGAAACTCTGCGACGAGCTACGCCGCTACTTACTCGACAGCGTAAGCCGTTCCAGCGGGCACTTCGCTTCCGGGCTGGGCACGGTAGAACTTACCGTGGCGCTGCATTATGTCTACAACACCCCGTTTGACCAGCTAATCTGGGATGTTGGACACCAGGCTTATCCACATAAAATCCTTACCGGTCGTCGCGACAAAATCGGCACCATTCGTCAGAAAGGCGGTCTGCACCCGTTCCCGTGGCGCGGAGAAAGCGAATACGATGTGCTGAGCGTTGGGCATTCCTCCACTTCCATCAGCGCCGGTATCGGCATTGCCGTGGCGGCGGAGAAAGAAGGCAAAGATCGCCGCACCGTCTGTGTGATCGGCGACGGCGCCATCACCGCCGGTATGGCGTTTGAAGCAATGAATCACGCAGGCGATATCCGGCCCGACATGCTGGTCATTCTGAACGACAATGAAATGTCGATTTCGGAAAACGTCGGCGCGCTCAACAACCATCTGGCGCAGCTACTTTCCGGTAAGCTTTACTCTTCTCTGCGCGAAGGCGGAAAAAAGGTCTTCTCCGGCGTACCGCCAATTAAAGAACTGCTCAAGCGTACCGAAGAACATATTAAAGGCATGGTTGTGCCGGGCACACTGTTCGAAGAGCTGGGCTTTAACTACATCGGGCCGGTCGATGGTCACGATGTCATGGGGCTTATCAGCACATTGAAGAACATGCGCGACCTGAAAGGCCCGCAGTTCCTGCATATCATGACCAAGAAAGGCCGCGGCTATGAGCCCGCGGAAAAAGATCCGATCACTTTCCATGCGGTGCCTAAATTTGATCCTTCCAGCGGATGTTTGCCGAAAAGCAGCGGCGGTCTGCCAGGTTATTCAAAAATCTTCGGTGACTGGCTGTGTGAAACCGCCGCCAAAGACAGCAAGCTGATGGCGATCACCCCAGCAATGCGCGAAGGTTCCGGCATGGTGGAATTTTCACGTAAATTCCCGGATCGCTATTTTGACGTCGCCATCGCCGAGCAGCATGCCGTCACCTTCGCCGCAGGCCTGGCGATTGGCGGCTATAAGCCCGTCGTGGCGATCTACTCTACTTTCCTGCAACGCGCCTACGATCAGGTTATCCATGACGTCGCTATCCAGAAACTGCCGGTCATGTTCGCCATCGATCGCGCCGGTATCGTTGGCGCGGATGGACAAACGCACCAGGGCGCGTTCGATCTCTCCTATCTGCGCTGCATCCCGGATATGGTGATCATGACGCCAAGCGACGAAAACGAATGTCGCCAGATGTTATTTACCGGGTATCACTATAACGACGGCCCGACGGCAGTACGTTATCCACGCGGTAATGCGCAGGGCGTGGCGCTAACCCCGCTGGAAAAACTGCCTATTGGTAAAGGCCTTGTGAAGCGTCATGGCGAAAAACTGGCGATTCTGAACTTTGGCACCTTAATGCCTGAGGCGGCGAAAGTCGCCGAAGCGCTGAACGCCACGCTGGTCGACATGCGCTTTGTTAAACCGCTGGACGACACGTTAATTCTGGAGATGGCCGCGCAGCATGACGCGCTGGTGACGCTGGAAGAAAACGCCATTATGGGCGGCGCTGGCAGCGGCGTAAACGAAGTGCTAATGGCCCATCGTAAACCTGTACCTGTGCTGAATATCGGTCTTCCGGATTTCTTTATCCCGCAAGGAACGCAGGAAGAAGCCCGCGCGGAACTAGGGCTCGACGCCGCAGGCATTGAAGCCAAAATCAAGGCCTGGCTGGCATAATCCCCTCTTTGCTCCTGCTATGCTTGAAGAGTGACGGGTATAACAGGAGCGGAGTCATGCAATACAACACGTTAGGAAATACAGATCTTCGGGTGTCCCGCCTTTGTCTGGGCTGCATGACATTCGGCGAGCCGAGTCGCGGCAATCACGCCTGGACGCTTCCCGAAGAGAGCAGCCGTCCCATCATCAAGCGCGCCCTGGAGGGCGGCATTAACTTTTTTGATACCGCCAACAGCTACTCCGACGGCAGCAGCGAAGAGATTGTCGGTCGCGCGCTGCGTGATTTCGCCCGGCGCGACGAGGTGGTGGTAGCGACGAAAGTCTTCCATCGCGTCGGCGATCTGCCGGAAGGATTGTCCCGCGCGCAAATCCTGCGCTCTATTGACGATAGCCTCACCCGTCTGGGAATGGAGTATGTCGATATCCTGCAAATCCACCGCTGGGATTACACCACGCCGATAGAAGAAACTCTGGAAGCGCTAAACGACGTGGTGAAGACGGGTAAAGCCCGCTATATCGGCGCTTCCTCAATGCACGCCTCACAATTTGCCCAGGCGCTGGCGCTACAAAAACAACACGGCTGGGCGCCGTTTGTCACCATGCAGGATCACTATAACCTGATCTACCGCGAGGAAGAGCGAGAGATGCTACCGCTGTGCTGGCAGGAAGGCGTCGCCGTGATTCCGTGGAGTCCGCTGGCGCGCGGGCGCTTAACTCGCCCCTGGGGAGAAACCACGGCCCGGCTGGTCTCGGATGACGTGGGCAAAAATTTATACGCTGAAAGCGATAAAAATGATGCGCAAATAGCGGAACGGCTGGCTGGCGTCAGCGAGGCGCTTGGCGCAACGCGAGCGCAGGTTGCGCTGGCCTGGCTACTCAGTAAACGAGGCGTCGCCGCGCCGATTATCGGCACTTCGCGTGAAGAGCAGTTAGATGAGTTGCTGAATGCCGTTGATTTAACGCTCAAACCGGAGCAGATTGCTGAACTCGAAACGCCGTACAAACAACATCCGGTGGTGGGATTTAAATAATCTGCCATTGCCCGATGGCGCGGCGCTTATCGGGCCTGCGAAATCGACATATTGTTCGGGGATAGGCCGGATAAGGCGTTTACGCCGCCATCCGGCAAACCCTTTAAATAATACCGAGCGGCCAGTGATGACCGATAAAATACAGTATGCCGGCGGATATCACCCCGGCGACGATATCATCGATCATAATCCCCATGCCGCCGTGCACGTTGCGATCAAACCAACGGATCGGCCAGGGTTTCCACATATCCAGAATGCGGAAAATAACGAACCCGGCAGCCACCCACTGCCAGTCCGTCGTCGGCAACGCCATCAGCGTTATCCACATACCGATAAATTCATCCCAGACAATACTGCCGTGGTCGTGTACGCCCATATCTTTCGCCGTCTGATGGCAAAGATAAACGCCAATGCAGATCCCAAACATCACGACCAGCGAATAAAGCTGCCACGGCAGAAACGTCATCAGATACCAGAAGGGGATCGCCGCCAGCGAGCCCATCGTGCCCGGCACCACGGGGCTCAGCCCGCTGCCAAAGCCGGTAGCGAGCAGGTGCCACGGATTGCGCAAATTCAGGCGGCTTTTCGCAACATCTTTATGGCGTGGCAAAATGGTCATATCCTTTCCAGTCAAAGGTGACAGGCATTCCGTCACGTACAAAATTCAGCCCTTCAATATCTGCGCTCATTTGACCTATGCAGGTAAAGGGAACACCCAGTTGACCAATGGCGACATCCAGCGCGCCACGATTCAGTTCCGGCACCGTAAAGCACAGCTCATAGTCTTCGCCGCCGGAAAGCGCCCAACGCAGCGCCTGCCCGTCATCAACATGGCGCATCATCGCATCGGATTTTGGCAGCGCATCAACATCTACTCTTGCCCCACAGCCGCTGGCCTTGACGATATGCCCCAGATCGGAAATCAAACCATCGGAAAGATCGATAGCCGCGCTGGCGATATCACGCAGCGCCTGGCCGTGTAAAATACGCGGCGTCGGGCGTAAATGCCGTTGAATTAAATAGTGAGCGTCTGTCTCCTCCGACACCTGTAGCCGGTTTTGCAAAACCGCCAGCCCGGCAGCGCTGTCGCCCGGCGTACCGGTGATATAAATCCAGTCGCCCGGCTTCGCGCCAGATCGCTTGAGCGCGCGCCCTGCCGGGATATAACCGTGGATACCCAGCGTCATCGACAGCGGTCCACGCGTGGTGTCGCCGCCAATGAGCTGCATATCGTAGTAATTCAATAGCGCAAACAGACTGTCGCTAAAAGCCTCCAGCCACGGCTCATCCACTTCCGGCAACGTTAACGCCAGCGTTAACCAGGCCGGGTCGGCCCCCATCGCGGCCAGATCGCTTAAATTCACCGCCAACGCTTTATAAGCCAGATCGGCAGGATCGATATTGGGGAGGAAGTGGTTGCCCGCCACCAGCGTATCGGTACTGATCGCCAGGGTCTGCTTTTCAGGAATATTCAGGAGCGCGCAATCGTCGCCAATACCGGTTTCAACATCAAGACGAGAGCTTCTTACACGGTCAAAATAACGGGCAATCAGGGAAAACTCGCCACATGCCATACGTTATGCCTCAGCAGAAAAAAAGAAAAGGCCGGAGACGGCGGGTATCGATCGCCCGCTATCTTTCCGGCCTGTGAATCACTTTTTGTTAGGACGAATCACCGGAGCTGCTTTATCCAGTACGCCGTTGACGAATTTGTGGCTGTCTTCAGCGCCAAAGGTTTTCGCCAGTTCAATCGCTTCGTTGATGGCCACTTTATAAGGCACATCGCTGCGTTTTGACAGCTCAAACAACGCAATACGCAGCACGGCTTTTTCAACCTGTCCCAGCTCTTCAAGCAGGCGGGACAGATACGGTTTCATTAAACCATCCAGGTACGCGCTGTTAGTCGCCACCCCGGATAGCAGTTCACGGAAATAGAGAACGTCGACGTCTTTTACGTCCTGTTCCGCCAGGAACTGGTATTCAACATCAGCGATGTCGTTCTGGGACAACTGCCAGGAGTAAAGCGCCTGGACGGCACACTCACGGGCGCGGCGACGAGCAGCAGGTTTCACGGAATTCCCCTTACAAAAAATCAGGCCTTAATGGCTTTCAATACATTAATCATTTCAAGCGCGGTCAGCGCAGCTTCTGCGCCTTTATTACCGGCTTTTGTACCAGCACGTTCGATGGCTTGTTCAATACTCTCGGTGGTCAGAACACCAAAGGCTACCGGCACGCCACTGTCCTGGGCAACGCTTGCCAGGCCATTGCTGGCGCCGCCTGCCACATATTCAAAGTGCGCAGTCCCCCCGCGAATCACGGTTCCCAGCGCAACCACGGCGTCATATTTACCGCTTTTCGCCAGCGCTTCGGTCGCCAGCGGCAGTTCATAGGCGCCAGGCACCCACACTACGGTAATATTATCATCTTTTACCTGACCAATACGCGTCAGGGCATCAACCGCGCCATCCAGCAGGCTGTCGTTGATAAACTGATTGAAACGCGCAATAGTGATGGCGACGCGAGCGTCAGGGGCTGCAACGTTAGCTTTAATAATGTTCATATTCTCTCTTCCAGGGTTCATTTGGCCCCGCAGGGGGGCGGATTTTATCATAATAATTTGAGCGCTGCTCCCCTTTCGACGGGAGAACTCATGCGCTCACCATATGCAGGCAAACATCCGGGCCGACATGTCGTATTTCGCTGAAGGTAAATTGCGGTGCGTCGGCGAGCTTCTCAAGCCCCGGCAATTCGCATAATCCCCGCGCCTGGGTTCCCAACAATTTAGGCGCGACATAGACAATCAGTTCATCCACCAGCCCGGCTTGCAGCAACGCGCCCGCCAGTCCCGGTCCGGCTTCAACCCATATGCTATTAATCTGCTGCCTGCCTAACTGCATCATCAGCACAACCAGATCCAAATGTCCGTTGTGCGCCGGCACGCTGATAGTACGAACCGAATCGGGCCACGTGCGGCTATCTTCCTGGGTACGCGCAATCCACGTTTCGCCAGGCTGCTGCACAATACGATGCGCAGGCGTTACCCGGTTTTGGCTGTCGATAACAATTCGCACCGGCTGGCGCAGATTTTCCTGCGGGTAAGACGCCTGCGTAGAAGCGTCTAACTCTGTCCAACGCACCGTCAAGGCCGGATCGTCAGCCAATACCGTCGCGCTACTGGTTAAAATAGCGTGGCTTTGCGCACGCAAGCGCTGAACGTCGCGCCGGGCCTGCGGCGAGGTGATCCACCGGCTTTCGCCGCTGGCCATCGCCGTCCGTCCATCCACGGAGGCGCCCAGTTTAAGCTGAAGATAAGGGAATCCGGTACGCATCCGTTTGAGGAAGCCTTTATTGAGCGCCTCCGCTTCACTCATCATTAACCCGTGGCTGACCGCAATACCCGCCTGTTGCAGACGATACAGTCCGCGCCCGGCGACCTGTGGGTTCGGGTCCTGCATCGCGGCGACCACGCGCGCGACGCCGGCCGCAATCAGCGCATCGCAACATGGCGGCGTTCGCCCATGATGGCTACAGGGTTCAAGCGTGACATAGGCGGTTGCGCCTTTGGCTTTTGCGCCCGCCATCCGCAGCGCATGAACCTCGGCGTGCGGCTCTCCGGCGCGATGGTGATAACCTTCGCCGACGATGTCGCCATTGTTAACAATGACACAGCCGACATTAGGGTTCGGGTGAGTGGTGAAACGTCCACGCTGCGCCAGTTTTAGCGCTCGCGCCATGTAAAACTCATCCTGCATGGCTTAGTCCTGTAGGCGAGCGATTTCTTCGCCAAAGTCTTTGATATCTTCGAAACTGCGATAGACGGAGGCAAAGCGAATATACGCGACTTTATCGAGTTTTTTCAGCTGCTCCATGACCAGGTTGCCAATCATCTTGCTGGGAACTTCACGCTCCCCAGTGGCTCGTAATTGTGACTTAATATGGTTCAATGCCATTTCAACATCATCTGCGCTGACGGGTCTTTTTTCCAGCGCTCTCAACATGCCGCTACGCAGCTTATCCTCATTAAAGGGTTCGCGCACATCGTTGCTTTTTATCACGCGCGGCATGACCAGTTCAGCCACTTCAAAGGTCGTAAAGCGTTCATTACACACCAGACACTGCCGACGGCGGCGCACGGACGAGCCCTCGCCTACAAGACGAGAGTCAATGACTTTGGTATCTACGGCGAAACAAAATGGGCAATGCATACGGCGTCCTGACCAGATGATTTAGAAAACACTATTTTACCCTGAACTGGCGCGACAACAAAGGCGGAGCGCTTTTGAGATAAAGGATCGGTGCCTTTGTGCGTATAGCGCACTACCATTACGCTATCGGACCACGAAGGAAATGATCGACATGACAAGACGTTACCTAAGAATTCTCCTGGTGGGAAGTCTCTTGAGCCTGACCGCCTGCGCGCCGCAGAGCGAAGTTCGCCAGATGCATCAAAGCATTAGCACCCTGAATAAAGAGATGACCCAACTGAATCAGGAAACGGTAAAAATTACCCAACAAAATAAGCTGAATGCGGAGTCAACCCGCGGCGTCTATTTGTTGCCTGGCGCCAATACGCCTGCCCGGCTGGAGAGTCAGATCGGTACGCTACGTATGACATTGCTGGAAATTACGCCTGTCGCAGACGGCGCTCACGCAACGTTACGCATTCAGGGCGAGTCCCGCGATCCGCTGCCGGCATTCAGCGCTACCGTAGAGTACGGGCAAATTCAGGGCACTACGGAGAACTATCAGGAGGTGAATGCACAGAGCCTTCTGGTAAATGCCCCTGCCAGTTTGCTGGCGCCCAGTGATGTCAATATTTCGTTACCGTTGAAGGGGATCACACCGGCGCAGTTAGGCTTCATTCGCATCCATGATATTCAGCCTGTTAATCAATAAACGTTCTGGCGGAGCGTTTTGTGCGTTCCGCAACATCCCCCGCACGACTTTTGTTGCCCTACTGACATTTCCGTCATTTATGACATGGATTGGTAATATTCATGAAAGATAGTACTGTCGCCTCGCCTAAAGTGCGCAAACGTGAACGCAATCGATTACGTAAATGATAGATATGTGAAACAAGACATATTTTTGTGAGCAATGATTTTTATAATAGGCTCCGCAGAAACACGAAATATTTAGAAACGCAAATTGCGTTCTTTTCACTCCCGCAAGGGATTTCAAACAGTGGCATACATATGAAAAAAACTTTACTCGCAGTCAGCGCAGCGCTGGCGCTCACCTCATCTTTTACTGCTAACGCAGCAGAAAATGATCAGCCGCAGTATTTGTCCGACTGGTGGCACCAGAGTGTAAACGTAGTAGGCAGCTACCATACCCGCTTCTCGCCGAAGCTGAACAACGACGTCTATCTGGAATATGAAGCATTTGCCAAAAAAGACTGGTTTGATTTCTACGGCTATATCGATATTCCCAAAACCTTTGATTGGGGTAACGGCAACGATAAAGGTATCTGGTCCGACGGTTCTCCGCTGTTCATGGAAATCGAACCGCGTTTCTCGATTGATAAGCTGACCGGCGCAGACCTGAGCTTCGGCCCGTTTAAAGAGTGGTATTTCGCCAACAACTACATCTACGATATGGGCGATAACAAAGCCAGCCGCCAGAGCACGTGGTATATGGGTCTGGGGACCGATATCGACACCGGCCTGCCGATGGGCCTGTCGCTGAACGTGTATGCGAAATATCAGTGGCAAAACTACGGTGCTTCCAATGAAAACGAATGGGACGGCTACCGTTTCAAAGTGAAATACTTCGTCCCCATCACCGATCTGTGGGGCGGTAAACTGAGCTATATCGGCTTTACCAACTTTGACTGGGGATCTGATTTAGGCGACGATCCGAACCGTACCAGCAATTCCATCGCTTCCAGCCATATCCTGGCGCTGAACTACGATCACTGGCACTACTCGGTCGTTGCGCGTTACTTCCATAACGGCGGACAGTGGCAGAATGGCGCAAAACTGAACTGGGGCGACGGCGATTTCAGCGCGAAATCTACCGGCTGGGGCGGCTACCTGGTCGTGGGTTACAACTTCTAAACCTGCAAAAAAGGCCAGAGGTCGCCCTCTGGCCCGTTTCGGGCGCATGCTGCCATGCGGCGGCGAGTCGCGCCCACTTCACATTACTTCCGGCGATGCCACCAGCCTAAAAACAGACCTGTCGCAATCCCGACCAGCGTTGGTGCCGCCAGATCATGCCAGATAGTAATGCTCAACTCTGTGAGCGTCATATTGCCGCCTTTGTTGCAATGGCAACGGTTCGCGGCTATCCTCAACTTGTCTAGGGTCAAGTTAGCCCCCGTAATGTTGCCGGTGAATACCGAACAACGTGCGGGGGTTTTCTCTTTCCAGCGACAAGGCCACCGGGGATCAAGCCCCCGCAACATTGCGCCTCACCGGGTTGCCCCGGCTTACCGCTGATTCTACTCTGCTCGCCAGTATCGGCAGGACTTAAAAACAAAAAAATCCCAACCTTGCGATCGGGATTCCAGTGACAATGTATGCGTTACAGGACGTTTGGGGCTGGCGACAAACTCCGGGGCTGAAAAAATGTCGGATTGCATCCGACCTACGAAAACCAATAATTCATTTATATTGCGGATTCCGTTGGGTGGAGCGAAGCGTAACCTAACATTCAACAGCACCAACAGCTTTGTCAGCAGCCTGCTTATTTCTTTTTGTTCATCATCGCTTTCAGATCGGCAAACGGGTTATAAGTCGCCTCGCCGACATCTTTTTGCGCATCTTCCCCGGCAATGACCGTCGAACCGTACTGATCGGCTTCGGTATATTTAGAATGCTCATGATCGTGGCAGTAGAGGCACAATAGCTCCCAGTTGCTGCCGTCTTCCGGATTATTGGTGTGGTCATGATCGATATGATGCACCGTCAGCTCACGCAGATTTGAATACACAAACTCACGGGAACAACGTCCGCATACCCACGGAAACAGCTTCAGCGCTTTTTCACGATAGCCGCTTTCCAGGCGCGCATAGTTTTTGGGGATGATAGCCATAATTAACAGGTACCTGAATAATACAAAGAGTTATGCGCAGTTTCCCGCGAAGCCGGGCTTTTAGCAATGATTCTGTGCAACTTATATATCCAGGTAAGGAAGGCCATTTCAGGCAAACTGATGACCAATCAACCCGTTTTACAAGCGTTGGAGTATCGCTATCACATCTTACGGCATTTTTTCGTGCTCGACTTTTCGCAAAAAATCACGCAAAGAACGGTCGATTGTTTCACGAAATCGCCGGTTAAGCGGAGTAATTTGTAAACAGCGATCGAGGCGAAAACACCGATAGTCTTCCCGTCTCTCACACCAGGCAACCAGTAGCCAGTGCTCTCCCCAGAAAAACAATCCCAGCGGTTGTATATCCCGCGAAGAGAGATGCCCCGCTTCATCACGATAATGTAGCGCCAACACCTGCTGCGCCGAAACGGCCTGATGGATAAGATCAAACGCGCTGCGCGAATGTGGAGATGTACCCAAATCCGGAGCGTAAATCCGTGTCTGCTCCGCTTTACGACGGCTCTCTTCCGGTAAAATAGCCAACACTTTTTCCTGGGCGGATTCAAGCTCGCGCGATAGCGAATCGCCGCCCCAGGTTTTCAATAACCGTATAGCCACCATCAGTGCTTCCGATTCACGATGGGTAAGCATCAAGGGCGGCAGATCAAAACCCGCCATTAAACGGTATCCGCTCCCCGCTTCACCTTCGACAGGCACACCGGATAACGACAGATCGCGAATATCGCGATAAATTGTCCGTTCAGAAACCGCAAGCCGCTGTGCCAACAGCGCTGCCGTCGTCAGTCGTCTACCCCGCAAAATTTGCACGATCTGAAACAAACGGTCAGCGCGTCTGGTCATATTGACTCTCTACATTTAGCAAATATCACGCAGGTTGATGTAAACCTATTCGGTTACCTTCGCTGTCAATAAACAACGCGATGGTTCCAATGTCATCTCCGGGAACCATGGGTTCCAGAACACACTTACCACCAGCAAGGACGACACGTTCAATCGAGGCTAACAAATCGGCGGTATGCAGATAAATAACGACTCCCTGCGCAACTGGAGCGACATCATCCTGCTTTATCAGCGCTCCGCCGGGTCCGGGTTCAGCATACGGGAATACGGCCAGGTCCGCCCCATCCATGGTTTCCCGACGTAACGATATCTGCATCACTTGCTCATAAAAGGCGATTGCACGCGCCATATCAGTAACTGGAATTTCAAACCAGTTAATCAAGTTTTTCATACATCCTCCTGCGAGTGTGGGTAAATTCATGAGGAGTGTATGGCAGGGCTCCTGACAGCATACTGTCAGTAATGTTTATCGTCATGGTACATAAAAAAAATCCCGATCGCATGACCGGGATTCAGATAACACTTAAATACGTGTTTACGGCAGAATGGACGGCTGATCCGCCCCTTCTTTTTCGACTTTCTGCTGCAGCATATGCTCGCGCTTCATACCGAGTTTCAGCGCCAGCGCCGATGCGACATAGATAGAAGATGCCGTACCAATAGAGACACCGATCAGCATCGTCAGCGAGAAGCCTTCCAGTACCGGACCGCCGAAGAGGTACAGCATCAGAATTACCACTAACGTCGTACCGGAGGTAATCAACGTACGGTGTAGCGTCTGGGTCAGCGACACGTTAAAGATTTCGTAAGGCGTCCCGCGACGGATTTTGCGGAAGTTTTCACGAATACGGTCGGAGACCACAATACTGTCGTTCAGCGAGTAACCGATCACCGACATCAACGATGCCACAATGGTCAGGTCAATCTCGATATGGAAAAGCGACAGTATCCCCAGCGTAATGATCACGTCGTGCGCCAGCGCGATGACCACCCCTGCCGCCAGTCGCCACTCAAAGCGGAAACCGACATAAACGAGGATAGAGATCAACGCCACCAGCAGCGCCATGGCGCCGGTTTGCGCCAGATCGGCGCCCACGCTTGGCCCCACGAATTCAATACGCTTCACGGCCGCGTTCTGGTTGGTGGCTTCATTAATGATCGTCACCACTTTGCTACCCAGTACCTGACCGCCGGTTTCACCTTCGGTTGGCGGCATACGCACCATAATGTCGTGACTGCTGCCAAAGTTCTGCAACTGCGGCTCTTCATAGCCCGCTTTTTGCAGCGCTTCGCGCATCACGTCCATTTCAGCCGGTTTTTCCAGCGTGATTTCAATTACCGTGCCACCGGTGAAATCCAGCCCCCAGTTAAACCCGCGTACGCCCATAATGACAATGGCCGCGATCAGCAACAGCCCGGAGATGCCGAATGCCCAGAAGTCCCAGCGCATAAAGTCATAGACTTTACGGCCGTGGTTTAGTTGTTCAACAGTGTATTCCTGTGCCACATCGCACTCCTCAGATTGACAGCTTAGTGACGCGCTTGCCGCCATATAGCAGGTTTACGATAGCACGCGTACCGATAATCGCGGTAAACATCGACGTCGCCACACCGATACCGGTCGTAATCGCGAACCCTTTAATTGCCCCGGTACCGACAGCATACAGAATGATGACTTTAATCAGCGTCGTGATGTTCGCATCGAAGATGGAACTGAAGGCGCCGGCATAGCCTTCGTTTATCGCCTGCTGTACCGTGCGGCCATTACTCAACTCTTCTTTGATACGTTCGTTAATCAGAACGTTGGCGTCGACCGCCACCGCAAGGGTTAACACGATACCCGCAATCCCCGGCATACTGAGCGTTGCCCCCGGCAACAGCGACATGATACCGACAATCAACACCAGGTTAGCCACTAACGCGCTGGTCGCAATCAGACCAAACTTCTTATAGAAGAAGATCATGAACAGGATGGAGACCACCAGACCGGCCAGACAGGCTTCCAGGCCCTGCTTAATATTTTGCATACCCAGAGTCGGGCCAATGGTGCGCTCTTCAACGATCTGAATCGGCGCAATCAGGGCACCCGCACGCAGCAACAACGAGAGCTGACGCGCTTCGTTCGGGTTGCTGATACCGGTAATACGGAAGCTGTTACCCAGCCGAGACTGGATGTTGGCAATGTTAATCACCTCTTCCTGTTTCACCAGTACGGCGCGACCGTTAGCGTCTTTCTTACCGCTGTCTTTATACTCCACAAACAGGGTCGCCATCGGTTTGCCGATATTGTCCTTAGTGAAGTTAGACATGATATTGCCGCCTGCGCTATCCAGCGAGATGTTAACCTGCGGTTGGTTATATTCATCCTGGCTGGACGTCGAGTCGGTGATATGGTCGCCGGTGAGGATCACGCGTTTGTACAATACCACCGGCTGACCTTCGCGGGTCTGTTTCACTTCGGAATCGCCCGGTACGCGCCCGGCAGCAGCGGCGGCCTGGTCAACGTTGGTATTCACCAGACGGAATTCCAGCGTCGCGGTCGCGCCGAGAATTTCTTTCGCGCGAGCGGTATCCTGGATACCCGGCAGCTCAACCACAATACGGTCTGCGCCCTGGCGTTGTACGACAGGCTCCGCGACGCCCAGTTGGTTAACACGGTTACGCAGAATATTAATGTTCTGCTGAACGGCGTATTCACGCGCTTCGCTCAGGCGCGCATCGGTCATTACCGCGCGAAGTTGATTGCCGCTCTGGCTGGAAATCACCAGGTCACGATGACGCGGCGTCAGATAGGCGATCGCCTCATCACGCGCTTTGCTGTCACGGAACGTGATGCTCAGCCCATAATTATTTTCTTTACGAACGGTGGTATAAGGAATGCCTTTTTCACGCAGATCGCTGCGCAGGCTATCGATATTTTGTTCCTGGAGTTTACCTAACGCGGTATCCATATCCACTTCCATCAGGAAGTGAACGCCGCCGCGCAGATCAAGACCGAGCTTCATCGGATCGGCGTGAATAGCCGCCAACCAGCGCGGCGTAGCCGGCGCAAGGTTAAGCGCCACGACATATTTATCCCCCAGCACGCTCATCAGCGCTTCACGGGCGCGTAGCTGGGTATCGGTGGTGTCGAAGCGCGCAAGAATAGCGCCCTCTTCCAGTGCCACAGACTTAGCGGGAATTTTTTCTTCTTGTAACGTTTTCTGGACCTGGATCAGCGTTTGCTCACTGGCGGCGACGCCGCGCACGCCAGTGATTTGAACAGCCGGATCCTCACCATACAGGTTGGGAAGTGCGTAAAGCAGGCCGACGATAATCACGACGACCAGCATGATGTACTTCCACAAAGGATAACGGTTTAACACGGCAGTTCCCTTTGGGAAAACGAAATATTACAGCGCCTTCATGGTGCCTTTCGGCAGAACGGCAGCTACGAAGTCACGTTTGATAACCACTTCCGTGGTGTCATTCAGCGCGATGGCAATGTAGCCGGCTTCCGCTACTTTGGTCACTCGACCGACCAGACCGCCATTCGTCAGAACTTCATCACCTTTCGCAATGGAGTCCATCAGCTTTTTGTGCTCTTTGGTGCGCTTCTGCTGCGGGCGCAGGATCATGAAATAGAAAATCAGACCAAACACCACCAGCATTAAAATCAGAGACATCGGGCTGCCCTGCGCCGGAGCACCTGTTGCCGCTACCGCATCAGAAATAAAAAAGCTCATTCAAATTCCCTCATTATTAAAATTAATCAACGTTCAAAGGTGGAACGGGTCGCCCCTGACGTTGGTAAAACTCGGTTACGAAGCTCTCTAATTTACCCTCTTCAATAGCCTTGCGTAAACCCGCCATCAAACGCTGGTAGTAACGCAAGTTATGAATGGTATTGAGACGCGCGCCTAATATTTCGTTGCAACGGTCGAGATGATGCAAGTAAGCGCGTGAATAATTGCGACAAGTGTAGCAATCGCACTCGGCGTCAAGCGGGCTGGTGTCGCTCTTATGCTTTGCATTACGAATCTTCACCACGCCGTCGGTCACAAACAGATGACCATTACGGGCATTTCGCGTTGGCATGACACAGTCAAACATATCAATACCGCGACGCACCCCTTCCACCAGATCTTCCGGTTTACCCACGCCCATCAGGTAACGCGGTTTGTCAGCCGGGATCTGCGGGCAAACGTGCTCCAAAATACGGTGCATATCTGCTTTCGGCTCACCGACAGCCAAACCGCCGACAGCGTAGCCATCAAAGCCAATCTCTACCAGACCTTTCACCGAGATATCGCGTAAATCTTCGTAAACGCTGCCCTGAATGATGCCAAAAAGCGCATTCTTATTGCCAAGGCTATCAAAACGGTCGCGGCTACGCTTCGCCCAACGCAACGACATCTCCATCGAGCGTTTAGCATAGTCCCAGTCTGCCGGATACGGCGTACATTCATCAAAGATCATCACGATATCGGAACCGAGATCGTACTGGATCTCCATCGACTTTTCCGGATCGAGGAAAATCGGATCGCCGTTGATCGGGTTACGGAAGTGCACGCCTTGCTCGGTAATCTTACGAATATCGCCGAGGCTGAAGACCTGGAAGCCGCCGGAATCGGTGAGAATCGGCCCTTTCCACTGCATGAAATCGTGCAGATCGCCATGCAGCTTCATGATTTCCTGACCCGGGCGCAGCCACAGGTGGAAAGTGTTGCCGAGAATAATCTGCGCGCCGGTCGCTTCCACTTCTTCCGGCGTCATGCCTTTTACCGTACCGTAAGTACCCACAGGCATAAAGGCAGGCGTTTCCACTACGCCACGATCAAACACCAGACGACCGCGACGCGCGCGACCATCGGTGGTATCTAACTCAAATTTCATTATCACTCCTGCGTCAGAAAAACAGTCCGACGTTTAACGACTCGCTACGGAATGATTCCATAGCTAATAAATTCCCGAAGGCGTCATCGGCGCAGCCAGTTTGGGGTCGACCAGCGCACAGCCACCGGAGCGTACACGCAGTACGTGAGGATGGTGAGCACTGCCCGGCGTCAAAATGGCAAGTGAGATAGCCTTCTTACGGACGCTCAGAAATAGCCTGCGGATTGTACGTGATAAACATCGCATCCCCGTAGCTAAAAAAGCGATATTTTTGTTCTACCGCAGTCTTATAGGCATTCATGGTGTGTTGATAACCGGCAAATGCGGAAACCAGCATAATCAACGTCGATTCCGGCAGATGGAAGTTGGTGATCAGCGCATCAATCACTTTGTATTGATAACCTGGATAAATAAAGATTTGCGTATCGCCGAAAAACGGCTCTATCAAATCGCTTTTTGCCGCCTGCGCCGCGCTTTCCAGCGAGCGTACCGAGGTCGTGCCGACGGCGATAACCCGGTTGCCGCGCGCTTTCGCCGCCAGCACCGCGTCGACTACCTCTTGCGGCACCTCAGCATATTCGGAGTGCATGATGTGATCTTCGATTGTGTCGACACGCACCGGCTGGAAAGTGCCCGCGCCTACGTGTAGCGTAACAAACGCCATTTCGACACCTTTCTCACGAAGCGCCGCCAGCAGCGGCTCATCAAAGTGCAGCCCTGCGGTCGGCGCGGCGACGGCGCCCGGTTTTTCACTGTAGACCGTCTGGTACAGTTCGCGGTCGGCGTCCTCGTCCGGACGGTCGATGTACGGCGGCAACGGCATATGGCCGATGGCGTTGAGAATATCCAGCACCGGACGCGGGTCATTAAACTCAACTTCAAACAGAGCGCCGTGACGCGCGGTCATGGTCGCGTGGATACTTTCGTCGTCGCCCAGCAGCAGTTCCGTGCCCGGTTTTGGCGCTTTAGAAGCGCGAATATGCGCCAGGATGCGTTTATCATCGAGCATACGTTCGACCAGCACTTCTATCTTGCCGCCGCTGGCTTTACGGCCAAAGAGCCGCGCCGGGATCACGCGGGTATTATTGAAGACCAGCAAATCGCCAGGGTTGAGCTTATCGAGCAGATCGGTGAAAGTACCGTGCGTCAGCGCGCCCGTCGGCCCCTCTAATGACAGCAAACGGCAGCGACTGCGTTCCGGCTGTGGGTAGTGGGCAATCAGGGATTCGGGTAGTTCAAAGGAAAAATCGGTAACGCGCATGACTCTGACTCAGACTAAAATAAGAGGCGGGTAGTCTAGTGCCGGGGCGTTCCCGCTGCAACCGTTACCCGCTTTTTGGACAGAGAATCAATAATGAATTTTCTTGCTCACCTGCATCTGGCGCACCTTGCCGACAGCTCGCTTTCCGGTAATCTGCTGGCCGATTTTGTCCGCGGTAACCCGGCAACGCATTATCCTCCTGACGTGGTAGAGGGTATTTATATGCATCGGCGTATTGACGTCATGACCGACAACCTGCCGGAAGTTCGTGAGGCGCGAGAGTGGTTCCGCCATGAAACGCGGCGCGTGGCGCCCATTACGCTGGACGTCATGTGGGATCATTTTTTATCGCGCCACTGGACGCAAATCTCTCCTGATTTTCCACTTCAGGCGTTTGTCGGCTACGCCCATGCGCAGGTCGCGACGATTTTGCCCGACTCCCCGCCGCGCTTTGTCAACCTGAATGATTATCTTTGGTCAGAAAAATGGTTAGAGCGGTATCGCGATATGGATTTCATTCAAAACGTGCTGAATGGCATGGCGAATCGCCGTCCCCGGCTGGATGCCTTGCGTGATTCCTGGTACGATCTGGACGCGCACTACGACGCGTTAGAAGAGCGCTTCTGGCATTTTTATCCGCGTATGATGGCACAGGCCGCCCGCAAAGCGCTGTGACGGCCTGATAGCGAGGGCGTGCGTCAGATCCGCCGTTGGCAGAAAGATGGTTCGCTGTCATAAAGGGGTCATCATTACGATTTATAATGACCCGATCGATAGGCAAAAGCTGTCTCATTGATTGTCAAGACCGCATTGTTTTGTCGCTTCGCCCTCCCTATACTGCCCGCGTTGCGTTCTAAAACCCTTAATATTGCAGGAGAATTATTATGGTACTGGTTACTCGTCAGGCCCCGGATTTCACCGCTGCGGCGGTACTGGGTAGCGGTGAGATTGTTGACAAATTCAACTTCAAACAGCACACCAATGGTAAAACGACCGTTCTGTTCTTCTGGCCGATGGACTTCACTTTTGTTTGCCCGTCTGAGCTGATCGCCTTCGATAAACGTTATGAAGAATTCCAGAAGCGCGGCGTTGAAGTGGTCGGCGTTTCTTTCGACTCTGAGTTCGTCCACAACGCATGGCGTAACACCCCTGTCGATAAAGGCGGCATTGGCCCGGTGAAATACGCAATGGTTGCTGACGTGAAGCGTGAAATTCAGAAAGCTTACGGTATCGAACATCCGGACGAAGGCGTTGCGCTGCGCGGCTCTTTCCTGATTGACGCTAACGGTATTGTTCGCCATCAGGTCGTAAACGATCTGCCGCTGGGTCGTAACATCGACGAAATGCTGCGTATGGTCGACGCGCTGCAGTTCCACGAAGAGCACGGCGATGTCTGCCCGGCGCAGTGGGAAAAAGGCAAAGAAGGCATGAACGCCTCTCCGGACGGCGTGGCTAAATACCTGGCTGAGAACATTTCCAGCCTGTAAGTCAGTACATTGATAAAAGGCTCGCAATCGCGAGCCTTTTTTATGCGTGAGGTGTTACGAACCACCTCGCCTCAACGATTCATCCATACGGTCGCGGAAATCGCGGGTAAACTAAGTCTTCCCTCGCGGATGTCACCGCTTCCCGTTTTACATTGCCATCCGGCCACGTTCAGCAACGGCAACGCTTCCAGCGCCACTTCACAGGCCTCGCCCCGGTTAATCGCCACCAGCGCCCGCTGCTGCTGATAAACTCGCACGAATACCACTACGTCACCTTCGGCATACAGCGCCTGGCATCCGCCACGACGCAGCGCCAGACTGCGCTGACGCAGTTTCGCCATACGCTGGTACAGCGCCAGCAAGTTGCCGTCCTGCCTGCGTTCATCCCACGGGAACGGTTTGCGGCACATGGGGTCATTTGCGCCGTCCACGCCGACTTCATCGCCGTAATAAATACATGGCACGCCGGGCCAGGTAAACAGCCAGACCACCGCCAGCGGCAGGCGCGCCACGTCTTTACCGAGCAGGGTTTTAAAGCGCGCAGTATCATGGCTGTCGAGTTGATTAAACATGCGTAGTTGTTGCTGATGTGACAGCCCGGCGCGGTAGTTATCCATCCACGCGATACAGGTCCGGGCATCGATATGCTGTGGTTCGTAAGCGATATCAGTATTGGCGAGAAATCCCCACAGCGGGAAGGTGAAGCCGCGATAATTCATGGCGGCATCTTCCGCATCGGCCTGTAGCCACTGCCGCGCATCGCCGAAATGTTCCCCCACAATATAGGCTTCGGGCTGCGCCTCTTTTGCCGCCCGGGTAATACCGGCGACGTGCTGCAAATTATGGCGCGCCCCGCCCGCCTCGCCCAGCATATGTACGACATCCAGCCGCCAGCCGTCCATATTCCACGGAGCCTTTAGCCAGTGACGAACGATACTGTCCTCACCGCGATAGATCTCATCGACCAGCGTTTCTGATTGATAATCGAGTTTCGGCAGGCTCGGATAACCCAGCCAGTCCAGCGCCACGCCTTGTGGTGAAAAGGAGTACCAGTCGCGCCACGGCGAGTCCGGGTGATGGCACGCGCCGCCAGTGCTGCGGTTATGCCTGTCAAACCACGCATGCGAGTCGCCACTATGATTAAACACGCCATCCAGCACCAGCCTCATGCCCTGCGCCTGGGTTTCACGCCGCAGGCGCAGCAGCGCCCGATCGCCGCCAAATTGCGGATCGACATGGCGATAATCTTCCGTGTCGTACTTATGGACGCTCGGCGCGGTAAATACCGGATTCAGATATAGCGCTGTGACGCCCAGTGTTTTCAGATACGGCAGCTTCTCACAAATGCCATTCAGACAGCCGCCGTAAAAGGTGGAACCGCCCGCCTGGGGGGTGAGCGGTTCATCCCACTCTTTACGCACGATGTCGTGACCGGCAGCATGGTGGTAATACACCTTATCCTGCCCGGCTTCACGAGACTGGCTGCGGGCAAAACGATCCGGGAAGATCTGATAAAAAATTTGATCGGCGACCCACTGCGGGCCGCTATCCGGCGCATCAACGGCAAATTGTTCCAGACGCGCAGGCGGAAAACGGCTAAATCCCTGTGGCGTAAACCAAAGCTGGCGGTCGTGCCAAAGCAATTTAAAGCTGTAACGGCGACGGGGCTGCCCTAACGCGATATTGAGCGTCGCTCGCCACGCCGTCACGCCCGGCTGCGGCTGGCGGCGCTGTTTGCGCATCGCCAGTGAGATTTCTTCATTATCGAATTCTGAGCGCAACGTCACGCGAGACGGCGGATTTTCTCCGCTCAGCCACAGCGTAATGGTTAATTTATCGTTATGTTGCTTCACAAATGGGGCAACCGGTAAGTGCCAGGCATTCAACATCTCGTATCCCCTCTACTGAAAATGGGGCCACCTTGCCACAGAGATTTAAAGGATAACTCATCATCCAGGGGTTTATTAGGGGAGGAGGCTCCAGGAGGAGAAGCGGCTCCGCTTATCCGGTCTACCGTTGCCTGCAGACCGGATAAGGCAGAGAAAAACGACTACGCCTGCGCCAATTGACGGTCGCGACGGCGTTTAAACATCCAGCCAATCAACAGCAGAACTATCCAGGCGAAGCCCACGTACAGTGAGATGCGGGTATCCGGATGGTAGCCGATAAGCGCAATAATGAAGACCAGGAAAATCAGACCCGCTATCGTCGTTACGACACCGCCCGGCACCTTAAACTTCAGCGCTTTTACCTCTTCCGGTGGTAAACGACGACGGAAAGCGATTTGCGACAGCAGGATCATAATCCATACCCATACCGTCGCAAACGTCGCCAGCGAAGCAATCACCAGGAAGACGTTTTCCGGCATGATGTAGTTCAGGTAAACCGCAAACAGCAGCGCAATCGTCATCACCAGCACAGTAACCCACGGAATACCACGGCGTGACGTTTTAGCAAAGATTTTCGGCGCGCTCCCCTGCTCCGCCATACCATGCAGCATACGGCCTACACCAAACACATCAGAATTGATAGCGGAAAGCGAGGCGGTCAATACCACAAAGTTCAGAATGCTGGCGGCAAAGGTAATCCCCATATGCTGGAACGTCAGCACAAATGGACTGCCGTTTGTGCCGACCTGATTCCACGGATAGATAGACATAATGACGAACAGCGTGCCGACATAAAATACCAGGATACGCATCGGTACTGAGTTAATGGCGCGCGGAATGGATTTCTCCGGGTCTTTCGCTTCCCCGGCGGTGATACCGATAATCTCAATCCCGCCGTAAGCGAACATCACCATTTGCAGCGACATGATCATTCCCAGCCAGCCATTGCTGAAGAAGCCGCCGTTGCTCCACAGGTTATGAATGCCGGTCGGCTGCCCGCCGTTGCCAATTCCCCACACAATGATGCCGATACCCGCGACAATCATGATAATAATGGTGGCGACTTTGAAGAAGGAGAACCAAAACTCCAGCTCGCCGAACACCTTGACGCTCATCAGGTTGATGGCGCAAATGATCAGCACCACGCTAAGCACCCAAATCCAGTGCGGCACGGCGGGGAACCAGACTCCCATGTAAATGCCGAACGCGGTCACGTCGGCAATGGCGACGATCAGGATCTCAAAACAGTAGGTCCAGCCGGTAATATAGCCCGCAAGCGGGCCGAGGTTTTCCTGCGCATAGCGCGAAAATGAGCTGGCGGCAGGGTTGTGAACGGACATTTCCCCCAATGCGCGCATAATGATATATGCCGCGACCCCGCCAATAATATAGGCCAACAGCACGCTCGGCCCCGCCATTTTGATGGCGTCCGCCGAGCCGTAAAACAGGCCGGTGCCGATTGCCGAACCTAATGCCATAAAGCGAATGTGCCGGGTGCTCAGCCCACGCTTTAGCTTATTATTGCTTTCCATCAATTTCTGACCTATCAACACAATAAAAAACCACGGGGCGTTAAGCCCCGTGGTGTACACATATGTCAGCGATTTTAGTGAGCGCTGGAGGTCACCTGCCGACCCGCCGCGCGATCCCAGATAATCGCCAGGATCACCATCACCACCGTTGGCATCAACCACGCCAGTCCCTGTTCCGCCAGCGGCAAACGCTGACTCCAGGCTGGCAGCATATCGCCAAAAGCAGATGCTTTGATGCCGTCAAGGATACCAAAAAGCAGACTGATAAACATGGCCGGCGCGATGATACGGGTGGAATTATGCCACCATGAGCGGGTAAAACTTAATACAACCAGTGCGATACACGGCGGATAGATGGCCGTCAGCACCGGAATGGAGATTTGAATCAGATGGCTCAGTCCGAGGTTTGACACCACCATAGAGAAGCCGCCGAGAATAAAGACCAGCGTGCGGTAAGACAGCGGAATATACTGCGCGAAAAACTCAGCGCAGGCGCAGGTCAGCCCCACCGCCGTCACCAGACACGCGATAAAGATCAGCGCCGCCAGCAGGAAGCTTCCCGCGCCGCCAAAGGTATGCTGAACGTAGGCATGAAGAATCGCCGCGCCGTTCGCTGACTGATCGACCAGCGTCGCGCTATCAGAACCTAAGCGGAACAAGGCAAGGTAAAGCAGCGTCAGCCCCACGCCCGCCATCAGGCCGGCCCAGACCGTGTAACGCGTCAACAGGCGCGCTTCGGTAACGCCGCGAGAACGCGCCGCGTTCACAATAACGATACCAAACACCATCGCGCCCAGCGTATCCATCGTCAGATAGCCGTTCACAAATCCGTTAGAAAAGGCCGCATTCTGATAAGCGTCAAGGGCGTTGCTGATTGGACCGGCAGGCCAAACGATAGCCGCGACGGAAAGGATGACCAGCGCAATAATTTTCAACGGCGCCAGGAAATTCCCCACCGTATCCAGCAGCTTACCCGGATAGAGGGAAACCAGAATAACGATAGCGAAATAGACCACGCTGTAAATCAGCAACGGCATTGCAGAATCGCCGGTCAACGGAGCGATACCGACCTCAAACGACACCGTCGCGGTACGCGGCGTCGCAAATAACGGCCCGACGGCCAGATAGCAAACGGTCGCCAGCAGGAGTCCCGCCACTTTACCAATCGGCGTACTGAGGCTGTCTACGCCGCCGCCGACTTTCGCCAGCGCCACAACAGTAAGAACCGGTAGCCCTACGGCGGTAATCAGAAAACCAATAGCGGCTGTCCAGACGTGTTCACCCGCCTGCAAACCGACCATAGGAGGAAAGATAATATTGCCTGCGCCAACGAACAGCGCAAATGTCATAAAGCCCAGGGCGATGATATCGCGCGATTTTAACTGATGGGTCATAAAGTCTTACTGCCTGTGGATGGTGATGTTGTAAACATTAAAATTTTTGCCTTTCCCGGAGGATTATAAAGCGGCGTTTTTTATCAATTTCAGCGGGAAAAGCTCCCGGACCGATGCGGCGAAGAATTGTTTTTCGATTTACCGCGCAAATGCAGTCGTAATGACAGCACCTGAAGCGCAATTTAAACGCTTATAACGTTTTAAAGCAAGGTGGGATCTAAAAACCAGATGAATATAGCGATATGAAATTTACAACCAGAATAAAACACCATTCTCATGAAAAAGTTATGGCTAATCATGCGAACAAAAAATCACCAAACGTTGAATGTTTCAACGAGCCCGTCTTAACTGCAAAGAAAATAAGCCAGCATCCGCTGGCTTATGGAAAGTTATACTTACGAAAGGCAATTAATCGCTATTTTTGGCAATTAAACGTTCCGGCAGCACAAAGCTAAATCGCGTTCCTTTGCCAGGCGAACTGTCGATTTCAAGGCGGCTTTCATGGTGATTCAACGCATGTTTCACAATCGCCAATCCCAGGCCGCTGCCGCCCGTTTGCCGCGAACGCGCTTTATCGACGCGGTAGAAGCGTTCGGTCAGACGAGGAATATGCTCGGCAGCAATCCCCGGACCGTTATCTTGAATGCAAAATTCAGCGCCATGCACGGCACGTCGCCAGCTCACCGTAATATGCGTTCCCGCCGGCGTATGGTTTACCGCGTTATACACCAGGTTTGAGATCGCGCTACGTAGCTGCTCTTCATTGCCCAGAACGCTAAGACTATCGTCGACCTCAAACGTAAAGGTATGTTTCTGCTGGCTGAGCGTCTGCGCTTCACGCTCCACGACCCGCAGCATCATCGGTACATCCACTTTTTCATTTAATAACAGCGCCGGGGCCGCCTCAATTTTAGACAGCGTAAGTAGTTGTTTTACCAGCCCTTCCATACGATACGTTTGCTCGCGCATCGTATGCAGCGCTTTCTCTCGCGTCGCCCCTTCCAGCGCCTGTTCCTGCATCATTTCCAGATAGCCTTGCAATACCGTCAAGGGCGTACGCAACTCATGGCTAACGTTGGCGAAAAAGTTACGTCTGGCGCCTTCAAGCTGATGCATTTGCGTCACATCGCGCGCCACCATCAGGAGTTGTTTATCGGTATAAGGCATGACGCGGATCTCCAGATGCCGCCCGGTATTGAGCACCAAATGAAGCGGACGGGTGAAATCACGCGTTTTTAAATACTGGGTAAACTCCGGATAACGCAGTAGATTGAGAATATTCTGCCCGTTGTCATCCGGCCAGCGTAGCCCCAGTATCTGTTGCGCCAAACCGTTACACCAAAAAATGCCGCCCTCTTCTGTGGTCAGTACCACGGCATCAGGCAGCGACTCCGCGCCGCTGCGAAAACGTTTAATCAGGTTCCCCAGCTCGCGGCGACGCTTCTTATTTCGCAACTGCATCTGGTGTAAACCGTATAACAGCGGTTCCCAACTTCCCCGTCCCGGCGGCGGCGTCATACTTCTGTCGACCCAAAGCCACCAGGAGAGGCGTAATAAATTCCAGAAATGCCAGATAAGCAGTCCCGTCACCGCCGCCAGTAAAAACCACGGCAGATAACCAAAAAAAGCGCTAAGGATAAGCGCGGGGATGCAACAGAGCACCAGCTCCAGCACCAGCCTTTTCCATGACAGCCGTTCCAGCACGCGTCATACTCCCTCAAGAATGGAAAGCCTTCTCCGCCAGAAACCTGTGTTCTACTGGCGGAAAAGGCATTAAAAGCGGGTCGAAAAACGATACCCTGTCCCGCGTACCGTTTGCACCATCCGGTCGTGGCCGCTGTGCTCCAGCGCCTTACGCAAACGGCGAATATGCACGTCGACCGTCCGGTCTTCAACGTACACATTGGTGCCCCAGACATGATTGAGTAGCTGTTCGCGGCTGTAAACCCGTTCCGGGTGCGTCATAAAGAAATGGAGTAATTTAAATTCGGTCGGCCCCATATCCAGCGGGCTGTCGCCGGTCATCACGCGGTGAGAGCCGGGATCAAGGCTCAGTCCCTGCATCTCGATCACCTCTTCGACCGCCATCGGCGAGATGCGCCGCATAACGGCTTTAATGCGCGCCACCAACTCCTTGGGGGAAAACGGCTTGGTAATGTAATCGTCAGCGCCGGTTTCCAGTCCGCGCACACGATCTTCTTCCTCACCTCTTGCGGTCAGCATAACCACCGGAATATCCCGGGTCAGGGCTTCACGTTTGAGATGTTTAATAAACTGTAACCCTGACCCGCCGGGCAACATCCAGTCAAGAAGGATGAGATCCGGCCAGGGTTCATTAAGTTTATTCACCGCACTGTCATAATCTTCGGCTTCTACGGGCTGAAAGCCATTTTGTTCGAGCACGAAGCACACCATTTCACGGATCGGCGCCTCATCTTCTACGACCAGAATACGTCTCGCCATAATTTGCCCTGTTAGTCGTTAGTTATCAATGCCGCGCCATTATGCGTCAGATTTATGACAGATTTATGAAAAAAAAAGGCGGCATTGAAAGCATGTTGATGATTTATGACACCGGTGAAACCGTGCATTACCGTGTACCGGCGGTAAATTGCGCCCAAAAATGGAGGGGATGACGTGTATAATCCCGTTCACGCTTTTTTTGCATGGAACAATTATGCGCATCCTCCACACCTCTGACTGGCATCTGGGACAAAATTTCTACAGTAAAAGCCGCGCCGCGGAGCATCAGGCTTTTCTGGACTGGCTGCTGGAGACCGCGCAGGCCCATCAGGTGGATGCCATTATTGTCGCTGGCGATATTTTTGATACCGGTTCGCCGCCAAGCTATGCCCGAGAACTTTATAACCGTTTCGTCGTTAATTTACAGCAAACGGGCTGTCATCTGGTGGTGCTGGCCGGTAATCATGATTCCGTCGCCACGCTAAACGAATCGCGCGACATTCTGGCATTTCTCAATACAACCGTGATCGCCAGCGCGGGCTATGCGCCGCGGCTACTTCATCGTCGCGACGGTTCTCCGGGCGCCGTACTGTGCCCCATTCCCTTTTTGCGCCCGCGCGACATTCTTACCAGTCAGGCGGGATTATCCGGCAGCGAGAAACAGCAGCAACTTCTTCATGCGATTGCCGATTATTATCAACAGCAGTATCGGGAAGCGTGCCAGCTACGCGGCGAACGAAAGCTGCCGGTTATCGCGACGGGGCATTTAACCACCGTCGGCGCCAGCAAAAGCGATGCGGTTCGCGACATTTATATCGGTACGCTGGATGCCTTTCCGGCGCAGCATTTCCCGCCAGCGGATTATATCGCATTGGGACACATTCACCGCGCGCAATGTGTCGGCGGCACGGAGCATATCCGCTATTGCGGCTCGCCCATTGCCCTCAGCTTTGATGAGTGCGGCAAAAGCAAATGCGTGCATCTGGTGACCTTCGAGCAGGGGAAATGGCAAAGTACCGAAAGTCTGGCTGTCCCCGTGACTCAACCGTTGGCGGTTTTAAAAGGCGACCTGGCGTCAATTACCGAACAGCTTGAGCAGTGGCGCGGCGTTGAGCAATCGCCCCCCGTCTGGCTGGATATTGAAATCACCACCGACGATTATCTGCACGATATCCAACGCAGAATACAGACGCTAACGGAGTCGCTACCCGTAGAGGTATTACTGGTGCGCCGTAGCCGCGAACAGCGCGAGCGCTCGCTGGCGAACGAACGGCGGGAAACATTAAGCGAGCTTAGCGTGGAGGAGGTTTTTGCGCGGCGTCTGGCGCTGGAAGCGTTAGATCCCCCGCAGCGCGAGCGCCTGAATCAGCTCTTTTCCAGCACGCTCTACGCGTTGAATGAGGAGCATGAGGCATGAAAATTCTCAGTTTGCGTCTGAAAAACCTGAACTCGCTGAAAGGAGAATGGAAGGTCGATTTTACCGCCGAACCGTTTGCCAGTAACGGGTTATTCGCCATTACCGGCCCGACCGGCGCGGGAAAAACCACCTTGCTTGACGCCATCTGTCTGGCGCTGTACCACGAAACGCCGCGCCTGAATACGGTATCGCAGTCGCAAAACGATTTGATGACGCGCGATACGGCGGAATGTCTGGCCGAAGTGGAGTTTGAGGTAAAAGGCGAGGCCTGGCGCGCGTTCTGGAGCCAGAACCGAGCCCGAAATCAGCCTGACGGCAATCTCCAGGCCCCACGCGTGGAGCTGGCGCGGTGTTCAGACGGAAAGATCTTTGCCGATAAGGTAAAGGATAAACTGGAGATGATCGCCACGTTGACCGGGCTGGACTACGAGCGCTTCACCCGTTCGATGTTGTTATCACAGGGGCAGTTCGCCGCCTTTCTTAACGCCAAAGCGAAAGAGCGCGCAGAGCTTCTGGAGGAGCTCACCGGCACTGAGATTTACGGGCAGATCTCCGCACAGGTATTTGAAAAACATAAATCAGCCCGTCTCGAACTGGAAAAGTTACAAGCGCAGGCCAGCGGCGTCGCCCTATTGGCGGACGAACAGTTACAGCAACTGGAAGCCAGTTTGCAGGCGCTTACTGACGAAGAGAAACGCCTGCTGGCCGACCAGCAAGGACAGCAGCAGCACCTTCACTGGCTGACCCGAAAAAACGAGCTCCACACTGAATTACACGCCCGGCAGCAGGCGCTGTACGCGGCGCAAGAGGCGCGAGAAAAAGCGCAGCCGCAGCTCGCGGCGCTGACGCTGGCGCAACCTGCTCGCCAGTTGCGCCCGCATTGGGAGCGCATTCAGGAACAAACCCGCGCCGTTGAGCGTGTTCGCCAGCACAGTGATGAAGTGAATGCTCGCTTACAAAGCGCGTATCGCCTGCGCCAGCGTATCCGCGCCTGCGCGCATCGACAATTCACGCAACTGAACGCCACAGGGCAGCGGTTGAAGACATGGCTGGCGGAACACGACGGCATCCGCGTCTGGCGCAGCGAACTGGCGGGGTGGCGAGCATTATTAACACAACAATCCCACGATCGGGCGCAACTGAGCCAATGGCAACAGCAGTTGCTGAGCGATACGCGTCAGCGTGATGCGCTACCGCCGCTCACGCTCGACCTCACGCCACAGGCGCTGGCGGAAGCCAGAGCATTGCATACCCGGCAGCGTCCGCTACGCCATCGTCTCGCCGCGCTTCAGGGGCAAATTGTCCCGAAACAAAAGCGTCAGGCGCAGCTACAGGCAGCTATCGCGCGTCATCATCAGGAGCAGACGCAATACACCCAACGTCTGGCGGATAAGCGACTGAGTTATAAGACTAAAGCGCAGGAGCTTGCGGACGTTCGCACTATTTGCGAGCAGGAGGCGCGCATCAAAGATCTGGAAAGCCAGCGGGCGCACTTACAGTCCGGCCAGCCGTGTCCGCTTTGCGGCTCGACGACGCACCCCGCCATCGCCGCCTATCAGGCGCTGGAACTGAGCGCGAATCAAACCCGCCGCGACGCGCTGGAAAAAGAGGTCAAAACGCTGGCGGAAGAAGGCGCGGCGCTGCGAGGACAGTTAGATGCCTTAACGCAACAATTACAGCGGGATGAAAGCGAGGCGCAGTCGTTGTTGCAGGAGGAGCAAGCGCTTACTGAGGAATGGCAAACGCTGTGCGCTACGCTGGGCGTTCAGCTCCAGCCGCAAGAAGACCTCGCGGGCTGGCTGACCGCCGCGGAAGAGCATGAGCAACAGTTGGATCAGCTCAGCCAGCGTCATGCTCTACAAACGCAAATCGCGGCGCATACTGAACAGGTAGCGCGCTTTACCGCGCAGATTGCGCAGCGTCAGGCGTCGCTGACGGCTGATTTGGCGCAGTATACGCTTTCCCTTCCAGCGCCAGAAGACGAGGCTTCGTGGCTGAATGAGCGCGCCGACGAAGCGAAAATATGGCAACAGCGTCAGACCGAGTTCGCGGATTTGCAAACGCAGATCGACAGGCTTGCCCCGTTGCTGGAAACGCTACCGCAAACGGATACCGCGGATTCCGACGACGACGTGCCGCTGGATAACTGGCGGCAGGCGCATGATGAGTGCGTGTCATTACAAAGCCAGTTGCAAACCCTGCAGGAACAGACGACGCAGGAACAGCAGCGCGCCGCCGAGGCGATAGCGCACTTTGATGCGGCGTTAAAAAATAGCCCGTTTGACAGCCAGGCAACGTTCCTGGCGGCGTTGTTGGATGAAGAGACCGTGACCCGTCTGGAAAAACAACAACAAACGCTGGAAAGTCAGCTACAACAAGCGAAGGCGTTAAGCGCGCAGTCCGCGCAGGCGCTGGCTGACCATCAGCAACAGCCGCCCGCCGGTCTGGACCCAACGTGTACGGCGGAGCAGCTCGCGCAGCGGCTGGCGCAGTTGGCGCAACAACTGCGCGAGAACACGACACGCCAGGGGGAAATCCGCCAGCAAATTAAACAGGATGCAGATAATCGGCAGCGCCAACGCGCGCTGATGGCAGAAATGAAACAAGCCTCTCAGCAAGTGGAAGACTGGGGCTATCTCAATGCGCTGATCGGCTCTAAAGAAGGTGATAAGTTCCGCAAATTCGCCCAGGGACTGACGCTGGATAATCTGGTCTGGCTGGCGAATCATCAGCTCACCCGCCTGCATGGCCGCTATTTATTGCAGCGCAAAGCCAGCGACGCGCTGGAACTGGAGGTTGTCGATACCTGGCAGGCCGACGCCGTGCGCGATACGCGAACGTTATCAGGCGGCGAAAGTTTCCTGGTCAGCCTGGCGCTGGCGCTGGCGTTATCAGATTTGGTCAGCCATAAAACGCGCATTGATTCTTTGTTCCTCGACGAAGGCTTCGGCACGCTTGATAGCGAAACGCTGGACGCCGCGCTGGATGCGCTCGACGCGCTGAATGCCAGCGGGAAGACCATCGGTGTGATTAGCCACGTGGAAGCCATGAAAGAACGTATCCCCGTGCAGATAAAAGTGAAAAAAATCAATGGGCTTGGTTATAGCAAACTGGACAAAGCGTTTGCCGTGGAGTAACGCGAGTGTCATCCTGCGCACAGCATACCGTCATGACATAGCATAATAATGAATACACAAAGACGGATAAGGAATGGTATTACCTCGCGCTTATCCGCAAGCTATACGTTGATTGGCTGTGACAATTCACAGCCACAGCGCGCAACATGCGCCTTTATTTTCGGCAGGTGGTATGAAAAAAGTTATTTTTTCTTTGGCGCTGGGTACGTTCGGACTGGGGATGGCCGAGTTTGGCATTATGGGCGTGTTGACGGAGCTGGCACGCGATGTCGGGATAACGATTCCCGCCGCCGGGCATATGATCTCGTTTTACGCCTTCGGCGTCGTGCTGGGCGCGCCTGTTATGGCGCTCTTTTCCAGCCGCTTTTCGCTTAAACATATACTGCTGTTTCTGGTCACGCTGTGCGTGATGGGCAATGCCATATTTACCTTTTCCTCGTCATATCTGATGCTCGCCGTCGGCAGACTGGTTTCCGGCTTTCCGCACGGCGCCTTTTTTGGCGTCGGCGCCATTGTCCTGTCAAAGATTATCCGCCCCGGGAAAGTCACCGCCGCCGTCGCGGGTATGGTTTCAGGGATGACGGTGGCGAATCTGGTGGGCATTCCGTTCGGCACTTACCTGAGCCAGGAATTTAGCTGGCGCTACACCTTTTTATTGATCGCGGTTTTCAACATCGCCGTGCTCACCGCGATTTTCTTCTGGGTGCCGGATATCCGTGACAAAGCCCAAGGCAGCCTGCGCGAGCAGTTCCACTTCTTGCGTAGTCCTGCACCGTGGCTCATTTTCGCCGCCACGATGTTCGGCAATGCGGGCGTTTTTGCCTGGTTCAGCTATATCAAGCCATTTATGATGTACATCTCCGGTTTTTCGGAGACGAGCATGACGTTTATTATGATGCTGGTCGGGCTGGGGATGGTGTTAGGCAATCTGTTAAGCGGCAAACTCTCCGGCAGATATACTCCGCTGCGCATCGCGGTAGTGACTGACCTCATTATCGTGCTCTCTCTCATGGCGCTCTTTTTCTTCAGCGGATACAAAACAGCATCGCTGACTTTCGCGTTTATCTGCTGCGCTGGTCTGTTTGCGCTCTCTGCGCCGCTGCAAATCCTGCTGCTGCAAAACGCCAAAGGCGGCGAACTGCTGGGCGCGGCGGGAGGGCAAATCGCCTTTAATCTCGGTAGCGCGATTGGCGCCTGGTGCGGCGGGCTGATGCTGACGCTAGGTTTTGCGTACCACTATGTGGCGCTTCCCGCCGCCCTGCTCTCGTTTTCCGCCATGTCGTCGTTGCTGGTATACGGACGTCTAAAACACAAGCAGCCATCGGTCACGCCGGTTGCCGGATGATGCCATCCGGCTAAAAACGTTACGCCAGCGGCCACAGCCAGGCCGCGCCGCGCACGCCGCTTGAATCGCCATGCCGCGCCTTACGTACCGGCGTCTCGCACTCGCCGCCAAAAACAAACGATTTCATCAGCGACGGAACCGTCTTGTACAGGCGCTCAACATTGCTCATACCGCCGCCCAGCACAATGACATCCGGATCCAGAATATTCACGACATGAGATAATGCTTTCGCCAGCCGCAGCTCATAACGGCTTAACGCCAGTTCCGCCACGGCGTCCTGCGCGTCGACCAGACGAATAATCTCATCGCCTTTTAGCGCGTTACCGCTCAAACGCTGGTAATCCGTGGCAAATCCCGTACCGGAAATAAAGGTTTCGATACAGCCTTGTTTACCGCAATAACAGGGAATTTCTTCGCGGTAACGCAACTCATCGTCATCCATCCACGGCAACGGATTGTGGCCCCATTCACCTGCCGTACCGTTGCCGCCGATGTGCGCCCGGCCATTTAGCGCTACGCCCGCGCCGCACCCGGTACCGATAATCACCGCAAATACCGTTTGCGCCCCCGCCGCCGCGCCATCTACCGCTTCCGATACCGCCAGGCAATTGGCATCGTTGGCTAACCGCACTTCACGCTTCAGACGACGGCTCACATCGCTATCGAACGGCTGGCCGTTAAGCCACGTAGAGTTAGCGTTTTTTACCACGCCAGTGTAAGGCGAGAGAGAACCGGGAATGCCAATGCCAACGCTACCGGTCTGGCCGGTCGCCTGTTCCGCCATGTCGACCAGCGTAGCGATGGTTTCTATCGTTTGCTGATAATCCTCCCGCGGCGTAGGCAGACGATGGCGAAACCGCTGCTCTCCTGCATCATCAAGCGCAATGACTTCCGTTTTTGTGCCGCCTAAATCGATACCAATACGCACATACCGCTCCTCATTTTTTGGGAATATCAACAGGGTAGAATTCACCGTTCTGATTGGCAATGCAAGCCTGCCGACAATTCGTTACTATACCGCCTGGATTTAACGACAAGGCCGTGGAAATTATCATGCTGTGGTTCAAAAATTTAATGGTTTACCGTCTTAGCCGCGATATTACATTACGCGCCGAAGAGATGGAGAAACAGCTCGCCTCAATGACGTTTACCCCATGCGGTAGCCAGGATATGGCCAAAATGGGCTGGGTTCCGCCGATGGGCTCTCACAGCGATGCGTTAACGCACACCGCCAATGGCCAAATTATTATTTGCGCGCGCAAAGAAGAGAAAATCCTGCCATCGCCAGTGATCAAACAGGCTCTGGAGGCGAAAATCCAGAAACTGGAAGCCGATCAGGGACGCAAGCTGAAGAAGACGGAAAAAGATTCCCTGAAGGATGAAGTGTTGCATTCGTTGCTGCCGCGCGCGTTTAGCCGCTTCAGTCAGACAATGATGTGGATTGATACCGTTAACGGCCTGATTATGGTTGACTGCGCCAGCGCGAAAAAAGCGGAAGATACTTTGGCGCTACTGCGTAAAAGTCTTGGCTCGCTGCCGGTCGTCCCGCTGGCGCTGGAAAATCCGATTGAGCTGACGCTCACAGAATGGGTGCGCTCCGGTACGGTCGCTCAGGGTTTCCAGTTGCTGGACGAAGCCGAATTGAAAGCGATGCTGGAAGATGGCGGCGTGATCCGCGCGAAAAAGCAGGATCTGGTCAGCGACGAGATCGCCGTTCATATTGAAGCGGGTAAAGTGGTCACGAAGCTGGCGCTCGACTGGCAGCAGCGTATTCAATTCGTCATGTGCGACGACGGCTCCATTAAGCGTCTGAAATTCTGCGATGAGCTGCGCGATCAGAACGAAGATATCGACCGGGAAGATTTTGCCCAACGTTTTGACGCGGACTTTATCCTGATGACCGGCGAGCTGGCGGCGCTGATTCAAAGCCTGGTGGAAGGATTAGGCGGCGAAGCGCAGCGCTAACCAGAGGGTCCCTCTCCGCCGGAGAGGGGACTCACCGTTACAAATAGCGGCACAGATACGAGGTGGGCTCAGCAACCTGGAGATGAAACTCGCTGTGGCCAGGCACGTTAAACACCTCACCGGCTGTATACACTTTCCATTCGACAGTTCCCGGCAACAGTACCTTCAACGCGCCGCTCACAACCGTCATCTCTTCGGGTTCGGCGGTGCCAAAGGTATACTCCCCTTCCGCCATCACACCAACGCTGGCCCGGCCGGTGCTACTGCTGGTAAATCCAATAGACTTCACTTTCCCGGAAAAGTATTCATTGCTTTGTAGCATAATCAGGCCCCGTCTCATTATTAAATTAACACCCAATATAGAGTCCTGACGTTCGGCCTGTCACGTAAAATTAGACAAGCAGTTCTGAAGCTAACCGCGCAATCAAAACATTAGAGAGTAAAACCGGCACATCCAGCGCCTGCTGTAAAATATCCCGATGACGCTGATGAAAACCCAGACAATCCAGCATAATGACGTCCGCGCCTTGATCCAGTAGCGCCTGCCCGGCATCAATTAACTGTTGCTCAGAACCGTGAACCGGATTCGCCAGCGAATACACCGGCGGCATTTGCAATACCTGCCACTTTTTCTCCTGGGCCGCCAGAAGTTCTGCAACAGGCACAATCACGCCCACCTGATGCCCATCCACAATAGAGGCGACAAGCGGTGGAATAATACGCAGCGGTTCAAGCAAAATAGAATTACGGGCTGCCATACTTTTAATCGCCGCGGTGCTCATCAGTATAATGACGTCATAACCCTGGTTATCCAGCACCTCGACAACGCTCTGTAAATCTCGCTCCACCTTCTGGCGGGAAACATGGGCTATCTGGTTATCATTCAGCAACGTCAAAAGCGGATCGTCGCCAGGCTCTACAGCGTAATCCGCCATAACGTCTTCCCGGCTCATTTTTCCCAGCAGGCTATGATGGGTGATGTGTTGTTCGTCGATGTATTCCGTCAGAAGCGGTAACACTTCGCTCATTGGCACAACGCCGATTGTGAGGATTGCCAACGACGCACTCATTTTTATTCCACCTTATTACTTCGTCGTAATTCCCGGGCAAATATTCACACGCTCACCGCGCTACCTGCCCTACAAATCTCAGAAAGCGTAGCAGCAGATGAGCAACGTATTGTGTAAAGATTCCAAATAACTCCAATATTGTATTGTTATCGCTTAATTTACGGTTTTAGTTGCCAGTATAAATGTTTCAAGAATGTGATGGAGATACAATTTAGGGGTACCCGGAATCCCTTCCGAGTGGTTCATGCGTCTATGATTTATCCGGATCTTCGTAACGTTTTTTCGCATCCATCGCTTCTTCTGCGGTCGGATGCTCGCTGATGAGCGAATCAGGTTTCGGATGGTCAGCCCGTAGCTGATACCACGTCACCGTCTGGCCCGGCGTGCCTTTTTCAATGGTGACGATATAAGCTTCCCGCGGATAAGGTGGTCTGGTTGGCATAGCGTTTCCTTTATTCTGGGTGAGCGTTAAGTATAGACATCTCCCTGTAACCGTTGCGTCGACAGCGGCAGCGCCGCAATAATTTCAGAAACGACCTGGGCCGGCGCTTTCGTCGCGTCAATAATGTAATGCGCCGTTTCGCGATACAACGCGTCACGCTGCTCAAGCACTTCCCGAACCTCTTCGCTCAACGGCTTGCCGGTGAGGGTCGGGCGCAGATCCGCTTCAGGTTCAGCCTCAAGCCGGTTAACCAGCGTGGATACCGGCGCGCACAGATAAATCACTACGCCAACACGGTGCATATAACGTCGGTTATACTCCGTGAGAATAATACCGCCTCCCGTCGCCACGACAGTCGAAGGCGCGCTTACCGCCTCCAGGGCCGCGGTTTCCCGAGCGCGGAACCCTCCCCAGCCTTCTTTTTCAACGATATCAGCGACGCTCATCTGCACGTGCGATTGCAGCCAGCGGTCGGTATCTGCAAACCGAAAACCGGTTGCCTGCGCCAGCGCCATACCGATGGTGGTTTTCCCACAGCCCCGCGGGCCAACAAGATAAAGAGGTTGCATCATAGCAGGCGTTCCCCCAGGAACTGCGCATACGCAGGATTTGATATCAGCAATGTTATAATCATATCATCTAACTAGTACAACGCATAAATGTAAATAATAATTTACACAAAAATACTAAAGTCACAATATTAGTACTATAACAAGAATCAGAAATGAATAAACTGTAAATTTTTCATTACAGGATTTATTTTTTACGCTGGCTTTCCAGCCACCACTTATCCAGCTCGGCGGCAAAATGCTGACGATCGCGCGGCGAGAGAGTGTTTGGTCCCCCCGTTTGTACGCCGCTGGCGCGTAGCGTGTCCATAAAGTCACGCATCGTCAGACGTTCGCGAATCGTGGCGTCGCTATAGCGTTCTCCCCGGGGATTAAGAGCCGCAGCGCCTTTTTCCAGCACTTCAGCCGCCAGCGGAATATCCGCGGTAATCACCAGATCGCCCGCTTCGCATTGACGCACGATTTCGTTATCCGCCACGTCAAACCCGGCGGCCACGCGGAGCGTGCGGATAAAACGCGAAGGCGGCACGCGCAAGGCCTGATTGGCAACCAGAATAAGCGGCAACTGCATCCGCTCGGCGGCGCGGTACAAAATTTCTTTAATGACATTCGGACACGCATCCGCATCCACCCAGATGGTCATAATGTCTCCCGTACGATATACAATCTTTTATTGTCTCGCGCTTTTGCCTTTCATCAAAGTGCTGTTTCTCCTTCTGCCCGTTTTCAATCCGCGTTAAGCTAACCATTCCCCATAACACACAAACATAGGGAGTGACGAGATGGAGAAGAAAATCGGTTTTATTGGCTGCGGTAATATGGGCAAGGCTATTCTTGGCGGACTGATTGCCAGCGGTCAGGTACTTCCCGGCCAGATCTGGGTCTACACCCCCTCCCCCGATAAAGTTGCCGCCCTGCATGACCAGTACGGCATTAATGCGGCGCAAAGCGCGCAGGAGGTCGCTCAGGTCGCGGATATCGTTTTCGGCGCGGTAAAACCAGGCATTATGGTGAAAGTGCTCAGTGAAATCTCCTCCAGCCTGAACAAAGACTCACTGGTGGTCTCTATCGCCGCAGGCGTAACGCTTGATCAGCTTGCGCGCGCGCTGGGACACGACCGTAAAATCATTCGCGCTATGCCGAATACGCCGTCGCTGGTCAACGCAGGAATGACCTCCGTCACGCCCAACGCGCTGGTCACACCGGAAGATACGGCTGATGTGCTGAATATTTTCCGCTGCTTTGGCGAGGCGGAAGTGATTGCTGAGCCGATGATCCATCCGGTGGTTGGCGTGAGCGGATCTTCGCCGGCCTATGTCTTTATGTTTATCGAGGCGATGGCGGACGCAGCCGTTCTTGGCGGTATGCCTCGCGCTCAGGCTTATAAATTCGCCGCGCAGGCCGTCATGGGGTCGGCGAAAATGGTACTCGAAACCGGAAAGCATCCCGGCGAACTGAAAGATATGGTGTGCTCGCCTGGCGGAACGACGATTGAAGCCGTACGCGTTCTGGAAGAACGTGGCTTCCGCGCTGCGGTAATAGAAGCGATGACGAAGTGTATGGAAAAATCAGAGGCGCTCAGTAAATCCTGAAGCCCGGCTGGACGTCATGCCGCCACTTCGGTGCGGTTACGTCCGGCATTCTTTGCTTTATAAAGCGCCATATCCGCAGACTTTAACCACTCCCGATAATGACCGATTTGTGGCGTTAACGGCGCCACGCCCACGCTGATACGTAACATGACCTGCGGCGCGCCCGGCAAGCGTAAGGTATTTAGCCGTTCATGCACTCGCGACATGGCGGTAATCGCGCTGTCTGCCGGCGTTCCGCACATAATCACCGCAAATTCGTCGCCGCCAAAGCGCCCGATAATATCACTCCCGCGTAGCGTTATCTGTAATTGACGCGTCAGGGCGATAATAGCCTCATCCCCAACATCATGCCCCCAGGTGTCGTTAATGCTCTTAAAATGATCGATGTCGATAATCAATAATGTCGCCTCCCGATGGTGGCGTCGGCTGTGATCGAATTCATTACGTAATAAAATTTCCCAGTGGCGTCGGTTATAGACGCCGGTCATGCCATCCCGCGAGCTCATCGCCTGCAAGCGTCGCTTATGTTCCGCTAATTTAATGGCCGTTTGGTAACTTACCCAGGCGAACAGAAGCGGATACAACATAATGACGGGCAAAGAGAGCGTGACTTCCAGCGACGAGCTTCGCATCGCGACGGGTAGCCCGGTAAGCTGCAACGTCACCAGACATGACGCCAGCAAAAGGCCCATTCCGACAGTGAATAGCCGCCGCCCGCCAGCGCCCATCAGATTCATGCTCATCATCATAAACAGCGCGGCGGCAGGCAACATATTGACGCCCATCAACGCGATCCACATGCCGGAGAGGATCGCATCCACTTTCAGGTTGTAAATTTCCTGGCGTAGCGGATCAAGGGCTTTCGCCGCCCACTGCCACGCCAGATGCGGCCAGACAAAAGACCAGCCGACCAGCAATAGCCACCAGCCGCCAAAGACAGGTTGCGACACTAACACGGCGGCCACTGGTAAAAACATCCCCCCTAACCCCACCGCGCGCGGTAGCCTGATGCGCCGGGCGAAGCGCAATCCGGAGCGCTGACGATCATCAGAAGGGTCAGGCGGCGCTACCGCCTGTTCAACCGCTTTTCGGTAAAAATTTTCATCATTCATTATTTTTGGGAACATTTAGAAACAATTTTCCCAAATTATAGAAACAGAGCGCATGGAGGAAGTATGAAATTTCGGGTGAGTGTTTTTCAGGGCTCACCCGATAGCACTACGCCGCTTTTTTCAGGCAGGCGCTCATAAACTTGCTACGGTCATCGCCTTTCAGTGATTGTTCCGTCGCCTGAACATTGCATTCACGCATTTTCTGCTGTTGCGGCGTCAGGCTTTTCTCGCCAGGGGCTGACTGGCTGTTTTTCAGGCAGTCGCTAAGGTAAGTTTTACGCGCATCGCCTTTCAATGCTTGCGCTGTCGCCTGCTGATTACAGGTCGTCATGCGCTGCTGTTGCGGCGTTAACGGTTTCTCGGTTGCGCCGACGGTCGTTAAAAAGACCAGGCCAAAAAGTAAAGTCACCAGTAATGTTATTTTCATAGCACCATCCTTTTGTCAGTGTACGCATTACACGTTGTCCCTTTGGGAAATATCCCAGGGACTTTATATAAGTCTGGCTGTTACTGGCAAAAATACCACCCGGCAGTAAAAGTATTACTTACCGTGAGCAATATATGTTTTATTGATTGACAAACCGTAGGCTAATGTGCAACTCGATTATCCACAGTCACGCAGGATGCAGAAGAACAACGCATAACGTTACACTGTTATTACCATAGCCGCTTCGTTTTTATTTTGCTCTGTATTAACCAGAAGAAAATAAAAACGAAGCGGCTATGGTATTTCATAAAAGTAACGTTATAACAACTGTATTGTTTTAAAATACGATTAGTGCCGGGGGTGTCTCAGCAACTTTTTTACATATTGGCGCAGCAATTCCGTATCGTGATCAGGAACGCTGGCATCCGGCTTTACGCCTTCAAGTGCCCCCTCTACCTGACGTATCAACATCTCCTGCTCGTTTTGCGCCATGTTACGTAACATTGCTGTGACGATAATCTCTAACGCTTCTACCTGAGCAACCAGTTCTTTCGACTCTTCTTCTTTTTGGGCTAGCTTAAGCAACAACTCTGCTATGAGATTTTTCATGACCATATTTCCTTATTAGTTCCAGGGTGACGTTATCACTATGAAGAACCACTGCCTAGAGGCTGAAAGTACTATTTTTATGATACAGGAAGAACTTTACACAAATAATTATCACTGTCGCCGCAGCGAAACGTTTCTCAGACCGAAAACGAGACGATAATAAACCATCAAAAAACAATAATCACGCTATATCATAATTTAAGGTTATGCCATCTATAGAAAAACTTCACGGATAAAGAATATATCTTTTAATTTAAACCATATCGTAACGGCAGAAGCGCCGTTACGATGCACCGCTATTGGCCTTTCGCTTTTTGCGCGTTACGCCGACGACGTAACGCCAGGGTCAGTTGTCCAATATTGATCAACACGATCGCCGCCGTAGCGATAAAAACCCAGCGGAAACCGGCCATCGCCGATACCGTCGCGCCCATCAACGGCCCAACCACGTTGCCCAGGTACATAAATGACTGGTTGTAGCCAAAAATACGTCCGGTAATTTGGTCGCTGGAGTATTTCACCAATAACGTTTGTACGGCGGGTAACATCGCGCCATCGGCAAAGCCCAACAAGAAACGCAACAGTCCCAACTGGAACGGCGTGGTGACCCAGGACATCGCGAAGAAAAGCAGCACTGCGCAGATAAGCGTGGCCATCAGAATTCTTTCCGTGCCGATTCTGTCGCCAAGTTTTCCCAGGCGAGGCGCGGAGATAAGCGCAGAGATACCGGGCACCGAGGCAATTAACCCGCTAAGAAAGGCGATGTTATTACTGTCCGGCATCATTGATTTGATAAACAGCGCCAGGATTGGACTGATGGAACCATTACAGAGTTGAATGACCATCGTGGTAAAAAACAAACTGATCACCAGCGCAGGATAAGGTAACGACGCAAAAACGGCTTTACCGCTCAGGCGTTCGCTTTTTCTGATGACCGGACGCACGCCTTCTTTAATTAAAAATAGCGTGACCAGAAAGCTCACCACCAACAGCATGGCAGTAATCAGAAATACCGCCCGCAGCCCGATATGATCCGCGACAAAACCGCCCATTAACGGCCCGCCGATAACGCCGCTGATCTGCGCGGTAGAAAGCGTACTGAGCGCCCAGCCGCTACGTTCGCGTGGTACCTGAGAGGCTACCAGCGCCATGGCATTGGGGATATAGCCTGACGTTAACCCCATGATTCCGCGCAGCAGGAAAAGTTGCCAGACATGGGTCGCAAATGCCTGCAGTAGAATAGCTATCGCCATCCCGAGCGACGCGCGCAATAGCATCAGTTTACGCCCTTTACGATCGGCGAGACTGCCCCACATCGGCGACACAATGGCGGAAATAAGAAACGTGATGCTAAACGTTAACCCGGACCACATTGATAACGCTTCATGGGAAGAGACGCCAAGCTGGGAAATATAAAGAGGTAAGAATGGCAGGATTTGGCTGATTGCCAGCCCGGTAAAAAAACATCCAAACCAAACGGAAATTAGATTAACTTTCCAGGATTCCATAAGACTCGTAACGGTAAGTAGCTGAAAATACGCGTTAGCTTAGCAAGTTCTCTTTTTCCTGGTGGTTCCAGAGGTGCGATACGTCACACTTTGCTATTTTGTCTCCCCGTTCATCATTTTTGTGAAACATGTCACATTATATAGCCGCGCAAGGCAGACGTTTATGCTTTAACGACACACGCCGTAGCCCCGCATTCCAAGATGAAAATGGTTAGCATGAGCAGCGTTATAGTCAGGCCCGAGCCCATTGCCATAATAATGGCAACTGGCGTTTAACATAGCGCGTAACCAGGGCCCCGTCTCCTCACGCCCCCAGCCGCGCAGAACAGTGATTTTTCGGCCATCTGATAGCTGAAACCCGCTGACATCCAGCGCTTCTGCGCTGGCATGTTCACTGCGACGCGCATCCGGGCGGTGATAAATATTACGGCAGGCATAGCTGCCCAGATGTTCGATGCGGGTCAGGCGGCGCTTCATCCACGTTTCTGTTAAAGGTTTTGCCTGCTGTTCGACAAACAGCGCGGAGCGCAGCGCCAGCGGGCAGGAGGCTAAAAAACTGCTGCTCAGTTTAACCTGGCCAAAATCTCTGACGCGCACAACATGGGACAAGGGACATTCACCAGCGCTATCCGCAACAGGTTGTGATGAAATTAATCCCTGTTGATTGGCCGCCGTCAAAAGCTCCCGGCACTGCGACGGCGTCAGGCGCTGTAGTTTGAAGGTCGTGATCCAGCCTGGCGGATCGGCAAGTTGTAGCGGAGCAAAAGGATTATAATAAGAGGGAAGATAACGATATCCCAGCCCGCCAATGCCGCCCAACAGCACAATAATCAGAAAACCCTTACCTCTCACGCGGCCTCCGTTCTCACATCCCATAAACATTATGGCAGAACCCCGCGAAACCCGCGTTTTGTCGTGGTAATGTATACGCTTTGCATTCGATGGAATGGGTTTTTAAGATGGCGAAATTGCGGGTAGGAATAGTATTTGGCGGTAAGTCGGCGGAACATGAAGTGTCTTTGCAATCAGCGAAAAATATCGTTGATGCGATCGATAAAACCCGCTTCGACGTGGTGCTGTTAGGGATAGATAAGGCAGGACAATGGCATGTTAACGATGCGGAAAATTATTTGCAGAATGCAGACGATCCGGCACATATCGCGCTACGTCCTTCGGCAATCAGTCTGGCCCAGGTGCCTGGCAAACACCAACACCAATTGATTAACGCTCAGAACGGGCAGCCGCTACCGACGGTAGATGTTATTTTTCCTATCGTCCACGGAACGCTGGGCGAAGACGGCTCATTGCAGGGGATGCTGCGCGTCGCAAACTTACCGTTTGTCGGTTCAGACGTGCTGAGCTCCGCAGCCTGCATGGATAAAGACGTCGCCAAACGACTGCTACGCGATGCAGGACTGAATATCGCCCCGTTTATTACACTCACCCGAACGAATCGTCACGTGTTTAGTTTTGCCGAGGTTGAATCCCGTCTGGGACTGCCGCTGTTCGTTAAGCCCGCCAATCAGGGCTCTTCGGTCGGCGTTAGTAAAGTCACTAACGAAGCGCAATATCAGCAGGCGGTCGCGCTGGCTTTCGAATTCGATCATAAAGTGGTGGTGGAGCAAGGGATCAAAGGGCGCGAGATCGAATGCGCCGTATTAGGTAACGATAACCCACAGGCCAGTACCTGCGGCGAAATCGTACTGAATAGCGAATTTTACGCCTACGATACTAAGTATATTGATGATAACGGCGCACAAGTTGTCGTGCCTGCGCAGCTTCCTTCCGGGGTAAATGACAAGATCCGCGCGATCGCGATCCAGGCTTATCAGACACTGGGATGCGCGGGTATGGCGCGTGTCGATGTCTTCTTAACGGCAGACAATGAGGTCGTGATTAACGAGATTAATACGCTGCCAGGTTTTACCAATATCAGTATGTATCCAAAACTCTGGCAGGCGAGCGGATTGGGCTATACCGATTTGATCAGCCGTCTGATTGAGCTGGCGCTGGAACGCCATACGGCGAATAACGCCTTAAAAACCACGATGTAATACCGCACGCCCGATAGCGCAACGTTTATCGGGCGTCTTTTACCTCGTCATCTTCGCGCCGGCGAATGATGAACCCCGCCAGCCAGAAGCTAATAATCCACGTTACCAGCCCAACGCCATAGGTTTGCCATCCTTTCGCCTCAAATCCCAGCAATCCTACGACGCCATTCAAAATAAAGATAAGGCCAATAGAGAAGGCATAGTAGTGCCAGTCACGACGAATTTTTACAGGCAAACGCATAACGACTCCGACGTATTAACAGCAACAAAAACGTATTTTTGCATACTTCTGGCGGGCGAGTCTGTGGGGGGATACGGAATTTCTTAAATGTTAATTGATTTTGATAAAAGTGATCATTTTGTGACAACTAACAAAAATTTACGCGATGGATACATTCCGTATGTGAAATTACCATGATTCTGATATTGACAAACACAATGACCTGTCAGACTTCACAGTAAGCCGATGGCATAACGCCAGATCGTAGCCGATCATCCTGGAGGTCTTTATGGCTGATTTCACTCTCTCAAAATCGCTGTTCAGCGGGAAGCATCGAGAAACCTCCTCTACGCCCGGAAATATTGCTTACGCCATATTTGTACTGTTTTGCTTCTGGGCCGGAGCGCAACTCTTAAACCTGCTGGTTCATGCGCCGGGCATCTATGAGCATCTGATGCAGGTACAGGATACAGGTCGACCGCGGGTAGAGATTGGGCTGGGCGTCGGGACGATTTTTGGCCTGGTGCCCTTCCTCACGGGCTGCCTCATTTTCGCCGTTATCGCCGCGTTTTTACGCTGGCGTCACCGTCACCAATAAACCTTAGCGCGCTGGAGAAAATATCCCAGCGCGAAATTTATCGCCCCATACACCGCGCCCGCCGCTCATCAACTCGTTTAGCAAACCAGGCGGTCGTCAGCTTGCGCGTGATCTTCGGGCTTTCCAGTTGAATACCGGGCAACATTTCCCGCGCAAGCGTCTTGCCCGTTTTGGCCTCGGCCAGTTTATAGACTTTCTTGTAGAGCGCCGTTTTTTCAAACGCCAGGCTATCGCCTTTCTCCAGTTGGCTGCGAATTTCGCGCTCACTCATTCCCAACTGCCCTGCCAGTTTGCGCACCGCTAACTCTGTTTTGCCCGGTTCCTTGCTGTTATAACGAATCAGATCACCATCCAGCGCCAGTTTTACCCCACTGGCTTTACTGACGGCATTCTGGAACGCAGCGTTACGGCTGGCGTACCATCCCGCGTTGAAGTCGGCGAAGCGGAAAACAGGCGCGCTGTAGTTCGCCGGGTAATTCAGCAAATGGTAGGTTCCAAACCACAATCCGCCACGGCGCGTAAAGACCTCCTGACGTACCGTACCCGCCATCTTCCACGGATAGCCTTTCGCGTGCTGTTCGGCAAAGGCAATGCTGACCTGCATCGGGCCGCCCGTATGCACCGGGTTATATGAGCCAAATAGCGTCTGCCCCATAGGGACCATATTGATAAAGTCGTCAAAAATAGCGCTAAGCTGTTTTTCGGTTTTTACCGTGTCCAGGCGTTCGCTATAGCTCTTGCCGTTGGGGGAGTTAATTTTCAGCGCGGTGTGCACCAGAAACAGAGGAATGTGTAGTCGTTCAGCGCGGCGATCAATCTCCTGCCAGGCGATTTTACTTAGCCCCGGCACGACAGGATCCGCCTGATAACCGGACTCCTGCTGGGCGACAGCCAGCACCGAACAGATATTTTCTACCGTCGGCGCCAGCCCCTGGCTCTTAAATGTTGTCGCGATATCTTTCGCCCAGGCCTCTCTGTCTTTGACAGTGGCTGGCATTTTCTGACGAACTACGCTTGCCACGTCGACAGGCTTCTCGCCCTTGCTCACCGGCTGCCCGGATTGACTACTACAGCCAGCCAATATGGCGACCGCCAGAAAAGGCAGAGGATAAAGACGGGACGCCGCCGACATAACGTTTCCTTCTGTTAGCTAAAAGAGTGGGTCACTTCCTGAACTGGCTGACCATCCAACTGACGTTCAAAGCTACGTAAACGTTTATAAATAGACATCAGCTCCACCAGCGTCGTCCAGGAGTTAATCAAATACTGGAACGAACCGCGCACCTGGCCAAACACGTTGGTGATTTGCGTCATCAGACCCAGCGTAATCGTACCGGCAACAATGGAAGGAAACAGCAGGAACAAACCGAAAACGTTATCGACCTGCAAATAGAGAATGCGCGCGATGTTGAAATACATATAGTGAAAGTAGAGACGGAAGTAGTTATGACGCACCGCGCTAAACAGTTCACGGACGGTGGGCGGCGTGGCGCGGCTGGCGTCATCTTCACCGTAGACCAGCTCCTTACGATAAGCTGCTTCCACTCGCTGATTTTTAAATTCCAGCCCCGGCAATTTGATCCCGACGACCGCCAGCAGGCCCGTCCCCATTAATGACCAGACTATGGCGGCAATGACCAGGCCGTAAGGGATATGTCCTACGATGGGTAAATCCGGCACATGCGCTGACAGGGTGACTAACACCGGCAGAAAGGCGATGAGCGTCATGATGGCATTGATAAAACTCACGCCCATATTCTCCAGTGTAGAGGCAAAACGCATGGTGTCCTCCTGCACACGCTGGGCGGCCCCTTCGATATGGCGCAGGTACTGCCAGTGCGCCATATAGTGCTCATTCATTGCGGTACGCCAGCGAAATACATAGTGGCTGACAAAGAAGTTGTTCAGCACGCCGATCACCACGGCGATAAGCGCAATACCGAGAAACACCCCCACTTCATGATAAAATTGACCAAGAGTGACCTTGTGCGGCGAGCTGAGCGCCGTTTGAATCAAATCATAGAACGGCGCGTACCAGGCGTTAACCGCAACGCCAACCTCCACCAAAAACCAGGTGACAAAAATAATGAGCGAGGTGCCAAGTATCGACCAGTACTGCCAGCGGTGCGGGCTATAGATGAACCAGAACGTTGCAAATAATCCCACGCAAATCAGGTAATAAGCATAAAAAATCAGATAGTCCAGCGACCAGAAGCGCGCTGCGCTGATAGGCACTTCATCGGATGCCCCTACAAGTCGCGCCACCCAATCTCCTCCTCCTGCCTGCCAGAAAATGACGGCGATCAGCGCCCAAACAAACGCCGACATGAAAAACGGCCCTGGCTTTGGGAAAAAAGATTTAAACATCATGCTCTCCTGCTAACTTCTTCTCTTTATTACGGCTGCTGTGATGACGGCAATATCACGCCATGCCCACGCAAATGAAAGGGCTAAACCAGGCATTGTGACCTACGTTGTGACGCTTAGTTCGCACTTCTGCTCAACAGAATTGTTTCGACGAGTTTCATCCTAAGCAGGCAGGCTGACGCTATCAGGTTATCACAAGCGCTCTATCACAAAAGTAAACATTCTCCATCACGAAAACCCGCCTGTTACGTTTTTTCACCCACTTTTTTCTCTTTAACGTTTTGCAATGTGCCGCCGGGTAGTATAAATACGCATAACCACCGTTATTTCACTTATGGACATCACCGTTGAAACGTAGTCTGCTTTTTACTGCCATGCTGTTTGCGGCATCACTTACTTCTGTCCAGGCGGCTCAGCCGATTGCCGATCCGGTTTTTGCCTCTGATATCGTTGATCGTTATGCCGAGCATATCTTTTATGGTAGCGGCGCCACGGGCATGGCGCTGGTGGTGATCGACGGCAATCAACGCGTGTTTCGTAGTTTCGGTGACACCAGACCGGGCAATAATGTTCGTCCACAGCTTGATTCGGTCATTCGTATCGCTTCGCTCACCAAGCTCATGACCAGTGAAATGTTGGTAAAATTGCTCGATCAGGGAACGGTAAAATTAAACGATCCTCTCAGCAAATATGCGCCTCCCGGCGCGCATGTCCCGACGTATCAAGGCACGCCGATTACGTTGGTCAACTTAGCAACCCACACCAGCGCGCTTCCGCGAGAACAGCCAGGCGGCGCGGCGCATCGTCCGGTATTTGTCTGGCCAACCCGCGAACAACGCTGGAACTGGCTCTCCACAGCAACGTTAAAAGTCGCGCCCGGTTCACAGGCGGCCTATTCCAATCTGGCGTTCGACCTGTTAGCCGACGCGCTGGCGACCGCCTCCGGCAAACCTTATACGCAACTGTTTGAAGAAAAGATTACCCGCCCGCTGGGAATGAAAGACACCACGTTTACCCCTTCTCCCGATCAGTGTAAGCGTCTGATGGTGGCAGAAAAAGGCGCAAGCCCCTGTAATAATACGCTGGCTGCCATTGGCAGCGGCGGGGTCTATTCTACGCCAGGAGATATGATGCGCTGGATGCAACAGTATCTGTCGTCAGATTTCTATCACCGTAGCCAACAGGCCGATCGTATGCAAACGTTGATTTATCAGCGCACACAGTTAAAGAAAATCATCGGGATGGACGTACCGGGTAAAGCCGACGCGCTCGGTCTGGGTTGGGTCTATATGGCACCAAAAGACGGACGTCCTGGCATTATCCAGAAAACAGGAGGAGGCGGCGGTTTTATTACCTATATGGCGATGATCCCGCAATATAATATTGGCGCTTTTGTGGTCGTAACCCGTTCCCCCCTCACTCGTTTTACCAATATGAGCGACGGGATTAACGATTTGGTTACTGAGCTAAGCGGCAATAAACCGGTTGCTATTCCTGCATCCTGAGTCGTCGCGCCTCGCGCTATATCAGACGAGGCGCAACATTCTTGTTAATATTCGGAGGGCAAACGGTTAATACTGATCAGTTTGCCTTTATTCATTTCAATGTAATTACCCTTACGCAGGGCCGCGAGAACTTCCGCCACCACCGATCGCGATACGCGCGTTCGTTGATGAATATAATTCATAACACCAATACGTGAGCGAAGTTCTTCATCCCACTCAATCATTGTCATTAACGTCGCACGAATCTGGTCGTAAGAATTATTACCAATGAGCTGCTTGTCACGAAGTTCCAGTACCTGACTTTTCCATACTATCCAACAGAAGGCTTCACGCCACAGTTGGTTCTGCTCAATGATGGCGAGAGTTTGTGATGATGAGAGGCGATAACCGATGCAACCGCTCTCCGCAATTAATTTATATTGTGCCTCTTTTTTCGCCACACCATCGGCTAAGCCGAAAATAAAGGGGGCCTGCACAATACCAATAAGAACTTTATCACCGCGAACTAACGAAACAACCCCCTCTAAAATAACAAAGGTATGGGTATTACTTTCATCAGGTGAACAGATAATCTCTTTATCATTAACAAACTCGAAACGCGTACCATGCTTAGAAAGGCATTTATCGAGTCTGTAGAATTCCTGTAGTGGCTTGCTTAAAGATAACATATGCATTCCTTGCAATAATGCCCGTCAAGTCCTTGACGGGCATTTTTCAGTTTAAATTACCTTTATTTCTCCTGAGAGAAAATGATTACCAAGTATATTTAACACCAACGTTTGCAGACCAGTCTTGATCAACATCACCGCCGCCGAGGTAGTTAGCATCGGTGTAGGCGCTGAAGTTCTTCGTGAAGCTGAACTGAGTACCCAGACCAACACGTACCGCAGAACCTTCTACGCCGTTGTCGATAGAGTCGCCGTTTACGTCAGCATCGTTGTTGGAGTCGTCGTAAACGTAAGCCAGTTTGAAGTACGGCGTCAGCGCCTGATCTTCGCTGTAAGTGAAGGTATAACCTGCATCTACACCGATTTCATAACGCATGCTGTCGTAGGACTGACCGTCAACTTTCATGTCGTTGCTCAGCTGGTAGTCGTCGCCAGACTGGAACAGACCGGATACGCTGCCGTAAGGCGTTACGTAGCCTGCATCACCCAGCTTCAGATCATAACCCAGTTTCAAGCCAAAGCCCCAGGCGTCAGAAGAGGTGTTGCCGTCAACGTAAGTACCGTCGCTCATGTTAGCAGACAAATCGTTGTTGAAGTGAGAGTAGCTCAAGTTACCATCAACAAAGATGTTGTTTGCGAAACGAGCGGAAGAGTAGATGTAGGCAGACTGGCTGTCCTGATCCACCTGACCGGTACGATCGCTCAGATCGCCTTTCGCGAAGCCTGCTGCCGCACCAACGATCCACTTAGCGTTGTTACCGTCAACTTTGGTATCAACACCGACCATGATGCCATTAACATCCTGATCGTAGTTAATGGTGCCGTTGTCGCCGTTGAAGTTACCGCCGAAGTAGCTTACCCATGCGCCGCCGTTATCCGCCAGGCCATGACGAGCGTTGGTCAGACGAGTACCAACGGTGTCTTGTTCCAGGTTCCAGATATTGGTGTTCGCAGAAGGAATGCTCAGCGCCATGTTAGCGTAGTCGGTCAGTTCCATCTGTTCCAGCACGACAGTGTTGCCTTCCTGCTTAGCCTGATAGGTGTAAGCACCCAGGTCAGCTTTGTTTGCTGCAGAGAAGGTTGCGTCGGTGTTTACGTCATTGACATAAATCAGCTCGTTGCCTTTGTAATCTGCAACAGAACCGGCACCAGTAGCGTTGTCGATGCGAACTTTATAGTTACCGGTAGCCGCTACAACATTGTCAACAGAGCTGTTATCCAGTTCGTCGCCGTTGTTGATATCGCCATTACCGTTGATGGTCAGGTGACCGTCAGAGTTCATCGCGATAGTACCGTAACCATAGTTAGCCTGAGTGGTATCCCAGGTACGGTCGTTCACCAGGTCAGCGTTCAGAACATAATCGCTGCTATGGATATTGAACACACCAGAAACAACATTACCGTTGTGATCAGCAGTATTGCCGCTGGTCAGTTCCAGTTTATCAGTGCTGAATACTTCGGTATCAAACTGACCAACATTCACATCCAACATACCACCGTTAGTTACAGTAATGGTATTGGCATACAGATTGGAATAAGTGCTCCATCCAGTAGATTCGGTCAAACCAACAGTACTATAGGAGTCAATTGTCAGGTGATCGGTGTCAACATAACCATCTTCACCAATGTTCAGTGAAGAACCATTAGTCAAATTAATGGTGTCTGATGTTAAATCAGAATTAGAAACATTAACCTGAGAACCATTGTTTACAGCCAGAGTATCAACAGTCGAGTCCCCAACGGTGTCCCATTCAGAACCATTGTTCAGCGTCACGTTAAACACGCCGCTCTGGAAAACTTCATTACCAACGATACGATTCCAGGCATTATCTTCCAATGTTGCGCCTGGAGTAAGGCTGTTCGTTTCAACATCATACATACGGGACGTTGTATCAACAGTATAAGTCGCCTGACCAACCCACTTACTGCCATTATCAAGTGTAAGGTTCAGTTCGTCGACGTTGAGGCCGTCATCAGCCCAGCCATGGTTGGTATCAGGAACACCATCACCGTTAGTATCATCACCATCTTCATCGAAATTGAGGTTCCAGGTACTGGTAAATTTGACATCACCCATCAGCGTAGAATTACTGAAGTACACATTGTTCTTCATTGCATAGTCTGAAGCACCATTGTCATCAGTGAAAGATAATGCAACGTCGCCAGCACCAGTATAATCGCTCGGCTCATCGGAATTGCCAAAGTGACCTGTGCCAAAAGTACCAGTGTCAGTAGTATAAGCACTATCCAGGATATAATCTGAACCGGAAGTTACAGTAGAGTCAAATACATTAATATTGTTATCCCAGTTATGGGATTCCGTCGTGTAAGTGTTGTTGTAAGTATTTCCCTGAGACAAGGCAATACCTGCAACACGGGAATTGTTGGAAATATTGATGTTACTTTCTACATCAAGATTCACCGCCACGCCTTCGCTGACATCGAATGTTTCATTTGTGTACTTAGTTACATCACCATCCTTATAGGAATCAGTGAAGTAAAACGCTTCATAATCATCATCAATGGTGGAATTAGCGATGTTCAGCGTGAACACATCACCGTCATACCAGTTTCCGTCAACAGTATCAGTACCGTTGTTGAACCGATAATATTCAGAATACCCATCGTGATCCAACGTATCAAAACGATCGTAATAACCAATCGGCAGCATGGAAGTAATCGAGCCATGAATAACTGAATTACTAATATTCAGCTCATTACTGGTTGCGTCATTATAATCATGGTTCAGATAATAGGTAGAAATCGTACCGTTAACAGTGTCACCGTTGAACGTCTGATCGAAATCACCATTGGCATTGTTGTAGTAAACGAAACCGCTATAGTTTACATAGTTACCATCAACAGTGCCTGCGGCATCCATATTATTCCAATCAAGCGCGGTGGTAGGATTGTCGTAATAAGTCCAGGTATCGTAAGTAGTAGCATTCGCCTGAGAAGTGATTGCCAGAGTGCAAGCCAATGCTAATTGTGAGACTACAAGTTTCTTTTTCCAGGAGTGCATTTGTCATCCCTCCTCAGGGACGTAATATAGTTGATCCATCAATTATCAATGCATAAAAACATATAGATGTTTAGCAAGGAGGATTATGCGGCGTCATTGCTAAAAGGTTCAATTATTCTTTATCCTCAGTCCGGATTCGGACATGAATTAAAAAGACGTAATAAAAGGAAAATAGATAATTAAAAATCATTCTTTTTCATGAGGTTACAAGAAAATAAAAAAATAAAATACATATGAGATAAATATGGATTAAAGAAAAATAAAATAAATATGAATAATGTTAAAACCCACATTTACTTAAATGACGATGAAATAAAACTAAAAACAACGTAAAACTAATTCTTATTTAAAATGATATAGTACCTGAGGTATTAATCTCCGGTATATAAAAGAAGCGCCATGTTCTGCCGCCGCTGGGGCTGCGCCTGCTACGTTAAGGACCGTTTTCGTAAAACATCTGCCTGCAGATTCAGGTATACTGGGCCTTCGATTCCACAAACATCAGGCAGACCATGACAGACCTTATCCATCGCCCTCGCCGCCTGCGCAAATCCGCTGCGCTGCGCGCTATGTTTGAAGAGACAACACTTAGCCTGAACGACCTGGTGTTGCCGATCTTTGTTGAAGAAGAACTCGACGATTACAAAGCTATTGATGCCATGCCCGGCGTAATGCGTATCCCGGAAAAGCAGCTGGCGCGAGAGATTGAACGTATCGCAAATGCTGGTATTCGTTCCGTTATGACCTTCGGCATTTCCCACCATACTGATGACACCGGCAGCGATACCTGGAAAGAAGACGGTCTGGTGGCAAGAATGTCCCGCATCTGTAAGCAAACCGTGCCGGAGATGATCGTCATGTCCGACACCTGCTTCTGCGAATACACCTCGCACGGCCACTGCGGCGTGTTGTGCGAACACGGTGTGGATAACGATGCGACGCTGGCCAACCTCGGCAAGCAGGCCGTTATCGCGGCGGCGGCTGGAGCAGATTTTATTGCGCCCTCCGCGGCCATGGATGGACAAGTCCAGGCTATCCGCCAGGCGCTGGATGCCGCCGGTTTTACCGATACGGCAATAATGTCCTACTCCACCAAGTTCGCCTCTTCTTTCTACGGCCCCTTCCGTGAAGCAGCGGGTACCGCGTTAAAAGGCGACCGCAAGACGTATCAAATGAATCCGATGAACCGCCGTGAAGCGATTCGCGAATCACTGCTCGACGAAGCCCAGGGCGCGGATTGCTTAATGGTGAAACCGGCCGGCGCGTATCTGGACGTGCTGCGTGAAATCCGCGAACGCACAGAGTTGCCGCTTGGCGCTTACCAGGTGAGCGGTGAATACGCCATGATTAAATTTGCTGCTATGGCTGGCGCCATTGATGAAGAAAAGGTCGTGCTGGAAAGTCTGGGCTCGATTAAACGCGCCGGCGCCGATTTGATTTTCAGTTACTTCGCGCTGGATCTGGCTGAGAAAAATATTCTGCGTTAATTCTGTTACAGGGCGGCGCGCTGCCGCCCTTTCCCGACGTTCCCCCCCCCCCACTATTCAGTCGCTGACGCTAACCCGTTGCCGGACGCGGCTTATCGGCTTACGGCTATTCCTCGATCGCCTGGCGAATTTGCTGCAACGATGCGGGATCGTCAATGGTTGTCAGATCGCCCGGATCGCGGCCTTCACAGATTGCCTGGATCGTGCGGCGAAGCATCTTTCCGGAACGCGTTTTGGGGAGCTGCGAGACAAACCAGACATGCGCCGGACGACCAAAGTGACCGATCTGGTTGTCCACCAGCGCCATAATCGCGTTTTCCTCGTCGCGCGCCGCCTCGCGATCCGCCAGCGTATCGCTCTGCTTCGGAATGACAAACGCCACCGCCACCTGCCCTTTCAGAGCGTCTTTTATCCCCACTACCGCCACTTCCGCTACGTTCGGGTAGCTGGAGATACTTTCTTCTATTTCTCGCGTCCCCAGCCGATGACCCGCAATATTAATCACATCATCGGTACGGCCCAGAATAAAGTAATACCCCTCGGCGTCGCGGATTCCCCAGTCGAAGGTGGCATAAACCTGACGGGTAAACAGCGACCAGTAAGTCTTCACAAAACGCGCATCGTCGCCCCAGATAGTCTGAATACAGCCCGGCGGCAGCGGCCCCTCGATCACCAGCATCCCCTTTTCATTTATGCCGCAAGGTTCGCCGGTGACTTCATTGAGTAGCTGGACGTTATAACCGTACATCGGCACGCCGGGACTTCCCAGACGCGGCGGCCTGTCATCCAGCGCACGCGCCAGCGCCATGATCGGCCAGCCGGACTCCGTCTGCCAATAATTGTCGATAACCGGCACACCCAGCGTCTCCGTCACCCAACTGGCCGTCGGCTCGTCCAGCGGCTCACCGGCCAGATAAAGCGCCTCCAGCGAGGAGAGATCGTGATTGCGGATTTGCGCCGTCGGAAATTTTTTCAGCACGCGAATCGCGGTCGGGGCGGAAAACATCCGGTTAACCTGGTATTTCTCGACAATTTTCCACCAGACCCCGCAATCCGGGTACGTCGGCAGTCCTTCGTAAACAATAGTCGCCATGCCTGCCAGCAGCGGCGCGTAAACGATATAGGAGTGGCCGACGACCCAGCCGATATCCGATGCGCAAAAGAATACGCCGCCCGCCTTGCCGCCAAAAATGGTGTCCATCGAGGTTGCCAGCGCCACCGCATAACCGCCGACGTCGCGCTGGACGCCTTTCGGTTTGCCGGTAGTGCCGGAGGTGTAAAGAATGCACGAGGTTTCATTGGATTCCAGCCACGCCACCGGCACGCTCGCACCGAGATGCTGCTGGCGCAACGTGGCAAAATCCAGATCGCGCCCATCCACCCACGCCATTTTCGCCAGCCCTCTGTCCACCAGCAGAACGTGTTTCGGCTGATGCTGCGCCTGCGCAATAGCGTCATCAAGCAGCTTTTTATACGGCAGGATTTTACCGCCCCGCGCTCCGGCATCCGCCGACACAATCAGCGCCGGTCTGGCATCGTCAATGCGCGCCGCCACGCTGTGCGAGGCAAAACCGCCAAAGACCACCGAATGGATCGCGCCAATGCGCGCGCAGGCCAGCAGGGTTATCTGCGCTTCGGCAATCATCGGCATATAGACCAATACGCGATCGCCACGCTGCACGCCCAGCGACAGCAGCATAGCGGCCACAGCGTTGACTTCATCATGCAACTGGCTGAAGGTAAATGTACGCTCTTCATCGGTCTCTGATGAGACGGCAATCAGCGCCAGCGCCTCCGGCTGTTTATCCAGCCAGCGGTCAACGGCGTTATGACATAAGTTAGTGGTGCCGCCGCAAAACCAGCGGGCAAACGGTGGACGGCTATGATCCAGCGTCTGCGTAAACGGCTGTCGCCAGTCGATACGTCGGGCCTGCTTGGCCCAGAACGCCTCCGGTTCGTTAATGGAACGCTGATAAAATTCGCTAAAAGACATCACGCTCTCCTGTTGAACTTACGCCTTATTGCTGGCTGGCTCAGATGACATATAAATCGAGGTATTCGTTAACCGGCATCTGCTCCAGGCGGGCTCTGTCCAGGGAGACATCCAGAATGCGTTGCTGCTGGCGAGTCGGGAACTGACGCGCCAGGTTAATTTTAAATTTTTCGATAAGCTTCGGAATACCGTCGGCGCGGCGACGCGCATGACCAATCGGATACTCCACGACAACCTCGCCAAAGCGTGAGCCATCAGTAAACTCCACGGTGATCGCATTGCCGATAGCACGTTTTTCCGGGTCGTGATAGTCGGCGGTAAAAGCCGGGTCCTCATAACACACGATTTTCTCGCGCAGGGCGTCAATACGCTTGTCCTGCGCCACCTCGTCTTCATAATCCGCCGCGGTTAACCGTCCGAACAGCAGCGGCACGGCGACCATATACTGGATACAGTGATCGCGGTCCGCCGGGTTATTGAGCGGGCCTTTTTTATCGATAATGCGGAGACAGGCTTCGTGGGTGCGGATGGTCACTTTCTCGATATCCGCTGCCGTTTTGCCCGCGGCCTGCATCTGCTCGTACAGCGTCATCGCCGCTTCGACGGCGGTTTGCGAGTGGAATTCTGCCGGGAAAGAAATTTTGAACAGCACGTTTTCCATCACGTAGGAGCCGTAAGGGCGCTGGAAACGGAACGTTTCACCTTTGAATGAAACGTCGTAGAAGCCCCAGGTTTTGGCGGTGAGCGCCGAGGGATAGCCCATCTCGCCGGTTTTCGCCATCAGCGCCAGACGTACCGCGCGCGAAGTCGCATCGCCCGCCGCCCAGGATTTGCGCGTACCGGTATTCGGCGCATGACGATAGGTACGCAGCGACTGGCCATCCACCCACGCCAGCGATACCGCGTTGAGGATCTCATCGCGCGTCAGCCCCAGCATTTCAGCGACCACCGCGGTCGAGGCCACTTTGACCAGCAGCACATGATCAAGCCCGACACGGTTGAAGGCGTTTTCCAGCGCGATGCAGCCCTGAATTTCATGGGCTTTGATCATCCCGCTCAATACCTGTTTCATGGTCAGCGGCGCTTTGCCGGCGGCGACGGCGTTGCGTGACAGCCAGTCCGCAATCGCCAGAATACCGCCGAGGTTATCAGAAGGATGGCCCCATTCGGCGGCAAGCCAGGTATCGTTAAAATCGAGCCAGCGGATCATCGCGCCAATGTTAAAGGCTGCCTGTACCGGATCGAGCTGGAACTGGGTGCCCGGCACGCGTGCGCCGTTGGGCACCACCGTGCCTGGCACGATTGGCCCAAGCAATTTTTTACAGGCCGGGTATTCCAGCGCTTCCAGACCACAACCGAGCGTGTCGAGCAGACAATAATGCGCGGTGTCGTACGCCACCTTTGAGGTGATGTCGTAGTTCATCACGTAATCCACGATATCGACGATTTCGCGGTCAAATTCCGGGCGGATGTTCAGTTCTTGGGTAGACATAGGGTACGTTTCCTGCGTTTTATTTTTAATAAGAGTGAGTTAGCAACGATCGTCTATCGAGACAAACGGACGATCTTCCGGCCCGGTATAGTTGGCAGAGGGGCGAATAATTTTGTTGTCCTGACGCTGTTCAATAATGTGCGCCGCCCAGCCGGTAACGCGGGCGATGACAAACAGCGGGGTGAACATTTCGGTAGGGACGCCCATCATGTTGTAGGAGACCGCCGAAAACCAGTCGAGATTCGGGAACATCTTTTTGGTCTCCCACATCACCGTTTCCAGACGGTCGGCGATGTGGTACATCTTCAGCGAGCCGCCTTCTTCTGAAAGCTGTTTCGCCACCCGTTTAATCACCTGATGGCGCGGGTCGGCGATGGTGTAAACCGGATGTCCAAAGCCAATCACCACCTCTTTGTTTTCCACGCGCTTACGGATATCCGCCTCTGCCTCGTCCGGCGTTTCATAACGCTGTTGAATTTCCAGCGACACCTCATTCGCCCCGCCGTGTTTCGGGCCGCGCAGCGCGCCAATCGCGCCGATAATCGCGGAGTAGACATCCGAGCCGGTCCCGGCAATCACCCGACTGGTAAACGTCGAGGCGTTGAACTCATGCTCGGCATACAGCACCAGCGAAATATGCATCGCCTTTTCCCAGCTTTGGGTTGGCTTTTCACCATGCAGCAGATGCAGGAAATGGCCGCCGATGGAATCATCGTCGGTTTCCGGCTGAATACGTTCGCCGTTGTGGCTGTAGTGATACCAGTAAAGAAGGATAGAGCTGAGCGAGGCCAACAGCTTATCGGCAATATCGCGCGCGCCGGAGACGGTATGTGCCTCTTTTTCCGGCAGGGTACAGCCCAGCGCGGAAACGCCGGTACGCATCACGTCCATCGGGTGCGAGGCCGCCGGTAACGCTTCCAGAACGGTACGGACATTGGCGGGTAATCCGCGCAGCGCTTTTAACTTGCTTTTATACGCGTTCAGCTCGTCGCGGGTCGGTAATTTTCCGTGGATCAGTAAATGCGCGACTTCTTCAAATTCGCAGTGCTCCGCCAGATCGAGAATGTCGTAACCGCGATAGTGCAGATCGTTACCGCTTTTTCCCACGGTACACAGAGCGGTATTTCCGGCAGGTACGCCGGAAAGCGCGACCGATTTTTTGGGCTTAATGACATGGTTATTATTTTGCAGGATCGTGGTGTCGCTCATAGTGTCCTCGTCATTTTTTTAATGTGTAGGATATTGAGGCGTGTAGGCCGGATAAACGTAGTGCCATCCGGCATTGCCTGATGGCGGCTTCGCCTTATCAGGCCTACAGGCTACGATTTTTTATTCCTGTACAGCGCGTCCAGCTTCTCTTCGAACTGGTAGTAATTGATGCTTTCGTACAGCTCGTTGCGGGTCTGCATGATGTCGATCACGTTCTTTTGCGTCCCTTCCTGGCGCAGCACGGTATAGACTTTTTCTGCGGCGCGGTTCATGGCGCGAAACGCCGACAACGGATAGAGCGCCATCGCCACGTTTGCGCTGCGCAACTCGTCGGTCGTAAACAGCGGCGTCGCGCCAAACTCAGTGATGTTGGCGAGGATCGGCACCTGCGCCACGTCGGCGAACTGGCGGTACATCGACAGTTCGGTGATCGCCTCCGGGAACAGCATGTCAGCCCCCGCGTCCACGTAAGCCTGCGCACGATCGAGAGCCGCCTCCAGCCCTTCCACCGCCAGCGCATCGGTACGCGCCATGATCACAAAGTTCGGATCGGTGCGCGCATCCACTGCCGCCCGAATTCTGTCTACCATCTCCTCTTTCGAGACGATCGCTTTGTTGGGACGGTGTCCACAGCGCTTAGCGCCAACCTGGTCTTCAATATGCAGCGCGGCGGCGCCCGCTTTGGCTATGGACTTTACCGTCCGCGCGACATTAAAGGCGGAGGAGCCAAAGCCAATATCCGCATCCACCAACAGCGGCAGCGGGCAAACATCCGTGATGCGCCGGATATCGGTTAACACATCATCCAGCGTCGAAATCCCCAGATCCGGCAGTCCGAGCGAGCCCGCCGCTACGCCGCCGCCAGAAAGATAGATAGCCTGATACCCGGCCCGTTGGGCCAACAGAGCATGGTTGGCATTAATAGCGCCGACAATTTGTAATGGATTCTCTTTAGCGAGCGCGGCGCGAAATGCCTGCCCCGGCGAATGTAAAGACATATCTCGTCCTCATGTTAGTAAATTGTTACTCAGAATGTATTCACCAAAGCAAAGGCTATGCCAGGCAAAGAGGCAGCGAGAAAATTAAATACAATGAGATTTAAAAACAGGTAATTACAGTAATGCCTGTTATGAATAAGCGCGATTAAGGGAAAAGAAAAACGTGTCAGCTAACGTTTCATGAAACGAATCACCCCGTTTCATTGCAACATTTATGAAACACGTTTAAAACAAAAAATCGCCCCTTAAAGATGAGCCTACTGCGATGACGACTGCTCACAGCGCTCCGCGCGATAATAGCGATAAACCGGTGATCTGGACGGTCTCCGTAACGCGTCTGTTCGAACTGTTTCGGGATATCAGTCTGGAATTCGATCATCTGGCGACCATCACGCCTATTCAACTCGGCTTTGAAAAGGCGGTGACCTACATTCGCAAAAAACTGGCGACCGAGCGCTGCGACGCGATTATCGCGGCGGGTTCGAATGGGGCCTATTTAAAAAGCCGCCTGTCAATACCGGTGATCCTCATCAAGCCCAGCGGATTCGATGTATTACAGGCGCTGGCGAAAGCGGGAAAGCTCACCTCGTCTATCGGTATCGTGACCTATCAGGAGACCATTCCGGCTTTACTTGCCTTTCAGAAAACGTTTCACCTCCGTCTTGAACAGCGAAGCTATGTCACCGAAGAGGACGCGCGCGGGCAAATTAACGAACTTAAGGCCAACGGTATTGAGGCCGTCGTCGGCGCGGGATTAATTACCGATCTGGCGGAAGAAGCGGGAATGACCGCCATCTTTATTTATTCCGCGGCGACCGTTCGTCAGGCTTTTCATGATGCGCTGGATATGACCCGTCTGACACGGCGCCAGCGCGTGGATTACCCATCCGGCAAGGGATTACAAACCCGGTATGAACTGGGCGATATACGCGGCCAGTCGCCGCAAATGGAGCAGCTCCGCCAGACGATTACGCTCTATGCCCGCTCCCGTGCGGCAGTGCTGATTCAGGGGGAAACAGGGACCGGAAAAGAGCTGGCGGCGCAGGCGATTCACCAGACGTTTTTTCACCGCCAGCCTCACCGTCAGAATAAGCCATCCCCTCCCTTTGTCGCCGTCAATTGCGGCGCGATTACCGAGTCGTTGCTGGAAGCGGAACTGTTTGGTTATGAAGAGGGCGCGTTTACCGGTTCACGACGAGGAGGCCGGGCGGGGCTGTTTGAAATCGCACACGGCGGCACGCTGTTTCTGGATGAAATCGGCGAAATGCCCTTGCCGTTACAAACCCGACTTTTGCGCGTACTGGAGGAAAAAGCCGTCACTCGCGTCGGCGGACACCAGCCGATCCCGGTGGATGTCCGGGTGATCAGCGCTACGCATTGCGATCTGGATCGGGAGATAATGCAAGGACGTTTTCGCCCCGATCTCTTTTATCGCCTGAGTATTCTGCGTCTGACGCTTCCTCCTTTGCGCGAGCGGCAGACTGATATTTTGCCGCTGGCGGAAAGCTTTTTAAAACAGTCGCTGGCGGCGATGGAAATTCCGTTTACCGAATCGATACGTCATGGATTGACACAGTGTCAGCCGCTTTTGCTGGCCTGGCGCTGGCCCGGTAATATTCGCGAACTGCGTAATATGATGGAGCGCCTGGCACTTTTTTTAAGCGTCGATCCCGCGCCAACGCTGGACAGGCAATTTATGCGGCAGTTATTACCTGAGCTTATGGTGAACACAGCAGAACTGACGCCTTCAACCGTGGATGCGCACGCGTTACAGGATGTACTGGCGCGCTTTAAGGGCGATAAGAGCGCCACGGCGCGTTATCTGGGGATTAGCCGCACCACTCTGTGGCGTCGTTTAAAAGCAGGTGCCAAAGACCAGTCGGGTAATTAAGACAAATGACCGCGTCCTGAATGCCTGATGGCGCTACGTTTACTGCAGGCCGTCATCCGGCAAAACGGATGCCGGTTGCCAGGAATAAATATACCCGCCGGAAACCCAGGCGGGTATTTTTATGATGCAACGCTTTTATTTCTTTTTATAAATATCAGCCGTACCATGAATTTTATTTTCTGTCTGCCCGGACGTCAGCACCACCACATCCGCCCCTTTTTCATCCGCCTTTTTGATTAAATCTTCTCTGGCGTCCAGCGGCGACATTTCCCCGGTGGTGGAAATCGTGCCAATTTTCGTGTATTCGGAGGCGACTTTATCAAAGTCCGTTTTTTTCATGATTTCTGCGGCATAAACGTTTGTCACGACAAATGCTAATGCGCCAAGCATAACCTTGTAGCCAGTTTTCATAGCAAAACCCTCGTTTTATTATTACGCCATCATCGCTTTATCAGAACAAAAAGGCCGTTCGGACTGATTAAATAAGTAGTGTAGATTGCTGGAAAAATCCAGTCAGCCCCCGCTCTGTCGGCGTAACAACGCGGATTAAAACGCCCCTGCTTTGTGATCTCACTCGCAATCATCTGGTTTGACTATTAATAAGATGAACGTTATTTCTTGAGGCTAAGAGAAGAGTTGCCTATGGAGCCGTTTCATGCCGTTGTGCTTACCGTCAGTCTGTTTGTGTTAACCTTTTTTAATCCCGGCGCGAATCTGTTTGTGGTGGTGCAAACCAGCCTCGCATCAGGACGCCGGGCGGGAGTCATCACCGGCCTGGGCGTCGCCACGGGAGACGCCTTTTATTCCGGGCTGGGGCTTTTCGGTCTGGCGACGCTCATTACGCAATGCGAAGCGGTATTTTCTCTTATCAAAATTGTCGGCGGCGCCTATTTATTATGGTTCGCCTGGAACAGTATTCGCCACCAGGCGACGCCGCAAATGAGCACGCTCCAGACGCCGATTGCCGCCCCGTGGACGATTTTCTTTCGCCGGGGATTAATGACCGATTTATCCAATCCGCAAACCGTACTGTTTTTTATCAGTATTTTTTCCGTAACGCTTAGCGCAGAAACGCCCACATGGGCAAGGTTAATGGCCTGGGCCGGAATTGTGCTGTCATCCGTTATCTGGCGTATTTTTCTCAGCCAGGCCTTTTCGCTCCCCGCAGTCCGCCGCGCTTATGGGCGTATACAGCGCATTGCCAGCCGTGTTATCGGCGCCATTATCGGGATGTTTGCGCTCAGACTTCTCTATGAAGGCGTGACGCACCGCTAATGTTTGCCCGGTAGCCTTTGCTACCGGACGATAAGCGTTATCAAAACGCCCATGACACGCTGCCTACAATGCTACGCTCGGCGCCAAAATAACAATAAGAGAGCGAATTACAGGCAGCGACATAGCGTTTGTCCGTCAGGTTATTTACGTTGAGCTGGGCGCTCAAGCCATTTAACCCAATGCTGGATAAATCATACCCTACCACCATATCGACCAGTGTATAGGACGGCAACGTGTGGGTATTCAGGCGATCGCTGGTCACGCCGTTGACGTACCGGATGCCGGAGCCCAAAGTCAGCCCCTCTAACAGACCGCTTTTCACATCGTAGCTTAGCCAGGCGCTGGCCTGGTTCCGTGGAGCATAAACCGCGCGCTTACCCTGCTCTTGCGGGCTACTTTTCTTATAACGGATATCAGTATAGGTATACGCCGCCTGCAAACGGACGCTATCCGACAAATGGCTAATGGCCTCCAGTTCCACCCCTTTAGACTCAATTTCACCAATCGAGCGGTACGGATCGGTAGGTTCTTCTTTGGTCGCGATATTGGTCTGGTTAATACGATACACGGCGGCGCTAAACTGGCTATTCCCCCCCAGCGGTTCGTATTTTACCCCCGCCTCCCACTGCTTGCCTTTCATCGGTTCCAGCACATTGCCGTTTTCGTCGGCGAAGCTGGTCGGCGTAAACGCGGTAGAATAACTGAGATAGGGGGCGACGCCATTGTCGAACAGATAAAGCAACGCGGCACGGGTACTGACGTTGTTTTTATCGAGATCGCTGCGTGAATCATGAAGTTTGTCGATGTTAGACACGCTGACCCGATCGTAACGACCGCCCAACGTAAAGCGCCAGCGATCCCATGACATCTGATCCTGTAAATAGTATCCGGTCTGCCGCAGCTTATGTTTTTCACGGCTATACAACGTAATGTAATCCGGCTGAGCGCCATAAACAGGGTTGAAAGCGTCAATCGGCGGAAACGCGCCATAATAGCCAGTAGTATGATTACTGCGATCCTGATAATCGATCCCCACCAGCAGACGATGATTAATCGCCCCGGTATCCACGCTGCCGTCGAGCTGATTATCCAGCGCGATAGCCGACATTTTCTCCCCGGAGCCGGAATAGCCGCGATTCAGCGCCGTTTCATTCAACCAACCTGCGGCATAGACCTGATTCAACGTCACTTTGGTATGCAAATAGCGCAATTTTTGCCGTACCGACCAGCCGCTATCGAACAGATGCTCAATGTTATAACCCACCATATTTTCACGGCGATCGTATTTGTCGTAGTCATCTTCACCTTCAAAGAAAGTGTTAGAAATTTTTCCGCCGTTATAAGGTACAACCGTGCCTTGATAAGGCAGTCCGGAGTGGCTACCGCCTTCCGGATCACGGTGCAGATAGGCCATAAGATCAAGACGCGTCCGATCGGTAATTCGCCAGGTCAGGCTCGGCATCAGCGCATAACGTTCCTCTTTCAAGGGGGTAAACTGCGAATCGGCGTAACGTGTCATGCCGCTAAGACGCGCCGCCACACGTTCATTGTCATCCAGTGGGCCGGTCACATCAAAAGCCGCCCCGCGCTGGTTGTGATTGCCGGCAAACAGCTTCACCTCTCCCCCGGCATCAAACGCCGGTTTTCGCGACGTCAGCGCGACAATGCCGCCTGGCGATGAACGTCCATACAGAACGGACGCCGGGCCGCGTACCACCTCGATATCTTCCAGAAACCAGGGGTCAACCACCAACGAACTGTGCGAATTGGTGTCGCCCATCATTTTTAACCCGTCGAGATAGACGTTATCCAGACTACCGTCCGAAAAACCACGCAATACGATGTAATCAAAGCGGTTAGAGGCGCCTATCTGATTACTGTATACGCCTGGGGTGTAGCTGACCGCCTGACGCACGCTGGTTGCGCCCTGCTCTTCAAACTGCTGGCGGGTAATAATGGATACCGACTGCGGCGTTTCAATATCTGGCGTCGCCAGCTTGGTCGCGCCACTCTGAACGGGCGAGGTGACAATGACGGTATCATTTTTTGTAGTTTCCTGGGCAAAAAGAGGAAAAGTCGCGCCGCCGATAGCTCCGCCTATCAATAGCGCCATACGCGTTGTCGCAAACATGAACATCTCCAAAGGCATCTTTATTGTAAATAAGAATTATTACCTTTTAGAGATAACGGACCACTATGCGTAACGCCAGATTGCCTATGCGCAATGATAAAACATCACCCAAAACGGCAGAAAACCGGGCTAGCAGCGGATATTACCGTTCTGGCGGGGCGCGTTACGCACAGTGTCGGGACGCCGTCAGAGACGCGTCACGCAGCTCGCCGGGCGAGCAGCCATAACGCCGACGAAATGCCGTCGCAAAGTTTGTGGCATGTTGATAACCTGACATCCAGGCGGCCTGCTGCACGCTGTATCCCTCCATCAGATAACGACGCGCGCGCGCCAGGCGGCAATCGCGCAGATAATCAAACACGGTACACCCATAGGCATGGCGAAACTTGCACCGCAGGCTACTCGGACTCATTGCCGCCCGACGCGCCAGTTCGTTCAGCGTGTAGGCTTTTTCCGGCGTCTGCTCCAGTAAACGCCGAATGAGCTCCAGCCGCTGGTATTCACCGGTGACGGGAAGCCCGCGTTTTTGCGTTGCGGGCTGACATAGATTTAGCGCATAGCCCAGTAATTGCAGCATGATGCCTTCCAGCATTAACTGGCGTGACGCCGCATGAGGTCCGGGTTGCTGCGCATAACGTAACCCCGAAAGCAGAAACTCCGGCACCTGCCAGACCCTCGCCGAGGCCGCGCTACGTTCCCACTCGTCTGCCAGCGAGACAGGCAAACGCTCCCGCCATCCGCCGTCCGGGTACATTCCCAGCGACAAGGTGCGCAATTTACTGTCTGCGCCGTGATGGGCGCGTATCGTCTGCTGCTCACTCAGCTGCGAGCAAAACGCCATCCCCGCGCTCAACAAAAAGGTCTGCTCATTGACAGCCAGCGCGACGTTACCTTCCAACACCACCAGCATATACAGCGGACTGCTATGGCGAGAGGTGGTTTCATAAGGTTGTAACACGTGAACATCCGAGCGTGTAATGCAAATCCCGCCGGGAAGCGCTATCTCTTCGATATCGCCATGAAGTACGGGACTACTCTGCGTATACTGCGGTAACGCAGGGAAGCGGTAATCAATGCCATAACGCTCGCCAAACGCGATGAAGTCGCTGACGGAAAAGATCTTTTTCATCGCCGGGGCGGCGGAAGAGTGACAGGAGATCGGAGACATTATCAATACCGTTTATCTGCGTTATACCAGAGCGTTAGCCACTGTGTAACCATATCACTGCGGCCCGGGAACGACAATAAAGATGAGAATAATTATCAACCGCTATTGAGGGGAGAGATAAGGCGAGCAAAGGTGATCGATAAACGCCGATCTGTCGATAAAAACGCGCTTTCGCGAGAGACGAAAGCGCGTCCGGGGGGTATCAGTCAGGAGCGAAATCCTGCGGAGGTCATGAGCAGTCTGAACAACATTCCGACGCCCGCCAGCAGAAGCACGCTGGCGCACCATATCGCGACCATCCATACGACTCGCCGCGACCATTTTTTCACTTTAACCATCAGTGATATCCCTCACCATGTCGCACTTTTCCACGGAAGACGTAGTAGCTCCAGAAGGTATAAGCCAGAATAATCGGGATGATTATCAGCGCCCCAACCAGCATGAAGCTTTGACTTTGCGGCGGCGCGGCGGCGGCATACAGCGAAATATCCGGTGGAATAATATTCGGCCAAATACTGATGCCCAACCCGCTGAACCCCAGAAAAATCAGCCCTAGCGTGAGAATAAATGGACGCGCATGGGATTCTGGTTTTTTCACGCTGCGCCATAGCCAGACGCTAAAAGCCAACACCAGCACAGGCACCGGCAGGAAGTAGTATAAATTGGGCAGCGTGAACCAGCGCTCGGCGATGTCGTCGTGGGTGAGCGGCGTCCACACGCTGACGCCTCCCATCACCAGCAACAAGACGATCAACAACGGGCGCGACAGCGCGCACATCCGGCTATGCAGCGGATCTTCGCTTTTCATAATCAGCCAGGTAGCGCCCAGCAGCGCATAGGTGACGACCAGACCGACGCCGCAGAACAGGTTAAACGGCGTCAGCCAGTCAAGCTGCGAACCGCTAAAGGTTCGCCCTTCCACCTGAAAACCGCTCACCACCGCGCCCACCACAACTCCCTGGGCAAAGGTCGCCAGGATTGACCCGACGATAAAGGATTTATCCCAGAACGCGCGATGCGACTCGGTGGCTTTAAAACGGAATTCAAAAGCGACGCCGCGAAAGATAAGACCAAGCAGCATAACCACCAGCGGGATAGTCAGCGCGTCGGTGATGACGGCATAAGCCAACGGGAACGCGCCGAAAAGCCCGGCCCCGCCCAGCACCAGCCAGGTTTCGTTCCCGTCCCATACCGGCGCGACTGAGTTCACCATAACATCGCGATCGTGTTTATCGCGAATAAACGGAAACAGGATACCGACGCCCAGATCGAAACCATCCATCACGATATACATCAGCGTGGCGAACACGATAATAGCAAACCAGATAACCGGAAGATCGATGGTCATTCGCGTTTCTCCTGCTCAAGCGATTCTCCCACGGCAGAGATAGGACGCGCGGGTCTGCCATCGGTTTCAGCGGTCGGTGTCTCCGCCGGCTGCGGCCCTTTCTGGATAAGGCGAATCATATAAATATAGCCAACCCCAAAGACCAGGGAATAGACCACAAAGAAGGCCAGCAAACTGATGCTCATCTGCAAGGTGCTGTGCGCGGAAACCGCATCACGCGTTCGCAGCAGGCCATAGACCACCCACGGCTGACGTCCTACTTCAGTCGTCACCCATCCGGCAAGGATGGCGATAAGCCCGGACGGCCCCATCCACAGCGCAAAGTGCATAAAGGGCCGCGAATGATACAGTCGGCGTCGGTAGCGTAGCCACAGGCTGGCCAGCCCCAGGAAGATCATCAGTACGCCCATGCCCACCATCAGACGGAAAGACCAGAACACCACGGTAGAGTTGGGGCGATCCTCTTTGGGATAATCTTTTAGCGCAGGCACCTGTTTGTCCAGGCTATGCGTCAGGATCAGACTGCCCAACGCCGGGATCTCAAGCGCATAGCGGGTCCGTTCCGCCTCCATATCCGGCCAGCCTACCAGCGTAAGTGGCGTTGGCTCGCCGGGCGTATTTTCCCAGTGCCCCTCAATCGCGGCGATTTTGACCGGCTGATGCTTCAGGGTGTTAAGGCCATGCATATCGCCAATCAATGCCTGAACGGGCGCCACCACGACCGCCATCCATAACGCCATCGAGAACATACGGCGGATAGCCGGCGTATCGTTACCTTTCAGTAAATGCCAGGCAGCGGACGCGCCGACAAACATCGCGCTACTTAAAAACGCCGCAACGGACATATGCAACAGGCGATACGGGAACGACGGGTTGAAAATCACCGCGAACCAGTCCACCGGGACCACCTGACCGTTGTGAATTTCAAATCCCTGCGGGGTATGCATCCAGCTGTTAGACGCCAGAATCCAGAACGTCGACATTAACGTGCCCAACGCCACCATACAGGTAGACAAGAAATGCAGGCCCGGCCCGACTTTGTTCCAGCCAAAAAGCATCACGCCTAAGAATCCCGCTTCCAGGAAGAATGCGGTGAGCACTTCATAGGTTAATAAAGGCCCGGTGATACTGCCGGCGAACTGGGAGAAACCGCTCCAGTTCGTTCCGAACTGGTAAGCCATGACCAGACCGGAGACCACGCCCATCCCGAAGTTGACGGCAAAAATTTTGAGCCAGAACTGATAGAGCGAGCGCCAGACAGGATTACGCGTTTTTAGCCATAAACCTTCCAGTACCACCAGGTAACTAGCTAAGCCAATCGTAATCGCGGGGAAGATAATATGAAAAGAGACGGTAAAGGCAAACTGGAGTCTCGCTAAAAAGAAGGCATCAAACTCCATGTTCCCTCCCGTTTATATATAGTCACTTCGTGTAAAATATTCACTGTTCGCAACCAGGTTGAAACGAAACGGTTATTTTCCCCAAACGTAAAAACGTCGGGGAATATCCAGATAAATTACGATTTTTTTTGCGGCTGGCTGTCAGGCTTATCGCCCGACTCTGGCGCTTCGGAGGGGTCGTCTTTTTCGACAGCGAAACGGTAGTATCTATTTAGCATAACATGTCTCCCTTAGTTACATTCACTTGGCAATATCTACCTGGCCGTTATAAAAATAACGGCAAAACAAAAAAACAGCGTCTTCAAGACTATTTGCAATTTCAGCAAAATACGCGTAGCTGAAAGTTAAGAATAGACGTAAAACGATAACCTTCAAGTCAACGCGGTTTACGGGACGGGGGATTAGCACAGGGAGAATGACCGCAACGCTCGCTGCGCGGCGGCCATTTTATATGGTCTATCAAAAAGATAACCGTTAAGGTCCATTCAAACCCGTTAGTTTGCCTTCCCCTCAATCAAGCCATTGATCGTAGAAAATACCGCCGGCGCGCTGGTCGCTTCCGCAAACTCGACATTGATATTTTGCCGACGCAGCATATCGAAGAATTTACGTTGCGCATCAAGAATAACCTGATCGCCTACGCGCATATTTTCTGCTTTAGTTTCAACCAGTAAATAAACGCTGTCGGCGTCCTGACGCTCAATACGGTACACAAAATCCGGCGTAGTAGAGCCCCCCGTATATTTGGGGATCTGAATGGCCCGCTTAGGCAGTTTGCCAAACACAGAAACCTGTTGCGGATAATCGTATTTTAATAGCGGCAATTCTGGATCGACGCTGTCATAACGCAACGGCGGTATTTGATAGAGAGAACGAGGATCGTCTATCGCATTCTCATCCACATTTTTCCCCACAATTTCAGCGCTAATCTCCTCTCTGAACTGCCGTGCCGTGGAATCAAATACCGACGTTGAAGCCTGAAAATCGAGAGGCAGATAATCGTGGCGCTGCGCAAAATGCGCATTAATCCGCGTCTGTAATGCGCGGGTCATATTGTCCAACGAGATCTCGCTTAAATAGCGTGAATCTCCGTGCAAAACATCACGCAGCATCGCCATTAACACCGGGTGCAGGACGTTAACCGGCAGACTGGTGCGTAACGCCAGTTGCTTAAGAAAATGGCCATATTTCATGCCCGCCATAAATTCGCTGGCGGCTAATTCGCCTTCCCGCTGCGCCACTTCAAAACGGCCATTATCTTCATTCGATACCAGCCGTTGTTGCACCTGGCTTGGCTTCTGGCGTATATACAGCGCCGGATCGCGCAGCACCTCGGCGGCAATCTGTTCCAGAGAAGCGCCGCTACGCTCGAATTGCAGCATATAACGGCGGGAAAACTGCTCCCAGATACTGCTAAGTTGTTCCCAATTCTCTTTGCGTAACCTGACTCGCAGTCGGGAGGCGGGCTTATTGTCACGGATGCGATCCGCTCGCACCCGCGCCTGCGTCAGCTCAGGGTAGAACTCCAGTAGCCACGCAAAACCACTTTTGGTTTCCCCGTTAAGCGTGACGCTGGGTTTAAACTCATTACTCCGGTTGATCAGTTTTTTATCATCCAGATCTTCCAGCAAACGAAGCTCCGTAAACGCAGGATCGACTTTTTGCCGCTCGGTGACGATGAGTGTGATCATCGCCTCATCCAGTTTCTGCTCGTTAAGCTGAACTTTGCTGTCGCGATTAATCTCATCAACCAGCATACTGGCAAACGCTTTTTCATCATAACCAATCAGAAACGACAGTCGGGACGGCCACTCTTCCTGATGAACGCGATGGCCGTTTTCATCTACCGGTAGCCGCAGGCCGCGCCCCACTTCCTGAATTTTGCTCGACTCGCTACCGGAAGAACGTAATTTAGCAATGACAAAAACATTCGGGTTATCCCAGCCTTCGCGAAGCGTCCATTTTGAAAACAGAAAGCGGCGCGTTTCCCAGTTGCCGTGATGGTCTGAAAAACTGAGCAACTTCTCTTTATTTTTCAGAATATCATCTACCTCAGCCTGGATCGCCTCATCGCCGCTTCCGCGATCTTCGCCAAAGTAACCAGCGTGGACGTTTTGGTTATCCGAGTGCAGGCTGGCGAGCGTGGCCTGCAGAAACGACAGATACTCCACTTCTCGCGGCAGGGTCTTGCGCTGATAATCGTCAATCAGTTGCGTCAGTTTCTTTTTCAGCAAACGCTCAAAAGTGACTTTCAACCAGCCTTCGTCATCACGATAGCTTTTAATACTGTCAATAAAGAAAAGGCTTAAGGTCTTAATACGCGGGGCATTATTTTCTGGCTCATTGCTGCGTAAGAAATTTGCCTGCTCGGTATCAAAATGCTTATCGATAGCGTCCTGAATAATCAGTTCCTGGTAGCTCGCGCCAAAGGTTCCTGGCACCAGCGCCATCCCTGCCTCCAGCTCCAGATCGTTCGACAACATTTTACTGCCGGCATATTCGATACTGCCTTCAAATCCCGCATCGACATCGGCGAGATTTTCGCCCACGCCAACCTCGGCAATTTTGCTCCCCCGTCGGAGGATTAATTTCTTTGCCGTGACGCTGTCAACGATATAACGATTGTTGGCCTGTTCTTCGGGGAGATTCGGGTAATAAATATCAATACCTTTCACCAAACCATCGTTAAAACTGTCCACCGCGTTGAGATCAAACTGCGGTTGCCGGCGATAGTAATCTTTACGTACACATTTATTTTTACCCTTACCTTCGACAATATCCGGGAAGGTAGCGCCAAAGCGGACAATCATTTGCGGCTGAATAGCCTGAATCGCTCGATAAAATTTGTTATCTCGCGCAAAACGATGCGGTTCATCAATAATGACCACCGGTCGCGTCATTTGCAGCCCTTTAACAGGCGACGTCAGCCCGCCCAGTAGCGTTTGATCGTAATCGTCTCGCGTCATACTGGCGGAATTGAGCATTTGCGCATTGATCAGCAAAACCTGAATCGTATGGCTATCACGACGGCTGGCATCAGTAAAACTTAATAGCTGGGCCGGAAAATTTTTACGCCCCGACTTTACTTTAAAATCACCGGCGTTAATGGTGCAAAGTTCCATCCGCGTATTTTCGTAGAACTGTGAAAAATGCTGTCTGGCGTAATCGCTGGTGATAAAGTTCCGCGCGCCTTCTTTAATGGCTGGCGTCGGCACCACCAGCACAAATTTGAAGAGGCCGTAGTTCTGATGCAGTTCATACATCAACCGGGTATAGACATAGGTTTTGCCCGTCCCGGTCTCCATTTTAACGTCAATATTGGCCTTATCGTCGTAACGTTCCTTAATCAGCGGATTAGCATAGTGATTATGATCGGCCTGCGCGTGATCGATACCGGTGAAACTCGCCAGAATCGCCGCTAATGCCTGTTCCTGATGGGGAAGTTCTTCCAGTAAAATATTCATCATCATCCCCTCTTAATAACGCTTCACCAGGTTCACTTTTTGATCAAGCTGTTTTAAGCCGATTTCCAGTTCACGAATGGATTCAAGGTCGAAAGAGTAGCCGTAAATGACAATGGTCTGAACCGGAAGCTGGTGCGTACCAATGTGGTTGAGAAGATCGCGGGTCTGCTCTGTTCCCCATCGTTCATCAATCAGATACAGGCGCGTATTATCAACATACCTGGCGCAATAGCCGGAAAAATCAACGGTCTGTACGTCAATATCCATTTTATAACCATCGGCGACCAGCCATGTCGTTAATAAGGTCTCTTCGCCGCTTGCGCCGCCCGGCACGCCCAATCCTCTGGCGGAAAAAGGATTGATCATGTCGGTAAATCCTGACTCGGTGAAAGCGGCCAGTTGACCGCTGGTATTGATAAAATGGCCGGTAGCAATATCGAAGCTATCCAGATCGTCCAGCGTCTGCTGTGTCGGAGTGGCAAAACGATAATGTTTAAAACCGAGGTCGCTATTGGTCGTGGGATTGTTGGCGCGGATCTTCGCCGCAACGCGTGTAATTCGCTCGCGACTGATTTCATCAATAGTGTTATAACCTGCTTTTTTCGCGATAGTGTTATTGCTTAATGCCTGATCGATAGTACACAGAATAAACGTGCGCTGCCCCCCATCTTCTTCATTCAGCGCCATCACCGCATGGGCCGTAGTGCCGGAACCGGCAAAAAAGTCCAGAACGACGCCGTCTTTATCGATAGCGAGCTTGATGATTTTCTTCAATAATGCGGTCGGTTTCGGCGTATCAAAAACGTTGTCGCCGAAGAGATCCAGAATCTCCTTTTTCCCCTCTTTATTCGACGCTACGTTATCCCAGTAATTGGTCGTTGGTTGCCCTTTACTGTGATGCGCGTACATGACTCGCTGGGGAATACCGCCGTTATCTTTGCCAAAATAGACCAGATTATCGGCCACCAGTTTTTGGTAACTGGCTTCAGGATAAGCCCATAGTCTTTCGTGTACCGTACCGTTCGGCGTGGTAATTTTATAGGTATAGCCGCCGCCGCTCAGCCCTTTTGACACCGTTAACGGCACCGGGCGCCATTTCCCTTCTGGAAACTGTTCGGTCGGTTCTTTATAGGATTTCTGAATATACTCTTTAGAAAGCGGTTCTAAACGTAAAGCGCCCTGACCGGTTTTGGCGTAAACAAGAATGTATTCCCCCTGGATGGAAACGTTATCAGAGTCGTTAGAAATCTCTTTTTTGCGCTTCCACATCACATTGGTGACAAATCCGCCTTCGCCAAAAATCTCATCCATCATTAATTTAAGATTGGCGTACTCATTATCGTCGATAGAGATAAAAATAAATCCGGTATCTTTCAGGAGCTTCCTGGCCAGGAAAAGACGCGGATACATGAAAGATAACCACGCGGAGTGCGTCGATTTACCCTGAATGGATTTTAAACGTGCCAGTTCAGTATCATTAAGACCAAACATATCCTGCAACGCCCGATCGCTATATTCAAAATGATCGGGATAGACAAACCCGTCCGACCCGGTGTTATAAGGGGGATCGATATAGATCATATCGACGGTATCGGCGTAATTATTTTGCAGATGGCGTAACACATCCAGATTATCTCCGGTCAGAAAAAGATTATGGCTGTTTTTATTTTCTGCCAGAGTATTGTGTTCCACGTCAGGAACGATAACGGTAACGGATTTTTCACCCGCCTGTTTTTTTGCGTAATCTTTGCCAATAAAATCAATCTGATAACCGCTCGTCAGCTCATCAATATTACGCGCTTTCAACGCGCGCTCAAATCTGGCGAGATCAAATCCGCCTTTCGCGATCAGCTCGCCCTGCTCGTTATAGCGATCGGCGGTAAAAAATTCCGGTAATGCACGTTGTAACTCAGACAGAAAGGCGCTATTCGGGGCAACAGACTCGTTGTGTTTTTGGTTATCTTTCAACATGATATCTTCGCTCCGTTGATAATTTTAAGGTGCAGCAATCAATTTCTTATAAAGAAAAAAGTAAGCGATGATTGTAATGGTCACGAACGGCAGATGCCATCATTAACCTTTGTTGTTCGTTGAAAGGGCGTGAAAACCACGGGAGGAAGGCGTGCTCCCGGCGACAGTATGCGCCAGGAGCGTAGTGTTTACGTGCGATGACTGATGGCCGACTCCGGGAGGGCGTCGCTATCTGTACCGGAGATGACGACTCCCCGGGTCTCGCGACCAAATGCCACAAATACACAGATTAAAATAGCCACCGCGCCAGCCACGATCGCCATTGCCAACCCGTAATTGCCACCATGCGTTTCCGCGATGCGGGCCTGTAACGTCGCATTAACCGACGCCAGTAAATTACCGAGTTGGTAAACAAACCCTGGCAGTACAGCGCGCGCATTCGCCGGAACCAGCTCGTTTAGCCAGGTCGGCACGACACCCCAGGCGCCCTGCACCATAAACTGCATCAGGAACGCGCCCAGGCCAATCGTGAATGATCCGCTGGAAAATGCCCATAGCGGGAGTACCGGAAGCGCAAGAAAGGCGGCGATCATGATCGCTTTTTTACGCCCAATACGTTCCGATAGCGTACCGTAGAAAATACCGCCGAGCATGGCGGCAATGTTATAAAAAATCGCAATGATACTGATCAGATGCGGATCAAAACCATGCTGCATCTTCAGGAAGGTAGGATACAGATCCTGCGTGCCGTGACTGAAAAAGTTAAAGAACGCCATGACCAGCACCAGATACAGACACAACTTCCACTGTTTGCGCAGAACAGGAAGCAGCGCGGTATTCTCTTTACGCGCTCTGGCCGCCAGCCAGACGGGGGATTCCGGCACTTTAAACCAGATATAAGGCAGCAAGACAACAGGCAGGGCGCCAATCAGGAACATGCCGCGCCAGCCTACCATACTGTAGAAGAGGCCAAAAATAACCGAGGCGAACAGATAGCCGCAGGGATAGCCCGCCTGAAAAATGCCCGACATCAGGCCACGCGAACGATCGGGAATGGTTTCCATCGCCAGTGATGACGCGACGCCCCATATCCCGCCCATCGCCACGCCGTACATAACCCGAAAAATCAGAAATGCCATGAAGGTGGGCGACCAGGCGGAAAGCAGTTCAAACACCGTAAAGAACAGAATATTGAGCATCAGTATCGGTCGACGTCCGTACTTTTCCGCCATTCGACCAAATAGCAGCGCGCCAATGGGACGTACCGCCAGGGTCAGCATAATCGCAATGGAAACGTCCGATACGGAAGCGTGAAACCATTCGGCGAGATCGCTAAGTACAAAGACAAGGATAAAGAAATCAAACGCATCCAGCATCCAACTGGTAAAGCTGGCAAACGCCACATGTCGTTGTGTCGTCGTCCAGTTCAGGGGGGTGTACATAGGTAGTGTCCTGCATCAAAAAATAACATCAAGCTTTGAAGCGGCGAAACGCTGGAGCGCTCCCGTCGTCAAAGCGACGTAACAAGGTAGCGTTGCGCTACTTATTTGTTATCTTTTTGTATATAGCAGGTAAAATGTTAGCAAAAATAGACAAATCATTACATATTATTAACAAAGCTTACTGGCACATGATTTGTCACATTTTTTATGGGGATTATCTCACGCAAAGAAAAGCGAAGCGTGTCTAGCGTATCGCGACCGGCCTGTCGCCAGACCGATCGCCATTGACGATTACCTTTCGCGCGGCGGGAAACCGGCCTTTTGCAGGGCGGCGGCAATCTGCTCCGCGGATAGCGACGTTTCAACGTCAACCAGACGCGTCGCCGGGTCAGTTCTCACCGTCGCATTAGCATCGAGAGTCAGAATCGTCTTTTTTACCGTACTGGCGCAGCCGCCGCAGGTCATGTCATCAATATGGAACTGCATAGTGAACTCCTTTTGTGTGGGAACTGTTGCCAGTCTGGGCCTTGCCAGTGTTGGAAGGTCAAGCGTAATCTCAGGACTTACAGACGCTTTGCCAGTCCGTGGCGACGAGGACGGCGCAATACCGCTCCGGTACGCGCCTCCGGCTCGCTATCGTCAGGTTGTCCAAGCGTATGCAGAATGGGGCAATCTGGCAGCGCGTCGCCGGCGCAGCAGTGAATCAGCGCTTTGAGGGTTTGCGCCATGTGCTGCATGTTCTGGATACGTCTGTCCAGTTCATCAATGTGCGTCTGCGCCAGGCGTTTGACGTCAGCGCTTTGCCGCGACTGGTTATTCCAAAGATTCAATAAGTCGCTGATTTCAGCAACTGAAAAGCCGAGATCGCGCGCGCGGCGTATAAAATGCAATTGATTAACATCAGCCTGGGTATAGGCCCGATAGCCGGAATCCGTCCGACTTGCCGCGGGAATCAGACCAATCTGTTCATAGTAGCGAATCATTTTGGCCGAGACTTTCGATGCTTTAGCTGCTTTACCGATGTTCATGACGCTCCTCCTCATGTCGTGGATGTGTCGGATGGGGTTGCCATCGGCGCCCGGAAACGGCGCAGCCGCAAAGCGTTGCCCAGCACGAACACGCTCGACATCGCCATCGCCCCTGCGGCGAATACCGGTGACAATAATATGCCCCAGACCGGAAATAGCGCGCCTGCCGCGACAGGAATCAGCGCCGTATTGTAAGCAAAGGCCCAGAACAGATTCTGGTGGATATTGCGTATGGTCGCTTTAGACAGCGCGATGGCATTCGGCACGCCTTGCAGGTTGCCGGACATTAGTACGACGTCGGCGGATTCCACCGCCACATCGGTGCCGGTGCCAATCGCCAGCCCCACGTCGGACTCCGCCAGCGCTGGCGCATCGTTGATGCCATCGCCGACAAACGCCACCTGCCCATACGCCGCTTTCAGGCGCCGTATCGCCTCGACTTTCCCTTCCGGCAATACCTCGGCAACCACGTCATCAATCCCTAACTGTCTGGCGATAGCCTGTGCCGTGCGGGCATTATCGCCAGTGATCATGGCGACCTTAATGCCGAGCTGATGTAAAGCGTTAATTGCGGCGGGCGTACTGGGTTTGATCGGATCGGCCACGGCGATAATCGCCGCCAGTTGACCGTCAATAGCCGCATAGAGCGGCGATTTCCCTTCCTGCCCTAACCGTTCGGCGGTGGTGGCGAAGCCGCTAATATCCACGCCAATTTCGCGCATATAGCGATCGGCCCCCACGTCAACACGCGTACCGTCAACGGTAGCGTATACGCCCATCCCGGTCACCGATTCGAAGCCGCTCATGCCTGGTAGCGCGATCCCTTCCTCTTCTGCCGACACGACAATCGCACGGGCAATCGGATGCTCTGAACGCGATTCTACCGCCGCGACTTTCGCCAGCACCTCACGGCGTTCAAAGCCACTGGCCACGTCGAGATCGGTCAGTACCGGGCGGCCTTCGGTAAGCGTCCCGGTTTTGTCTACGGCCACCACCTTAGCGTCTTTGAGTAGCTGTAACGCCTCCCCCTTACGGAACAGCACGCCCATTTCAGCCCCACGACCGGTTCCCACCATAATGGAGGTCGGCGTCGCCAGGCCCATCGCGCAAGGACAGGCGATAATCAGAACCGCAACGCCATTGATCAGAGCGAAGGTCAGCGCTGGCGACGGCCCAAACGCCAGCCATACCACAAAGGTCAGCGCAGCAATAAGCATCACCATCGGGACAAACCACAGCGTCACTTTATCCACGACGGCCTGAATCGGCAGTTTTGAACCCTGCGCCTGTTCCACCAGACGAATGATTTGCGCCAGCATGGTCTGTCCGCCGACGGCGGTCGCCCGCAGCGTGAGCGCGCCTTTTTGGTTTACGGTACCGCCCACCACCGCGCTTCCTGCGGATTTCTCTACCGGTATCGGTTCGCCGGTAATCATCGACTCGTCAACGAAGCTGCGGCCTTCGGTCACTTCGCCGTCAACCGGTATCCGCTCGCCTGGCCGAACCTCCACACAGTCTCCCAGCACAACCTCGTCGACAGGGATATCCACGATGCGGCCCTCGCGTAACACATGCGCGACCCGCGCCTGTAGCCCCACCAGACGTTTAATCGCTTCGGAAGTCCGCCCCTTCGCCCTTGCCTCCAGAAAGCGCCCCAGCAGAATAAGCGCGACAATCACTGCGGCGGCCTCGTAATAGACGTTTACCGTCCCTTCAGGCAACAGGTCGGGCGTAAAGGTCGCCACCAGCGAGTAGCCGAATGCCGCTGCGGTTCCTACGGCGACCAGCGAGTTCATGTCCGGCGCCAGACGCGCCAGCGCCGGGAACCCTTTAAGGTAAAAACGGCGACCGGGGATCGTCAGCACCAACAGGGTCAGTGCAAATTGCCAGTACCAGCTTTGTTGCAGGCCAATCGTTTTTATCACCCACTCGTGCATACCAGGAATAAGGTGCGAACCCATTTCAAGCACAAAAACGGGGAGCGCCAGCACGCTGGCGAGAATCAGATCGCGCTTCAGCCTGACGCGCTCGGCCTCTTTTTTCTCTTCAGAGTCGTCTTCTCCCTGCCCCGCCGTCTCTACCGGTCGCGCCTCATACCCCGTTTTTTCAATCGCCGCGATCACCGCCTCCGCCGACGCCGTCCCGCGAACGGTGGCGCGCTCCGTCGCCAGATTCACCGTAGCGTCCGTTACGCCAGGCACAGCCTTAATACCTTTTTCAACGCGAGCGACGCACGACGCGCAGGTCATACCTTCAATAAGCAAGCTTATCGTGTCGTGACGATTTTCTGACTGACTCATGACGAGTTCCCCATCCTGACTATTCGGTATCAGAAAGCCTAAAGCTTGCCATTGTGGGAAGGTCAAGCGTATTCAGGCTGCACGGTTCGGCGAGAATGTGAGATGGCTCATAAAAGAGGATGATGCGAGACATTTACGCCACGATGCCGACCCACGCCCCGAAAAAACCCGTCAGGAACGCTTGACCTTTCCTTCGTTGTAACGCCTAGCCTTTGCCAAAAATTCTGCGGCAGCGTTGCGGAATGGCCGACACGCTGCGGTAAAGAGGGAAACGACATGCGTAGAACATTCAAAATTATGTTGATAGCCGGCGTCATCGCCGCCATCGGGGGCGTGATTTACATGGCCGGCGAAGCACTATGGGATAAAGACAACGCCGTCGGCCCCCCGGCCAGCGCGCCGCCTCCACCGTCGGTACCGGTTGCTAAAGCCCTTAGCCGTACACTCGCGCCTACGGCGGAATTCACCGGTTTTCTGGCCGCGCCGGAGACCGTGGAGCTGCGTTCGCGCGTGGGAGGAACCCTTGACGCCGTCAGCGTTCCGGAAGGACGTCTGGTAAGCCGCGGACAACTGCTGTTCCAGATCGATCCGCGCCCGTTCGAGGTCGCCCTCGACACCGCCGTCGCGCAATTACGTCAGGCTGAAGTACTGGCCCGCCAGGCGCAGGCGGATTTCGATCGCATTCAACGACTGGTCGCCAGCGGCGCCGTATCACGTAAAAACGCTGACGATGTCACCGCCACGCGTAATGCGCGACATGCGCAGATGCAATCGGCCAAAGCCGCCGTCGCCGCAGCGCGCCTTGAACTCTCCTGGACCCGTATTACCGCGCCCATTGCCGGACGCGTTGACCGCATACTGGTGACCCGGGGCAATCTGGTCAGCGGCGGCGTAGCGGGTAACGCCACGCTTCTGACGACTATCGTGTCTCACAATCCCATGTATGTGTATTTCGATATTGACGAAGCCACCTGGCTGAAGGCGTTACGACATACCCGCTCCGACAAAAATCCACCGGTAGTCAACATGGGGTTAACCACCGATAACGGGCTGCCTTACCAGGGCGTACTCGACTTTATGGGCAATCAGATGAACCGCAGCACCGGCACTATCCGGGCGCGCGCCGTGATTCCTGACCCCGACGGAATGCTTTCTCCCGGCCTGTTTGCCCGAATCAGTTTGCCCATCGGCGAGCCGCGGGAAACCGTGCTAATTGACGATCTGGCGGTGAGCGCCGATCAGGGCAAAAACTATGTGCTGATCGTCGGCAAGGAGAATCAGGTGGAGTATCGTCCGGTTGAGCTGGGACAAATGGTCGATGGACTCCGCGTCGTTACACAGGGAGTACAGCCGGGAGAAAAATTCATCCTCAAGGGGCTGGTGCGTCCTGGCATGACCGTTGCGCCGCGTCTGGTGCCGATGCGGCAGAATGTGACCGATAAACAGACCGCGACATTGACTAAAGCGGACGGCGACAGTGCGTCGAAGGCGGTGCGCCAATGAAATTCACCCACTTTTTCATCGCACGGCCCATCTTCGCCATCGTCCTGTCGCTTTTAATGCTGCTGGCTGGCGCTATCGCCTTTTTAAAACTGCCGCTGAGTGAATATCCGGCCGTTACGCCGCCCACGGTACAGGTTAGCGCCAGCTACCCCGGCGCTAACCCGCAAGTGATTGCCGATACGGTAGCCGCGCCGCTGGAACAGGTGATCAACGGCGTTGACGGCATGTTGTATATGAATACCCAGATGGCCATTGATGGTCGCATGGTTATCTCTATCGCCTTCGAACAGGGAACCGATCCTGATATGGCGCAAATTCAGGTGCAAAACCGGGTATCCCGCGCGCTGCCTCGCCTGCCCGAAGAAGTCCAGCGAATTGGCGTTGTAACGGAGAAAACGTCCCCCGATATGTTGATGGTGGTCCATCTTGTCTCGCCGCAAAAACGCTATGACTCGCTTTACCTGTCTAACTTCGCCATCCGGCAGGTTCGCGACGAGCTGGCCCGTTTACCCGGCGTCGGCGATGTTCTCGTCTGGGGCGCGGGCGAGTACGCCATGCGCGTCTGGCTGGACCCGGCGAAAATCGCCAACCGCGGTCTTACCGCCAGTGATATCGTTACGGCGTTGCGGGAACAAAACGTACAGGTCGCCGCCGGTTCCGTCGGGCAGCAGCCGGAGGCCTCCGCCGCTTTTCAGATGACGGTAAACACGCTGGGCCGCCTGACCAGCGAAGAACAGTTCGGCGAGATTGTGGTAAAAATCGGCGCTGACGGCGAGGTGACGCGTCTGCGTGATGTCGCCCGCGTCACGCTGGGCGCAGATGCCTATACGCTGCGCAGTTTACTGAATGGCGAAGCGGCGCCAGCGTTACAGATTATTCAAAGTCCGGGCGCCAATGCAATTGACGTATCTAACGCGATTCGCGGCAAAATGGATGAGTTGCAGCAAAACTTCCCGCAGGATATCGAATACCGGATTGCCTATGATCCTACGGTCTTCGTGCGCGCATCGCTACAATCGGTGGCGATTACGTTGCTGGAAGCCCTCGTGCTGGTCGTCCTTGTCGTGGTGCTGTTCCTGCAAACCTGGCGGGCGTCCATTATTCCTCTGGTGGCGGTTCCCGTTTCGCTGGTCGGCACCTTTGCCTTGATGCACCTGTTTGGCTTTTCGCTGAATACGCTTTCGCTGTTTGGTTTGGTCCTGTCGATAGGGATCGTTGTTGATGACGCCATCGTTGTGGTCGAAAACGTGGAACGGCATATCTCGCAGGGCAAAAGTCCCGGAGAGGCGGCAAAGAAGGCGATGGATGAAGTCACTGGTCCCATTCTTTCTATTACCTCGGTGCTAACGGCGGTCTTTATCCCTTCCGCATTCCTGGCGGGCCTGCAGGGTGAGTTTTATCGTCAGTTCGCGTTGACCATCGCTATTTCGACCATCCTTTCGGCCATTAACTCGCTGACGCTCTCCCCTGCGCTGGCCGCCATTTTGCTAAGACCGCACCACGATACTGCGAAGGCTGACTGGCTAACGCGGTTGATGGGCACGGTCACTGGCGGTTTTTTCCATCGCTTTAACCGTTTCTTCGACAGCGCGTCGAACCGCTATGTTAGCGCCGTCCGTCGGGCCGTGCGCGGCAGCGTCATTGTGATGGTGCTCTATGCTGGCTTTGTGGGGCTGACCTGGCTTGGCTTCCATCAGGTGCCGAACGGGTTTGTGCCTGCGCAGGATAAATACTATCTCGTCGGCATCGCCCAGCTCCCAAGCGGCGCATCGTTGGATCGCACAGAGGCGGTCGTAAAACAGATGTCCGCTATCGCGCTGGCGGAACCCGGCGTCGAAAGCGTCGTCGTCTTCCCCGGTCTGTCGGTTAACGGCCCGGTAAATGTGCCAAATTCGGCGCTGATGTTCGCCATGCTGAAACCCTTTGACGAGCGTGAAGATCCTTCGCTTTCCGCTAACGCTATCGCCGGAAAGCTAATGCACAAATTTAGCCACATTCCCGACGGGTTTATTGGCATCTTCCCGCCGCCGCCGGTTCCAGGGCTTGGCGCGACGGGCGGCTTTAAATTGCAGATTGAAGATCGTGCGGAACTGGGATTTGAAGCGATGACAAAGGTGCAAAGCGAGATTATGTCTAAGGCGATGCAGACGCCCGAACTGGCCAATATGCTGGCCAGTTTCCAGACGAATGCCCCGCAATTACAGGTGGATATCGACCGGGTAAAGGCGAAATCAATGGGGGTATCGCTCACCGACATCTTTGAAACGTTGCAAATTAACCTCGGCTCGCTTTACGTCAATGATTTCAACCGATTTGGCCGTACCTGGCGGGTGATGGCGCAGGCCGATGCGCCATTCCGTATGCAACAAGAGGATATCGGCCTGCTTAAAGTCCGCAATGCGAAGGGCGAGATGATCCCGCTTAGCGCTTTCGTCACGATTATGCGCCAGTCGGGGCCGGACAGAATCATCCATTACAACGGCTTCCCCTCGGTAGATATTAGCGGTGGACCGGCTCCGGGTTTCTCCTCCGGACAGGCGACGGACGCGATTGAAAAGATCGTGCGTGAAACGTTGCCGGAAGGGATGGTCTTCGAATGGACCGATCTGGTTTATCAGGAAAAACAGGCCGGCAATTCTGCGCTTGCTATCTTTGCGCTGGCGGTGCTGCTGGCCTTCCTGATCCTGGCGGCGCAGTACAACAGTTGGTCGCTGCCCTTCGCCGTCCTGCTTATTGCGCCTATGTCATTACTCTCAGCCATTGTCGGCGTGTGGGTATCTGGCGGAGATAACAATATCTTTACGCAGATTGGTTTCGTGGTGCTGGTCGGCCTGGCGGCCAAGAACGCCATTTTGATTGTCGAGTTTGCCCGCGCCAAAGAACACGACGGCGCAGACCCGCTGACCGCCGTACTGGAAGCGTCCCGCCTGCGTCTGCGTCCTATCCTGATGACCTCATTCGCCTTTATCGCAGGCGTAGTACCGCTGGTACTCGCGACGGGTGCCGGCGCGGAAATGCGACATGCGATGGGCATCGCCGTGTTTGCCGGAATGTTGGGCGTCACGCTCTTCGGCCTGTTATTGACGCCTGTATTTTACGTGGTGGTTCGCAGGATGGCATTAAAGCGTGAGAACCGCATTGATTCGCATGATCAGCAAGCATAATGATGGGAATGGCATAATGAAGATCACTTTTACAGGCTATCGGCAGACCGCCACGCTGGCGACGCTTGCTTTCGTCACCACGCTTGCTGGCTGTACGATGGCGCCGAAGCACGAACGCCCCGCATCGCCGACTGCGATGGTCTATCCCTACGCAACGTCAACCGTTTCTGGCGCGCCGGATGCCGCTGACATTGGCTGGCGTGATTTCTTCCACGATCCGCTTCTACAGGAACTGATTGCGATCGCGTTACGCAATAATCGGGATTTACGCAAGGCAGGGCTCAATGTTGAAGCCGCCCGGGCGTTATACCGCATTCAGCGCGCGGAGATGCTGCCGACGCTCGGCATCGCCACCGCCATGGACGCCAGTCGCACTCCCGCCGATCTCAGCGTCATGGACGAGTCTGAGATTAACCGACGCTACGAGGCGGCTGGGGCGACGACGGCCTGGGAACTGGATCTCTGGGGGCGAGTGCGAAGCCTTAGCGACCAGGCATTAGCCGCCTATATGGCGCTTGATGAGACGTACATTGCGGCGCGAATGAGCCTGGTTTCCGAAGTCGCCAGCGCCTGGCTGACGCTACGGGCTGACCGGGAGCTGCTGCGCTTAACCGAGGATACGCTGGCCGCGCAAAAAAGTTCATACACATTGACAACCCAGCTTGCCCGGACAGGCAACGCCACACAGCTCGATCTGCGTATGGCGGAGATCGCGCTGCGTTCTGCGGAAATCAATCGCGCGGCGTATACGCGACAGTTGGCGCGGGATCGTAACGCGCTGGAATTGCTGTTGGGCCAGCCGCTCACGCCTGAACTGTCGCGTCGACTAAACGAAGCGGTCACGCTTACGGAAGGCGCGATCCCGACCACACTGCCAGGCGGATTACCGTCAGATCTGCTGGTACGCCGCCCGGATATTCGCGCCGCCGAGTACAGGCTGCGCGGCGCAAACGCCCGAATAGGCGCAGCGCGCGCCGCCTTCTTCCCGACCATCAGCCTGACAGGCGCGGCGGGAACGGCCAGCGCGTCTCTTAGCGGACTCTTTGAACCGGGATCGGGAAGCTGGCGTTTTCTACCGCAAATCACCTTGCCTCTCTTTCACGGCGGCGCATTACGCGCTGACCTGGATAGGGCGCATGTCCAAAAACAGATTGAAATCGCCAGGTATGAAAACGTTATTCAGCAAGCCTTTCGCGACGTGGCGGATGGTCTGGCGGGACAGCGTACGCTGAATGACCAGGTGCAATCAGAACAACGCGCAGTTGAAGCCAGCCAAATCGCCTATGAACTGGCCGGACTCCGTTTTCAGGAAGGCGTCGATGACTACCTTACGCTGCTTGATACCCATCGTATGCTTTATGGCGCACAGCAGCGCCTGGTGCGCACACGTCTCATGCAACAGTTAAATATCATTAACCTGTATAAAGCATTAGGCGGCGGTTGGCGGGAATACAGCGAGAAAAAGCAAGGTTAGCCCAAATAGCGCCCGCGTCGCCAGTGCGGCGCGCGCGCTAAACAGGCATATATTGCCTGCAAAATAAGGTTAACGAGGGCAACGATAAACGTTCCCGCTTAACGTGACATTGGTTTGTTTGCTTGAGCCCGAACCGTGCCATGAACTTCCTGTCTGGCCTGCACGCTGGGTTAACAGGACTACCGTATTGCCGCCCATTTTATAAGCTTTGTTTTTCAGATCGTTACGGGCACCCGTTTCCAGGTTACTGTTGGAAGTCCAGCCACCGGTAAAGAAATTCCCCTGGCTGCCCGTGATATCCCCTAAGTAGCTGCATTCCTTACCTGGCTCGCTGGTCATCACCCGTACCTGTTCAGCGCCATAATTCAACGAATTAGCGCTACATGCGGTTAAAGCCAAGCCGACGAAACATACTAAGATCTTTTTCATACTAATACCTGGTCTATTAATCATTAAATAATAACGCGTTCTTGCTTCTGAACGCCGTCAAGGAACTATATTTAAGATGTAACGAATGTCTTTCATTTGCTGAAGAAAAGTCTCTGTCATGATGCTATCATGTATGCTTGAGGCTATTTCTTGTTCAGTTTTTTCAATATGCTCTCTGAGCCTTATTTTTGTTTTTTCGTCAAGCGCCGAGATAAGTATCTTAATGGCAAGCAGCAAAGTAGGATTGATGCTTTCACACTCTCTCATCGTTAACTTTTTCATCTTGTTTGCTTCAAGCCTGATCGGCGTTTTTGTCTACACGGCAAATTTTAGATGCGAAGATATGGCGACTTCTTTGGTAAATAAATAGCAAATGGAAAAAACGTTTGAAGCCATATTTACGACAGATACGCAATCTATGAATGTACAAAGTCTTACGACTCATGCCATAGCTACTGGCGATCTGACTCATCGACTTTTTATATAAAAAGTGCCATAACAACTCCTCCTCCTTTTTTGTCAACGGCGCAAGTTCACCGACCGCTACATCGTTTGCACAAGCATATTTAATGAAATGCTCAATAAAAACAGGCTTTGCCAAATCGGGATCGATATCAGGATCTCTATCGCAGCCATGTGGATAAAGTTTTCCAATATCTCTGCGCGTGAGCCAGATTCGACGAGCATGTGGATAATGCTGCATGAGCGCCTTAAAACCTTTCCAGACCCCCTGAATCAAAACTCGTCCATCAATAATAATTATGATATCTTCGCTAGCTGATATCTGACACGAATTATATTCTCCATTGAGTGGGAACATAAAGCACTTCCCATCCTCAAAGAGTGAAGCGATGCCTAAATAAGTATAATAATCATCCGTTAAAACTATACCTATCGTTTTTAACGGAAGTTGTTCCGATAGTGAATTTATCATAATTTCATCAATAGAATAACGCTACGGTGAGTGTTTTATCTTCCTCTTAAGATTACCTGAGCGCTCATAACCATCCCTATTCTGTAGCAGCGCCATATTATTTTTAATTCCTTGCCATAAACGTAACGCTTATACTTTTAATGTCAGAAGCGATAACCTACGCTGACACCAAATGTATTGGTATCCACAGCGAAGAAACGACTGGCTTCCCATGATGCATCGATAGATATACTCTTAACTGGATTAAATATTACGCCAGCGCCGTAGGCAAAGGAGTCTTCTTTTGAGTGTTTATTAAATTTCATCGTCGCTATACCCGCATTGCCGTACAGGCTCACATAGTCATTAAAACGATATGTTGGTCCAAACATCAAAGAACCGTAGTCTACAGAATCGGAACCATTTTTATGCAATTTCCCCTCTTTCCAGGTGTAGTTCTCCATTTCATTGCGCGTCGCGGTGAATGAGCCTAACATCCCCCAGGTCTCATTGAACTCGTAACGATATTTAAAATTAAAGCCTCGCAGATCTTTGCTATCGCTATTTTTCAATGAACTGAGATGAGTTTGTGCATAACCAAACGATACGGTGTGCTGATCGTTAGCCAAAGCTAAAGGTGACGCTAATAATAAACCTAAAAAAACAAGGAACGAAGACCGTCTTTTCATTAAAACCACTCCATTTTTGATATATAATTAAGGCGGTACCGGAACTTATGGCACACAAATAGCATTTAGATTAAGAACACCTAATGCGCTTATTACCAGTCATGCCAACTGCGGAGGTAATATAACCTGATATATTCGATAATGGATATGAAATCAGTCTTACAGAGTTCTTACTTTTTTATTAATAGCGGATTCATAGTTGCTTCAGACCCGATCCTGGCATCGCATCCGTCAGGCGGGCTGCGAGAGGTTATCAGCGAGTATCAGTTACCACCATGAAGAGCAAGAAATTCATAACTAATTGTTTTTAATGCGCTTTAACTGGTGATCGAGTTAACCTTTACCCTTGCGGAGGGCAAGTTCGCAACTCGCTTTCTGACGCATTCAGACAACATTCAGATCTACTGCGCGGTACAAACGTTATAAAGCTGCCGATTAAGAGAATAAAAAAAGGTTTTCTCACCCACTTTAGATATTCGAATCTCATTAGCCGCTTCCGGATGCAGAACCCGTAAATATGATAACATATCGCCAGCCGTGTCCGTGGCAAAGACTTTTACCTGGGATACTTCGAACGTATAAACACCAGGCGCTGTTCGATGTAAATTTTTCATATACACGTCCCGGTATAATATTTTTACACCGTTATCTTTTGTTTTTATTTCATATTGAAGCGTAATTCTCTTCATCTTAAAATCAAGAACAAGACTGCCATCGGCATGGATATCTTTAGGCTGTATCGTCGTTACTGTTCTTGTCGTACATAAAAATTCATTAGTATTAATAGAACTATGGTTACTGTTTCGTACCCAAACTACCATCAGTACGACTGAAACAGCCAACATACCAAACGTCGCCACGCTTAATAACGTTCTTTTATGGAAATGCATTTCGGCTCCGCTATATCAAGTTGGTTAAGACACTGGACAAAAATATTTGTATTAGGAACGCGAATGTAATAAATGATTTTTCCGTTTTGTTTATGTATTTCATTACTCATCTCAGAGTACGCTTCAACGATATCCGTCAGATGGGTTTTATCATGCCCGACACTATAAAAAGTGTATCCATCATACGAACCCTGGAGGGTAAAGTAATCAATATTTTCACCCTTAACTTTATACATCATAAAAAACATCAGAAGCGCGGCCAGGCAAAAGTAGAGCCAATCTTTTTTATTCACAGCTCCCGGTATTGGGGGGATAATAGTGTCATCGCGTCGCACTTCAACTGTCGATAATTCTGTTTCAGCAACAGCAGGCAACGGCGTATTTTGCGCCTCATCACTCAACGGTTCAATGGAAACTGAGAGTAAAACACCCACGCGAGGGCGAGTCACAACAGATGCCCCCTTAAGACCAATTTTATCAAATGACCCTCGTAGCTGGTTAATCAATTTATAATAACTGGCATCAGAGACCACGACACCTTTGCGCCCCCAGACATAGTTAATTAAATCATCTTTTTTAAAAAGGCCTTCATGAAAAGCGATAAGCAAACTGCGTTCCGATTCAGATATCGTTATCGACTCTCCGGCGCAGGAAAGCGTCATTCGTTCACAATCAAGAATAACTCTTTTGTCAATCAGATAATTGTTCTGACTCATAAAAATATCCGCCCCAGTGCTATCACGTTTCTTCACGGCATAAACATATTACCAAGATATATCGCGCTATTGAATTTTTTTCCGTAGCGAGCTCCTGTATTATTCAGCCACCAGGCCACTCGCAGATTCGTTTTCCCCCTTGAGCAAACCATTTTGCCTCTGGGCCGACTTGCCAAGCCAGCCCATAAAGTCATTAGCCTCCATCGGCCTGGCATAAAGAAATCCCTGAACGAATCCTACCCCGTGGCTTAAGATGTAACGCAATTGGTGCTGGGTACTGACCCCTTCGGCAACCACATTGAGCCTCAGTCGCTGACTCAGCGTAATGATAGTATCCAGGACAGGAACATCATTGCTGCTGGTATCAATGGTATCGATAAACGTTCTGTCTATTTTAAGAGAGTCTACAGGTAATTGTTGGAGATAGGAGAGTGAGCAATAGCCGGTCCCAAAATCATCAATCGCTATTAACACGCCTTTTTCACGGAGCGTTGAAAGTTTTTCTGCGACCTGTGAAGGTTCTACAATCAGGCTACGCTCGGTGAGCTCCAACATAAGCGTTATCGTTCCCAAACGAGTCCTGAGCGCCTCTATATCTTGTATAAAACCGTCATCCATAAGATGCGCAGGCGATATATTTACGCTGATATAGAAATCATCCGGTACAGTCCAGTTTATTACGTCATGAGCAATCAGTTCGAACAGATGACGAGAGAGTGGAATAATCATGCCTTCATTTTCTGCGGCGGTAATAAAAATATCGGGAGTTATAAAACGGCCATCCGGTTGCGGCCAGCGCATTAGCGCCTCCACGCCGCCGCAACTACCGTGTTTAACATTAAAAACAGGCTGATAATGTACCGTAAACTCATTGTGCGTTATTCCCCTGGCAATCTCCCGGGCCAGAGATAAACGTTTTAAATACCAGCGCCTGTAGAACAACATCATCCCTACAGAAAGACACAATGACAGCGGAACAAAAATAAAAAGGTTTTGTAACCAGTATGCCGATAACGTTGAGAAAGGGGTTCGCACCATCAGCTGGATAGCGTGATCGGTTGAGGTGAAGCGCTGCGTTAAAAACGCCTTACCGCGCAACGTCGCAGCGCTGGTAATCGCCTCCCCTGCGCCGAATGTCAGGCTAAAGGCTGATGCTCTCTCTGCTGCCAATATCTCTATGAGCTCCTGGACATACTGCGAATCCACAATGACGAAGGCCGCTTTATTCGCTGCTACTTTTTTCACATAAACCACAACAAGGCGATCGGGTCCTTCGGCCATACTACCGATAGATCGCAACCACCGTTCCGGATAAGAAGCAGGTAAAGAAAGCCCTGCCAGCCGGGAAAAATGATAGCGTTCGGTTCCTGTGACAAAGGAGCAAGTGATATCACCATTTTCCAGAAACCCAATGTCACGGACATAAGGAGTGAAGGCCCGCGTTCTGGACAGTTCTTTCAGCGTATCAGTGCAGGAACTCTCAGCCAGTCTGGCGGCTTTTCCGGCGACTTGCCAGGAGGCGGCAGATATATCCGCGCTAAACCGCAGCAGCGTATTGGCGCTGACGGCGATATCTCGTTTTAGCTGGAAGATACCCGCGAGTAACCCCACCAATATCATTACGATCAGTGGAACGGCAATAAACAACATCAGAAATAGCTTTCTTACTTTCAAATCATTGCCCTCTTACCGGCCTTCCTTTTGCCACTGTACGCTTTTATAGGATAACTAAAGTAACATTAATATAGAAAAGCAATATTGAGAGATAGGTTATACGTTCTTAATGATAGCAAGATGGCACTCCCTGTGCCGAAAATAGACAAGAAAATATCAATACCCAACAGGTGCAGGGTACTATCGTTAAAATAAGCGATAGCAGATATCTAAATTCAATATGTTAGCCAGATGCCAGGTTCGCTGCCTGATGAGGCATAACCATCACGGAACGAATTCCCATCAATACAGGGATTATTGGCTACAACTCAACGTTACTACTGGTGGTACACACATTATACAAATGTCGATTAAGCGAAAACATGTAGGTATTTTTCCCAACTTTGACCATCTTTAACTCATTAATCGTACCAGGCTGTAACAGTCTCAACCAGGAAAACAAATCGCCAGCAGTATCAGACTCAAAGGTCTTAACTGAATTGACTTTAAAAGTAAATGTTTTCATACCCGTTCTGCGCAGTTTGCTGATGCAGATGTCACGAAAAAAAAGCCGCTTCTCTTTCGTATCGGTAGTAACATCGTAGTGTAGGGTAATCCTGCCGGATTTAAGATCCAGCACAAGTCCACCATCCATGTACAATTTTCGTGGTTCAATATACGCTTCTGATTTTGTCGTGCATATAAGATTATTGGTTCTATAAGAGTCACGATTTACCCACTCAAGCGCTATTACCGATCCGATTGCGACAATGGCGATAAATATTACAAATATAATCAGTAACGTTCTTTTACTGTAATACATTTTGGCACCGCCATTTCAACAGGATTTAAGCATTGCAGAAAAATATTCATATTTGGCTCCCTGATATAATAAAGATGGCGTCCATTTTGCCGGTAAATTTTAATTTTTAGAGAGTTAAAAGCAAAAACTACTTCACTTAATGTGACCTTATCCTCTTTTGTTTTATAGATTGCATAATCGTTATATTCACCAAGATATGTAAAAAAACTATCAGGGCTGTTACGAACAGGCGCTTTATATATAGTAAATACACCATAGAGCAATGCCAAAAGAATGGCTCCTGTTAATACCACAAATACGCTGTGACGTTTAATTTTGTAAAATATGTTCTCCCGAGTCGGGGTGCCTTTAACGTTTTCATCACTCACCTTTAGGGAGGTGATTTTTTTTATAGGTTCAATGGCAACAGACAGCGATACCCCCACCCGAGGGCGAGTTACGATATCAGATGGCTGTAGACCGATGCTACTAAAATCATTTCTCATTTGATTAATGAGTTTATAGTAACTTGATTCTGAGACGCAGCCTCCACGATTTTCCCAAACAAAATGAATAATATCTTCTTTTTTGTAAAGACCATGCCAAAAAGCAAGAAGCAGATGGGTCTCAGCTTCTGATATTCTGATTATCTCATTACCATGCGATAAGGTCATCTTCGTACTATCAAATACAACACGCTTATCAAGTAAAAATATGCTTTCATTCATGACAATCCTAAAGGTAACTGCATCCATCATTCAGACGACATATTATCATGCTCAAAAAAGAATTCAGCCCCCTAATTAACCTGAGTTTAACTTATAAGTCTCACTTATAGTAAACAATAATTGACACAAGCATTACCTGCACATTACAAATCAAACAGTTATAGGTAAATCTGAACACTTTTCTTTACCTTAACGCAAACTCAGGAAACTTCTGAAAGGCCAAAAGTAAGAAAAAAGTAAGACTAATTATACTGTTTCAGAAGCACATTTCAGAAAATTTACCTTAATCTCACCATCGTATTATCCATCGGGAGGTTTACCTGATACGGATTTTACATAGCAAAAATGTGCAGGTTTGTATTGCAACATAGTCTATCTATTCAGACGCGGAGAGAATTGTTATCGGATTACACTCAATCAAATGATAACACTATCAGTTGTACCAATGAGATGTATGGACGAAAGCGCTTATCGCTCTATTTCATGATAAGAGAAATAAGTCTGTTTGTTTTATATCGCATTATCAATAGTCAGGAGGGTATAGCTCACATCCAAAAATAGAGTTAATAATCGTTATTTTTACCACTCCTCCATAAGCACGAAACATTCGGGCGAATTGCACTCGTCCTGAAAAAGTAAAGATTAATACAGGAACATTATCATATGTCTATGAAAAAATATTTAGCAATGATCACAGGTTCGCTTCTTGTCTCCAGCAGCGCGATGGCTGTTTCTGATAACACCATCACCTTTCAAGGGGAAGTCTCTGATGAAACATGCTCTATCGTGATTAATGGTAATCAGGCTAAACCCGTCGTGTTATTGCCAACAGTAAGTACTAAAGATTTATCAGAACAAGGGAAAACTGCGGGGCCAATAACGTTTGATATTGGGCTGTCCGGGTGTACCGGCTCTAAGGACAAAACAACAAAAATTTCCACCGTCTTTGTCGGTAATCAGGTCACCAGTAACGGTAACCTGGGTAATACTGGCAGCGCGAAAAATGTTGAAGTCCAATTACTCGACACTTCAGGGGAGCCAATCAATCTGACCGGCGGCTTTACTGGCGACGGCGACCTACAGCTGGAACCAAATGCTTCTGAAGCGAGCGCGACTTATACCGCGCGGTATTACTCTACCGGGAAAGCAGAGGCAGGGACAGTCGCTGCCACCCTACAATACGCCGTTTCGTATAAATAATCGTCGCTACGGTCTGGCGTTGAAACGCCAGACCATTTTCAATCGCCAGGGAGTTGTTGAGATGAAAATGGATACCCGACATTCCGCATTATATTACTTAATAGTTTTTCTATTGCTGGCTCTACCCGCCACAGCATCGTGGGCGAGCGTTACTATTTTGGGTAGCCGAATAATTTACCCATCAACAGCCTCCTCCGTAGATGTGCAGTTAAAAAATAATGACGCAATACCTTATATCGTACAAACCTGGTTTGACGATGGCGATATGAATACCAGCCCGGAAAATAGCAGCGCGATGCCGTTTATTGCCACGCCGCCGGTATTTCGTATTCAACCCAAAGCAGGCCAGGTGGTACGCGTAATTTATAACAACACGAAAAAATTGCCGCAGGATCGTGAGTCAGTATTCTGGTTTAACGTATTACAGGTACCACCAACGAATATTGGCAGCGACAGCGGGCAAAATAAAATGTTGGTGATGCTGCGCTCAAGAATAAAACTTTTCTATCGTCCTGACGGGCTAGGTAAACCTGATAATCTGGCGAAAAAACTACAGATTAAAACGGTAAATAAGGGTTCCGGAAAAAGCGGTATTGTTATTGTTAATCCGCAGCCCTGGTTTGCCTCTTTAAGTAACCTGAATGTAAAAGTGAACGGCGCTTCGTATAACCTGGATGCTGACATGATTGCCCCTTTCTCCAGTCAAACCTGGTGGCTGCCGGGCAAACGGTCACTCAAATCCTTCTCCGGTACAGTCACCGTTACTTTGGTTAACGACCTGGGCGCAAGGATAAGCGAGAGCTACGATGTCCCCCACCATTAATTTGAACCGCAAAAGCCTTGCGCTATTGATCGCCATAGTTTGCTCAGGCTCCGCGCAGGGTGAAGAGTATTATTTTGATCCTGCGCTACTTCAGGGGGCCACTTACGGACAAAATATTGCCCGTTTTAATGAACAGCAAACGCCTTCCGGAGACTATCTTGCCGACGTTTACGTTAATGGCACGCTGGTAACCTCGAGCACTAATATTCGATTTAATGCTGTAAAAGAGGGTCAACAGACTGAACCCTGCCTGCCCTTATCGGTGATGAAAGCAGCACAGATAAAATCACTCCCCGCGACCGACGCTGCGACCGAGTGTCGCCCGCTCAGGGAGTGGGTACCTCATGCCGGCTGGCAATTTGATAGCGCCACGCTTCGCCTGTTGCTGACGATTCCAATGACCGAACTTACGCACAAACCGCGCGGTTATATCTCCCCTTCAGAGTGGGATAGCGGCGCGCTGGCGCTGTTTTTACGCCATAACACAAACTGGACCCACACCGAAAATACCGACAGCCATTATCGCTACCAATACTTATGGAGCGGTTTAAACATGGGCGTTAACCTCGGACTTTGGCAGGTCCGTCATCAAAGTAATCTGCGCTATGCCAATAGCAACCAGGGCGGAAGCGCCTGGCGCTATAATAGCGTTCGAACCTGGGTGCAAAGACCTGTCGCGTCTATTAACAGTATCCTGTCGCTGGGCGATAGCTATACGGACTCCAGCTTATTCGGCAGTCTGTCCTTTAACGGGGCTAAGCTTGTCACCGACGAGCGGATGCGCCCGCAGGGCAAACGCGGTTATGCGCCGGAAGTTCGGGGCGTAGCGGCCAGTAGCGCGCACGTGGTAGTAAAACAACTGGGGAAAGTGATTTATGAAACCAACGATCCGCCGGGCCCATTTTATATTGACGATCTGTACAACACCCGTTATCAAGGCGATCTGGAGGTAGAGGTTATCGAGGCCAGCGGTAAAACCTCACGTTTCACCGTGCCTTATTCTTCCGTGCCGGATTCGGTACGTCCCGGTAACTGGCACTATTCGCTGGCCTTCGGCAGGGTTCGTCAGTACTACGATATTGAAAATCGTTTCTTTGAGGGAACGTTCCAGCACGGCGTTAATAACACCATTACCCTCAACCTCGGTTCACGAATTGCGCAGCGTTACCAGGCATGGCTGGCGGGCGGCGTCTGGGCCACCGGTATGGGCGCGTTCGGCCTTAACGCCACCTGGTCGAATGCGCGCGCAGAGCATAACGATCGCCAGCAAGGCTGGCGCGCGGAACTCAGTTACAGCAAAACGTTTACCACCGGCACTAACCTGGTACTGGCGGCTTATCGTTATTCAACCAACGGCTTTCGCGATCTTCAGGACGTGCTCGGCGTACGCCGGGAAGCAAAAACAGGGATTGATTACTACTCCGACACGCTGCATCAGCGCAATCGCCTGTCCGCGACGGTAAGCCAGCCGTTAGGACGGCTGGGCACGCTTAACCTCAGCGCCAGCACCGCAGACTACTACAATAACCAATCGCGTATAACACAGCTACAAATGGGGTATAGCAACCAGTGGCGGAATATAAGCTACGGGGTGAATATCGCACGACAGCGCACCACCTGGGATTACGATCGCTTTTATCACGGCGTTAACGAACCACTGGACGTGAGTAGCCGACAAAAATATACCGAAACCACAATGTCGTTTAATGTCTCTATACCGCTGGATTGGGGCGAAAACAGAACGTCTGTCGCCATGAATTATAACCAGTCCAGTCAAAGCCGTTCTTCAACCGTATCCATGACCGGCAGTAGCGGTGAAAACAGCGACCTGTCATGGTCGGTTTATGGCGGCTACGAGCGTTATCGCAATAGTAATAGCGATAGCAGCGCGCCAACGACGTTTGGCGGTAATCTACAACAGAACACCCGGTTTGGCGCACTTCGCGCCAACTATGACCAGGGTGATAACTATCGTCAGGAAGGGCTGGGCGCGTCCGGCACCCTGGTTCTTCACCCTGGCGGTCTGACGGCTGGCCCCTATACCAGCGATACCTTTGCGCTTATTCATGCCGATGGCGCGCAGGGCGCGATCGTACAAAATGGCCAGGGCGCTGTGGTTGATCGCTTTGGTTACGCCATTCTGCCTTCGTTATCTCCTTACCGCGTCAATAACGTTACGCTCGATACCCGTAAGATGCGCAGCGATGCCGAACTGACGGGAGGAAGTCAGCAGATTGTGCCCTATGCCGGCGCCATCGCGCGTGTCAATTTCGCCACTATCAGCGGCAAAGCAGTGCTGATCTCCGTGAAGATGCCGGATGGCGGCATACCGCCAATGGGCGCTGATGTTTTCAACGGTGAAGGCACAAACATCGGCATGGTCGGCCAGAGTGGGCAGATTTATGCCCGTATCGCCCATCCGTCGGGTTCTCTACTGGTGCGCTGGGGAACAGGGGCAAACCAGCGTTGCCGGGTTGCCTACCAACTCGATCTTCACACCAAAGAACCGTTTCTCTATCTGAACAAAATCTGCGAGAAGGAATAGCACAATGCTTTTTAGTTTCCGAACGCTATTGTTTATCACCAGCCTGTTCGTCAGCGCCGGAACATGGTCGTCATGTATCAAAGTCACCGATAAGAGCGCGCTCTCTGACGCGGCGATAAAAGCGGGCTACACGGCGCAAAACTGGATCGGCGCAACTGACACGAATACCGGTAATATCGGTTTGCCAACGGTGATTAGCGTCAGTAATAGTGAAACATTTCAACCCTCCGGCACGCTATTGGCCAGTGGGATCGGTAACTTCCTGACGGCCGCCACCGGCACGCCCTATTCCAGTAAACAGGTACTTTACCGCTGCGATTCCGCCGATGCCGGGAAGCTCTATGAGATGTATTCGACAAATGGCGATAGCGCTTTTGCGGGGGCATTTTTTACTCCCGAAGTAGAAGGCGCTTATTATGATGTGGAGCGTAATGTTGCTGTCCGTATGACAAACCTCAGTACCGGCGAATATTACAGCCGTTTCTGGAAAGAACGCCAACTTACCGCAGACAGTTGGTTTCAGGATGACAAATATATTTATATTCCTGCCAGCGCGTTTAGCAACGTGTTATATGAGATGTTTAAAATTGACTCAAGAAAATATTTTGCCTACCAGAATCCAATGGACCGAGATACCTGGACGCAGCCTCGGGGTTATATCGCGTTTAAAGGCCCAGGCTTGATTACCGAGCGGATCAAAGCGGGACTGGATCATGCCAGCGATTATTATGGCTGGCCCAGCTATTGGCCCGGGGCATGGAGTACATATAATAGCGTCACCTATGTTCGCGGCGCGTTATGTAAAATCACAGATTATCCTGCGATCGTGAAAATTCCCCCTGTCGCCGTCGGCATATTAGCCGCCGGAGGCAATAGTCAGGCGCCTTTCCACGTCAGCCTGGAATGTGAGTCCGGCGCAGTGTCCAGCGCCCTCCCGTCCACCAGCGCCGCTAATGTCGCAATGGGGTTTGTCGTTAATCAACCCACCGCCGTGGCGGCGGCGCGTCGCCTGGGGCTAACCACATCCGCAGGCGGTCTGTCGTGGCTACTGGACACCCATTATGGCGAACCTGGCGTAGCTTCCGGAGTGGGTATCCGCATCTATAACGATGCCGGTACGCCGATTAACCTGTTACCCGATCGGATCAAGACAGGCACTGGCAACGCCCGAGGCTGGTATGGCTATAAAGATTTAACCACACGGGTATCATCCGGTTCAGTAGAAACCTATAGCGGTGATTTTACTGCCTCGCTTGAGGCGATCGGCGGACAAACAGTAACGGCAGGAAGCGTGAATGCGCAATTACAGGCAGTGGTTAGTTTTCAGTAAAGTCATATTAACGCTACTTGGGTTGACGGGATGGTATGGCCCGGCACAAGCCGCCGTTAATATTGACAGAACCCGAATTATTTTTGCTTCAGATGATGTCGCTCAATCGTTGACATTATCCAACGATAATACAACGCCGATGCTGTTACAGGTATGGACCGACGCCGGAAACATTGACGCCTCTCCGGATAACAGCAAAACGCCGCTGGTGGCGCTGCCGCCGGTATTTAAAATGCAGCCAGGAGAACTGAGAACGCTTCGCCTGCTCCTGAGTTCCCGCCAGCAGCTTGCAACGGACCGGGAGAGTCTCTTCTGGCTAAACATTTATCAGATACCGCCACTCCCCCATGACATTAAAAACCACCCGCGAAAACTGGTATTACCGCTTCGTTTGCGGCTAAAAATTTTAATTCGCCCGACCGGATTAAAAGCGCCCACGGAAGCGGAGGAGAAAAAATTACGCTTTATTGCTAAAGAGAATACTATACGGATAGTTAACCCCACCTCGTGGTATATGAGTTTAACGTTAACGATGGATAACAAGAAAAGTATCGGCGATATCATGGTTGCGCCGAAAACAGCACTTGATGTGCCGCTAACACGCTCGCCAACGCCGGGAGCATCGATAAATTATGCAGTAATCAATGATTCCGGGAACTGGCGACAATATACCGCCATACTGGAAAAATATATTAGTGAGAGTGATTTTACTCCTGAGTTTTGATGGGAAATATTCAGGGATACGATCGTATCCCTGAGACAGGCCAGAATTCAGCATGTACCATTGTCAAAAATAGCATTAAGCTGATATTTTACTTTTTGCACGGCATCTTTGTTCTGTTGAGCTCCTTTCTCCTCAACAGACATATCCCATACGTTTTCATTATCTGATTCAACTAATGTGTAGAACGTATTATTATTACGCATCATATAACCGCGAAAATTATTTTCGATGCCCGTTGTCACAGGCTTAGCAGCCCCTGAGAATAACGAAAGGCATACCATGCAGAACGAATGCTTTCCGGACTGACGTCCTCATAGACATCTATACCATGCAAAACAAGTACGCGAGAAAGAAAATGAGAAGATTGTTATGAAAGAAAAGTTTGTAACTACTTGATTGAGATGGTGCCGATAATAGGAGTCGAACCTACGACCTTCGCATTACGAATGCGCTGCTCTACCAACTGAGCTATATCGGCCCTGAGAAGGGTGTGTTCACGCGGGTGAATCACGGGGTAGAAGGTTAAAACTAACCGGGCGGTGCGTCAATAGCCTTGCTACTCAACCGGCTATTTTTGCACCGCTCGTCATTAATTACGCACGAATCGTACCATCGCCAAAGCCGATCCACTTATAGGTGGTAAGCGCTTCAAGCCCCATCGGACCGCGGGCATGTAATTTCTGCGTGCTGACCGCCACTTCTGCGCCAAGCCCAAACTGCCCGCCGTCGGTAAAACGGGTAGAGGCGTTGACATAAACCGCAGCGGAATCCACTTCGTTCACGAAACGCGCAGCATTATGCATATCACACGTCAAAATCGCATCGGAGTGCTGAGTACCATGTTCGCGAATGTGGGCGATAGCGCCATCCATATTTTCGACCACCACAACGTTCAGATCCAGAGACAGAAACTCGTTATCCAGCTCTTCCGGTTTCAGCGGCACCAGTTTGGCAGGGCCATGCAGTACCTGCATGACGGTTTCATCCCCATGCAACGTCACGCCGCTCTCCGCCATCTGCTTGCTCAGCACAGGCAAAAAGCGTTCTGCGATGTCCTGATGCACCAGCAAGGTTTCCACCGTGTTACAGGTGCTCGGGCGCTGGGTTTTAGCGTTGACAATAATCTTCAGCGCCGGGGCGATGTCTGCGCTGCTATCGACAAAAATATGGCACACGCCAATCCCGCCGGTAATCACCGGAATGGTGGATTGCTCGCGGCACAGTTTATGCAAGCCTGCGCCGCCGCGCGGGATCAGCATATCGATGTACTTATCCATACGCAGCATTTCATTGACCAGCGAACGGTCCGGATTATCAATCGCCTGAACCGCCGCCTCCGGTAAACCGCAAGCTTTCAGCGCCTTCTGAATGACACGAACGGTTGCGGCATTCGTGCGATGCGTCTCTTTCCCACCGCGTAGAATCACCGCATTACCGGTTTTCAGACACAAAGAAGCCACATCAACGGTAACATTCGGACGCGCCTCATAGATAACGCCAACCACGCCCAACGGCACGCGGCGGCGCTCCAGACGCAGGCCGCTGTCCAGCAGACCGCCGTCGATCACCTGCCCGACCGGGTCGGCGAGATTACAGACCTGGCGCACATCGTCAGCAATCGCTTTCAGACGCGCAGGGGTCAGCGCCAGGCGGTCCAGCATCGCTTCGCTCAGGCCGTTGGCTCGCGCCTGCTCAACATCTTGTACGTTCGCGCTGAGGATACTTTCCATTTGCGCTTCCAGTTCATCGGCTATTTTTTCCAGCACGCGATTTTTTTCGCCGCTGGAGAGCAGCGCCAGCTTATACGACGCCGCTTTAGCAGCAATGCCCATTTGTTCCAGCATATGCCTGTTCCTTATCGAGTAATCATGTCATCACGATGAACAGCGACCGGGCCATATTCATAGCCCAGAATCGCATCGATTTGTTGAGAGTGGTGACCGGCTATCCGCCGCAGAGCATCACTGTTATAACGGCTGACGCCATGAGCGATATCACGCCCTTGCAGGTTACAAATTCTGATGACCTCCCCCCGCGAGAAATTGCCCGTCACGCTTTTGATGCCTTTTGGCAGAAGTGAACTGCCACGTTCCAGCATTGCCGCGGTCGCGCCTTCATCAACCGTAATTTCGCCTGCCGGCGGCGCGCCGAAGATCCAGCGTTTGCGGTTCTCCAGCGGCGAGGCTTGCGCATGAAAACGGGTGCCGACGGAAATCCCCTCCATCACATCGCCGATCACGCCCGGTTTACTGCCTGAGGCAATAATCGTATCAATACCCGCGCGACAGGCCACGTCTGCCGCCTGAAGCTTAGTGCTCATACCACCGGTCCCCAGTCCGGAAACGCTGTCTCCCGCGATAGAGCGCAGCGCATCGTCAACGCCATACACATCTTTGATAAGCTCCGCCTGCGGATTGCTACGCGGATCGGCGGTAAATAATCCTTGCTGATCGGTCAGCAGCAGCAGTTTATCCGCGCCTGCCAGGATCGCCGCCAGCGCGGAGAGGTTATCGTTATCGCCCACTTTAATTTCCGCTGTCGCAACGGCATCATTTTCATTGATAACCGGCACAATATGGTTATCCAGTAATGCACGCAGCGTATCGCGGGCGTTCAGAAAGCGCTCTCTGTCTTCCATATCCGCACGCGTCAACAGCATCTGCCCGATATGGATACCGTAAATTGAAAACAACTGCTCCCACAGTTGAATCAGGCGGCTTTGCCCTACCGCCGCCAGAAGCTGTTTAGAGGCAATTGTTGCCGGCAGTTCCGGGTAGCCAAGATGTTCACGTCCGGCGGCAATCGCGCCAGAGGTAACAATAACAATACGATGTCCTGCGGCGTGTAGCTGCGCGCACTGGCGGACAAGTTCTACGATATGGGCACGGTTCAGGCGGCGCGATCCGCCTGTTAGCACGCTGGTGCCGAGTTTTACGACCAGCGTCTGGCTGTCACTCATGATTCTCTGCCGTTCAAAATAAGAAATAAAGACCAAATGAACGTTTTAGCAGGACTGGCTCCGGTTGCCAACAACCTGTACGCGTAGCGTGAAATTTTGTTGCGCAGGATCAGCAAGCGTAGCGGCGGAATTTGACCATTTTATTACCGCAACAATTAAACATATTTTTTTAAAAAAATTCTCACTTTGTCATAAATCTTTCATTACCGAACGTTAAAAACCTTCCTGTTTTTTACCGGGTCTCCCGACAAATCATAGCGCGTAATTAAAACAGGAATGGAAATGAATAAGAGCACTCTGGCAATAGTGGTGAGTATCATCGCATCAGCATCTGTTCACGCCGCCGAGGTTTACAATAAAAACGGTAATAAGCTTGATGTGTATGGAAAAGTTAAAGCCATGCACTATATGAGCGATTATGACAGCAAAGATGGCGATCAAAGCTACGTTCGTTTTGGTTTTAAAGGCGAAACGCAAATTAACGATCAATTGACCGGCTACGGGCGCTGGGAAGCTGAGTTTGCCGGTAATAAAGCCGAAAGTGATTCGTCCCAGCAAAAAACCCGCCTGGCCTTTGCTGGCCTGAAATTAAAAGATATCGGTTCTTTTGACTATGGACGTAACCTGGGCGCGCTGTACGATGTTGAAGCCTGGACGGATATGTTTCCCGAATTCGGCGGCGACTCTTCCGCCCAGACCGATAATTTTATGACTAAACGCGCCAGCGGGCTGGCGACTTACCGCAATACCGATTTCTTCAGCATCGTTGATGGACTGGATCTTACCTTACAGTATCAGGGGAAAAACGAAGATCGCGATGTGAAAAAGCAAAACGGCGACGGCTTCGGCACATCCGTGAGCTACGATTTCGGCGGCAGTGATTTTGCCGTCAGCGGCGCTTATACTCTCTCCGATCGCACCAGGGAGCAAAATCTGCAGCGCCGCGGTACGGGCGATAAAGCCGAAGCCTGGGCTACGGGTGTTAAGTATGACGCGAATGATATTTATATTGCGACTTTCTATTCAGAAACCCGCAACATGACGCCAGTTTCCGGCGGATTTGCCAATAAAACCCAAAACTTCGAGGCAGTTATCCAGTATCAGTTTGATTTTGGTCTGCGTCCGTCATTAGGCTATGTGCTGTCAAAAGGCAAAGATATTGAGGGCGTCGGCAGTGAGGATTTGGTGAATTACATTGACGTTGGCGCAACCTATTACTTCAACAAAAATATGTCCGCGTTTGTAGATTACAAAATCAATCAGCTTGATAGCGATAACACGTTAGGCATTAATGACGATGATATTGTGGCAATAGGGTTGACCTACCAGTTCTGATAAGTCGCATTGTGCCTGATGGCGCTACGCCATCAGGCATGACAGCAGGGTTATGCCGACAGTTTTACCGGCTCGTCGTTGAAATCGTCAGACGGCTCCAGCGCCAGCTCCATAGAAATCAGCAGGTCGCGTAGCTTTTCATGAAACTCGCGTAGCGTGTATTCCAGTCGCTCCACCACTTCGGTTTCGTTAATCGGCACTGCGGTCCAGTTGCCCTCTTTATCAAACAAACCAAACTGATAACGATAAGTGAAGCGTTTCTCTTGTGCTTCCAGCTCCATCCACCAGCCCCAAAATTCACGCTTCTCTGGCGCGGGCTTCACGTTGACGCAAACTGCCAGGCAATCGAAAAAAAAACGATTGTCTTCGCACTGCCCTTCCCGGATATAGGGGCCAAGCGCGGTAAATTTCTTGATCAATCTACTTTTCGGGTGTCCACTCGGTAACGTCATTGCGATCTCCTTTAATGAAGCAACTGTTTTACCAAATCAATAGAATTTATCAATCTATTAACACAATCTATGATTAATCCAGTCGGTAATTTCTTGCAGCGCGTGGTCAAAATTGCGGTACACCGGGTTAAAAGGGATCTCTATCAGCTTACCGTCTGAAGAGGATGTTGTAATTAAGCGAGACTCTTCTTCCGGGCTGAAAGGATCGTTTTTCCAGAAGCCGGAAAGCATTGGCGTAGGACAACGTCTGCCCAGTAGCCCCTGTACTTTCAACGAATAGCGATTGAGCTCCACACGCAGCGCCTCATCCGAAGCATCATGCATACCCAGACGGCTGGCCAGCACATCCAGATACATCTCCGGCACCGTGCTCTGTCGTTGCGGATCGCTAAGTAGCGCATGGACCACCGGCCCCAGGCAAGCCACCGCTTTCAAACGCGGCGCTTCCAGATAGGCCAGACGCACCGCAACGTTGGCGCCAAAACGGAAACCAAACGCCGCAACACGGGTATGATCCACCCAGGGGACATTAGGAAGCGCTTTTAACACATGCTGGTGGAGCAAGCTGGAATCCTGGGTTAATTTCCACTTTGATGAAAACCCAACCGAAGGCATATCAAGCGTTAACATCGCGATACCGCGCGGCGCGAAATAGCGTTCATACAGGGTGTAATAGTCGGTTTGCATGGCGTCCAGGCCGCCGCACATGAGCACCGTCGGAAACGGACCATCCCCTTTCGGCATATGTAAAAACGCGGTGACAGGCGAACCGCCAGGAACGGCAAATTCCATTTCACGTAACGAGCCGGGCAACCGCTGCGCGGCCTCTTCATAGGCGCGATTCGCCAGCGCCTGCGCCTGCTCCGCCAGCTCATCGCCCTTCAAATGCGGGTAGGCGGCAATGTTATAGAGCGTTGAGGCATGAAGCCAGTAGCGTCCGCTGCGCATGGCGTCCTGTTCCTGACAGGCTTTCTGCTGCCAGTCCATCGCCTGCTTTGCCCACTCATAAATCCAGTTGCCGCCGCGGTAACCGATGACCGTATCGTATAAATCATCATCCGTTCGCTCTGCGTCGCTCATCACAATGCGCGCCTGCACATCAAGGATTTCTCGTGGATCAACGCCGCGCCAAATCCACATCAGGCGGTTTATCATGCGATACCAGTGCGGGACGTTCTTACCGTCCAGCGCGGATTGCATGGGCGGCTGCGACCCACGATTGAACCGACGGACAAGGGTAGACGTTTCAGTATGTTTAAAGCGGGGTTTGAACAGGGTTTCGCTGAGGTTAGCCTGTGTCATTCGTGCAGCCTCCTTGGATACTCATAGAGGCTTATTGTAACCAATAAAACAGCGCCCGGCATTGCCGGGCGCTCTGAAAAGCTGCTGATTAACGACCTGAAATCGGCGGTACAAATACCACACCCATATCCCAGGGCTGCTCAATCCAGGTGTTCTGAGGAATATCAATAACATAATCATCAACCAGCGGACGGCCCGCCGGTTTAGCGAAAATCGTGACGAAATGCGCTTTAGGGTACATTTCGCGAATCGCGACGGCGGTGCCGCCGGTATCGACCAGATCGTCGATGACGATAAAGCCTTCGCCGTCGCCTTCTGCACGTTTCAGCACTTTCAGTTCGCGCTGGTTATCGTGATCGTAGCTGGAGATGCATACGGTATCGACATGACGAATGCCCAATTCACGCGCCAGTAGTGCGCCCGGTACAAGGCCGCCACGACTTACGGCAATAATGCCTTTCCATTGTTCTGAAGGCATGAGGCGGCTCGCCAGTTTGCGTGCGTGAATCTGCAACATGTCCCAGGTGACGACGTATTTTTCGCTCATGTGAAGTGTCCCAGCCTGTTTATCTACGGCTTAAAAAGTGTTCGAGGGGGAAATAGTTGCGCGAGATTATAGAGACCTGACGCGCTAAAAACCAGTGTTTAGCGGAATCCACGCCTCTTTTTGTATGCTTTATACTACCCGCAGGCGGAGAAAGTGGTATTCTCAGTCGCATCTCGTAAGAGTTATCAATTCCGCTAACCCTGTGGCCTGTAAGAACGTTTTTCAGACCACCGCCAAGGAGACTTATCGTGTCTGAACTGTCTCAGTTATCACCACAACCTTTGTGGGATATTTTTGCCAAAATCTGTTCTATTCCTCACCCGTCCTATCACGAAGAGCAACTCGCGGAACATATTGTGAGTTGGGCCAAAGAGAAAGGCCTTTACGTGGATCGCGACCAGGTCGGTAATATTCTGATCCGTAAGCCCGCCACTGCAGGTATGGAAAATCGCAAGCCGGTCGTTTTACAGGCGCATCTGGATATGGTGCCGCAAAAAAATAGCGACACCGTTCACGACTTCACTACAGATCCCATCCAGCCTTATATTGATGGCGAATGGGTTAAAGCGCGCGGTACTACGCTCGGCGCCGACAATGGTATTGGAATGGCTTCTGCGTTAGCGGTACTGGCTGACGATAATGTCGTCCACGGCCCGCTGGAAGTGCTGCTGACCATGACCGAAGAAGCGGGCATGGATGGCGCGTTCGGCCTCCAGTCCGGCTGGTTGCAGGCCGACATCCTGATCAACACCGACTCTGAAGAAGAAGGTGAGATCTATATGGGCTGCGCAGGCGGTATTGATTTTACCTCTAATCTGCCGTTGACCCGTGAAGCTGTACCCGCAGGATTTGCGTGCTTTAAGCTAACCCTGAAAGGCCTGAAAGGCGGCCACTCCGGTGGTGAAATTCACCTCGGCCTTGGCAATGCTAACAAATTGCTGGCGCGTTTTCTGGCCGGGCACGCAGAAGAACTGGATCTGCGTCTGATCGATTTCAACGGCGGCACGCTGCGTAACGCGATTCCGCGCGAAGCGTTCGCTACCCTCGCCGTTGCCGCAGACAACGTAGGCGCTCTGAAAACGTTAGTGAACGCTTACCAGGATATTCTGAAAAACGAACTGGCGGAAAAAGAGAAAAACCTGACGCTGCAACTCAATGAGGTTGCCAGTGATAAAGCCGCATTGACCGCGCCGTCACGCGATACCTTTGTGCGCCTGCTGAACGCAACGCCGAACGGCGTGATCCGCAATTCAGACGTGGCGAAAGGCGTAGTGGAAACATCGCTGAACGTTGGCGTGGTCACAATGTCCGATGCGAATGTCGAAATTCACTGCCTGATTCGCTCTCTAATCGACAGCGGTAAAGATTATGTGGTGAGTATGCTGGATTCGCTGGGCAAGCTGGCTGGCGCGAAAACCGAAGCAAAAGGCAGCTATCCTGGCTGGCAGCCCGATGCGAACTCGCCGGTCATGCACCTGGTGCGTGAAACCTATCAGCGTCTGTTCAACAAGACACCGAACATCCAGATTATCCACGCCGGCCTGGAATGCGGTCTGTTTAAGAAACCCTATCCGGATATGGACATGGTTTCTATTGGGCCTACCATTACCGGACCTCACTCTCCGGATGAGCAGGTACATATCGAAAGCGTCGGCCACTACTGGACTCTGCTGACCGAATTACTGAAAGCGATTCCTGCGAAGTAAGAAAGCGCTAAAATGCCCGTCCCATTTCTGGACGGGCTATCAATATGGAATATCGGGTATCCATTGCCAGATAAGCTCTCCTGGATGCGCTGAATAGCGCTGCGGCTACACGCGAATAGCCAGACAGCCCTATAACAGCGCTGGTAGCACCGAATTATTGTGGCGTAAACGCCATTCCTTTAAATATCCGCAGCGGATTGCCGCGCTCAATCTGATGATGGAACAGACGCCTTTCAGACTTCAACGCCGCACACTCATTTTGCCGTTGCTGTTCCAGCCGCCAGGCAATCAGCAGCCGGGCCAGACGCTTATTCGCATGTTGACTGCGCTCCGACTGAACCTTCACACTAATCCCGCTCGCCAGGTGCGTGGCCCGCACTGCCGAGTCGGTTTTATTAACGTGCTGCCCACCCGGGCCGGAAGAGCGCAGAGTCTCGAAACGAATCTCATCAGACTGTATGTGCTCGTCGGCGGAAAAGCGCCCAATGCCGACGTACCAGTTTTTTCGCCCATGGTGCGGACGATACGGGCTGGTACAAATCCACAGTAACGTGCCGCACCAACGTTCACTGAAAGCCATAGCTTTTTCGCCGTCCAGCGAGACCAGCGCGGAACGCAGCGTGTCTGGTAATCGTCCCGGCTCTGTTTCAAGCCGTGTCAGCGATACCTTTTCTCTGGCGGCTTCTTTCGTCAGACAATCCAGCGCTTTTTTTACCGCCAGACAACACTCGTCCGGTCCCTGTGCGGAAGAAAGTTGCAGTAAGATCATGCGCTTTTCTCCCCTGAGGTTTTCAGCGTCAGCACCGGACGCAGGCAGGCAACCGGCGTAATCAGTCCGGCGTCTGCCAGACAATCCACAACGCTATCGATGGATTTATACGCCTGCGGCGCTTCTTCATAAATGAGCTGGCGATCGCGGCAAATCACCCGGCTACCCATCCCGGTACGGCAGAGCTGTCGCGGGGTAAATTTTGCCGATAACCGGTCTTTACACTCGGTACGCATCCATTTTCGCCCCGCACCGTGCGCCAGGGAGAAGAGGCTCTCCTCGCTGACGACGGGTTTCACCAGCCAGCTATAATCGCCGCGCGAGCCGGGGATAATCACCAGTCCCTGCCCATCTGGCGTAGCGCCTTTACGGTGCAGCCACCCCGCCTCACCCGCGACAGTACAGGGTTCAACGAAGTTATGCGCCACATCCAGCCGCGGTTCGCCCTCAGCCTTGAGTTGTTGCAGTATCCGGCGGGCAATCAGCGCGCGATTACTGCGGGCAAATGCCAGCGCATCGTCATGTTCTGCAAGGTAGCGGCGCGCATCGTCGCTATCTTCCGGCAAACCGTTATGCGAAAACGCCTCCACATGACGACGCAGGATAGCTTGCCCCAGACCGCGTGAACCACTGTGTACCAACAGTAATAACTGCGCTTTTTGCAACCCCGACAAAGCGAACGAATCAGCATCGACGATGCGATCGACCTGTTGCAGCTCGGCAAAATGATTGCCGCCGCCAATGGAACCCAGCGCAGAGCGCCACGAATGATGCTGCATTGCGGCGGGGACATTCTCCTCCAGCCACTGCGCGTCCGCCACGTCAGTCAGCGACGCCAGCCGCTTCTCCAGTTTATCGGCGTTATATTTACGCCCTAAAATATCCGTTTGCCATAACGCCATGCCGCAGCCGATATCGTTGCCGACCAGCGCCGGATAAAAGCGTCCACGCGAGAAAAAGGCTGCGCCAATAGGGTAGCCGCGCCCCGGATGCAGATCTGGCATCCCGATAACGCGTTTCATACCGGTTAACTTAGCCGTCGTATATAATTGTTGGATCGCGGAATCTTCGATCCACAGGTTATCTGATGCGATAGAAAATACCACATCTGATAAAGGACGAATATAATTGCCCATATACCATTCCATATATGAATTAAAAAATCAGGAAATGGCAGACTGCTCCAGGGCAATAAAAGAAAATTAATCCTGGAAAGGTCTGCAAAGTGCGTTCAGAGAATAAAGTGTCATGATGAACCTCCTTTGCAGTTATTGAGAATGAGAAAACGCGGGTATAGTAATACTGAAATTTAGATGGCGCAATCGTAATAGTGATAAAATCTTAATAGCCTGACTTATAACCCTAACACCAACTGTCGTTCCAACTGAGGGTCGAGCAGCGTTACGTGTAGCCCCACCAGCCGTACGCCGCGCTCGCCGCGACGCTCGTCCCAGGTTTTACGGGCGGTGGTAATTAAGTCTTCTTTATTTAATTGCGGCCAGACATGTTCCTGAGTGGTTTGCTGAAAATCATTAAATTTTAATTTAACGCCCTGTCGGGCAATCAGTAAATCGGGCTTTACTATAGCCAGACGACGTTCCAGTTCCGGATATAAATGTTCAATAATGGCCTCGCAGTCCGACCACTCATGAATATCCTCCGCCAGAGTACGCTCAACGCCTACCGATTTACGCAGCCTTTCGCTGTTAACATCACGCTCGTCAATACCCTGACTACGCTCCCATAATACCCGGCCAAATTTACCGAAGCGTTTGAGAAGCATCGCCAGATCGCACTGTTGAATATCCCCGCAGGTTCTTAACCCCATATTTTCCAGTTTGGCGGCGGAAACTTTCCCCACGCCTGGAATTTTGGCTAACGGCAACGTTTTAAGAAAGCCGGGTACATCGGCTGGCGTAATAACATATTGTCCGTTCGGTTTATTGAGATCGGAGGCGATCTTCGCCAGAAATTTCACTGGCGCAACGCCGGCGGAGGCGGTGAGTTGCAGTTCATTGAAAATAGTCTGACGAATCTCCCTGGCTATCAGCGTCGCCGAACCATAACAGTGCGGGCTGTCAGTCACATCCAGCCAGGCTTCATCCAGCGAGAGCGGTTCAATCAGTGAAGTGTAGCGGGAAAAGATGTCACGTACATGCCGCGAAGCCTCTTTATAGGCGTCAAAGCGGCCAGGCAGTAAGGTGAGATGGGGGCACAGCTTTAGCGCCATGGCGGTCGGCATCGCGCTACGTACGCCAAACTGGCGCGCAGGATAGTTGGCGGTACTGATAACGCCTCTTCGCTCACGACTCCCGCCAATGGCAATGGGAATATCGCGTAACGCCGGATTATCACGCATCTCTACCGCGGCAAAAAAACAGTCCATATCAACATGTATGATTTTGCGCATCGCTCGCCCCCACAATACTGTTTAAGTGTACAGTATGTTTTATTGCGCGCAAAGAGACATTCGCGTTAAAAATGCGACATATTCGAAGGTATGACGACGAAAGCGGCGGGAAAATTGTAAACGTACACACGGGGACTTGCGAAAAACTGCCGTGGTGCTAATGTGAGCGCTCCAAATCCAGATTACTCCGATTTGGGGACTCTTTTGCCGTTCTGGCGTGTGTAACCGTTTTATCAAGGAACAAGCAGTATGCGTAAAATCGCATTTTTTCTTGCGATGCTTCTGATGCCGTGCGTCTCGTTTGCCGGTTTGCTGAGCAGCAGCAGCCCCGTCACGCCGGTCAGTAAAGAGTATAAGCAGCAGTTAATGGGCTCACCGGTCTATATTCAGATTTTTAAAGAAGAGCGCACCCTTGATCTCTACGTCAAAATGGGTGAGCAATACCAGTTGCTTGATAGCTACAAAATTTGCAACTATTCCGGCGGGTTAGGCCCGAAACGCCGTCAGGGCGATTTTAAAAGTCCGGAAGGGTTTTACAGCGTTCAGCGCAATCAACTCAAGCCAGACAGCCGTTTTTATAAGGCCATCAACATTGGTTTTCCCAATGCCTACGATCGCGCGCATGGCTATGATGGTAAATATCTGATGATTCACGGCGCCTGTGTTTCCGTCGGCTGCTATGCCATGACCGACAGCGGCATTGATGAGATTTTCCAGTTTGTCACCGCCGCGCTGGTCTTTGGTCAGCCGAGCGTGCAGGTGAGTATTTATCCGTTCCGGATGACCGACGCCAATATGCAGCGTCATAAATATTCTTATTACAAAGATTTCTGGGCGCAGCTAAAACCCGGCTACGATTATTTTGAACAGACGCATAAGCCGCCAACTGTTTCTATCGTTGATGGACGTTACGTCGTGAGCAAACCGTTGAGTCACGAAGTTGTTCAGCCACAGCTGGCCTCAAATTATACGCTCTCCGAGGCAAAATAACGCCCATTCGCCTGGCATAATCTTTTGCCAGGTTTCATTCCCCGTTAGCGGCTGGGTAGCAATCACGGTAACCACGTCATTTGGCGTGGTCTGTGAACTGAAATCAATTTCCATGTCCTGATCCACCAACGTGGCTACGCCGAACGGCGCCCGGCGAGTGATCCAGTGCAAATGGGTTGAGCAAAACGCCATCACATATCGCCCATCTGACAGCAGCATGTTAAAAACGCCTTTTTCACGTAATACCGTCGCCAGTGTCGCAATATATTTAAATACCGCTGTCATGTTGCCCGGCGTGCGGGGATAACGCTGCGTTAATTTATGCAATAGCCAGCAAAACGCTTTTTCGCTGTCGGTTTCCCCCACCGGACGAAAATTACCGGTTTCCAGCGACTTATAACCGTTGAGCTGACCGTTATGAGCATAAGTCCAGTTGCGTCCCCATAATTCCCGGGTAAAAGGGTGTGTATTTTCCAGCGCCACTTCACCGCGATTAGCCTGACGGATATGGGCGATAACCGAGCAGGACTTGATCGGGTAATTCTGTACCAGTTTCGCAATCGGCGAATGATAGCTCGGTTGCGGATCTTTAAACGTGCGACAGCCCTTTCCTTCGTAAAAGGTAATTCCCCAGCCGTCTTTATGCGGCCCGGTTCCGCCGCCACGCTGCACCAGTCCGGTGAAGCTAAAGCAGATATCCGTCGGCACATTGGCGCTCATCCCAAGCAGTTCGCACATACATCACCTCCACAAACGCCTTAAGCGGGAAGGCGTAATTTTTACAGCCAATCAAAACTCAAAATATCAAAGAAAACAATATGCTATACCCTAAATAATTCGAGTTGCAGGAAGGCGGTAAGGGAGGAAATCCCCAGGAGCATAGATAACTATGTGACTGGGGTTTCTGAGCGCAACCAACGCACCTGCAGCTTGAAGTATGACGGGTATAGTTATTTAACCATCTCTTTTTCGATCAACTGAATCAGGATATGAATTACTTTGATATGAATTTCCTGAATACGATCGGCATAACCGAAGTGCGGTACGCGAATTTCAATATCCGCCGTTCCCGCCATTTTGCCGCCGTCTTTGCCGGTCAACGTAATCACTTTCATGCCTTTTTCACGGGCCGCGGCAATCGCTTTAATCACGTTACCAGAGTTACCCGACGTCGAGATCCCTAACAGGACATCGCCTTCGCGCCCTACCGCTTCAACGTAACGAGAGAAAATATAGTCATAGCCAAAATCATTACTGACGCAGGATATATGGCTAACATCAGAAATCGCAATTGCCGGGTAGCCCGGACGATTTTCACGATAACGACCTGTCAGCTCTTCAGCAAAGTGCATCGCATCGCAATGGGAGCCGCCGTTACCGCAGGAAAGTACCTTACCACCCGCTTTAAAACTGTCAGCCAACAGGACCGCCGCGCGCTGAATAGCGTGAATATTGGCGTCATCTTTTAAAAAATTAGCCAGCGTTTCCGCCGCTTCGTTCAGTTCGTTACGAATAAGATCCTGGTACATGAGGATATCCTTCAGCATGAATGTAAATGACAGTATGCAGTGTACCGGATAGCAGTACAGGCGAGAAGCATAAGCCGAATTAACGCCTCACGCTTTTGATTTTTCGTGCCCCCAAAAACGGCAACAATGTGAGCTTTGTTGTAATTATTTTGTAAACACATTGCTAAAAAATTTTACATCCACTACAACCTAATCATCACAAGTGGTCAGACCTCCTACAAGCAAGGGAGCTTTTCGTTATGATGATTTTGAGTATTATCGCTACGGTTGTTCTGCTCGGCGCATTGTTCTATCACCGCGTGAGTTTATTTCTCAGCAGCCTGATTCTGCTCGCCTGGACCGCCGCACTTGGCGTCGCTGGCCTGTGGTCCATCTGGCTGTTGGTTCCTCTGGCCATTATCCTCGTGCCGTTTAACCTCACACCGATGCGAAAATCAATGATTTCCGCACCGGTGTTCCGCGGCTTCCGTAAGGTCATGCCGCCGATGTCGCGCACTGAGAAAGAAGCGATTGATGCCGGTACAACCTGGTGGGAAGGCGATCTGTTCCAGGGCAAGCCTGACTGGAAAAAACTGCACAACTATCCGCAACCGCAACTCACTGCCGAAGAGCAAGCGTTTCTCGACGGTCCGGTAGAAGAAGCGTGCCGGATGGCGAACGATTTCCAGATTACCCATGAACTGGCGGATCTGCCGCCGGAACTGTGGGCTTATCTGAAAGAGCATCGTTTTTTTGCGATGATCATTAAAAAAGAGTACGGCGGGCTGGAGTTCTCCGCTTATGCGCAGTCCCGTGTACTGCAAAAACTGTCCGGCGTCTCCGGGATTCTGGCTATCACCGTCGGCGTTCCAAACTCACTCGGCCCTGGCGAGTTATTGCAGCACTATGGTACGGAAGAGCAGAAGAATCACTATCTGCCGCGACTGGCGCGCGGCCAGGAGATCCCCTGCTTTGCGCTGACCAGCCCGGAAGCAGGTTCTGATGCAGGCGCCATTCCGGATACCGGCGTGGTTTGCATGGGCGAATGGCAGGGCCAGCAGGTGCTGGGTATGCGCCTGACCTGGAACAAGCGTTACATTACGCTGGCGCCGATAGCTACCGTGTTGGGCCTGGCGTTTAAGCTTTCCGATCCGGATAGATTGTTAGGCGGAGAAGAAGAGCTGGGTATTACCTGCGCCCTGATCCCCACCTCAACGCCGGGTGTGGAAATTGGTCGTCGCCACTTCCCGCTTAACGTTCCGTTCCAGAATGGTCCAACCCGCGGTAACGATATTTTCGTGCCTATTGATTATATTATCGGCGGCCCCAAAATGGCCGGACAGGGCTGGCGTATGCTGGTGGAATGTTTGTCGGTAGGACGCGGTATTACCCTGCCGTCCAACTCCACTGGCGGGGTGAAATCCGTCGCGCTGGCAACCGGCGCCTATGCTCACATTCGTCGTCAGTTCAAAATTTCTATCGGCAAGATGGAAGGTATTGAAGAACCGCTGGCGCGTATTGCAGGTAACGCTTATGTGATGGATGCCGCCGCATCGTTAATCACCTACGGCATTATGCTGGGCGAAAAACCGGCGGTACTGTCGGCTATCGTGAAGTACCACTGCACCCACCGCGGCCAGCAGTCCATTATCGACGCGATGGATATCACTGGGGGTAAAGGCATTATGCTGGGCGAGAGCAACTTCCTGGCGCGTGCTTACCAGGGCGCGCCTATCGCGATTACCGTGGAAGGCGCGAATATCCTGACCCGTAGCATGATGATCTTTGGTCAGGGCGCCATTCGCTGCCATCCTTATGTACTGGAAGAGATGGCCGCAGCGCAGAATAATGATGTGAATGCCTTTGATAAACTGTTGTTTAAACATATTGGTCATGTCGGCAGCAATACCGTCCGCAGTTTCTGGCTTGGCCTGACCCGCGGATTAACGAGCCATACGCCAACCGGCGACGCCACGAAGCGTTATTACCAGCATCTGAACCGACTGAGCGCAAACCTGGCACTGCTGTCCGACGTGTCAATGGCGGTACTGGGCGGCAGCCTGAAACGCCGCGAGCGTATCTCCGCGCGTCTGGGCGATGTGTTGAGTCAGCTTTATCTGGCCTCAGCCGTACTGAAGCGTTACGACGACGAAGGTCGCCACGAAGCCGACCTGCCGCTGGTGCACTGGGGCGTACAGGATGCGCTGTATCGTGCTGAACAAGCGATGGACGATCTGCTGCAGAACTTCCCGAACCGCGTCGTGGCCGGATTGCTCACCGCGATGATCTTCCCGACTGGCCGTCATTATCTGGCGCCGTCTGATAAGCTGGATCACGCCGTGGCGAAGATCCTGCAGGTGCCGAACGCCACACGTTCACGCATTGGGCGCGGTCAGTATCTGACGCCCGCCGAACATAATCCGGTCGGTTTACTGGAAGAAGCGCTGCGTGATGTCATCGCTGCCGACCCTATCCACCAGCGCATCTGCAAAGAGCTGGGTAAAAATCTGCCGTTTACTCGTCTGGATGAACTGGCGCGCAATGCGCTGGCGAAAGGGCTTATAGATAAAGATGAAGCCGCCATTCTGGCGAAAGCGGAAGAGAGCCGCCTGCGCAGTATCAACGTTGATGATTTTGAACCTGAAGCGCTGGCGACCAGGCCGGTAAAGCTGCCGGAGAAAGTGCGTAAAGTCGAAGCCGCATAATCAGTCTCGTGTCTTTCCTGCCCCGCTTTCGCGGGGCTTTTTCTTGCCGCTTTTTTATTATTGCTCATGCTACAGTGTAAAGACGCTGTTCAATGAGGAGCTCCGATCGTGTCTGGTTTGAAAATTACTCTGTTGCAACAACCTTTAGTCTGGATGGACGGCCCGGCAAACCTGCGTCATTTTGACAGACAGCTAGAGCTCGTATCTGGCCGGGATGTGATTGTTCTGCCTGAAATGTTTACCACCGGCTTCGCGATGGAGGCCGCTAATAACTCACTTTCGCAAGATAGCGTGATTACGTGGATGCAGGCCAAAGCCCGACAAACTGATGCTCTGATTGCCGGCAGCGCGGCGCTACAAACTGAGCGCGGCGCCGTAAATCGCTTCTTACTGGTTGAACCGGAAGGTAAGGTTCATCTCTATGATAAGCGCCATCTGTTTCGTATGGCGGATGAACATCAACATTATGCCGCAGGCGATAAACGCATCATCGTGCAGTGGCGCGGTTGGCGCATCCTGCCGCTGATCTGTTACGATCTGCGCTTTCCGATATGGTCGCGCAACCGCAATGATTACGATCTGGCGCTGTATGTAGCGAACTGGCCCGCGCCGCGCTCGCTACACTGGCAAACATTACTGACAGCGCGCGCTATTGAAAATCAGGCTTATGTCGCAGGCTGCAACCGGGTTGGCACCGATGGCAACGGGTTACATTATCGCGGCGATAGCCGGATCATTAATCCCCAGGGTGATATTATCGCCACCGCCGAACCACACCAGGCGACACGTATCGATGCCGATCTTTCTCTCGTCGCCTTGCAGGACTATCGCGAAAAATTTCCAGCCTGGCGCGATGCCGATCCATTCACCTTGTAAGCAACCTGCCGCTCACCGCGGCGGGATTGTTTCACTCCGTAACTCTCCGTAAAACAAATTCGCGTGGCGTAATGTGGCAGGCAACGTATTCTGACTAAGAGCCTATCCCACCAGGCGTTATTGGCGCAGCCAGTTTGGACACGGACAGCGCGCAAAAACCGGAGCGTACACGTAGTACGTGAGGATTTTGAGCACTGCCCAAGTCCAAAATGGCAAGTAAAATAGCCCTAATGGGATAGGCTCTAAGATAATTGCTCGCCATTCGTGGGTAATAAAAACGGTTAATCACTCCCTTATCAGGATATCTTCATGAAAAACTTTGTACGCACAACTTTACTGGCAGCGACTCTGGCGGGCGTTTCTTTTGGCGCTTTCGCCACCGCTGTCCCCAATCCTCCCCTGCCCGCCCAGGATCCTATTGTCCAGCATCTGAAGCTGACAAACGATCAGATTACCCGGATCAAAAAACTTCACCAACAACTGGAAACCGACGTCAGTCAGATTTCTATGAAGGGAATTAAAGACGGTGCGCTGATAGAGGTGATTAAATCCGGTAAATGGGATGACGCCGCCGTAAAACAGCAGCTTGCAGCCTTCAGTAACATAGAACAACAGGCTCGCTATTATCGGGTTAAATATTATTTTGATTTAAGCAAAGTCTTAACACCAGAACAGCGTCAACAGGTACAACAAGATCTCGCCCAGGCACTTGAGTAAATATTTTTGCCCGTTATTCCTGGATAACGGGCTTTATCCAGGTCGGGTACAAATTCATCTTCATCTTTTTCTTACAGCATCGCTCTATCTAACACTACCCGTTACATAACGTAGAAGTGAAACCGTACGTGGGGCAATTTGGCGAGGAGATGGATTTCCATACCGACGATTATCGTATTGTTATTTAAAATCTTCATATCATTTTTTACCCGCTTACAGAAAACCCAGCGTTACAATAGACCGTTTTTTGGGCTTCGTTTATGTAATCGTTATATCACACCCTATACCGTGAAACTTGTCTTTTAGCCCAATATTAAGGCAGGTTCTGAAATGAAAAACTTTTTCGCAGTCTGCATCATTCCCCTTGTGGTAGCCTGGTGCGCTACTGCATCAGCAAAAGAAGGGATCTATATCACCGGGAAAGCGGGAACATCCGTAGTCAATGTCTATGGAATCAACTCAACCTTCAGCCAGGATGAGATAGTCAATGGTCATGCAACGTTACCTGACCGTACCAAAGGCGTTTTTGGCGGCGGGGTTGCTATCGGTTATGACTTTTATGATCCATTCCAGCTTCCAGTACGTTTAGAACTGGATACCACTTTCAGAGGTGAGACGGATGCTAAAGGCGGGCAGGATATTATTGCATTTGGTCAGCCAGTACACATAAATGTAAAAAATCAGGTCCGAATGACCACTTACATGGTTAATGGCTATTATGATTTTCACAATAGTACGGCGTTTACACCCTATATCAGCGCTGGCGTTGGCCTCGCTCATGTGAAGCTAAGTAATAACACCATTCCTGTTGGTTTTGGTATTAATGAAACTCTGTCTGCTTCAAAAAATAACTTTGCCTGGGGCGCAGGTATCGGTGCAAAATATGCTGTAACAGATAATATTATGATTGACGCCAGTTATAAATACATTAATGCCGGCAAAGTAAGCATTTCAAAAAATCACTATGCTGGTGATGAACATACCGCTTATGATGCAGACACAAAGGCTGCCTCCAATGACTTCATGCTCGGCATTACTTACGCCTTTTAAACACTATCGGTAAAATAGCTGGTTCTGTGGGTTCCCGAAGGCGCAATGGAGGATATCAGTAATGAATACTCCTGCGCCTTCAGAAAATCGTTGAACAGGTGCAACCTGGCGCCATTTTTCAGTACACTGCAACGTTTCTGGTATGGGCTTAACTTCCGGCTGCCCAAAAACAGCCCCGTCCTGTTGTATGATCTCTAAATGTGAATGGCACGATTATGCGAGATACTTACAAGTGTCTGGTATGAAGATATACTGCGAACGCCGATGTAAACGGCGCGCGTAACATTTTAGAGCGGGACACGCCGTGCTTGCCTGTGGAAGGAGCGTGCAGTCAGGCAGCCCGTTGGAGCAGGAACCCACGCCCTTCAGGACGTGGAGGATGTCAATGCACAAGAATTGGGGAATCTTTAGCAGAATTTATTATCTCTACAGTAGCATCTCTCTTGTTCCCGTCATAAATAACCCAATGCCTCCAGAGCTGAAACCGCCTTCAGCATGAGCACTGGCTGCAAATAACACCAAATAAAATAATAATATAACAACTACCGAGACAAAAAACACCTCTCTAAAGTATTTAGAATTCATACAGTCAGCTCATTTAAATTTAACGTCACATGCAACCATGCATGCGTAAAACAAGAACCACACTCATATTAATAATGATAGTAATGTGAGCGTGCGTATAAAGAGATACAGATGTATATTCCTTAATGTAACGGAACATCATCAATGCAAATAGCAACCATCGATATATTAAACTAAAATAATACATCTAGTGCATATATAAACCATTCGTATGGTGGCTGTAATAAAATTGTTGATAAACGGTCATCCCCTAAACTTCCAGCCTCCCCACCACACGAACAATGATGTTCTTTATATTTAATCGTAATAAAAAACAAAACAATAATTAAACAAAAAATAAATAAGATATTTTTGATTCAAATTTTCACTCCTTCTGTTATATACACCAAGTTTCATTTTTTTTATGATCCCGAAAGAAAAAACCGTCATATGACGATGGCCATTGCATTCCATACATGTAATCAACTTCGTTCTGGTACACGGCCCTCTGTTCTACATCATTTATATCCCCGACAAGAATCTTTTGGAACTTATGATAATGATAAACACTACTAATAAAATTAGAATCACGAGGCACTACGCAAGCCTGAAAAAAGAACCCAAGGTTTTTAATTTCACTGGAATAAGAATGTTTACCACAAAAATCAAACCAAACTTCCATACCATAATCTCTGCGACTCCTGATGTACTCGCTCAGAAATTTGTGGTTGTTATTAAAGTCAACAGAAACAGCAAATAACCCGACGCTATTTAATTTACTGATCCTTTCCATATGTATGAGCACAAATTCCCAGGGGATCCTGAGTATATATTTATTTAACCCATATTTATGGTTGAATAAATTAAATGACTTTTGTAACTCTTCAAAAAACATCAATGACTCAATTATGTGGTTTTCGCCTTCTTTCCAGAAGGGTTCAACGAAATAAATATCAGTAACATCATCTGTTTTAATGCGGTTTTTTGTTACATGCACGGGGTGATATTTAACCATATGATATTCCGCTATGTTATTCTGTGCCGCTTAATCTCACTACTGCTGATTAAAATCCTTGTTCAACAGCCGCAATCTGCCGTTGTTGTTCCGTAAGAAGGATAATAATGTATTAAATCAGTAAGTACACATCACACTTTCACACTGGCAGTTCGTTTGTTTCTTTTATTTGCTCAAGAACAAAGCTCGATGCAGATCCACTAATTGAAGAATTAGTTAATATTATTTTCTCATAAAAACTATAGTAATCGTTCATATCTGTAAATACTGTATGCATTAAATAATTAAATGATCCAGAAATTCGATAAAAGGCAATAACCTCAGGCATTGACTTTATTTTCTCAGAAATACTAGCGTATTGCTCCTCAGATATGTTAATCATAATAAAGACATTAAGTGAAAGACCTAGTTTTTCTTTATCCAATAAAGCGAACTGACCAATGATAACCCCCCTGTCTTTAAGTTTTTTTAAACGTTTGAAACATGGTGTGGGCGTAAGTCCAACTTTATATGCAAGTTGCCATAAAGTTTGTGCACAATCTTTTTGGATTTCTTTCAATAATTCTTTATCTTTATCATCTAAATACTCAGTCATAGGAAAGCAGAACCTCACGCATTGATTTTCATAAGTGAATAGATTCTCTTTATTAAATAAAACAAGTATATAAAGAGAACTCTGATTTAAAAAACCATATAAGAAAGATATCAATAAAATAAATAATTACTGTCAGGGGGTTTGTGTTCCCATCAGCATTGTCACTGTCAGCGTTCCCTGATATTCACCAGAACGCTTCTCCCTGATGTTAAAGGGTTGTGTTGTCAGGGTAAGGGGCACTGGCACACAACGTACCGCCTGCCGTTGCCCGGGAAGTACCACCGGACGCGTTGCTGCTTTATCCACGTTATCCAGGCTGAACTCCACGCCACGGGTGACAGGAATACTTCGTCCCCCATAATTCATACTGACCGCATAATCAATCGTATCAGCAGAATCACTCTTTATAACCTGAAATCCCGTACCTGACTTATTGCTTCCTTCTATCTTCATCTGTAATGAACGGGCTTTCACACCTCCGTCATACAGACACATATCCAGATTAGCCCTGCCCGACATTTGTGAGGCATTCATTCGGTGAAGATTCAGGTCAACACGAGGCGTTGCTGTACCAAACTGCGGAAAGTAAATAGCCGCATTTTCAGCAAAGTGGTCTGTTACATTCAGCGTGATATCTGTAGTCCAGACACCAACTTTTCCGTCTTTTCCGTCTGGCCATCTATGTACATCCAAGACCAACGTTGCTTTCCATATACCGGCTTTCGGTATTTTCGCTAGCTCTTCGGCGGAAATACCGGCCGTTACGTAGTTCGATGGATATACACAATTAATGGCTCCATTAATAGTAAAATATCCACATGGTCCTCCAGCATGAGCGTCCAGTATGAGCGTAGTTTCAGCATGACTGATTTGTTCTCTGAAACGCAGACGAATTTTTGTTACCCCCCGTTTATGCCATATCAGATTTGTATCGTCACACGCACCCTCGTTTTCATTACTATTGGATCTACATACCCATCCTAGATAATTCGTATTTATATACTGCTCAAACATGCGTTCAAAGCCTAGTACATTACTCCTGTCGTAATTCAGGTCGACGGTGCTGGTCCGGTCGTAGGTAGTCTCCGCATCGGCGACTTGTGGCAGTGTAGCGCCAGCCATCAGCAGGATTGCGCAGGCCGAACAAATTTTCGGATGTAAATAATGGTTTATCTTTGTCCACTTCATTTTATTACTCATAGTTATCGCTTTTATCTCTACGTCAGGCTTCCTGAACGGAATGGCGCAGCAGACCAGCAACGTTCAGTAAACGGATGACCCGCGGCGATATTTGCAACGCCTGTGGCAGGGCATCCACGTCACTTAATTCACACCGCACATCACCCACTACCTGCATAACATCCCGCCGTTTATGTACTGACAGCGGACAACGCAGGATCCTGTTTTTTGACAGCAGCCACAGGCTGGATTCTTTATGCTCGCTCTGCAGGCTAAATCGCCCGGAAGCTCCCAGCGACAAAAATGGATAGTTCAGTGGCTGTGCGTCCAGCAGCGGTCTGCCATCCTTGTCCAGTACGCGGCCAACGTACAGTCGGCTCATACTGGCGCTGATGTTGTGAACCAGCAGATGCCCGGGTGTCAGGAAGTAACACCTGCTTCCCCCTCCCGCTTTTACGCCTGCCATACCCTGTGAACTAACCCCTGCATCCTCAATGGTCACCTCCGTGGCGTTATAGCCTTCCATCAGCAACAGCGACTGCTGACCAAAACCGAGACTGAACGGCTGGCTGCTGCCACGAACGCTGACTACTTTCCCGCTACTGCCCTCGTCCCCCTCTGACTCCACGTTCACCGCCATGCCAGAGGCCGGTTCACCGTCCTGACCACCTCCCCAGAACAGTCCATTACGGGATAACGCCAGAGACGAGCTGTAGCCAGCGGTGAGTGAACTGGCGCTGCCCGCATTACGTTGATGGGAGTTACTGAAAGTGGCGCTCAGTTCACCCATACGGCCGCTCATGCGTCCGCCGAGACTCCCGCTCCAGCTGTCGTCGTTATAACCGGAGAAACCCACCGACAGTTCACGATACAGATCCTGCTGCCAGGATCTCACATGGTTCACATTCCAGGACGTCTGTGTTTTTTGATTCCGGCTACTGTGAATATCGGTCCCGGCTGAGGTATACCCATTACTGCCAGTCATTGTCGGTGGTTGAGAGGCATATGACACACTGACACTCATAAACAAGCCATCATCATTCACTCCGTCATTTCGGGTTCGCCATACTCCCCCATGGGTATTAATATTCATGCCAGCCATATTAAGGCTGTACGTTGCACTAGCCTGAGCAGATTCGCGGTGAGAGGCAGGGATGTATGCCTGTCGCCAGAACACATTTTCTTTGTCACTGTTATCATCATATCCCCGGTAAACCGGCCAACCTTCTGTCCTGCTGGTACTGTATCCCAGTAGGGCATACCAGTTCCCCACCGGAACCGACAGGGAGGCGTTCATCGAAGTCTGGCAGGTCATACTGGCATGCACTGACTGTGGATGACGACCACTACAGGCATCACTTTCCGTATGGTTACGCCACAGACTCGCGGAAAATCCGTCGTTGTATGTCACCTGCTCAGTGTTACCGCTCGTGCTGTCTGTCCCATGCAGTATCCCGGCAGAAAGGTCCAGCGTGCCATCCAGCACTGCATGCTGTGAATTCAGTCGGGTTTCACTGTACCAGGCCTCATGTGCCAGAGAGATACCTTCGGTCAGACTGATATTTTTCCGCAGCCCAGTTCGGAATCCGGCAGCCATGACAGTCTCACCGTCATAATGGCTGGCTTTATCCCCGGTATCTTCCTGCCCGCCCTGAATAAACCACTGGGTCTGTGCACTGAAGCTATTGCCCCCCTTACTGAAGGGCTGGGTCTCCGTTCGCCGCAGAATCCCATCCTCATACACCCGCAACGCCAGAGGATAGCTTCCCGGTGGAAGAGAATGAGTATCCAGGGTATGCATACCCGGGGTCAGGAACTGACTCCCCAGCAACTCGCTGCCACGATAAATATCAATACGGGCATTTCGGGTAACCTGAACCATAACCGGAGTGGCATTCTGGTCCACCTCATGGTTAACATAAGCTTGGGTGGTCCCGGTTCGTAATCCATCAAACCGGCTCAGGGGAAGCAGACTGAACCCAAAATCCCCCCCCGTGGCGCTGGACAGATTCCGCTGATCCATCCGACCAGCCTGGAGATAATACTGATTGCCGAGATCCTGACGGACAAACAGATTGTCAAACCAGGTCTGACTGTTATTGTAATGTTCTGACTGATTCCAGATAGCCGCCCAGTTGCCTCCCAGATAACGACCGTCACCAAGCCCCAGGGCACCGCTACCATTCAGTGTCATATTACGACTGTGGAGATCATCACTCAGATACAGCGTCTGGCGGTGAATAAATGCGCTGACACCCTCCGGGGTCGGAGTCAGCCAGCGTTTATCACGTCGTTCTTCATCCGGCAACCAGTCCCGGTTAAGAAACAAAGATAACTGACCGTTGTTCTCATCAAAAATAACCGCAACATCCTCTTTATCTGTTGCCACGTAACCACACTCGCTGCTGTCTTTTGCTTCTGAGACACCACAGACCAGATTGCTGTTACGTAGCAACGGACGGCTGAGTGCAGCCAGCGCTTTTTGCCGTTCTGCGACCGGCAACGCGGCAAGCCCACTGCTTTCAAGTACCATCAATGGGGACATGAACTGCACGGTGTCCGGTTTAACCACCACCGGAAATAATCCCAGTGAATGCCCTGGTAGCAACACTTCAATTTGCTCAGTCTGTCCTTCCAGCAGAGATTCAAATCCAGGAGGGGGAATAAGAGTTGCCTGGCTGGTAAAACTGCACAACCCCAGTAAATAATACATCCAGAAATAACGACTCACGTAAAGAGACCTAAATTGCAATGAATAATAAGATCAATACCGGATCCGGTTCAGGTACGAACGGTGACACCCCAAAACCGGATCAGATGAAGAGCTAATAACCGGTTATTAGCCGGCAGTGACAGCCTGTGAAATCACCAGACTGACCAATCCGCTGTATTCACCGGCAGGCAGGTTTTGTAAGGCTGCTCCAGCCTTCTGACCAATATCCAGGTTCAGCAGAGTTGAAGCATCGCCAGTTTTTCCGTCCGGGAACAGGGTTTTAGCTTCCAGTACAGAATTGGTGGTGGTCAGTGACCGTCCTCCCAGAGTCACTTCCATATCAATGGTTTTGGTGGGATCCAGGACGTTGATAAGTTGTGGAGCATTCAACAGTTTTACATCAACCGACTTGGTCTGATCGTTGCTGTAAAGGCGGGTCTGGAGTGATTTATGGACCAGGCCCTTACCCGGCATGAAATCCAGCTTCATAGTCGACGGGAGGGATGAACCATCGGCCTGCAGCAGTTCAAGTGTACTGTCAATATTGGCAGTGACGGTAATATCCTTCTGAACCGCAGAAACAGAAAAAGAATAAACGGTGGCCAATGCCACAGCTGCGGCAATAAAAGATGTTTTCATGTTCATAAAAAATAACCTTGCTTTGTTGTTTATTACAGTGATATATGTACACTAGGTATACATCCGCTCCCCCTGAGAATAAATGTAGGGTATAGCGTACGCTCCGTGTGTTTTTACTTTCCGGCTGCTGTTAAATCAGCAGAGATTACCGGTGAATTTGCACCCGTACGATATTCCACACGAAATGCATTACTTTTTATTCCGGCCGGAATATCAGCACTCCCGCCGGGATAAATACTTTTGTCTATATTCTGCCAGTGGCATGTGGTGTCGCAGTTGCCGGCCCGAATAAGAGAAAGCCGGGTATTTCCCGTATTCAGCAGGTGGTGACCGTTCGTTACCAGCGCAGGCCTGGGGTCTGACGGAGAAACACGCAGCAACACCCCCCAGACAAGATTCACACTTACGGATGAATTTTGCTTTCCGCCTGCCTGTGGATCATCTTCCAGTTCAGGAACAGCCTCGAAGTATACCCGCCAGGCTTCCTCTCTTTCCGGTGCCTGAGTACTGATAACACGTATTGTTTTTTTTGTTCCCGGGGAAAGGGCAAATTTCTCCGGGGAGACAACAAGTCCTGTCTCTATATCATTCCCTGCTGGTACCTCCTTCTCCTGTGGCATACCAGGGTGTTCAATACGCATGATTCTTGTTCGAATATATTGCACATGATCTGATTTAGAATAGACGAACAGCGAGGTGGCCTCTTCGCGGCTACTATTAATTTCTGCCGCCATGGGATAAACGAGCATATTCGCCCTGGCATGACCACATGCAAACATAGCGACACAGAGAAACACCCCGGGAAGAGTATCTTTAAAATTCATACCAGATTTTACCGTATAAAAGTCATCTAAATTTTAGTATTAGCATAGACAGAAAGTTATCAGCATAAAGAAGCAAATTACGATTCAGTGTTAATACATTTTGTGTGGAGGGCATCATACGGAATAAAATTTTTCGCTCAATACCTCTGTTTTTTTCAGGAAAGGAAAAATTAGTAAATAAAAGTCCACGGATTTCATTCACCAAAAGCGAACGACAGATCTGTAAGAATCGCTGAACAATTAATAACGCCGCGGTAAAAATTTTGGAAATTCTTTATAAGAAAGTTGTTACTGTGTACCTGACTTACTCAGATAAATGGAACTGTATTTTCACCCCCCTTCAAAGCAACAAATACGTAACATAACAACGTAGGACACAGAGAATCTAAAGAAAGCCCTCCAGGAGGGAGATACAATTCAGACTACAAAACCAAATAAACCTTAAACAAAGCCACAAATAGACTGATCATTATGAGGTTTTACAAAACCAGGTAAAAAAAAGTAAGCAAGGTAATTAATTTAGAAAACTAAAGTTACAGTTAGATCAGATTTACTTGCTCAATATCTGTTAAAAATATGATATCAGCAAACAAAAACTCATATACATCATATGGTTATGCTTGATGTTTACACCTCTCCAGCAAAGTGTAATCAATATAATACACTGTTTTTAGCTGAAATATTGGTTAAATACTCCATAAACAACAATAGAAAACAGAATAATTCACCATGAAAATATAATTCACCTTTTAAAACATAATGTTATAAAAAAAACACCATTCAAATTGATGCCAGTCCCTTACCTGTCAATGTTGTTTACGGTTCCTTTCCCCCTTTTGTGCGAGTAAGCAACATGAATATACAAGTCTTAACGACCAATGCCTCTGTCAGCCCAAAAATAAGTCGACATTCCTGTGCATGGCGCTGCAGCAGGAATAGAACGGCAGACATCAGCGCGGAATGGAATCCCGGCTGAAACAGGCTCGTCTGCCATGAGTCAAAACGCTGGAGCAGTTCGACTTCAGCTTCCAGCCAGGCATCGATCGTAAGGTCGTCCGGGAGTTGGCCGGTCTGGCGTTCGTGGAGCGCTGCGAGAATGTGATCCTGCTGGGGCCCCCGGAGTGGAGAAAACCCACCTGGCCGCTGCCCCCGGTGTGAAAGCGGCAGATGTGGGCCATCGGGTGTTGTTCATGCCGCAGGACAGGTTGGTAGACGCTGATGAAAGCGAAGCTGGAAAACCGCCTGGAGCGCCAGCTACAACAACTGAGCTATGCGCGGGGGCTGATCCTGGACGAAACAGGTTACCTGCCAATGACCAGCGAGGAAGCCAGTCTGTTCTTCCGACTGCTGAACCGACGGTATGAAAAAGCGAGCATTATCCTGACGTCAAACAAAGGCTTCGCAGACTGGGGAGAGATGTTCGGTGATAACGTGCTGGCAACAGCGATCCTGGATCGGCTGCTGCATCACTCAACCACACTGAATATCAAAGGAGAAAGTTACCAACTGAAGGAAAAACGCAAAGTCGGGGCGCTGACCAAAAGCGCAACGCCAATCAGTGAAGATGAAATGGCGGAAAGCGGACAGCAGAAGTGATCAAACAGCGGATATTAAAAATAGCGAAAAACGACCATAAATCCTGGCGTTGACATCCTCAAGATTTAATATCAGAAGCTTCCATGCCGCCGTATCCAGACATCCAGTTGTCCCTGGTGGCTTCAGAAATACCGGCCTCCCGGTAGACATCTTTAACAGTCCGTCCGGATTCGACTGTTCTAATCACAGCGATGATCTGGTGCGCAGTAAAACGGGCTTTACGCACAGCGATCTCCTGCGTTGGCAGATTGATTATGTCGGATGATCTCTAAATGTGAATGGCTCGATTATGCGGGATACTTACATACTCACGCGTTGAGAGACTTTCAGTTCGTTTGTACGGTGAATAGATACCGCAGGCGGGGTTTATTAACGGGATGCCCGTCAAGGTGCGGGTAATGAGGGATTGCATCGTGATCACGCCGCAGCATACCCGCGGACTCTTTGGCTGTATTGAAGGGATGGGCGTGATCCGCATTAATAAACGGAATGCAGAACAGTGGTTAAAAACATTTCTGGGGGCGCTGAACAATACCGGAGATATTCCGGTGATTAAACGTAAAAGAACGGAACAGGAGTTAATGAGCAATTGATAATAAAAAGCCGGAAAAAGATAACCCCTCCGGCTTTTACATATTATCCATCCGGCTCCAGATGTTTTATTTCAATCCTTTTGGTTTTATTTCTGGATGTTTTTCATATAATGGATTCATTATTTTAATAAGCATTTCACCCATGATAAAACCAACCGCTTCTCGATATACATTAAATTCATCCTCATCACAACGGGACTGAACAACAGCAACAGATTCATCAAGTTCCTTACCGAATCTCAACATTAAATTACTAATTAATATAGCTGTATCCTTATCGTTAACCATACCTATTCCTGTAGTAAAAACATCAACAGCATTGATTTTATTTGCATTCGTTAACACAATTCCAGAAGGCAAATCCGTTACTTTTTGTAGGTAAAGACGTAAATAAGCATTCACTAATGCAATTATTTTCAACCATTTTTCATCTTAATAACTTGCCAGAATCACCTCTATCAGCACCACAAGTAATAAGGCCAAGAGGATCACTATCTGTAATAGGATTCAGCGGAGAATGATATCGGTTCCATCCCCCTTTCAGCCCTATTGGATCTGCGTAATATACCTTCCCAGTCCCGGATTATAGAAACGGCGCTAGTTATAATACAGCCCCGATTCTTCATCGCATTGGGATAGGTTCTAACTGGAGTTATCACACATTAATGTAATTTAATTACCTCCCCATGTTTCCCCGCATCATCCGTATACATTGCTTGCAAGCATATTTTTTGTCTATCATTTTTAATATAGTTAAATTCTTCAATTAAAGAATAGTTAATATAGTCCACTCTATAATATAACTCCACGGATTTTGAATTAATGACATTACTATATTGAAGTTTTCGCCCTTTAAATTCACCGAGTATTTTCATTTTAGTTCCCATAACTGTTAAAAAATCTTTTCTCGCAGTGGCATTTTTGAAAGAGTCACATGACAAATCATATATCTCAGCATACTCCCCTTTATTATAAAGAGAAAAAAGCTTATCAACTTCTTCTTTCGCAACTTCTCGAATAGCGCTATCATTTTTAATATTCTCTCTACCTAACCATGTAAAAAATAGAATAACGAACAACACAATCAACACCATAAATAGTAACGATAGAAAAAATCTATTTCTTTTCACTTGAATTCACCTGATAACCAATCATATCCCTTATCCATCAGATCGAAAATCTCCGATAGACACCTCGAATGCCGGGAGCATGTGAGTTCCCCCTAGTCTCCAAATCCGGGTCCCATACTCACACCTTTTGTATATTTATAACTATCAGTTTGATCACAAGCATCTGTATAAGCCATTCCCGCAAGAAGTGCCTCCATAAGAATCCCCTCCAGACTCTGATATTCCTGGTGATAAATCAGCATCAGGGGCTGATAGTGTGAATAACAAACCAGCAGAAGTACCTGTACCGCTATGATCACACAATGAATAATACACACAAACCTCTCTTTCCTTTGGGGTGTGTACTCCGGCTCCAGTTGCCCCGCCATTTGCTCCGGCGTCAGCCTCCCGTAACGGTCATACCGGTACAGTTACTGCATATCTTCCATGATGCGGTTATCCGCCCATAATGATTTCCCGGCTTTTATTCAACGAAGGATTAATAATTTCATGTACAGTCTCTGATATTCTTTACTCAGAGTTATCAGCCTATCCCCCAAAATAAATCACATATTATCTTGATTATTTTTTTAAGATTATCTCTAAACATCCCTCTTTTCGATAAAGTGGCATATAATATCCATATTATCGCGATTATACTTCCAATAATAAAGATCAACATGGATATTTTATTAATCATATTCATCAAACATCAATGTCCCTATCTTTTTGATGAAATTCATTGGAGAATCCATCATGTTATGGAATTTCTCTTTATACACATCGCTAATTGATGGCTCATCTGGATCGTCAAACTGTTCACTATAAGGCAATACACCTAATAAATTTCTCCAGCACCTATCCTTGTCGGTTTCATTAAGTGATTCTGATAATCATAAATTTGCCCTGTTATATGAAGCAGTTGCTAATTTGATATTCCACGCCCCCATACCAGTGAAACATTGCCCACTGGAGACAATATAACCAATCCATCAGCAGCAATACCCATCCCGAGTTTGGCTACCCCACTTGCGTGCAATCTTGCAGAATTAGCCATATTTAAACTAGCCGTTAACATTTTTGCCGGATTAAATGGAAGACTATCCAGACTATTATTAGTCTCATCTATCATGCGACTACATAATTCACATGTAAACAATCCCAGCGGATCTGTATCTGTGACGGGATTCAACGGATAGTGGTAAGGATTTAATCCTCCTTACAGCCCTGTCGGGCCCTGACTGACGAACCTGCCACACTCCGGTGCATAATATCTGAACAGATTTTAATGCAGGCCCGTTTCATCGTCAAAATACGGCCCCGGCAGCCGGTTGCTCATCACTGGCCGGGGAGAGGGGGGCACAGTGCCAGGATGTCGCGCCCATACTCACTCACCCTGAGCTCCACAATCAGCCAGCATCCGGCGGAGAATTAAGAATTTATTTAGTCAGCAAATATGAATGCCTCCGGCGTCAGCGTCCGCCACATCAACAGCGAAACCTGTATAACCACCTGTTACTCACAAATCCCCAGCCTGCACCTTAAGGGCGACTGGCTGGAAGAAGCGGGATTTAAGACCGGGCGCGGCGTCACCGTGAAGATTTCACAGGGGTGTCTTGTGCTGATGGCGGATAATAACGAGGTGCAGGAACTGAGGGAGCAGCTTTATCAGGCTAAACAGGTGGTCAAGGGAGTGAAGGATGTGCTTGTTTAGTGCGCTGAACGAGAGTTAAATAATAAAAAGCCAGGAAGATTTTATATAATCCTCCCGGCTTTTATTTTAAATATTAAAAATAGATTTCAGGCATTTTTCTATTTCATCAATTTTGTTTTCATCTATTTTAATATTAACTATTTTAGACTTATCCCAGTAAAAGACATTTTCATCAAGAATTGTTAGTGTCAATATATTATCACTAATTGAATATTTCGCCTTTTTAGTTCTAAACCCATAGATCTGGTCATCTGCTTCTATATAAATAGAATTAGGTTCCCCCTCTAGCTCATCACGACATAACCCTATGTTATGTGGGATGATGTTGTCATCATAATTAAATACAAAACCTAATGAGAAATAGCCATCATCGCTATCTTCATTATCAATATCTGCCCTGATAGGTATATATATTTTATTCATTTTATTCCACACCCAGGGCAAGATTACGAAACCCCTCACCCCGCAAGGACTGACGCGAGGTACTCTCTGTCCATCGCTGCTCTTCTCATCTTTCTTCTCAGTCCTGCTTTGAATTCCTTATTTTCTGTCAAAATATTTACCGCAATATGCCTTATACCAGAAAATAATTCCGCTGCATTTCCTCTTCTTATTCTGCAATCATCTTCGTTCATTGCTACATCCAAACGCCAGTGCAATTTGTTTTCCACGTCCCAATGACTTCTCATCGCACTGGCAAACTTCTCTGCTGTTAAATCCGCTGAGCTTATATAATATCTCACCAATATTTCCGGTTCTTTCTTTCCACTAACTTTCTCCGAACGAAAAGATACTGCCATACATAGTTTTTTTAAATCCTTCCATTCAAATGTAAAATCAATTAACTCATCCGGAACATCACTGACAATATGAAGCCGGGTTTCCTCTCTTCCATGTCCCTTTTCGGTTGTGGCATAACTGTCATACTTCGGATTATTTAATTCTTTTAGCGGGAATTTTTCTTCAAACGCTTTTTGTAATCTACCCTGATTACCTTTTACTGAAAATAAATAGTCACCGCCCTGGCTACGGATCTTCTCTGCAATGTCTTTCTGACATCCCATTGCATCTGTCGTTATGATCTTTCCCTTGATATCCAGCATGTTAACTAACTCAGGAATAGCTGTAATCTCATTGGATTTTTCATCTGTTTTTATCTGTCCCAGCACGAGACTATTCATTGTGGAAAACGCACTTATTACATGAATCGCTCCCCGGCGACGGCTTTTATCGTAAGAATGTCGCAGTGTTTTTCCATCAATAGCGATAATATCGCCATCATCTGAAGAGTGGCAATCACGCATCCAGTTAATGAAACATTCATGGAATTTTTTAGGATTAATGCAGGCAACCACTCTGGCAATAGTATCATGGACAGGAATACCATATTCAAAGTCACCATATTGCTTTAAGAAATCAAAATGTGCATTGCCAAAATCCTCTATATCCTCCCAACCCTCAGCCCCTGAAATGACAGCACAAATAGTAAGAAGTAAAATATCCGATAATTTATGTTCTACTTTCCATGGTTGCCTGTAATCGGGAATAATTGAGATATGTTCCATTAATTTTTCAAGATTCATAATCTGTTCTCCTTATTTCTCAGGAGATATTTGATCATATACGATACCAGAAGGATAGTTGTACCGGATAAGGATTGGCTTAATTTTTAGACAGAAAATGCGAATTTATTAGTACAAAAAACATACTTTTGATGATCTTGCCCTGCACCATCCGTTTGTTGTAATACTTTAACATGATCATCAATCGTCTGATTATGACCGCTCCCTCCATGTTGAGAAGCATTACCTCCATTAGCAGCCGCTAACCCCCATGGTTCGATCCATCTTAACAGATTCGGCGCATACTGATAAAGATTTAGCTCGCCCCTTAACCCTATCGGATTAGGATACGCAATCTAGGCATCTTTCCAATTATACTGTTAATTTGATACGTACATTGGAGAAATCACAACATCATAGTACATAAACCATCGCAAAGACTTAGCAGCCTCATTGATGAACTGGGAAGAGTTTATTTTTTACCCAATTTTTCGTAATCACTTATCTAGTTACAATAAAAAAACGCTCTTCGTAAGAAAAGAGAAAATGACTATTTTGGGGAGTAATAATTATAGCCGTTTCATCTGATGGTAAAAAATAATAATTCCAATATTTTTGAAGGGTGATATATGGTGTTATACAAAGGTACTTTTCACTAAAAAATAAAAAAACAGATTGAGGATAACCAGATAACTCATAAAATTTACAAAACAATTCATCCGCAGACTCCTTTCTATCAAAATCAACATCATAATGTTCTATTTTCGAAAATATATTCATATCCATTCTCATCAAATGTTTTGCATTAGATGAGACAAACATAGACCAGAGAGTTTTGCTCTGCTCTTTATTGAACAATATAATATCTCCGCACTCAACAGCCCGCATTAGATCATAACATTCCTCAAAACGCCACATTTCAAAGAAATTTTTATCTTTAGAAAAAGACATGGCCTCTTCCTCCGCTAGATTTTCCTGATTCCCAGTCTTTCCATTTGACATGGGGTATATTATTTTCTGGTGCATTCTGTGTGTGTGACTCATTCGGATGAACTTCATACCCTTTCTTATAAGGTCCTCCCATCTCATTATAGGGGTCGTTAGGTGCGCCCTGTCTTTGCATCCGTCCCCGGCCCTGACTAATAAGATCTATAGCATCTTTTTCACTTGCCACTCTGAAGTTGGTATTCTTACCACTTCCGATAGCCTCAACTGCCAGCCGCCATTCTTTAGTTCCTGGCCGTATAACAGGTAAATTTGACGCATTGCCAACTTCATTTCCAGTCAGGCCGCATTTTAATAAACCAAGAGGATCGATCCAACTTAACGGATTATGCACATACGACTGCGTGTTCAGCCCGCCGCCCAGTTTCAGCGGGTCCTGGCTTAAATACTGCCCCGTCCATGAGTCCATGTAGCGGTGTAAATTATACCACAGCCCGCTCTCCTCGTCCCGCCACTGGCCCATAAAGCCCGCGTCACAGCTTTCACGCCCGTCAGGCGATACGTCGTTCGTCGCCGCCAGCCCCCACAGGCTTCGCTGCCGCCGCCACACCTTCCGTCCGTTCGCGCTGTACATCTCCTGCGGCGCGCCGTCCGGGCCGATGAGCATGGGATAAAAGTCGCTGGTGTCGTCGTTCGCCGCCCGCGCCTCCTTCGCCAGCAGCTCAAACCCCCCCCGGTAATGCCACTGCTCACGCAGCGCCGGACTCCCGTCCGCGTAGCGCTTCTCACTCGCCGACAGCGCCATCCCCAGCCACTGGTAACGCACCTCGCTGACGGTGTGGTGATTTTGTTTCCACGCCGCACGGATAATATTACGCTTCGCCGTTCTGCGTCCGAAAGCGTCGTAGCGGTACTGCCACACCTCACCGTCCGGCGTCCTCACCTCCCGCAGACGGTCGAAGTCATCCCAGCGGTAGCGCCATTCCTGTGGCCGGAAGCACCGTTTCTGTTCGGTGCGTTTTATCACCCGCCCGCAGGCGTCGTATTCGTAGCGGCTGTCTCCTGCCTGCGTCACACATTCATTACTGTACTGGTGCTGCGACAGAATGCCGTTTATCCGGCTTTCCGCGATTTGCTCGTTCACCGTGTAGCGGTAGCGCTCTTCCTGCGCCGGGCCGTCGGCGTTCAGCCGCAGCACGCTGGTTATCTGGTCGCGGTTGTCATAGCTGTAGCGCGTTTCCTGTTCGCTGCGCGTTTTCGACCACATCTCATGGCCCGTCAGGCGGCCCGATTTATCCCACGCGTAACGGTGCTCTCCCAGCGGTCGCCATGACGCCACGCTCTCATGGCTGCCTGCCAGTCGCTCCGCCCCCGGCCGCTGCCACGCCGTGCGGCCACAGGCATCATGGCCCTGCTCCTGGATGTAGACCGCGTGGTTCAGCGGCGTCTGTGCCAGCCAGCTTTCTTCATCCTCCGGGCGGTAGCGGCGGCTCCGCTCCTGCCCTGCCCGCGTATGACCTAACTCCATCCGGTGGCCGTTGCTGCGGTAAGCCGTTAATACGCCCGAGGCATCGTATTCCCGCTGCGTTTCGCCGTCCGCGGTTTTCGTTCCCGTCAGCCGTCCCGCTTCATCGTAGCGGTATTCCGTGCGCTGACCGTCCTGCTCTTCCGCCACCAGCCGGTGCCGGTCATCCCATTCCAGCGTGATGCGGCTGGTCAGCGTATAATCCTTCAGGGTGGCGTCGCTGCACTCATACACCTCCGCGCTCACCATCCGGTCATAACGGTCCCAGCCGTAGCGTAGTTGCTGGCGCTCACCCGTGATGGTTGCCACCCGACCGAATTCATCCCGCGCATAGCGCCACACGCTGCCGTCCGGGCGCACTTTCTCCGCCAGCCTGCCCTGTTCATCCCGGCGGTAAACCGTCCGCCGTCCCGACCAGTCATCCTCCCCCGCCAGTTGCCCCGCCGCATCATAATGCAGCCGCCAGCGCTGGTTGCCGGAGCGGGTTAACTGTGTCAGCCTCGCCGCGCCGTCATAGTCGCAGACAATGCGCTGCCCGCCTGCGTCCTCCACCTCGCGCAGCAGGTCGAATGCCCCGTGGCGGTAGCGCGTGGTCTGGCCCATTGCCCCGGTATGGACGGCGATTTTTCCCTCGCCGTCGTAGCGGAACGTTTCTGCGCCGCCGTCTGCCCGGATAACCGCGCTGACCTTCTCATGCGGGTTGCTCTCTCCCGGACGGTACTGCCAGTACGTGCTGCGCCCTTCCGCATCCGTAACGCCCGTCAGCCGCAGCCAGCGGTCTTCCGCATAATGTGTCGTCCGGCCTGCCGCATCGGTATGCGCCGTCAGGCTGCCCTGCGCGTTATAAGCCCACTGCTCGCGGCTGCCGTCCGGATAAATGACCTCCTTTATCTGGCCATCTTCGGTGTAACGGTACTGCCATTTCTGGTCATTCACTTCCCGATGAACCAGGTTGCCTTCGCTGTTATAGCGGTATGCCGCCGTGGTGCGGTGGTCCCGGTAAGCCGTTATCTGCCCGAACGCATCCCGCTGCCATTCCCGCTTGCGCCCGTCGGCATCCGTTTCGCTCAGGATGCGTCCGGCATAATCGCGTTTAATCTGTGTGACACGCCCGCCCGGCTGCCGGATGCTCACCGGATGGTCATATTCATCGCGCCCCCACTCCGTGATGCGCCCCAGCGGGTCTCGCTGTTTTATCAGCAGCCATGTTTCATCAAACCACAGCGTGGTGACGGCCCCGGTTGCATCGGTGTACTCGGTTTTGCGCTCTGCCGGGAAGTAACGGAAGGTGTCGTTATACAGCCCCTCTTCGGTGCCCGTCGCCACCACCCGCCCTTCATCGTCGTAGCGCAGGTGAAAATGTGTCGGGCCGTTGTCGCGCCAGGAACTCAGCCAGCCCTGTTCGGTGTAGGTGTAATGCAGCGTGCCGTTAAACCGTGTCTGCGCATCACGCAGCCACCACTCATCGCCGTGGTGAGTGTAGTCATAACGTACCAGCTCACTGCCGTCCGCCTCATCGCTGACGCGGTAAATCAGTCCTTCCGGGCCACACATCACCCGCAGGCGCAGGCCGCCGCTGTGTTCGACGTTTGTCAGATGGCCCACGCCGTTATAGAGAAAGCGGATTTCGTTGCGGTTACGGTCTTTGATAGCGGACAGACGCAGGCGACGTGCGCCGGGGGAAACGGGTGTGAAGATATAGCCCTGCTGCGTATGCTCATCGAAGATGACGGCCCGCCTGCGGTTACCCGTCAGGCGGTAGCGCGGCACCAGCAGGTTGCGGCAGTTGTATGGTTCCTGCACCGTGGAATAGGCCGGACATAAACCCTCAGCATCAAAATAGGTGACATTCTGCCCGTCGCTGTCGAATTCCAGGTACTGTGACCAGTTAGACAGCCAGCGAGTGCCCAGAAAGCCGCTCACGGTATGGCGGCCAGTGTAGGCGCGTTTCAACGTTAACGGCAGGATATGGGGCCAGTGGAAATCAGTACGGTAGTCCAGATATTCGCCTGTTCCCGCGTCCACCGGGTCGCTGAATCCCTGGCTGATACGCTCATTGGCTGCCCGGTTTAACTGTTTTGCGCCCCACAGAGCTGTCAGAACCTCTAAACCGGACACGACAGATTGTTCTGTAACAGACATATCCGCATTAATCGGCCCGTACTGCCCGGTAGTCTTATCCGCCGTGATGGTTTTACACCCGTCCTGAATCACTGCCGAACAGGTGATTTTATGCCCCTTACGTGCGAGCGGCAGACTGTTTACAGAAATGATTTTGCTGCCCTCAGCTATCTGCGGCAGCGGTTCGCCCGGATCGTCGCTGCAAATCACTGGATCGGTTACCCGTGCCACTGCTTTTCCTTCAAAAGTGACATTGGGCGAACCTTCATGAATTTCTCCGGTATCAGAGGCCCAGCGGGAACCAATGGCCATCGCGGCACCGCCGACAAATCCCCCCGCCAGCCCTCCGGCTCCGGCAGCAACAGTGGCAGCGAGAACCCCCAGCGCAGCCCCTCCCGTCGCAACGACCAGTGCACCAACCGCAATCCCTACAATAAGTCCGCCAATCAACCCACCAATTGCCCCCAGAAAGGAATTGTTATGAACAATATGATGTCCCACACACGCCGGTATATCTGTGGGGCCAGAAACTGCGTGATCTTTACCCCAGGTATCCATAAACCAGTCACCCGCTTTGGTACCCAGCCATCCCCCCAGCATCCCTCCCGCCAGTCCGGCAACCAGAGGGCCGCCAAATCCAGCAACAGCTTTGGCTATTCCGGCTGCACAGGTTTTGGCCGCTGCTGCTGCCAGCCCTACCTTTGCCGTTGCCCCCACCATACTGACGACCGTGATTCCGACACTGGCAACATGCCCTGTGGTGGCGATGTTTTCTACTGTTTCGGCATTACTGTCCCGCTGGTTCAGTTCCGCCAGCTTTTCCTGCGCGCTTTTTTCCGTCATCCGTTCGTCCTTACCACTGCGTCCGCCGGGTTATTTGTCCTGCGGCATCCCAAAACGAAAATGCAACAATGTCCCCCGCATCGTTTTACGATCTTCCTCTGCCAGCGCCTGCGTTGAGGAATAGGTCAGCGTCAGCACCTGACGACCGTTAAGTATCACCAGCAGTAGCTGTTGTATCGTTATTCCGTTGTTGTTCCAGCTAAACTCCCAGTATTCCGCCGGACGCTCTTCCACATGGCAGGATTCTTCCACCGTGAATGTCATCGCCTTCAGCTCAGTACGGAATTTCTTCTTCTGTACCGCCAGATAATCACTGAACTCCGCCCCTTCCGGCAGAATTTCACGCGTGACCACCAGGTTTGCGCCTGCAATGTCGCTCAGCACCGGTGTCAAAATGTTCATCGTGTTATCCTGCCAGTTTCCGGGCAGGGAAAAATGTCCTTCATTAATAAGGTATTGCATGGAGATAAATCCTATTGAATGCTGTTATTTTTACTGTGGATTGAGTGCCAGATGGGTGGGGCCGTTCAATGTGATAGTGCCGTCTGAATTCATGGTGAGTGAGCTTTTACCTACGGTTAGCGTAATCTGTGTTTTTGCCGTCAGATGAATAGCCCCGGAAATGGATGTAATAGAGATATCTTTTTCAACCGTTTCAGTACTGGTGCCAGTTTTTACCGTTACCTCCCGTATCCCTTTCTCCACAGTCAGGAGCTGATCCCCTTCCGTCACCTTGACATTGCGGTTTCCCTTAATCGTCTCAGTATGCTTACCAAAAACCTCTTCCGTGCGATCAATATGCACTTTTGTAATTTCGTTATGGATAATGGTCTTTGTCCGGTCGGCATTTACCGTATGTGTTTCATTATTCTTCACCGTGGTGTTGAGATCTTTTTCCGCGTGGAACTTCACTTCCTCCGCGCCGGTTTTGTCATCGAAGCGCAGCATGTTGCCGTTCGTTGGCCCGCCATACAGTGAGTGGCTGAAGATCCCGCTCTGCGACGCCATTCCCGGCAGTCCCCACGGCGGCATGGTGTCCTGGTTGTAGGTACGCCCCACGATGATCGGCAGATCCGGATCGCCGTTTTTGAAATCCACCAGCACTTCCTGGCCGATACGCGGGATCTGGATCATCCCGAAGCCTTTGCCCGCCCACGGGTAGCTGACGCGTATCCAGCAGGAGCTGTTTTCATCCATTTTGCCGTAGCGATCCCAGCCAAACTGTACCTTTACCCGCCCGTACTGATCCGTCCAGATTTCCTGGCCCGCCGGGCCGGTGACGATGGCACTCTGCGGCCCTTTGGTGTGGGGTTTGCTCACCGTCCGCTGCGGGCGGAACACCTCGCGGGTGGGGTGCAGTTCAAAACGGGTGGAAAAGGTAAAGTGCTGGTCCTGCCCGCTGTGCTGCGCGTTGTCCTGCACAAACAGCAAGGTCTGCATCAGCAGATATTCCTGATTGACTTCGGCGGTGGGATAGTTTTCCAGCGTGAAGGTATAACCGGTCATGAGTGTGCGGATATTCCCTCCCCCCAGCACCCGGCTGCCGGGGCTGCGCTGCGCTTCCATACGAATGCGCGTCAGCATCTCGCCTTCACTCTTGTCGAAGTAGTCTCCCGGCCACTCATAATGCTCGTAGGTGGCATGACCGGTTTCACGCGGGTTTGCCACCGTGTTTGCCAGCAATGAACGTGGCTTCGTAAAATCGAAATCATCCAGCACCCACTGGCCAGTCCGCAGGCTCTCGTTTGCCGTGATAGTGTGGATAAACTCCTTATCCAGCTTCAGCCCTTCCTGGTGCCACTCGACCAGCGGCGAGTCCGGACATGCTTTGTGGGCGCTGATGGCATCCGCCAGCACCAGCGTGTGGCTGTCCTCGCTGTGTTCAAACCACCAGTAGATGCCCCACTCCTGCATCAGTCGCTGAAGAAAATCAAAATCAGTTTCACCGTACTGTACCTGCCAGGTGCGTACCGGGTAGCTTTCCACCAGCCGCTTTTCCACCGGGTAGGGGTATTCCGCCAGAACCTCATCCAGAATATCCACCACAGTTTTATTCTGGAATGCTTTGTAGTCGCTGGTATGGGTCAGCAGTTTTACCCACGGCTCCATACGCAGCTCATAGGTAACCGAACGCCCTTCATGACCGACTACCCGCGCCGCCGTGACCAGCCCGCTGATATGCCGTTTACCGCCACCATCCAGTTCGATGTTGACGCACAGATCTTTACCCACCATCGGTTTGAGCGGCAGGTTGGCCGCCGGGGAGACATAGCCCAAATTCAGGGTGTCGGGCGTTTTTAGCTGTACCACATAGCTGAACAGTTCACTTAATGTTTCGCCGCCGTCCAGGCTGGCGAACAGTAATGCGCCCGGCGGTACGGCGCTGCCGCTGACCGTCACATTATGCGCCCCCGGCCCGCCTGCAACTGCGGAGACGATGGCCGATACCGCATCCTGCGCCATACCTGCGGCGGCGGCGGCCTGCGCCGCTGCCACCGCGGCTTTCACCAGCCCTGATGGCTCCGGCAATGCGCCAAATAGCGATCCCGCAGCCTGTTCCACAGCGGCTTCCGCCGCATCTGCCACGCTTCCGGCGACTGAATCTGCGGTGACACCGCCACTTTCTCCGGTTATCGGCGGCGTGGTTGTCGTCAGCCCTCCCATACCGGATTTATTATTTGTGGATACAAAACTCATGGTAGTGACTCCTTTAATACCGGATTAAAATAAATAGACTCACCGTCAGGAAACAGTGCCCCGCACTTTATAATGCAACCAGCCTGTTATATTTAAATATTTACCAGAAGAACAGGGTATATTGCTGACAAGAGCCATGAAAATAAAAACACAAAAATTAGCACATAACATAAATACTGAATTACATAAATAAGGAAATGAATATAACAATATTATGATTTTATTTTTATTACGCTTACCAGATTCACATTGCATTTTATAGAAATTTGATTAATAACCAGCACACCGCCAGTCATATACTTTATCATCGTGCTCATTACTTATCTGGCCACCATTGTAATGATTGTCAACCACAGCACGTCCAGACACGATAATTTCATCCGGTTTTAACGGTATTATTGTTTTGTTCCACCATTCGTTTGCTGACCAGAAACATACTTAACATTAACCGTAAATGTCTTTTCACCATTTTCTTTTTCCGTCTCCTGTTTCAGAATACGGAAAAACACCGGTTCCACTTCAATACAACCATGACTGTAACCTTTGGTGGAATCATGGATATAAAAACCACCCCGCTTGCCCCCACAGGCTTTTCGGGTCTTCTCATCCGCTGATTCCAGCCGGATACGGTTATATCCCCAGTTCGCCCAGTATATCTCACATGTTCCGGCAGCCTGGCCTCGCGGAATGGTACTCCAGCCCCATGATGGTCCCAGATCACAATCCGCAGCATTTCTTATCGGTGCCTCCCCCTGAAACTGAATAAACAATTTATAATTCCCTTCCGGTATCGCCGCATCCGGCACACACTGTTTATCTGGCCACTGTAAATCCGGTAACCCCGTGGTCGCCTTAAATATCCCGATACCAGGCCATGTCAGCTTTTGCCCGTCAAAAGTCAGTCTTACTGCCATCATCTTCTCCCTGACTATTCTGTGTATTACAGCGGTGGTGTACAACGTATCATTAGCGCCAGCTTCTGATCCCGTACAGACTGGTTATCCACCGATAATACAAAGCTGAAAGGATAACGTCCCTGCATCTTCGCCAGTGAGATATTCCCCTCCTGAAGGGAATATGCACTTCCGCGTCCGTAACCCTCAACATCCTGCGCCAGTAAGCTGGTATAGCTGATTAATGCTGAGAAACAGCCACATTCACCGGTACTTTTTTTCAGTGTGACCGTTGTTTTCAGAATGGTAAGGTTATCCATTTCCTGACGATGAACGGGATGGATATCCACACACTCCGCCAGCGGGTTATCAATGTTTACATCTGTTCCGCCCCAGGCAAATACGGGCAGGAACATTCCTGCACAGGCAGACATAAACAGAACCTCTACAGCGTACTTTTTCACAGCATCTGACCTCTATTTTCTTCATCCACCAGTCGCAGCGCATCCACATACCGCCCTTCACTGTTCTGCTGCCAGAACCAGCCTTGCCCTGGCAGGTAACGTATGCCCGGTAGATCCAACTATCCCACTATTCATCTGTACAGCCCAGCCCCCGGCGCTGTACCACTTCACTGGCAAATGTCGCGCCAGTTTTTTTCATTATTTCTTGTTGTATTTTTTGTAGCGCCGGAAATGATATTCTCTCACATGAATATTCTTCCCAGATATCTCCTGTTTTCGGACTGACGGAGAATAATCCCCAGATATCCGTAGCACCGGCAGAAGGAGAGTCATAGCCCACACCAAAGCTATAATATCCAGAATGAAATGGTTTACCCTGATCATTTTTTAAGGCCTCGTCCATAAAAACGCCAGGCAATGTAATATTATATTTTTTATTTTTTAATGATAAAACCAATAATGCCTGAGCCTGTGTCTCGGTAAGCCCTTCCTGATTTAATTTAGTCAAATCAAACACCGGGATATTTGATACAAGGACCTGGGCATAACTGCTCACGGATAAAATAGTAAACAAAAGCAATGACACTATTTTACTGAACATGCCATTCTCCGCTTAACCATACCAATCATAGCCACCAGTTCACTGGCGTATCCGGTATGCCCTCCATTACTACTTTTACCTGAATTAAATCGTGACTCAATCAATGCTTGTGCAAATTGTTTAGGGTCCTTTATCTTTCTGACTGCACTACCAAACCTGATGGCGAATGATTTCGCGCAATTTAAAAAAGACGTATAGGTGGCAACCCACACGTCGTGACTTCCCTGAGGATGAACTTTACTCAACTGCAATGGTGCCGGACCATGCATTGAAAAAAATTATTATATTCAGTTGCAATCCTTCCCTGCCCATAACGACTTTCCTTTGCTGCAACCGCCAGTATAAATTCCACTGGCACTTCAAGTTGATTAGCGATTATCTCACAATCACTCTTATATTTTTGAATAAACCTTACCGCCTCTGTGTTATTACACGCTTTATCATAATTACCCATTTCTTCATTCCTTAGCAGGTGTTTTTAAACCCACCATGTTCATTATTTCTCCGCCAGTCGCAGTGCATCCACATACCGCCCTTCACTGTTCTGCTGCCAGAACCAGCCTTGCCCCGGTGTTGCCTGCCCCAGCGTCTTACCCGGCCAGCCCGGCCACGGCAGATAACGCACGCCCGGCAGTTCTACTACCGGTGCTTCACCCGGCAGCCCGGTCAGTTCCCGGCTGCGCTGCGATGTTCGTCGTAACCCGCGCAGCCACTGCGCCCACCACGGCCCCGGCTGCCACATCGCCCATAGCTGGTCCACCTGCTCGGTCAGCCGCCCGCGCCGCATCGTGTCCGGCGTGATATGCTGCGCCGCCAGCCTCGCCAGCCAGTACAGCCAGCCCTGCGTCTCCTGCAAACTCTCGTCCAGCCACTCCCGACCGCAGCGCTGGTAAATCACCAGCGGCCACGGGCGTCCCACGCTATCCCGTGACGCCATCAGCACTCCGGTCAGCCAGTCAGTCGTCCCACCCATCGGCAAAAATCCCGGCGACATCACAAAGCTCCACGGCAGCGGATGGTGTTCCGGCGCGGGCATATCATGTTCGCCACGCGGCGACAGGTGCATCCAGCCGTCACGCTCTTCATCGGTCGTCTGGCCTTCCGGCAACACGATATGCCGCCCGCTGCCCACCCATGTCTGGCGGTTCAGCCAATCCTGCCATATTCGTCCCTCTTCAGCGCCCACCCGCCAGCGCACATAGTCGCGCTGGTCCGGCAGCCTGCCGAACATCGCCGGGGCTGATACCACCGCTGGCCGGCGCATTACAACGCCCTCGCCGGACAACTGAAGTTCTGCAACAGCTCCCGGCTGACCGGGTTAAAATCCCGCCCGGCGGTGATTTCCAGCACCACCCGGCGACCGTCAAAATCATATTCCACCAGTTGACGCCCCCGCACCGCCGTTTCCTGTACCATTCCGGCGTCCAGCAGATGAAACAGCGCCCACGGCCCGCCGGTCAGTAGCGTTGAGGTGTCCTGGCGAATACGCGGGCTGGCGGTGATTTCCGCCATCGAGCCGTTGCGCGGTCCCGGCCACGTCACTTTCAGGGGCCGGTCCGGACCATGGGCGTAGCGCAGCACCTGGCCGTCGATATCAATCACCAGTTCCGTGATGGCCGGGTCCATATCCACCACGCTAATCTGCATCGACCAGGAAAATTTTTTCCCGCCCTCGCTGTTAAAAAACACGCTGCGGATCTGCTTCGCCTGCTGAAACGGCGTCAGATCCGGCCCCTGCAATGTCATGTTGCCTTCGGTTGGTTTGTAGCGCCACGGGTCGCTGGCGGTGTCCGCCAGCGGAGCCAGTTGTTTGCTCCAGAAAGCATCCAGTACGCCGCCGCTGGCGAAGATGCGGTTAAAGTCCTCGGCGCTGACCTCCTGCGGACTGTCGGCGAACGGATAGCGCCCGTCGATGGCGTCACGGCAGTCGTCGCCCATCATCGCCTCCATCTGGGTGTTCAGCACGTCGCCGGTCCCGGCGTTGATTTTGCGCGTTCCCTGCTTCGTCAGATCCAGCAGGATGTTTTTCAGCGGCGCAGGCAGTTTCGCCGCCTCCAGTTGCAACTTGTCTGCGGCAGTAATGCGCGCTGGCAACGTCCCCGCCGCCAGCGCGCTATCAGCAATGGTCAGTTGGGTGTAATACTCGTTGAGCATGGTCAGCAGCGAAGCGATCTGCATCGTCCCACCGCCGCTCTGTCCGCCGTCCGTTCGCCCGGCAATGACCTCGCGCAGCGCGGCGAAACGGTCATCCACCAGCGTTTTTTCCAGCCGTTCTTCCGGGTGAATATCCTGGAACAGTTTTGCCGTCTGTACCACTTTCCCCGCGTTACCGGATGCGCGCTGCGCCAGTTGTTTCTGTCTGGCCTGCGGGTCCGGCGGCGGCACCAGCGTGGTCTGCTCCACCACCGCTTTTCCCAGCCGCATCAGCGGTGAGTCCGGCGACGCCAGGGTGCGCAGCACCTGTAAATCATAGGCCAGGCCGGAACTGCCCTCTTCCCCGGCACTGTTGATACTATGGATACTGTCCAGAAAATCCTGCCAGCGGCGGGCATATTCCGTCAGGTACAAACGGCGGACTTCGCGGGCGACAGACTGCTCCTGCCCCGGTATCTGGCTGCGCAGGCTGTCAGTCAGCTTTTTTGGCGTACTCTCCCGGCCCATCACCCAGCCATCGTTCGCCGTCGCCGCCGCCACAAATTCCGGTAATCGTTTGTCGAACAGCTCCCGGTAACCTTCACGGGTAAAAATACCCGGCACGCCCCGATCCAGCGGCGCGCCGTTGCTACGCACAAACACCGTTCCCGCATCCGCGCCGACGGCGCGTACCAGCGTGAACTCCTGCGGCGCTTCGCTCTCCATCGCCGCCAGCGCCCGCGCATAGATACGCTCGGTACTGGTGTGACCGTCGAGGAATGCCCGCGCCTGGCGGATCAGCGCCTCATCTTTCTCATACGGTGAATGCACCACCCGGCTGCCGTCAAACAGCGCTTCGATATGCGTCAGCACGGCGGCGCGCCCGCCGAACCCGGCCACGCTGTCGCTGTTCCCCAGATCGTTAATCACCCACGACTGGATCTCCGCCGCGTTGTATTTATCTTCGTGATCTTTATCCAGATTCAGTAGCAGATAGATGCGCAGGGCATCGTAGGCCGCTTTACTGTCCTGACGGGCAATGGCGTCCGCCAGCACATACTCCATCCGTTTCACCAGCGGCGGCAGCAGCAGTTGATCCAGCAGGCGGTTGTACAGCGACGCCACGCTGTCGGTTACCGGCGGTACGCTGTACAGGCCGTAGCGCCAGGTCAGCGGCGGCGCGTCCGGGTCCAGTTCCGGCCAGGCGGACAGTTCCCTTGCGCTGTCCAGCAGTGCCGGGACGGGAGCCATCGCCGGTTTACCGGTGTAGGCTTTCACCTCGCCGTCCAGCCGGGTCGCGCGGGCGCTGATTTCATTCAGATAGTCGCCGTTGGTCTGCTGGCTGGTCTGCATCCCCTGCCACAACAGGAATGCCAGCACCAGTACCAGCAGGTGCCCGCCGAGGCGCAGCAGGCGGTCACGCCAGGCCCACTGGAGGTTTGGCTCCACCAGGTGCGCTTCACGGAAAATAAACTGTGTCAGCAGGTCATGCAGAAAGTAGCTGCGGTTGCCGTCCGGCAGAGCGTGCGGGAGAGAGGCGGAGGATTCGCCACGGGCGGTTTTTATCGCCCGGACAAAGCGCTGCCAGATACTCAACTGGTCGGCCACGGCGTCGGCCTGCGCCTGCGCGGCACTGGTGAAAAACACCCCGCGCAGCGTGTTATTCAGTTGCGTGGCATCGAATTTTGAATCGAGGAAGATCTGTTCAATAGCCTCCAGCAACGGCTCGCCGAGGGCGGCGAACTCACGCGGGAAGGTATACAGCCGCTGGCGGCTTTTAAGGTCGTACTCTTCCTGTAACCGGGTATCCAGTCCCTGATCCAGCCGCAGCGTCAGGCGCGCCAGCTCCTGCGCGCAGGCGGCGTGCAGCGCCTGCGGGTCGCCCGCTTTTCGCCTGCGGCTGTACGGCAACGTGAAGCCCCAGATTTGTGCGCGAAGATGGCTGGTCAGCGTGCGAAAATACTCGCTGAACCCCGGCAACAAATCCATTTTGGTGACCACCAGATAGACCGGAAAGCGAATCCCCAGGGTCTCGCGCAGTTCTGCCAGTCGCGCCCGCAGAGCGGCGCAGGCCGCCAGGCGTTCCGCCGGTGACTGTGCGGTTAAATCCGCCACGTTTAGCGTCAGGATCACGCCGTTAAGCGGCGCGCCGGGGCGATGTTTACGCAGCAGACCGAGAAAGCCCTGCCACTCTCCGGCGTTACGCTGCGCGGCGCTCGCTTCACCACCGTCATCGTGGCGGGCGTAGCGTCCGGCGGTATCAATCAACACCGCTTCATTGGTAAACCACCAGTCGCAGTGTAGCGTGCCGCCACCCGGCACTGTCAGGATACGCGAGGTCTGCTCCATTTGCTCCGCCAGCGGGAACTGCAATCCGGTGTTCAGCAGGGCCGTGGTTTTGCCGTCGCCGGGACTGCCGACCACCATGAACCACGGCAGCTCATACAGAAAGCGTTTACCCTCGAAGATTTTACGCCAGCCAGGCATATCCACCCGCAACTGCCGCAGCTGCCGGATGGCCTGCGTGACAATATGGTTGACGGTGCGCAGGTCGGCTTTGATCTCGCCTGCCACCGGTACCTCTTCCCCGCGCGGATGCAGGAAGCGACGCAGCAGTTGTTCATCCATACGCAGCGCACGCCACAGCCGGTACAGGCCGTACAGCGCGTACATCAGCAGGATGAAACCAATTAATGTCAGGCGGACCCACAGCGGCGCAAACGGATGGACATCGCCCAGGGCCAGCAGCGGTGTGACGAAGCCAATCGCCAGGCACAGGACACTGATGCCGATGATACTCATCGACCAGTTGACCAGCCACAGTACCAGCAGCATCAGTAACAGGGCAATGGTCACTACCCGGCTACCCACGGAGGCCAGCGGGCGCAGGGTATCAAATGACACCAGCGGCCCGACAAACCAGACCAGCAGCGCCAGAACCAGAACGCCCACAACCGCCAGCGCGCGCCGGGAAAAAAGCAGACTAAGAAATTTTTGCATTATATTTCGACTCGCCACCCAATAATCAATATTTTAAAATTCCCTGGATAAAGTAATATAACCATTAAATCTTACAGAACACTCATCAGCATTCATGAAGCTGGATGCAATGAAAATATCTTTTTCTTTATCTTTGTTAATATAGGTATATTTTGCCACGATAGATTTAACCTGATTTTCATAATAACTATCGAAATAGGATTTTTTATCTAATATTGCCACTTTATTTTTGGCCTTATCTTTTTCATAATCCATCCTGGCCAGAGATTCTGCATAGACCTTAGATACAGGCGAGATATCAAGAATCTCTACCTTTGTTTTATCCTTTATAATAGTAGCGACATCTATATTCAGGTCATTTTTTATGGCATCAAATAATGATGACTCCATTGATGCTCCAACCGTAGCACACCCATAATCGTGCGCATAAGAAATGGCAGGAACACCCACCAACAGACAGACCATTATCTTAAACATATCAATCCCTTACTACCAAGACTTTACCACCAAGACTTTATCTGAACTGGCAGCGATAACATTATCACAGGGTATACCTGTCACATTTCAGGCTACATGTGCGCTGGCTTTACTCTCTTACCCCAGTCACGAACCAATGTATGCTCCCGGGGATTTATTTCCTTGCCGCCTTGATGCAACTTGAATGATTTTATATCTTACAGGGGTACTCTATTAATTTATTTATGATAAGTTCAGCCGCGCGAGAATTCAGTTCCTCATTGGTTTTATTTTTAAGAGAAACATAGACTAATTCATTTAATGTTAGCGTCTTAAATAAAGCGTATCCACACCACAGTTTGTTCTCTGTCGCATCCTCCACGCCGAGCAGATAGACACCCGCCCTGAGTTTATCCCGTTGATTACCAGACACCCAAAATTTAAAAAAGCCATTACCTGAAAGATTAAGCGCATCCGGAGTCAGGGATAAAATGGGAGATGACCGGGAAGCAATTTTTATGGAGGAGTCTGTCCTCTGACAGGGAAAATTTTTAACTAATGCTTCCTCTATTAGTATTGAAGCCCTTACATCAGGCTTTTTCACTGCGTGCTGTTCAAACCAGGTCAGCACAGTATGGTTTATTGTTATACTGTCAACCTGACCATATCCACACCAGGCTTTACTTTCTGTAGCATCCGCCACCCCCAGCATATACATCAGAGCATTGTCTTTTTTCTGTACGTTGTCAGTGGCATAAAATTTCAGGAAATCCCGAGTACTGAGGTTGACATTATCGGGGGAAATGAATCCTGCGTTAATCGGGGATCCGGCAAAAGCGCCACCGGATAACAGGCAACATAAGATGATCAAAAAAAACACGAACAGATCGTGTTATGTGATATGTCGCTGAGATCCGATAATAATCCCCCGTCACGCCACATACTGCCGAATGATGAGACACATCATAGGTTGATTTTTTCATCATTCATTCACTCCACTACCAGAATTTCCACCCGACGGTTTTTCGCCCGCCCGGCTTTACTGCCGTTATCCGCCACCGGCACCGTATCGCCCTTGCCGACGATATGTACCCGTCCGGCAGGTACGCCGCCGGAGGTCAGTAACGCCGCAACTTCCGCCGCCCGTTTTTCCGATAGCACCAGGTTGGATGGGAATTCAGCCGAATGAATGGGCTGGCTGTCAGTGTGACCCGTTACAGTGACTGCGCCGCCCACGCGGGCGATTTCCCGCGCCGCTTTGTTAATCACTGGCCGGATTGCGTCACTCACCGTTTTCTGTCCCGGTACAAACATGGCGTCGCCACGGAAGACCACCCTACTGTGCTGGTCATCTTCGTCCACGGTCAGCAGGCCACGGGCGATTTCGTTTGCCAGCAGGATTTTCAGCCGCAGCTTATGAACCGGCACGGGCGGCGGCGGCAGTTTTATACCAATCGCATCAATATGCTGTTGTACGGTGACGGTCTGCACATCCATCCGGTGGCTGTAAAGGCCAAACAGCGTCAGCATCGCCAACAGAGCAATCCCGGCGCTCAGCCAGACCGGCACCCGGCGCATCCGCCGCAGTCGTCCGCTTATCGCCCCCTGAAAGTCAGGCGAGAGCGCGGGCATAACCGGATCGCGACGCTGTGAAAGCTGTGTCAGCAGTTGCTGGCGAATATTGTCCAGTTGCTTACGCCCGTCTGGCTGCACGCTGTAGCGGCCTTCAAATCCCAACCCCAGCAGGTGGTAGATAACCTCCAGTACGTTGCCATGCTCCTGGAAGCTGGCCGCCAGACGCCCGATGATCTGGAAAAGTTTTATCCCGCCTTCGCTTTCACCATGAAATGTTACCAGCAGGCTTTTTCCGGCCCAGATGCCGCGCCGTCCCCAGGTTGTGTTATTGGCGGCTTCATCAAGCGCCGTACACAGGCAGTAACGTACCGCCAGTACGTGCTCGCGCCGCAGGTTCGCCTGATCGCATAATGTCTGGTACAGATGCATCTCGCGTACCAGCAGATTACGGTAAGGCTCTACCAGGGCCGCATCCAGCTTAGCGGGCATGGCTGCGAGAGCGCACAATAAAGGCCGGGCAGCGGCGAGCAACGGGTTAGCCGCCGCGCTTATTTCAGCCAGCCGAAGTTTGCTGTCCGGACCGTCTTCAACGATGACATTGAGTTCCGTGCGCTGGCTGGTGTGTACCGGCGTTTCATATTCACTGTCCTTATGCTCCGGCGTGGTGGACAAAAAGGACATCATGTCCGCCGCTGGCGGCGTCAGGGTACTGTCTGTCATTTATCGCGCACTCCCCACAGTTCTGTCTCCAGCCCCGGAAATTCCCCGGCGGTATGCATGGCCATCCCGCCGTAACGGGCAATGTGTTCCCACAATGCTCCCTCGCGGCGGATGTCGTAATAGATGTATCCGGCCTGAAACGGGATTTGGCGCGGTGGTACAGGCAGAACCTGCAAAGCCAGCCCCGGCAGATGCGAGCGGATCAGTTCCGGCAGGCGATCGGATGGCCCGATTTTAGTCTGGGCGGCAAAATGTTGCAGTAGCACATCGGTCGGCATTGAAGCCTTTATCGCCAGTACCAGCGTGCTGAAATCGGCAAGATCGGAAGGAGCCACCACCGCATTCAGGATGCCGTAAGTCCCCTCTTTCAGTTCGATGCGCTGCGCGCCCCGGATCAGTACCGCATTCAGCAGGAACTGCACCTCATCAACCAGCGATTTCAACCCGGCATAGGGCGTCAGGTGTTTGTACTCTTTGTATTCAGCGGGCCGTCGCGTTTGTGGACGCACATAGGTGGAGAGTTCCCCGGCCAGTTCGGACAGGTAGCGATACAACACTTCCGGGGCCAGCGGCATTTTCGCCAGGTGGGTCAACAGCGGCTCAAAGCGATTGAGAATTTGCAACAGCAGGTAATCGGAGACCTCTGCTGCTTCATGGCCGTGGTTGTCGCTGCCTGTCAGCCGTTCCGCCAGCGAATCGGCCCGCATCCGGATGAGATCGTTGATCCACGACAGCCAGGTACACATCAGTGAACTGGCCTGATAATTAATGATGGGCGGGATCAGGTCGTGGTCGATATCTATCCGCCCGTCAGGGTTCAACCCGGTGATGCGGGTCAACGGCAGGCCAATCCAGGCGCCCGTCACCGCCTTTTCCGGTAGCAGCCGCAGGCGCAGATGACTGAGTTGTAATAACTGCGCGCCACGTCCCAGCGAGTTGGCGTCGCGGATGTCGTGTTCATGTACCGAGAAACGCGCCAGTGATTCCGGGTTATTGTCAAACGTAGTTTCTTCGCTGTTCGGCGCGCGTACCGGTACCGCCAGACAAATCTGCTGGTTCAGGTGCTCCGGCAGGATGGTCAGCGGCGGCGGCAGCGGGGTGTGGTCCGGTGCGTTAAACGGCGTGCCGTCAGGAAAAATCCCTGATGCCTCTTTCAGTATCAGTTTACCGATGTTCAGCGCTTCGCCATCAATATTGTAGTGGCTGAATCCCCAGAAAAAGGGGGTCAGCGGCAGGCTGCGGTAATGCATGACGTGTTCCAGATAACGCTCTTGCTGCTGAAACATCTGCGGCAGTAAAAATTGTCCTTCACTCCAGACTACGCGGTCATTCCAGCTCATAATTCATTTATCCCGTTCCGTAATTACAATGGCGCTTTGTTCCAGTTCCGCCTCCAACTGCACTTTTCCTTTCCCCGGTACGAAGTTGCTGTACCAGGCTTTTTCCGGGGCTTCCGGGATTTTGTAGGTTACCCGCCAGACCGATTTGGCCAGGTTACGGTATCCGGCCAGTACGCCGATTGCCGTGGTCTGCGCATTCAGCGGGCGACGCAGTTTTTTCTCTTCGCCGGGACGCAAAATAAAGCTGTCGCGACGCACTAAATCGTCGGTAAGGACGGATTTGTCGTTGTCATGGAGCGACCAGTAATCAGCTGTCGTGAAAGCGGCGTCATTTTTTAGTTCATAAACACGTATCTCAATGGGCGCGGCCTTCTTCTGATTGTCAGGATTCACCTTATCAGAGGCTTTCACGCTCAGGTCGAGTCGCTGTGATTCGAGGTCAGGTAACGCATCGCTACTGCCGCATCCGGAAAGCAGGAGCAGTGCAAAAGGCATAGCTACCGCACATAACCGCCGAGTGGGGTTACGCCATTTATTCACTGTAAATTCCTTTAAAATCAAAACAATAAATCCGGCCAGATATAAATCTGGCCGGAAAAACAACCGTTAAATTTCTTTGTTGGCCTTGAAGTCGTAGCCTGCGGTGATGGTGCCGCCGCTGCCGCCCTGCTGGTTCTGCACCACGTATTCCTGCTTCACGGTGCTGAAAGAGAGTTCAATTGATTCGCGAGACGCAATTTCCCCTCCCTGGCTTCCGCTGGGCGATACCATTGCAATAATCAGATCTGTGAAAGTGTACTTGAGGTACTCCAGCGGATTGCCGCCAGCCTTACGCATAACCAGAATGGCCTGCGGAATGTGCTTACCGGAAGAGCAGTATTTGAACAGGTTCGGGCTGGCGCGATCGATGTAATGTTCAAATGAAAGATTAGTGACGGAGACCTTACCGGAACCGAGACCGCTACCGGCGTGCATGGTGGATTCCTGATGAATATTCCAGCGCCAGCTCAGTACTTCAATTTCATTTTTGTGTTTGTCATCCATTGACTCGCCGTCAATGCCGTCAATTTTCAGAAAAATGTCATAAGACATATCTACTATCCTTTTAACTACCTAAATTAAGCCCTGATTTATCTGCTTTATTAGGTGAACAGATTAACTATTCCTGTACAGCTCTTTCTTACCCATAAATTCATCAGAGCAAGAGAACGTATGCTTTTAATATCTTTGAATTTTACTTCTCGACACGCCTTTTAATTAATTCATTTAATTCCCTGTCATGGATAAAATCTATGCACTTCATGGTATTAAAATCTGATGATATCGAACCGTTATATTTCAACCCTGAATATTTTTTCGCAATCTCATCAATTTCATGGTAAATCTCCACAGATTGTTTACCATATTCAAGGTAAGCACTGGCCGTAGCTCTGGCATCGTTTTTAACGACATCATCTTTGTATACTAATGCCAGACAATGACTCAGCGCCCAATTTTTTAAGAGTTCCGACTGTGAATATTGTGTGGTCAATGCTTCTTGTGCAAAGGATGGCTGCCATACCAGCATTCCACTTATGCTGAAAGTAACTAATATTAACCATTTCACGGCAGTATCCACAGAGTCCCAACTTCAGGAACAAATGGTCCATTATCTGGGTCATTTAATAAGTGGCACTGATCTGAACAGATACTGCCACTCCATAATGTAACGTGTCCTCTGGCATTGCTCCAGCCATGCCCTTTTACTACGATAATTCCTTTCTTCCCTATAAAGTCACTCTGTTTCGGATTATTAACAATAAGATCAGGCTTGCCCATAGTATGAGTAAGATAATCAATCATATCATTCACGCGATAAATATAGAATTTATTATCGGCACCACTAACCTTTGCATACGGAGAGTTACGGGCTATTGGGAATCCTGTCGCATTCAAAACATAGCTCATTCGAATAGGGCAGGCATTTTGAAAATAACCACCAGTTATATTTTTCCCAACGTTTCCACCAATAATGCTACCCACATCAGCGACGAAATGATTCACCTTCCTAAAAGCTAACCACGCTTCATTGAATGAAGGTCTGTTCATTTTGCTTACCCTCTAAAAATTCTGTGTAGATCATTAATTCTCAACACGTATCTTCATGGACGCCGCTTTCTTCTGATTGTCAGAATTCACCTTGTAAAATGCTTTCACGCTCAAGCCAGGCCGCTGCGATTAGGGGTCAGGTAGCGAATCGCTACTGCCGCATCCGGAAAGCAGGAGCAGTGCAAAAGGCATAGCTACCGCACATAACCACCGAGTGGGGTTACGCCATTCATTCACTGTAAATTCCTTTAAAATCAAAATAATAAATCCGGCCAGATATAAATCTGGCCGGAAAAACAGCCGTTAAATTTCTTTGTTCGCCTTGAAGTCATAGCCTGCGGTGATGGTGCCGCCGCTGCCGCCCTGCTGGTTCTGCACCACGTATTCCTGCTTCACGGTGCTGAAGGAGAGCTCCACCGTTTCACGGGAGGCGATTTCACCATCGTGGCTGCCGCTCGGGGAAACCACGGCGACAATCAGGTCGGTGAAGGTATACTTGAGGTACTCCAGCGGATTGCCGCCAGCCTTACGCATAACCAGAATGGCCTGCGGAATGTGCTTGCCGGAGGCGCAGTATTTGAACAGGTTCGGGCTGGCGCGATCGATATAGTGATCAAAATCCAGGTTGGTGACGGAGACCTTACCGGAGCCGAGGCCGCTACCGGCGTGCATGGTGGATTCCTGATGGATATTCCAGCGCCAGCTCAGTACTTCAATTTCATTTTTGTGTTTGTCATCCATCGACTCACCGTCGATGCCGTCAATTTTCAGAAAAATGTCATAAGCCATTTTTATATCCTTATTAAGTTTTACTTAAAATAAACCTGATTTTATCTATATCTTTTTGTTTATAGATAAATCATTGCCGTACAGAATCCTTCTCCAATAACTTCAGGAGAACAGAAGACTGTATATTTTTCCGGTACCGATAATGTATTTAGTTATTTTATGAATTTGCATTGTTTAATGCATATAAATAATGCTTCATAACTTCCGATAATAAAAACCATAACCTGTACTGAAATTTTCACGTCTCAAATCGCTAATTACAGATAAAAGATACAGACTGGTCTTCTGGCGATCCCTCAAAATTACGAGTCTTACAGCGAGTAGAAGAAGCAGGTATTGGTTGCGTCAACCATATCTGTTCATGACCATAAATACACGAAACCCAATAGCGATCGGTTTCTTTATCGCTAACACGTTCTGTTTCCCATACAGACCAATTTTCACCGTTTACTTTTTTAGTCTCTGGTTTGAGATCCATCAGGTTTTCAGGTTTACCCTGCGTTACCCCAATACTACTTAACCATAAACGCGACATATATCGGGGAGAAAGCTGCCACGGCGCTGGGACATCAGACTTCAGGCTCACAGCAGAAGACTGAGTATCAATAACAGCCGGACAACTGACTTCCCAGGCTACAGCATATTGTGAAAAGAGCAGAACAATACCAGGTAACAGATGAAAAGTTGGGCTTATGGTCATAATATGTATTTCCTACTCAATGATATAAAAAGCTTCGGCATTGTTACTGGCATTCGGATATGTGTCATCATTACGTACCCCACCTTTACGAGAAAGTGGGCGAGACGAAATTCTTTTCTTCATATCCCTCTTTATATTCTCTATCTTCTCTGTCTTCACTCGCTTAAACATTCATAAAATATATATCAGGCATTGCCCTGCTTCACTGACGGCAGTTTTGTCACCAGGCGCAGCGATCCCGTCAGCCCTTCAAGCTGGAAATGCGGACGCAGGAAGAATTTCGCGTCGTAATAACCTGGATTGCCTTCCACCTCTTCCACCACTACTTCAGCGGCAGCCAGCGGACGACGGGCTTTAGTTTCTTGCGAGGAGTTCACCGGATCGGCGTCGACGTAATTCATAATCCATTCATTTAGCCAGCGCTGCATATCCTCACGCTCTTTAAAGGAACCGATTTTGTCGCGGACGATACATTTGAGGAAGTGAGCGAAGCGCGAGCAGGCGAACAGGTACGGTAGACGGGCGGACAGGTTGGCGTTGGCCGTCGCGTCCGGATCGTAGTATTCCTGTGGTTTTTGCAGCGACTGTGCGCCGATAAAGGCGGCATAGTCTGAGTTTTTACGGTGGATCAACGGGATAAAACCGTTTTTCGCCAGTTCAGCCTCGCGGCGGTCAGAGATGGCGATTTCGGTCGGGCATTTCATGTCCACGCCGCCATCGTCAGTCGGGAAGGTATGGCAGGGAAGATTTTCCACCGCACCGCCTGATTCCACACCGCGAATCAACGTACACCAGCCGTAGTGTTTGAAAGAACGGTTGATGTTTACGCCCATCGCGTAGGCCGCGTTGCTCCAGACGTATTTGGTATGGTCAGAACCATCCGCATCTTCTTCAAAATCAAACTCGTCTACCGGGTTAGTTTTTGCGCCATACGGCAGGCGGGCAAGAAAACGCGGCATCGTCAGGCCAATATAACGGGAGTCTTCGCTGGCCCGCAGGGAGTTCCACGGCGCATATTCCAGGTTCTGAGTGACGATTTTAGTCAGGTCGCGGGGATTCGCCAGCTCCTGCCAGGAGTCCATTTGCAGTACCGAGGGGGAAGCCCCGGCAATAAACGGCGCATGGGCCGACGCGGCGACTTTGGCGATAGAGCCGAGCAGATCCACATCGGGCGGTGTATGGTCGAAGTAGTAATCCGCAATGATACAGCCATAAGGTTCGCCGCCTAACTGGCCGTATTCGGCTTCATACAGTTTCTTGAACATCGGGCTTTGATCCCAGGCGATGCCCTTGTAACGCTTCATGTTGCGCCGCAATTCATCTTTTGACAGATTCATGAAGCGAATTTTCAGCTTTTCGTCGGTCTCGGTGTTGTAAACCAGATGCTCCATACCGCGCCACGAGGATTCCAGCTTCTGCCAGTCGGGATGTTGCAGGATCAGTTTGATCTGTTCGGTCAGTTTAAAGTCGATCTGCGCAATAATAGCGCTGATGCTTTTATAGGCGTCATCGCTGACGGTGATCGTGTTCGCCAGCGCCTGTTGCGCCAGCGTCTGCACCGCGGCTTCCACGGCTTTTGCCGCCTGGGTAGTCTTGGGTCGGAAGGCCTGATTCAGCAACGCATCAAATTCACCGGATGCGGAGACGGTATCCTGAGCAACCGCGTCGGTTGCCTGCATATTACTGTTTGCCATGAAAATTCCTTAAAAATTCGACATTATTCCGCTGATTCATTATCCGCTGACACACCTTGCTGGGTAGCGGCCGATTTCGGCGCATTCGCCAGCGTTTTCAGCAGAGTCGGGTCCTGCAACAGTTTATTGACCAGATTTTCCGCCCCGGCCTTGCCATCCATGTAGGTCTGGAGGTTCGCCAGTTGGGTGCGGGCTTCCAGTAACTGGTTCAGGGCGTCCACCTTGCGGGCAATCTGTGCCGGCGAAAAGTCGTCCATATTTTCCAGCGTGATATCGACCATCAACTGACCTCCACCCGTCAGCGTATTCGGCACAGCGAACGCCACGCGCGGCGCAATGGCTTTCATGCGCTCATTGAAGTTATCAATATCAATATCGAGGAATTTACGATCCGTCACCGGCGGCAGTTCTTCACGCGGTTTCCCGGCCAGATCGGCCAGCACCGCCATCACGAACGGCAGCTCGATTTTTTTCTCAGAGCCGTAAATCTCTACGTCATATTCAATCTGCACGCGCGGCGCGCGGTTGCGCGCGATGAATTTCTGCGCGCTATTGTTGATAGCCATAATCCTTCATTTCCTTTTTAGTCAACTGGTTGCCGCCAAGGGAGCGGTATACCGGTACAGTTTTTAAAAATCATACTCAGAGAGTTTTTTTATAATCTCTTTGTTTTCTTTGTACTTTTCCCGTAACCCAGGAAGTGCTTTTTTCGCCGGAGGGCACCAGGTATTAATGCCCTTTTCTATGTCTTTTTTATCCTCTTCCGGTAAAGAACTGTCCCATTCGCCGGCCAGATGCTGGCACATCTCTGCATTGCTCAGAAAATGCTGCACATCCTGTGGTAAAGGCGGTTCGCCATGAACACTGAAAGCGAACATCATTAGCAAAGGAGTCAATAACGCCAGGTAACGTAATGTCATATTTAATGCCCATCAATTGACCAGTGGGGTTTATCTGTATTTCCGCCGACAAACTTAGTCACGCCATAAACCCACTGCGCACCACTTAACTCTTTTGGCATATTCCCTCTTGCGAGGTTGTCTCAAAAACAATCTGCTCATCACCATTAACGCCGATATCAATCTGCCTGATCGCGGCTTTTTCCGTCATGGCCTGCAACCAGTAGCGCGACAGTCGTGGCAGAATGTGCTGTTCGATGTAGCCAATCAGCAACCGCGCGCCCGTTTCATGCATTGGACAGCACGCCACAATATGTGCGACCAGTTCCTCGCTATACGTCAGCGTCACGCCGTGCTGCTCACCCATCCGCGCCACCAACCGGTCAAGGTGCAAACGGGCAATCACGCCACGCGACGTTTCGTCCAGCGGCAGGTAAGGGATCACCGTCACGCGGCCCAGAAATGCCGCCGGGAAATGCTTGCGTAATTCCGGCATTAGCGCCTCTTTAAGCCCCGTAGCATCGGGCATTAAAGCCGGATCTTCACACATCTGGCTGATGAGGTCGGAACCCACGTTGGTGGTGAGTAATAGCGTGGTGTTTTTGAAATCGACATGTGTTCCCTCACCGTCCTCCATCCCGCCCTTGTCAAACACCTGATAGAAGAGTTCATGGACGTCATGGTGCGCTTTTTCGATCTCGTCGAGCAGCACTACGCTCCAGGGGTGGCGACGCACCGCTTCCGTCAGTACACCACCCTCGCCATAGCCCACATAGCCGGGGGGCGCGCCTTTCAGCGTGGAAACGGTGTGAGCCTCCTGGAACTCGCTCATATTGATGGTAATCAGGTTCTGCTCACCGCCGTAGATAGCCTCCGCCAGCGCCAGCGCGGTTTCGGTTTTACCGACACCAGACGGCCCGGCCAGCATAAACACGCCCACCGGTTTGCGTGGATCGCCCAGTCCCGCCCTGGCGGTCTGAATACGTTCACCAATCTGCGCCAGCGCGCCGTCTTGCCCGGTAACGCGTTGCGCCAGTCGGGCAGGCAGTTCCAGCACCTGGCTGGCCTCATCTTTCACCATGCGCCCGGCAGGAATACCGGTCCAGTCGGCGACAATCGCCGCGACCACCGCCGCGCTGACTTCCGGGAACACCACCGGCGCGTCGCCCTGCCACTCCCTTAGCGCCGTTTCGGCCTGTTGCAGCGTGGTTTTGTCATCAGCATCAGACTCTGCGACACGCAGTTCCTGCAACGTATGTACCAGTTCCAGCTCCCGCTGCCAGCGGGAGCTGGATGCAGTCAGTTCATTGTTGAGCGAGAAAATTCGCGCCGTCAGCGCATCGCGCCGCTCATCTGACTGAATCCCCATTTTTTCCTGCTTCTGCAACAGCGACCGTTCCATTTCCGCCGCTTTTAGCTGCTGGCGCAGGAACTGTACGCTGGCAGGCGGCGTGTGCAGCGTCAGCGCCACGCGGGCCGCGGCGGTATCCAGCAGGCTGATGGCCTTATCCGGCAACTGCCGGGCGGGAATGTAGCGGTGAGAAAGCTGTACCGCCGCACGTACCGCCTCATCCAGAATCAGTACGTTATGGTGTTTTTCCAGCGTATCCACCAAACCACGTACCATTTCCATTGCGGGGATCTCTTCCGGTTCGGCAATCTGCAACACCTGAAAACGCCGGGTCAGCGCCGGATCTTTCTCAATATGGCGCTTGTATTCGCTCCAGGTGGTGGCGCCGATAGTCCGCAGGGTGCCGCGCGCCAGCGCCGGTTTCAGCAGGTTAGCGGCATCGCCCGTGCCGGATGCGCCGCCCGCGCCCACCAGAGTGTGAACTTCATCGACAAACAGAATAACCGGCTGCGGCGAGCGCCCGGCCTCTTCCAGTAACCCTTTCAGACGCGATTCAAACTCGCCTTTCATGCTGGCTCCGGCCAACAGAGCGCCAACGTCCAGCGCCAGCAGCCGTACTTCCCGCAGCGCGGGCGGCACTTCCCCCTGCGCAATCGCGAGGGCAAAACCTTCGACGACCGCCGTCTTTCCGACGCCCGCCTCACCAGTCAGTAGTGGATTATTCTGGCGACGGCGCAGCAGAATATCCGTCATGGTGCGGATTTCATGCTCACGCCCCGTCACCGGGTCGATTTTGCCGTCGCGCGCCTGTGCCGTCATGTCCTGACAGTATTTCGCCAGCGCGGATTTACCGTCCTGCCCGCCGTTGGGAATCGCCTGACTGCTTTCACCGGGAATGGCTGATGCCAGACCGGAGCCGTCGTAAGGGCGCTCCTGCGCTTCCGGCGATGTTTCGATCAACGAGGGCAGTATTTCAGTCAGTTCATCAACCGGAAGCGTGGCCAGCGGCGCGCAGATACTGCTCAGTACCCGACGCAGTTCTGGCGTGGTCAACAAGGCCAGCAGCAACCAGCCGCTGCGAATTTTGTTATCGCCGTAACGGACGCTCGCCAGCATCCAGGCCTTTTCAACGCTGAGATCGATATGGTGAGAAAAATCACTAATGGCGCTGGCCCCGGCGGGCAGCATATCCAGTTGCCGGAGTAACGCTTTCTCCACATCAGTAAGAGGGATCTGGTAATGCCGAAGAACGTGGAGAATATCGTTATCGGGCTGCTGTGTTAACTGGTGCAGCCAGTGAGTCAGCTCAACCCAGGGATTAGAGCGTAGTTTGCAAAATGCCGTTGCCGATTCCAGCGACCGGAATAGTGGGCCGGCCAGTTTTCCATACAACGCACTGCGTGAAACAGGAGTTTCCATGTGTTATGCCTTGTGACATAAAAATTCATAAAAATAATGCATCAATGCACATAAATATATAAACAATTCTTTATTGATAGCCTCGAAAAAATATCGAAACAAAACAATGATACAGATCAGGGACTAATTAGCAACTAAGCCGTTAATATTAAATAATCAATGAACAGCAAGATAAAAATCGCAATTGCAGAATTAAAAGAAATAATATTTCAAAAAAGACATCTATGCATACAACAATGCATTCACGACGAAAATAATAAAAAGGGTGTCATCAATAATGACTCCCTATGAATTTAGTTAAAATTATTTATGAATTAAAACTCCCTAAACGTTTCCTCCAGAAAAATAAATACATTTAAGGGACATAATGAAACAAGACATGTGGGAATTACGGAAAATACAGTCGCAGGGTATAACGGATAACGCACAGTATCCCGCAGGGACATACATCGTATTTACTGCCGCCGCCCCCTACATTCCGCTTTTTGAGCAACATGGGAAAGACGATATCGCGCTCAGTCTTGTTCGCCACGAAGAGGCGTGGTGGATTGTTAATCACTCTGATGAACTGTGCTGTGCCGTCAATGAGCAGGTGATGGAACCTCATCACCGTATGCGGCTGAATGATGGAGATACGATTGAATGGGGTCTGTCATCCTGGTGCCTTGCCCGCACCAATGATGAGTCCCGTCCCGATGTTTCGTTTCCTCAGTTGGTTCAGTCATCTGAATCCGTTGCTGAGTACCTGGATCTGGACTGGTTTAAACAACAACAGCTCAATCCGCAGAACCCGTTCGATATTATTCCCGTCCGGGAAACCGCGTCCTCTTACACCGGCCATGAAGCGGATAGCACGCTACACCAGCTTTACCAGGAATATCAGCAGGCATTGCGGCCCTCCGGGCAGGAAAAGCCCCTCCGTCCTAAACCGTTTCCTCGAAATGAAGACGCTGTCACCCAGGATTTGACGTCGTTATACGATAAAAAGGGCGACACCGACACGTTACAGGATATGGTGGCAGGCGCGCCCGGTATTGATGCCATTCTGGATACGCTGGACACGACCGGTGAGGGTGAAATGCACTGGCTGGCGATGGAATCAATGCCCGATATCCTGCAACTGCTCTCGCCGGAACAGGCGGGGAAAACCGCACATAGCGAGATACTGCCCGATCTGACCCGCCGCGAGCATCGTATTATTGGCATCGACAGCCACTACCGAATCACTCCGACACAGAAAAATGGAAATACCGCCCATGAAAAAAACTGACACGCTTCCTGCTACCCTGTCCGCGCTGATACAGGAATACTCTATTGCGGAGGGGATTCAGATGGCGGAGCAGCAGGTTCGGGAAAATCCGGCGAAAGCGCTCTGCCGCCACAGCCTGTTTCAGTTGCTGTGTGTGGCCGGAGACTGGTCGCGGGCGCTACACCAGCTTCAGCTATGCGCCAGGATGGAGGCCAATTATACCCAGGAGGCCCGGCTGTACCGGGAGCTGGTTCGCTGCGAAATGTTCCGCCACACCGTTTTTCAGGGTGAACAACGACCCGGTTTTCTTCTGCCGCAGCCCGTTTGGGTGGAGTCACTGCTGGCGGCACTCGCCTGTCATGACGATACCGGTGAGATTGATAAACACCGTAATACCGCACTGGAAGCCATAACAGACACGGGCGGGCAGTGGAGCGGCGGCGCATTTGACTGGGCGAGCGACAGCGATTCCCGCCTTGGCCCGGTACTTGAGCTGGTCACCGGCGGCGTGTATATCTGGCTGCCGTTTTCGCAAATATGCTCGCTGGAATCGCCGCAACCGGCGCGCCTGACCGATCTGCTGTGGAAACCCGTTAATATCACCCTGGTGAATGGTGATACGCACGGCGCCTGGCTCTTTACCCGTTACAGCGGTTCGGAAAGTGCATCCGACGCCCTGCGTTTGTGCCGGGAAACCGCCTGGCAGGACGGCCCCGGCGAAACCACCGTGCGGGCGCTGGGGCAGAAAGTGTGGCTGACCAGCCACGGCGATATCAGCCTGCTGGACATGGCCCATTGTACCTTTCATGCTCAGGAAAACGATGGCGCATGAGCACGTCTCGTTTTACACCCGCTAACCACCTGCTGCCCACCCTATTTGATCGGCTGTGTGACAATGCTCCGTATCAGAAAATTGACCGGGATATCAGCGTCACGCCGGTACAACTGAAGGAGATCATTCGCCGGGATCTCTCCTTTTTGCTCAATACCATTAGCCACGAGGGTGACATCGACGCCCGGCGCTATCCGCAGGCGGCGGCGTCAGTGCTCAACTATGGCCTGCCGCCGCTGGCGGGCAGCTTTATGTATGAGCATAAGTGGGACGATATCAGCGAGGCGATCCGGCGCGCCATTATCCGTTTCGAACCCCGGCTGAACGCCGCCACACTCAGGGTCACGCCATTGCTCGATAAAACCCGGCAGGGTAGCTATAACACGCTACAGTTTGAAATTCGCGGACAAATTCTGACGCAGCCGTATCCCACGGAGTTTCTGGTACGCAGCGCGCTGGATATGGAGCTGAGCCGCATTACGTTCTTTTAATACAGGGCATTATTCATGGATCCACGGCTACTGGAGTATTACAACCGCGAACTCAGCTACCTGCGGGAGACCGGTGCTGAGTTCGCCACCCTCCATCCCAAAATTGCCGCCCGACTGGGGATGCAGGGAACCGATATTGCCGACCCGTATGTGGAACGCATGATCGAGGCGTTCAGCTTTCTGAGCGCCCGCACTCAGCTAAAAATTGACGCCGAGTTTCCCCGCTTCACACAGCGGTTACTGGAAGTCGTCAGCCCCAATTACGTCACCCCCACGCCATCGATGGCAGTGGTAAAGCTGTATCCCGATACGCAGGAAGGCGACCTGGCGAAAGGGGTCACCGTGCCGCGCGATACCGCGTTCGTTTCCCCCATCCCGGAAGGCGAAAATACCGCCTGCCAGTTTCGCAGCAGCCAGGACGTCACGCTGTGGCCGCTGTCCATCGAGGAGGTACGCCTGACCGCCGCGCCGCCGGATATGCCCGCCCTGCACCGCTATCTGCCGCCTAATATTCATGTCGCCGGGGCATTGCGCATCACCCTGCGAACCTTCGGGGAACTGACTTTCAGCGAGCTGGCCGGTCCGGCACGGCTGCCCTTTTACCTCTGCGGCGAAGAACGCATTGCGTCACACCTGTTTGAGCTGCTACATACCAGCGCCGTCGCCACACTGGCCGGAGAACCCGGTCACTTTGACGGCGAACTGAATGTGAATCTTCAACACCCGGTGGCGCACGAAGGGCTGGAGCCAGGGCAGGGGCTGCTGCCGCTCGCCTGGAACGTGTTTCATGGGCATAATCTACTGCATGAATTTTTCGCCTGTCCGGAACGGTTTTACTTCTTCACCCCGACCGGATTGTCTGCCGGGTTACAAAAGGTGCAGGGCAATGTGGCGGAAATTGTCATACTGCTTAACCGCCTGCCGCCGGACTGGCTGATTCATCAGACGGACGCTGCACAGTTCAGCCTGTTCTGTACGCCGGTGATCAACCTGTTTCCTCGCACCACCACCCGGATTGAAGTCACTCACAGCGTGACGGAACAGCATCTGGTGGTGGATCGTACCCGTCCGCTGGATTACGAGGTGTTTTCTGTTCAGGAAGTCGAAGGCCTGGAAGCGGAAACCACACGGAAGATGATTTTTCGTCCGCTGTATCACACCCGTAATAATGACGAAGGCAACCACGGGCGTTATTTTTCACTGCGTCGTGAACCGCGCCGCTCGTCAGAAAACGCCCGCCGCTATGGCACCCGAACCCCCTATACCGGCTCGGAAGTCTTCCTCTCGCTGGTTGATCAGCATGAAGCGCCCTACCCGGAAAATCTGCGCCATATCACCGTCACGGCAATGGTGACTAACCGCGATCTGCCCTGCCTTATTCCACGTAATGGCCGGGATGATCTGACCGTAGATGCGGCGATTCCGGTGGCGGGCGTGGGTCTTATCAGACCGCCGCGCCCGCCGCAGCCGCCGCTGGCTGAACGCGAAATGGCCTGGCGGCTGATCCGGCAGTTGTCGTTTAATTATCTGCCGCTGGCCGATCTGGATCACCGTACCGGCGGTCAGGCGCTGCGCGATCTGCTGAATCTGTTTATTCCGGCTCACGACAGCCCGCAGTCGCGCCAGGTGCGCAGCCTGATTGGCTGCAAAACCACCCCGGTGACCCGCCGCCTGCCCGGCTCCGGCCTGTTAGTCTATGGCCGGGGCGTCAGTTGCGAACTGACCGTGGACGAAGAAGGATTTTCCGGTATCAGTCCTTACCTGTTCGGTCTGGTGCTGGAACACTATATTGCCCGCCATGTTTCCATTAATACCTTCTCGCAGATGACGCTGCACTCGATGCAACGCGGGCATGTCATGACCTGGCCGGTCAGAACCGGGCAACGGGGGAGCGTATGACCGGCGCTCTCAACCAGGCGCAGAAAACCCCCTGGCGTTACGGATTCCTGAACCTGATGCGGCGCGTGGATGCCCAGCTCTGTGATACTCCGGCAGGCAGTACCTGGCAGCCACGGATGGAAAAATTCCGTCTGGGACAGACGCCGACGATGACCTTTGCGCCACGGGAAATCGCCCAGGTCAGCTGGCAGGATGGACGCCTGCACCTGAGCCTGTACAGCCTCGGACTATGGGGGCCAAACGGCCCGTTGCCGCTGCACTATACCGAGCTGGCACTAAACCGCTCAGAGAGCCGTCACGATCCGACGCTGGTTCATTTTTCCAATATTTTTCACCACCGCTGGCTGACGCAGTTCTGGCAGGCATGGCGCAGCGCCCAGTCCGCTGGTGGCGGGCTGGACAAACCGGAACACGACCGTTTTGCGTTTTATATCGCCAGTCTCAGCGGGCAGGATCTACGGGAAAGCGCCGAAAGCCCGCTGTCAGATCATGTTCGCCTGGCAGCCTCCGCCCATCTGGTACGCGAATCGCGCAATCCTGACGGGCTGGCCGCCACGCTGGCACACTATTTCAGCGTACCTTTTGCGGTGAAAGAGTTCGCCCTGCACTGGATAACGGTGGCGAACGATGAAATCACCCGTCTGGGCACGCCCGCGCAGTCTTCGGTGCTGGGCAACGGGGCGCTTATCGGCCAGACCGTACCGGATATGCAGTACAAATTCCGGCTAATTATCGGCCCGCTCACGCTGGAGGATTACCTGCGTTTTCTGCCCGGCGGCAACAATCTGCCCGTGCTGACAGAACTGGTGCGTACGTTCATCGGTTTTGAATATTGCTGGGAAATTGAGCTGCAGTTGAAGCCTCATGCCGCACCGCCTGCGGTGATCGGCGGCGCGCAGCGGCTTGGCTGGACGGCCTGGGCAGGTAAAGCCATGCATGACCGTCCGGTGACAGGCATGATTTTTGAACCTGAACACGGCTTAACCCACTGAGAGTAATGATATGGACATGTCCCTGACTAAACCGGTAAGCGCGGCACAACCCTGCGGCCCCGATCCGGAGTACGACCCGGAATACCTGCTGCTGTTCAGTCGCGCCGCCCCCCAGGCGGAGGCGCAATATGGTGATTTTGTCAGTACGCCGGAAGCCGTGAACTGGCCGGAAATTGAGCGTGATGCGCGCCGTCTGCTCACGCGCAGTAAGGATATCCGGGTGTTGATCCTGCTGCTGCGCAGTCGCATCCAGCAGGCTGGCGCACAGGGACTTGCGGAAATGCTCACGCAACTGGCAGAACTGAGCGTAATCTGGTCCGATGCACTCCATCCACAGCTGCTTACCGGCGAAGGCGCATCCGCAGAATCTATTGAAGATGCGGCGCTGGCGCGCAGTAATGCCCTGGCGGCGCTGCTGGATCACGAAGGCGTGATGGCAGACATTCGCGGTATCACGCTGTCAAACAGCGCCGCCCTGCGCCTGCAGGTACGGGATGTCGAGCGCGCGTTATCCGCTCCCCGCCCGGCTGATGCGCTGGCCCCCGAATCTGTCCGCCAGCAACTGGCCGACCTCGAAGCCCGTGGGGCATTACCGCTGGCGGCGTTTCGCGAAGCGCAGGAAAGCGCAGAACGCCTGCAAGTGTGGGCGCGTGAGACATTAGGCGATCTGGCTCCAGATTTTTCACGCCTGCGGCAGTTGTTAGCGCTGCTGCCTGACGTGGTACAGACAACCACACCGGAAATCCCTCCGTCGCCAGCGCCAGTGCCAGACCCCGCAGGCACGGTTATGGATAATGCCGTTCCGGCACGGGCAGAGGATGTGCCGCCTGTCAACGCGCCACCCGGTATATCCCTCCCACACAATGCTGAACCGGGGCCAATTCGCGATCGTAATGATGCGCTGGAGCGCCTGCGGTGCATTCGTCGCTGGTTTGAGAGCAGTGAACCCAGTAGCCCGACCATCCCACTGTTACGCCAGGCTGAAAGACTGGTGGGAAAACGGTTCTCGGAGGTGATCAATGAGATCCCGGTGGAGTTGCTGGAGAAGTGGGATGCCCTGGAATGATGATGCGCATGTCTGGCGGTTCTCCGTGATTATCTGAGTGACATCAACATTACGCAGTCTGCTTCTGCGCTGAACATGTCCCGATCCCGGTTAAGCACCGCCATGAGGCCGCGCCTTAAATGCCAGTGGGATCAAAATAGCCATGACAGTGAAAGAAGTGGCGGTAATATCCTGTTCGTCATCCAGGCGTAGGCCCATTTGCGTCAGATTCCACGATAGGCGGTGGCACTGCTGAAGACGAAAAAAAACCGCATCCTTTTTACAGTGATGCGGTTTTTTTTACTTCACAGGATGTATAAAAACACCCTGAGATTTGTATCTGGCGGAACGGACGGGACTCGAACCCGCGACCCCCTGCGTGACAGGCAGGTATTCTAACCAACTGAACTACCGCTCCGTGATGTTCCCGCTGGGAACGAGGCGAATATTACGGTTTGCGGTGTCGCCCGTCAACGCTTTTTCTCACCTTTTGAATCAGTTGCTGCAAAAATCGCCCGAAGGATGATTTTTATAGCCTAAAAAGGAATAAATTACGCCCGCCAAAGGCAACTTCCGCCCTTTTTCTGCACCAGATCAAGCCGCGATTCATGCGCAGCCAGCTCTTCCTCAGAGGCAAAAACGACCCGTAACCGGCTGGCCTGGCGAACGATTCGCTGAATGGTCGCCTCACCTTGCTGCCGTTGCGTCTCTCCTTCCATCGCAAACGTCATGGACGTTTGTCCGCCCGTCATCGCCAGATACACTTCGGCAAGGATCTGGGCATCGAGCAACGCGCCGTGCAAAGTACGTTTGCTATTATCTATCTCATAACGCGAACACAGCGCATCAAGGCTGTTACGCTTGCCGGGGAACATTTTCCGCGCCAACGCCAGGCTGTCGGTAACTTTGCAGAAAGTATTGGTTTTAGGAATATCGCGTTTAAGCAGACCAAACTCATAATCCATAAAGCCAATATCGAACGATGCGTTATGGATGACCAGCTCCGCGCCGCGGATATAATCGAGAAACTCATCGACCACATCAGCAAAAACCGGCTTATCCAGCAGAAACTCATCGGCGATGCCGTGTACGCCAAAAGCCTCCGGATCCACCAGCCGATCCGGCTTCAGGTAAACGTGGAAGTTATTACCGGTCAGACGACGGTTTATCACCTCAACCGCACCGATCTCAATAATCTTGTGACCTTCATAGTGCGCGCCTATCTGGTTCATACCGGTGGTTTCGGTATCGAGGACAATCTGTCGTGTAATTGCAGTGCTCATATCGGTCATTTATGTCAGACTTGCGTTTTGTTATCGATTTCAATTACAGGAAGTCTACCAGAGATGCTTAAACAGGTAGAAATTTTCACCGATGGCTCTTGCCTGGGGAATCCAGGGCCTGGTGGTTATGGCGCTATCTTACGCTATCGCGGTCATGAAAAAACGTTTAGTGAAGGTTACACGCTGACCACCAATAACCGTATGGAACTGATGGCGGCGATCGTCGCGCTTGAAGCGTTAAAAGAACATTGCGAAGTGACATTGAGCACCGACAGCCAATATGTGCGGCAAGGAATTACCCAATGGATTCATAACTGGAAGAAACGCGGCTGGAAAACAGCGGAAAAGAAACCCGTAAAAAATGTCGATCTCTGGAAACGTCTCGATGCTGCGTTAGGTCAGCATCAGATCAAATGGGTATGGGTCAAAGGCCATGCAGGCCATCCCGAAAACGAGCGTTGTGATGAACTGGCGCGCGCCGCGGCAATGAACCCCACGCAGGAAGATAGTGGCTACCAGGCGGAGGCTTAGCCATCCGGTTTGCGATATTGCCGGGTGGCGCCAACGGTCTGGCGGATAGGGGTTTTACTTTTATTATGTCGCAGCGGATTAAGCGTAAGCGGGATGGTCCGCTTACGGGCCACAATAAGCTGTAAACAGCCCAGCGCCGGGATATGCGTATTTAAAAGCCGCCCCCCCTGCTTTTTCCAGGGTAAGACATGAAAACGGCTATAATGTAGCACTTCAAAATTGAGTAAAGACAGCCAGTCCAGTTGCCGCATAAGGGTAAACATCCGACTATTATAGGGCGGTGTTTTACGTAAAACGGGTACCAGTTTACGTAACCCCATCAAACTCAGCGGGTTAAATCCACTGATGACCAGCCAACCGTCATCAATCAATACGCGGTCGGCTTCCCGCAATAAACGGTGCGGGTCGGTACACCACGGCAAAGTATGCGCCAGCAGACAAACATCGACGGATTTATCCGCAAAAGGAAGGTGTAGCGGATCGGCCAGAACCTGCATCGGTGAGCCCTGCGATGAAACATTCACCTGATGGGAGACCGCGCACGCTTCGGAATTGATTTCTGCGCTTAAATTACCGATTTTAAGCAAATGGAAACCATACATTTTTGCAAGCCACGGATTTAGCTGCTGTTCCAGCGCCTCACGGTAGTAATTGCCCCAGGGCAACTCACCCCAACATCCGGGCGCAACGACAGTTTGAGAGAGCCTTGCCGGTTTCATCGCAACCTTCCGCTAATTATTTGAGAGGTAATATATGAATCTTAACAGTATTCCCGCGTTTCAGGACAATTACATCTGGGTGCTGACCAATGATGAAGGCCGCTGTGTGATTGTTGATCCCGGCGAAGCGGCCCCCGTCTTAAAGGCCATTGCTGAACATAAGTGGATGCCGGAGGCGATTTTTCTGACGCATCACCATCACGACCATGTTGGCGGAGTCAAAGAGCTGTTGCAACACTTCCCGCAAATGACGGTTTATGGACCGGCGGAAACGCAAGACAAGGGAGCAACCCATCTTGTTGGCGATGGCGATACTATTCGCGTTTTAGGCGAGAAATTTACTCTTTTTGCCACGCCGGGCCACACGTTAGGACACGTCTGTTACTTTAGCCATCCTTACTTATTCTGCGGCGACACGCTGTTTTCCGGCGGCTGTGGTCGACTGTTTGAAGGCACGCCATCACAGATGTATCAGTCACTTATGAAAATTAATTCTCTGCCTGACGACACGCTCATTTGCTGCGCTCACGAATACACTTTAGCTAACATTAAGTTCGCATTGAGCATACTTCCGCACGATTCGTTCATAAATGAATATTATCGTAAAGTTAAAGAGTTACGTGTAAAAAAACAAATGACATTACCCGTTATTCTTAAAAATGAGCGTAAGATTAATCTTTTTTTAAGAACTGAAGATATTGATTTAATTAACGAAATAAACAAAGAAACAATATTGCAACAACCAGAAGCGCGTTTTGCATGGTTAAGGTCAAAGAAAGACACGTTCTGATAATTCTTACTTGTCATTCGCTAACTTCGCCGTTATGATCGGTCGTCTTTTAAGCAACTATTGACACACACATGAAGGCAAAAGCGATATTACTCGCCTCTGTCCTGCTTGTGGGGTGCCAGACGTCTCAGAACACTGGCAACGTCCAACAGCACGCACAGAGCCTTTCTGCAGCTGGTCAAGGGGAAGCAGGAAAGTTTACGAGTCAGGCACGATGGATGGACGACGGAACGTCTATCGCGCCAGATCAGGACTTGTGGGCTTTCATTGGCGACGAGCTAAAGATGGGAATTCCGGAAAACAGCCGGATTCGCGAACAGAAACAGAAGTATTTACGCAATAAGAGCTATCTCCACGATGTAACTTTACGGGCAGAGCCGTATATGTACTGGATAGCGGGGCAGGTTAAGAAACGTAACATGCCTATGGAGCTGGTACTACTACCCATAGTGGAGAGCGCTTTTGATCCTCACGCAACGTCTGGCGCCAATGCCGCAGGCATCTGGCAGATCATACCGAGCACAGGGCGCAATTATGGTTTAAAGCAGACCCGTAATTATGACGCGCGTCGCGATGTTGTAGCCTCTACGACCGCCGCGTTAGACATGATGCAGCGTCTGAACAAAATGTTTGACGGCGACTGGCTGTTAACCGTTGCAGCGTATAACAGCGGCGAAGGCCGTGTTATGCGGGCAATTAAAGCAAACAAAGCGCGTGGAAAACCGACGGATTTCTGGTCGCTTTCTTTGCCCAGAGAAACGAAACTCTACGTACCTAAGATGCTGGCATTGAGTGAAATTCTCAAAAACAGCAAACGCTACGGCGTACGTCTGCCAACAACAGATGAAAGCCGAGCGCTGGCACGAGTTCGTTTAAACAGTCCAGTTGAAATGGCGCAGGTTGCGGATATGGCGGGCATGTCTATCAGCAAGCTGAAGACGTTTAATGCCGGTGTAAAAGGGTCTACCTTAGGCGTAAGCGGTCCGCAATATGTTATGGTGCCCAAAAAGCATGCCGAGCAGTTGCGTGAGTCGCTGGCTTCCGGTGAGATTGACGCCGTTCAGTCCCAACTGATCGCCGACAATACGCCGTTGAATAGCCGTAGCTATAAGGTGCGCTCTGGCGATACGCTTTCCGGTATTGCTTCGCGGCTTGGCGTAAGCACGAAGGACTTGCAGCAGTGGAACAACCTGCGTGGTTCGCGCCTGAAAATCGGGCAAAGCCTGACCGTAGGCGCTGGCAGCAGCGCGCAACGACTGGCAAACAATAGCGATAGCATTACCTATCGTGTCCGTAAAGGCGATTCGCTTTCCAGTATCGCCAGACGTCACGGGGTGAATATCAAAGATGTGATGCGCTGGAACCATGATACGGATAATCTACAACCGGGCGATCAGCTTACGTTGTTTGTGAAGGACAATAGCACGCCAGACTCCTGATATTGTCCAACGAAAAAGCCAAAAGGCGCCGCTTCCCCCGGCGCCTTTTAAATTGCTATACCGCTTTATGCGCTTCCAGCATGATAGTATCGCTGCTAAACGAGCCGTCATCCTGCAACTCAAAATAACGCTTCACCTCTACCGGGGCGCTCGCCTGATATAATCGAATCGCCTCAACCAACGGCGCTGGCGTACGCATCCGCGTTACCCATGAGCGAAATTCCAGCGATAAACGATCGGTTATCACGGTATTCGTTACCAGCATCGCATTATTGACCATCGCCAGCCATTCACCACTGGAATAGTTACGGACATGCGACGTGTCGCGTAACGCCTCCACCGTTTGCAGCCAGATATCGCGTACAGGATGTCCAGGCGACATGACATCCATGATAATCAGCACGCCGCCGGGTTTTAATACACGATAAACCTCACGCAATGCCTGACCAACGTCGTGCCAGTGATGCGCGGAATAGCGGCTAATCACCACCTCAAACGATGCATCTTCAAAGGGCAGTTTTTCGGCATAGCCTTGGCGGAGAGTAATATTACTTAAATGTCTTTCTTCCGCCGCTCCAGCGACAACCTCAAGCATGCTGGCGGATAAATCGTATGCCACGACCGAGTTGGCATGTTGCGCAGCGACAAAACTCGCGTGTCCAGCTCCACATCCCATATCCAGTACGTTCGCGTGGGAAAAATCAGACAGCCTTTGCGCCAGCCGCGCTAAGTCACGACCCGATGCGTGAACGGCGCTATGTAAATAGGCGTTCGCCTGTGAACCAAACTGCTTTTCAACATTGTCATGATGGGAATGCGTTGTCATGGTAGTGCCCTTCTGTTATGAGAAAAATAGAGGGCAGCACCCGAAGAGGCCTGCCCCACGGCAGACCTGACGCACCTTTATTGCTCAGGTTTGCCGGGACTGAATTCAACGAGTAGCGGATTGTGATCGGAAGCGCGCGTCACCAGTACGGAGGCTTCATTCACGTTTAAACCACGATAAAAAACAAAATCCAGCGGTCGTCCAAACGCACGACGGCGCTGATCGTCAGTGAAACGCACCTGGCGCAGCGACATCTCACGTGCAAAGCGGTACAACGCATTCATACGTGGGCGGCTCCAGGCATTAAAATCACCCGCCATAATGACAGGGCCGCTATGGTGCGCAATCTGGTCGCCGATCGGAAGTAACTGCTTACTGTATACGTCCACGCCCAGACTAAAATTTACCGCATGAACATTTACTACCATTAATAAACGGGTATCCGGCAAGGGATATACCGTCACCAGGGCTGATTTCGCCAAACGTAAAATTGGTTCTCTTTCCCGTAAAGGGCAGCAGTAAACAGGATGGGCGGCAGAAAGCGTCATGACGCCAGACGGATGCTGAGGTAATACAAAAGCGGGAACCTGGTCGGCGGCAAGATAGTTAGCGGTGGCAAACTGTACCAGTTCAGGCGTCGTCTGTGCCTCCTGCAACAGGACCAGATGCGCATCTTTGCCGTAGTTCTTCAGCACCGATAACCATTCGGCTCGCTGCTGCTTGAATATATTCCACACGAGGATACGGATCCGCTCTTCACTGCTTAGCGGTTCCCCGGCGGGCAATGCCTGGCCAATGCTCGCAAACGACCCTGGCGGCAAAATCCGCTCGGCGGGCTGTCCGGCAACATAGCGCATCGCATAGGTGTTTTTTCGCACTTTTGACTTTCAAACCTCTGTAACGTCAACCAGTCCTCAACCGGACTGGTTCTTCTGTTATAGGGATTTTAGCACTCACTTTCAACGAACAATTGCAGTTTGTTTTGTAAGTAGGCGCTTACATCAATAATTTACTCCAGAGCAATGCGTACAGGTTTATCAAGACGTCCGCTGACGCCCATCAGCAGGAAAGCCACCAGAACAATGAGGGCGCCAATCCACGGCGTCTGCGCCAAACCGTAATGCGCCACCGTTTGTCCGCCAATCACGGAACCCAGCGCAATACCAATGTTAAACGCCGCAATGTTCAGACCTGACGCCACATCTACTGCATTAGGCGTGAATTGTTCCGCTTTCTGTACCACGTAGACCTGCAACCCCGGTACGTTACCGAAGGCAAAGATCCCCATCACCAGAATGGTAGCCAGCGCGGCATACTGCGTGGAGGCCGTCACCTGGAAGACCATCAGCAGAACAAACAGCGCGGCGAAAATGAATTTCAGCGCCGGCACGGCGCCATGCTTATCCGCCAGTTTACCACCCCAGATATTGCCGATAGCCACAGATACGCCATAACCCAGTAGGATCCAGCTTACTGCTGCCGGGGAGAATCCCGCCAGATCCTGCATCATTGGCGCCAGGAAGGTGAATGCCGTGAATACCCCGCCGTAGCCCAGCGCCGTAACGGCGTAAATCAGCAACAGACGAGGATGAGTCAGTACTTTCACCTGGTCACGAATGCTGGCGGCCGCCCGACCGGGAATATTGGCAGGGATCAGCAGTTGACTGCTCATCAGCGCAATCACCCCTAACAGTGATACCGCAAGGAAGGTCTCACGCCAGCCAAAATGCTGACCGATAAATGTGCCCAGCGGAACGCCCGTGACCAGCGCTACCGTTAAACCACCAAACATAATAGCGATCGCAGAAGCCGCTTTCTCTTTTGGCACCAGACTTGTCGCGATGGTAGATCCAATCGAGAAGAACACGCCGTGCGCCAGGCCCGTCAGCAGACGGGCGACGATTAATGTCATATAGCCCGGTGCCTGCCATGCCAGCAAATTCCCCGCCGTAAACAAGACCATCAGCGCGACCAGTAACTGTTTACGCGGCAGGCGTCCGGTCAGCGCGGTCAGCACCGGCGCGCCAATAGCCACACCCAGCGCATAGATTGAAACCAGCATTCCGGCGGAAGGTAACGAGATAGCCAGTTGTTGAGCAATGGTCGGCACCAGGCCGACAATCACAAACTCAGTCGTACCGATAGCGAAAGCACTTATTGTCAGTGCAAATAAAGCGAGAGGCATACATAACTCCATAACAGCAGTAATCAGATGACACGCAGTATGCCTGGATGTTTTAATGACAAAAATAGCCAAAATATCAATTTAATTTTGCTTCAGGAGCAAAAATGAAAGCCACCTCCGAAGAACTCGCAATTTTTGTCGCTGTCGTGGAAAGCGGCAGCTTCAGCCGGGCGGCAGAGCAGCTTGGACAGGCCAATTCCGCTGTCAGCCGGGCAGTTAAAAAGCTGGAGATGAAGCTCGGCGTCAGTCTGCTTAATCGTACGACCCGACAGCTGAGCCTGACTGAAGAAGGAGAGCGATACTTCAGGCGTGTGCAGCAGATACTGCAAGAAATGGCCGCCGCAGAAACGGAAATCATGGAGTCGCGTAATACCCCACGCGGCTTACTGCGTATCGATGCGGCAACGCCGGTAATGCTGCATTTCCTGATGCCGCTGATTAAACCTTTTCGTGAACGGTATCCGGAAATAACGTTGTCTCTTGTCTCCTCCGAAACGTTCATCAATCTTATTGAACGAAAAGTGGATGTTGCGATACGCGCAGGCACGTTGACAGATTCAAGTCTGCGCGCGCGTCCGTTATTTACCAGTTATCGTAAGATTATCGCTTCACCGGATTATATTGCCCGTTTTGGCAAGCCAGAGACCGTTGAAGAGTTAAAACGGCATCTGTGCCTGGGGTTCTCAGAACCTGTTTCGCTCAATACCTGGCCAATAGCCTGTAGCGATGGGCAGCTCCATGAGGTTGAATGTGGGATTTCTTCCAATAGCGGGGAAACGTTAAAACAACTTTGCCTGAACGGTAACGGCATTGCATGTCTTTCAGATTATATGATTGATAAAGAGATCGCGCGGGGAGAACTGGTGGAACTGCTGGCCGATAAACGTCTGCCGGTAGAAATGCCTTTCAGCGCCGTTTACTACAGCGATCGCGCCGTCAGCACACGCATTCGGGCATTTATCGACTTTTTGAGCGAATATATAAGAACAGCCCCCGCAGGAGCTGTGAAAGAGGGGTAAAGGTACAAAGGATCGGGTAATTAATCCCAGGCAGGAGCCAGTCCTTCCGGGCTAACCAGACGATCGTTGCAATCCAGTGCCGCGATCGCATTTTTATCTTCGGCATCCAGATGCAGGTCCTGCGCCAGCAAGTTGCTTGCCAGGTTTTCACGCCTGGTGGATGAAGGGATCACGGAGTAACCTTCACCCATTGCCCATGCCAGAATAACCTGCGCCGGGGTCGCATTATGTTTAGCCGCAATGCGCGCAATCACTTCATCTTTCAGCGCCTTACCGTATGCCAGCGTCATATAAGAGGTGATATGGATACCGTGCGCTTTCGCCCAGTCAACCACCTTACGATTCTGAAGATACGGAGATAGCTCAATCTGGTTGGTGGCGATATGGTCTGCGCCCACCGCGGCAATAGCCTTTTTCATCAACGGAATGGTGAAGTTTGAAATGCCAATTTCGCGAGTCAGCCCTTGTTTTTTAGCTTCCAGCAATGCCTGCATAAATTCTTCGACAGACACGGCATCACCCGGAGATGGCCAGTGGATCAGCGTCAGATCGACATATTCGGTACGCAGTTTTTTCAGGCTCTCTTTCAGGCTTGGGATTAGCTTGTCTTTGCTAAGGTTTTCAATCCAGATCTTGGTGGTGATGTACAGCTCGCTACGCGGTACGCCGCTCTCAGCAATCGCCTGTCCAACAGCCGCTTCATTATCATAGATCTGTGCAGTGTCGACAGCACGGTAGCCCAGTTCAAGCGCCGTTTTAACAGAAGCGATAACCACGTCGTCTTTCAGGCGAAAAGTACCTAAACCGAATGCAGGGATAGTCATAGAATTCCTCTTTTTAATCACTATGTTCGTTAACTGAGGGGATTATGACCTTCAGCGCTTTGCAGAAAAAGAGCGAGAAATGCAGAGGATTTTTGCGAATTGAGCAATAATTAAATGACATGCAAAGAAAAAGCCCTGAGCTAATGCTCAGGGCTCTTAATAAGTGGCGGAACGGACGGGACTCGAACCCGCGACCCCCTGCGTGACAGGCAGGTATTCTAACCAACTGAACTACCGCTCCACCGAATTCTTTTACAACCACTGATTTTTACATCAGTTTACTGCTTAATTTGATGCCTGGCAGTTCCCTACTCTCGCATGGGGAGACCCCACACTACCATCGGCGCTACGGCGTTTCACTTCTGAGTTCGGCATGGGGTCAGGTGGGACCACCGCGCTAGTGCCGCCAGGCAAATTCTGTTGCCGGAAACGAATCTTTTATCTTTCGTTCCCGAAAATCCGGAATCAGTGCTGAAAATCGTCTTCTCATCCGCCAAAACATCTTCGGCGTTGTAAGGTTAAGCCTCACGGTTCATTAGTACCGGTTAGCTCAACGCATCGCTGCGCTTACACACCCGGCCTATCAACGTCGTCGTCTTCAACGTTCCTTCAGGAGA